>CADAZX010000037.1 GCA_902792515.1 uncultured Ruminococcus sp.
GGCAGGTTGGCCAGCAGCATGCCGAAGGCGATGGGCAGCAGCAGCAGAGGCTCGAACTGCTTCACGATGGCCAGGTACAGAAGCACGCAGGCCACGGCGATCATGGCGTACTGGCGCCAGTCGCCCCGGGCGAAGCCGGTGTTGCTCGCGATGTTCTTCAGGCCCTGGATGACGCTGATCTCGGGATCCTCGCTCTGCTGGCTGGCCTCTTCGACCGCCTGCCCGACCTCGACCGGGTCGGCGAAGCCGTTGGGCATGTACTCCGTCGCGGGCGCCGCGGGCGCTTCGACGGTCTCCTCAACCTGCTCCCCGTCGCGAAAGTCGGCCACATCGGTCTCTACCGCGACCCCAGCACGCACAAGCCTGTCCCTTACTACTGCAAGCTGCCTGACGACATCGGCGACCGCCTTGTAATTCTCTGCGATCCGATGCTCGCGACCGGCGGAAGCTCCTGCGACGCGATCGACCTCCTCAAGAGAAGAGGCGCCACCAACATCAAGCTGATGTGCCTGGTTGCCGCTCCCGAAGGTGTCAAAAAGGTTCAGGAAGCCCACCCCGACATCCAGATCTACTGTGCGGCGCTTGACGACCACCTCAATGAAAACGCCTACATCGTTCCGGGTCTCGGCGACGCGGGCGACAGACTCTTTGGAACAAAGTAATTATTTGCCTATATTTAGGTAATCGAAGGCGCCCGCCCCTCTCGAGATCAAGGGGGCGGGCGCCGTTTTTATTATGTCAAATAATCCAGATTGATTGAGCAACCGTTCCTTGAATCCGGACGGTTGCTGTTTTATATTCCGTGTTTATCTTGCGTTCGGAATTATGAAGTCCACAAGGCCGTATTTCATCGCCTCGTCGGCAAAGAGCCACTTGTTTCTGAGCGTGTCCTTTGCGACGGTCTCTATAGGCGTTCCGGTGTCCTTCGCGAGCAACCAGTTGATTCTCTCCCTGATTCTGAGGATCTGCGCCGCCTCGATTTCCATGTCGGTCGCCTGTCCCTCAACTCCGCCGAGAACCTGATGAATCATAACCTGGCTGTTTTCGAGGGCGAACCTCTTTCCCCTGGTTCCTGCCGCCAGAAGAACAGCACCCATGCTTGCCGCCATACCGACGCAAATGGTCTTGACGTCGCATGTAAGCATTTTGATCGTATCGTAGATCGCAAGACCCGCGGAAACAGATCCGCCGTAGCTGTTAATATAAATTGTAATCTCTTTATCAGGATCGAGCGCCTGCAGGTACAAAAGCTGCGCGATGACCGTGCACGCCAGATCGTCGTTTATGTCGTTGAAAATGAGCACGACTCTGTCCTTCAGAATCCTCGAAAACGGATCGTATCCGCGCTCTTTAAGTCCGTCGCTTTCGAAAATGGTCGGGTTTATAATCATTTCTGTCCTCCGTAAAATTCCGGCGCGGGTTTTGTACGCGCCGCTTCATCGTATATATTGTACCATGCCTCCGCTCTTTTTTCAACCTCGATAAGCCTTTTTAAGCCCCTTTTAAGCTCCGTTTTAAGCTCCGGAATAGCGGAAACATCCGTTGGCCGTTCGCGCCTGTCAAAACCTCCGTTTTTCCTCCCCTCGCGCTTTTCTTTCCGCCGGAGCCGGAACAAGTCAGGCATAAGTCAGGCATTGTTCCCAAATAGATGTTTAATTATTTACAACAACGGGAAAGCGTGGTAAAATACCATTAATCAACCGGCGGGTTTTAGGATTCGGAATTTTTCATATCCACCCGGGACTCCGGAGCTTCCGACCCCGGCACGAAGCCGACCGCGCCCGCCCTTTTCAATCCCATACGAAACGGAGTTTTTAATATGAAAAAGATTATCTGTCTCATCATTTGTCTCGCCGCTTTCGCAGCCTGCGGAATCATCTCGGCGTTTGCTATTCCCGACAAGCCGTTTGACGGTGAAGTCGCGAGAACGACCGAAACCCTTTACGAAGGCGTAACGTGCACTCACATCACCCTCAGTGCCGACTCCAAGTACAAGGAGCAGGAGATCTGGGTCGTCGAATTCGATCCGACAAGAGCCGACCTCAAGGTTGCGGTCACGGGCGGCGGAGAGTACAGCAACAAGCTTGTCACCACACCCAAAACCATGAGCAACTACGCAGCGGCCAACCCCGGCCTCCAGCCCATTTCCGCCATCAACGGCGACCTCTGGATGGTATCGTACGCTCACGCGAGAGTCGTCGGCTCCGGAACCAACTACGGCGGCTGCAAGGACGAGGTCGTGACCCACTCTCTCACGATTCCGCGCGGTCTTGACATGTACGACGGCGAAATCATTTCCAGCCCGCACACCTCCGCCGAAACCCCGTTTGAGGGCGCCTTCGACGCTTTCGGAATCACTCCTGACGGCAGGACCGTTCTCGGCACCCCCACTCTCAAAATCAACTGCAAGAACCTGACACAGGGCAGCGCTGAAGTCAAGCTGACCGGTCTTAACAGACTCCCTGCCAACAAGGCGATAATGCTCTACTCCGACAAGGGACCTGCCGACAACGCGGCTCTCGACGACGCCTACGAGATCGTCATCGACTGCGACTACGATTACTGCATCAAGCAGGGCGCCGTCATCAAGGGCAAAATCACCGCCATCTGCAAGGAGGGCGACGAAAACCCGAAAATGCAGCCCAACCGCCTGATTCTCACCGCCCGCGGCGACAGGTATGTTGCCAAGGTTGCCGATTACAAGATCGGCGACGAGCTCGAGTTCTCGTTTGAACTTAAAGGCACGAAAACCGACAACGCCATCTGGCAGGAAGTCACCAACATCGTCGGCGGCCACATCATTCTCGTCAGAAACGGTAAAGCTCTCGGCAACGGCGACGCGACCAAGTACCCCACCTCGATCATCGGCAACACCGCCGACGGCAAGATCATGTTCGTGACCTCCGACGGCCGTCAGCCCGGCTACGCGCAGGGTCTGATGATTCAGGACATGCCTAAGTTCTGCGTGGCTCTCGGTTACGAAAACTGCTTCCTCCTCGACGGCGGCGGCAGCGCCACGATGGCCAACTACAACGCCGAGACCGGCAACTACGAGCTCGTCAACCATCCCTCCGACAAAAAAGAGGACGGCTCCTCCGGCCAGGTCAGAACCGTCGTCAACTCGATCATTCTCTCATACGTGAAGCCCGAACCCGACCCGACCGAAGAACCCACCGACGAGCCTGTTCCGACCGACGCACCTGTCGTCACCCCCGAGCCCGCCCCCAAGAAAGGCTGCGGCAGCGCTGTCACGACAGTCGTTCCGCTCCTCGCCGCGGTTCCCGTCGCGCTTCTCCTTAGAAAGAAAAAGGAAACGCTCAGGTAACGTCTCCCGCTCTAAGCGCTTCCTTTGTTTACAAATCGCTCGAACCGCCCCGAAGTTTTAAAACTCTCATTTAAAAGCGGTTCGCCGACTTATACGCGGTCCGGTTTTTCAACGCCTGAATTTTCCTAAAACACGGCAAATTTAAGCGCATCTCCGGGCTGCCGCATGACGGAAATGCACATTTTGCCGCCTCCCTGTACGCGCCATATTCACGCAACGTACTTTACGCAACGTATCAGATTTACGAACCATCTTTGAACGGAGTATTCATATGCCCTGGGAAATTGATTTTTTAAATGGAATTCAGACCTGGCTCAGCAACCCGGTGACCGACACATTCTTCAGATATTTCACGCTTCTCGGCGACTCGATTTGTTTCATCGTACTGATTGCCGCCATGATCTTCCCGAAGCGCACCCGCAAAATCGCGATCCAAATGGGCTTCGCGATGCTGCTCGGCGTCCTTATCGGAAATATGATAATCAAAAACGCGGTCGCCAGACCGCGCCCCTACACTCAGCCGAACGCGCTCATCACCGCGGCAGACCTTTTGATCAAGCAGCCGTCCGACTACTCTTTCCCGTCAGGCCACACGCTCGCTTCCTTCAACTGCGCCCTCTGCCTCTTCTACAACAAAAAAGGCTGGGGTTCCCTCGCTCTGTTCGGCGCCGCGATGATCGCGTTTTCGCGGATGTTCGTTTTCGTCCACTACCCCACCGACATCATCGGCGGCATCGTTCTGGCTGTCGTCACTTCTCTCGTTTCATTCTATGTGACAAAAGCCCTTTTCGCCAGGTACAATGTGACAAAGAGCTGACGTCGCGTCGTTTATATCCCTTATCAGCCGTCCGGCATCGGCCTCCGGAACCGCAACCTCAAGTGTTACGTCCGACCCGAAAACGGGCGGCTCTTTTATTATCTTCCGGCCCTCCAGAAGCATGTTCAGCTTTCCGTACATATCGTACCCGAAGCTCAAAACGAACTTCCTAGCCATAACCATCCTGACGGTTCCCGACTCTCTGATAACGTCTGTCGCCGAGTTCGAATAAGCCCTCGTCAGCCCCGGGGCGCCGAGCAGTATTCCTCCGAAATACCTTGTCACCACGACTGCCGCGTCAGTCACGCCGGCCTTTTCTATCGCGTCCAAAACGGGCATCCCTGCCGTACCCTTCGGCTCCCCGTCGTCCGAAAACCTCTTCACGGGCACGCCTCCGTTATACAGACTGTACGCGTAAACGTTATGTCTCGCGTCCGGGTACTCCGAACGGATTTTTCCTACAAACGCCTGCGCCTCCGCCTCGTCCGTAACGTGCGCCATGGAGGCAATAAACACCGACTTCTTCTCGGTCATCCTGCTCTCGGCAAAATCGCGCACAGTCAGATAAGAAATCTCACGAATTGAGGTTTCCCCGGAAAGATAATATGAAATTATGCGTTCCGCCTCGTCTCCGCCGCAGCGATTTTCGCCCGCGCCGAAGCAAGTTTCCGCCATCCCGGCGTCCATGTTTTTACCCGCCATACAGAGAGCTCCCCGGCAAGACATAATAATATCAAAAAGCGCTCCTGCGCCGCGGACAGATCAACAGTCCGCAGCATATTTTACGACTATCCCCCACTGAAAACAAATCTTGAATTGCCGTCGCGGATATAATATAATAATAGATTGTGCGGTCGCGATTTGACACCGTTCAACATGTCGGAACCGCACGTGAAGCACGCATCCAGATCCGGTCTCAAAACCGGTGTACGGTTCTCGCCGCTTCACACAGAAGAAACGCGGAGAAACAATTCATGAATTACGACGAAATCAGGCGCGAAGTTACGCGCAGAAGAACATTTGCCATCATATCGCACCCGGACGCCGGTAAAACGACAATGACAGAGAAGCTCCTTCTCTACGGAGGCGCCATCCGTCTCGCCGGATCTGTAAAGGCGCGCAAGACGGCGCGTCATGCGGTTTCCGACTGGATGGACATCGAAAAGCAGCGCGGTATTTCCGTGACCTCCTCCGTGCTCCAGTTTGAGTACGACGGATATTGCATCAACATCCTCGACACGCCCGGTCACCAGGACTTCTCCGAAGACACCTACAGGACTCTGATGGCTGCCGACTCCGCCGTCATGCTGATCGACGGCGCGAAAGGCGTCGAGGCGCAGACGATCAAGCTCTTCCACGTTTGCAAGATGCGCGGCATCCCGATATTCACTTTCATCAACAAAATGGACCGCGCCTCCAAGAATCCCTTCGACCTCCTCAAGGAGATAGAGGACGTTCTCGGAATAGCCTCATACCCCATGAACTGGCCGATCGGAACAGACGGCGACTTCAAGGGCATCTATGACCGCAAAAGTTCAAAAATCGAGCTGTTCGAAGGCGGCAACCACGGCATGTCGTTCGTCACGTCCAAAACCGGCGGCGTTGACGACGAGGATTTCGCGAAACTGCTCGGCCCATACTACCACGACCGTCTTGTCGAGGAGATCGAACTTCTTGACATGGCAGGCGATGAGTTCGACTACGAACGCGTCCTTAGCGGTTCGCTCACTCCCGTTTTCTTCGGTTCAGCCATGACGAACTTCGGCGTTCTCCCGTTTTTGGAAGAATTCATCAAAATGGCTCCCTGCCCTGAGGAACGCCTCGCCGGCGACACTATCGTCGACCCTGTCGAGACACCTTTCAGCGGCTTCATTTTCAAAATTCAGGCCAACATGAATCCCGCGCACAGAGACCGTCTGGCGTTCATGAGGATTTGCTCCGGACGTTTCGAGAAAGGTATCGAGGCGTACCACGGCGCCGGAGATCACAAGGTCAAGCTCTCCCAGCCGACGCAGTTTATGGCGCAGGAACGCACCGTCATCGAGGAAGCATACGCCGGCGACATTATCGGCCTTTTCGACCAGGGCGTTTTCCACATAGGCGACACGATTTCCGAGACCGACCCCAAGCTCCGCTACGACGACATCCCGACGTTCCCGTCCGAGCACTTCGCGCGAGTCACTTTTGCCGACTCTATGAAGCGCAAGCAGTTTCAGAAGGGCATCGAACAGCTCTCACAGGAAGGCGCGATTCAGGTCTTCAAGCAGATAGACATCGGAGTCGAATCGCTCATAATCGGCGCTGTCGGCGTCCTGCAGTTCGAGGTACTCGAGCACAGGCTCAAAAACGAATACGGCTGCCCGATAAAAATGTCGATTCTCCCCCACCACTTCGCTCGCTGGATCTCATCCGACACAAAAGACCCTCGAACGCTCACGCTGACAAGCACCACCCTTATCACAACCGACACCGACGGTTCGTACGTGCTTATCTTCGAAAACGAATGGGGAATTGAGTGGACGCTTGAGAAGAACAAGGGCCTCGCGCTCGACGATATCAAAAAGTAAGAAGCCGGCGGCACATCCGCCTCCGTACACAAGAAGCCGGCGGTTCATCCGCCTCCGTACACAATATGATTTTTACCCTAAAAGGATCAAACATGAAACGCTCCAAAACCACCTCCTTCAAAGCAATAGCGACCGCCGCGATCCTCGTTACCGCGATTTTCTCGGCGTTTGTTCTCTCATCCTGCAAAAAGAAAGATTCCGGCAATGTCCTTGAGGGCATATCTACTTACGCGTCATACGACACGTCATACATCACAAAGCTCGCCGACTATAAGAACATCACCGTCACCAACGACCTCTCCGTCACGGACGAAGACGTCCGGAACACGTACCTCGAAACGCTCGAAAGCATAATGGCACGTTGCGATTTCACTGCCGAGGAGCCCGTTATCGATCCCATTTTCAGTCACCTTGTCGAATGCACAGGCGGCAGAAAGGTCACCGAAAAAGGAGACATAATCTGCTTCGACTACGCGGGCAAGCTTGACGGCGAGCCTCTTGAAGGCGGAACGGCACAGTATACCACGTCGATTCTCGGCGCCGGCTATTTCATTCCGGGTTTCGAAGATTCTATAATCGGGCATGAAACCGGTACGGATTTCGACATTTTCGTAACGTTCCCGGAGTCTTATCCTCAAAACACCGACCTCCAGAACCGCGAGGTATGTTTCAGCATTTATGTCCATTACATTCTGCCGGCCATTACCGACGATTCCGTGGCGGTCCTTCTCGAGTACGAGAAAACCACCTTTGACGAGACCAAAACCGACGAGTCGAAAACGTTCGTTCCGCAGTACAGCACCGCGGCCGAGTACGTCGAGCATATAAAAGAGCAGATGCGCACCGAAGCTAAGCTCAACTTCAACTCCAATCTCGAAGGTCACATTATGTACGAGCTCTACTCGGGCAGCGAGTTTTCAAATGTTCCCCAGGCCGAAATCGACAACTTCAAAAAGAGCGTTGAGGAGACCGCGGCGGGCTACGGAGTCTCCACCGAAGTGTACCTTTATTACGCGTACGGCGGCATCGCCACCCAGGAGGAATACGACGAACTCGCACGCTTCCAGGTGTGCACACGCGGTATCGTTGCTGCAGTCGTTCAGTCCGAAAAGATGACAGTCACCCGCGACGAACTGAATACAGAGGCCGCAAGCCTTGCGCAGGAGTACGGTTACGACAACGCCGAGGCACTCATCTCAGCCGTCGGTATCGAAAACGTCTGCAACGCAATCCTCGCCGAAAAAGCAGTTAACCTGCTGATTGCCAACACCACAGTCGACGAAAAGCGCTGACACACGTCAACCGGCACACTTAAACACAATCATTTAACTAGCGCTAACCGACGCAAACAGGTTGACCGCACCGTACCGCGCAAAACACGGCTTAAGGTCCGGTTGGAAAGGATTCCATATGGAAAACCAGATCAAGATCATTGCCGAGCGTATACGCGAAGGCCGTCTCATAGCAGGCAAGTCCTTCGCCGAAATGGCCGAAATCATCGGCATAACACCGGCGCAGTATGAAGAATACGAACGCGGCGACGCAGATTTTTCGTTCACTTTCCTTTATAAGTGCGCGAAGATTTTCGACGTCGACGTCTACGATCTCCTCACGGGCGAAAATCCGAAACTGACCGCCTACCAGATCGTCCGCAACGGCGCGGGCTTCCCTCTCGCACGCCGCAAAGGTTTCAGCTACAACCACCTTGCGGTAAACTTCAAGGACAAGCAGACAGAACCGTTCCTCGTCACGGCGCCCTACCGCGAGGAGGATCAGGACAAGCCTATTCCCCTTTCCTCGCACCGCGGCGTCGAGTTTGACTACGTTCTCAGCGGAACGCTCAAGGTCAACATCGGCGGCCACATCGAGATTCTCAACCGCGGCGACAGCGTTTACTACAACAGCGAAACACCTCACGGTATGATCGCGACAAACGGCGAGCCGTGTGAATTTCTCGCTATACTCACTGACGACAACGGCAACGCTCTCTTCTACGAGCAGCCCGCTCAGAACGAGGTCGTTCCCGCCGAAGACGAGGCTCCTGTCAGGTCTGCCGGATATCACTATCCCGAGTATATCTACGAAGATTTCATCGCCCCCGAAGAGGACGAAAACGGCAATCTCGTAAATATCTCCTTCAAGCATCCCGAAAAGTTCAACTTCGGCTTCGATGTGGTCGACCGCATTGCCGAGCGGGAGCCGGACAGACTCGCGATGCTCCACGTCAGCGTAGACGGCACCGCCCGCACTTTCACGTTCGGCGATATAAAAAAGTACACCAACAAAACCGCGAACTATCTCAAGTCACTCGGCATAAAAAAAGGCGACCGCGTAATGCTCGTTTTAAAGCGTCACTATCAGTTCTGGTTTGCGATCATCGCCCTCCACAAGCTCGGCGCGATAGCGGTTCCGGCGACGAACCAGCTTTTAAAGCACGATTTCGAATACCGTTTCAATACCGGCGAAATCCAGGCAATAATCGCGACATCGGACGGAAACGTCGCTCACGAGGTAGAACTCGCCGAGCCCGCCTCCCCCATGCTCAAGACCAAGATCATTGTCGGTACACCGCGCGAGGGATGGCTCGACTTCAATTCCTCAATCGAGCTTTTCAGTTCACACTTCGAACCCGACCGGGAGTCGCGTCCTCAGGGCTTCGAACCGGCTGTGATGTTCTTCACGTCAGGCACTACCGGCTATCCCAAAATTGCCATGCACGCGCACACCTACGCGCTCGGTCATTTTATTACCGCGCGCTACTGGCACAACGTCGACCCGGACGGCCTCCATTTCACGATTTCCGACACCGGCTGGGGCAAAGCACTCTGGGGCAAGCTCTACGGGCAATGGCTTTGCGGAGCTGCGGTTTTTGTGTACGATTTCGACCGCTTCAAATCTGAAGAGATACTGCCGATGTTCAAAAAGTACAACATCACCACGTTCTGCGCGCCTCCTACGATGTACCGCTTCTTTATCAAGGACGACCTCGAAAAGTACGACCTCTCCTCTCTTAAGTACGCAACCGTCGCGGGCGAGGCTCTGAACCCCGAAGTATTCAACGCTTTCTACCGTCTGACCGGCCTCAAAATAATGGAGGCATTCGGCCAGACCGAAACAACGCTTACCGTCGGAAACCTCTCGGGCATGACTCCCAAAGTCGGTTCGATGGGCAAGCCCTCGCCTATGTACAACGTCGACATCGTTGACCCCGACGGAAATCCCGTTAAAACAGGCGACGTAGGCGAAATCGTTCTGCGCGTTCCGGACGGGGAAAACGCCGTGGGGCTCTTCATCGGGTACTACGGAAACGACTCGGCAACCAAATCCGCCCGCCACGACGGACTCTACCACACCGGCGACACGGCATGGCGCGACGAGGACGGCTACTACTGGTATATCGGCAGGACCGATGATCTCATCAAGTCTTCCGGCTACAGAATCGGGCCCTTCGAGATCGAGAGCGTTATCATGGAACTTCCCTACGTGCTCGAGTGCGCTGTAACGGGCGTTCCCGACCCGGTGAGAGGCAACATCGTAAAAGCGACCGTCGTACTCACCAAAGGGACCGTTCCCACCGACGAACTTAAATCCGAGATCCAAAACTACGTCAAATCGCATACCGCTCCGTATAAGTACCCGAGACTCGTCGATTTCGTCGACGAACTCCCCAAAACGATCAGCGGCAAGATCAAGCGCGCGGAACTCCGCGGACGTTGATCCCGGCAACCACACTTTCAGAACAGGAGCATCCGTAAAAAATGCAGGAACAATCAAAGAAACTCCCCGAAAAGGTTTGTATAGTAATCAACGGGCGCGGCGGCTGCGGCAAAGACACCCTTTGCGACATCTGCGCGGAAAAGTACCCTACCGTAAACGTCTCCAGCATCACTCCGATCAAGGAAATCGCGAGACTCGGCGGATGGAACGGCGAGAAAGACCCTAAATCCAGGAAAATGCTTGCCGATCTGAAGCAGCTCTTCCGCGACTACAACGACCTCGGCAACGTTTACGTTTTGAAAGCCCTCGACTCGTTTCTCGCGTCCGCCAACGCCATCCTTTTCGTGCACATCCGCGAGAGCGACGAAATCGCCAAATTCGTCTCCGCCGCATCGCAAAAATGCAGAACCGTGACACTTTTGGTCGACCGTCACACCGGAGACTACTCGAACGACTCTCTCGGAAACGCCTCCGACGACAACGTCGCCGACTACAAATACGATTACGTATTCCTGAACGACGCCCCTTCAATCGAAATTCTCTCGGAGAAATTCATGGCCTTCCTCGAAAATGAAATCCTGATTTTCCCCGGTGCGAAAAGCACCTCCGGGAAATCCCGCCGGCCGCGTAAGAGCAGGAAAGACTCCGGAAACGCCGCGGATTAAGAACCAGCCGCAAACGAGGCCTTATGCCCCGTGGCATAAAAAAGCCGCCCGGACCTGTCACAACTCTACGGATACAAACACCTCAATCCTTTGAAATGAAGTGTCCCGTAACGCCAGATGTTGTGAATAAGCCGCAGGCGGCGTTTTTTTATTTAATTTGAGCAAATACAAAGAATTGCGCCGCAGTAAAGAGTGAGAAATTCCTTCGGCATCAGCGGAGTTTGGAATAAACCCGCGTGAGTTTATCAAAGGCAAATCAGCCGCGTGTCTGACCGTTTCCGTTGATTATATACTTGACCGACGTAAGCTCGTTAAGACCCATCGGCCCGCGCGCATGAAGTTTCTGGTTGCTGATTCCTATCTCTGCGCCGAAACCGAACTCGAACCCGTCCGTGAACCTCGTCGAGCAGTTAACGTAAACGCAAGCAGCGTCAACCTTTTTCCTGAATTCCTCGGCGTGAGCGTAATCGTTCGTTATTATCGCCTCAGAGTGTCCCGTACCGTATCTGTTGATATGCCTGATCGCCTCGTCAACGTTCTTTACCACCTTCACAGCGAGAATCAGGTCGTCGTACTCAGTTGCGTAATCATCATCCGTTGCGGTTACAGTCGCGACGTCCGGTCGTGACCGTTTGAGAATTTCTCCCGCCTTATCGCATGTTCTCAGTTCGACTCCCCTCGAAGCAAGCTCGCCCGCAAGGACCGGCAGAATCTCCGGCGCCGCTTTTTCGGAAACAAGAAGCGTCTCCATTGCGTTGCAAACCGACGGCCTCTGCGTTTTCGCGTTGATGACAATATTGACCGCCATATCCCTGTCGAAAACGTCGTCGATATACGTGTGGCAGTTTCCCTCGCCTGTTCTGATAACAGGCACTTTGGAGTTCTCCACAACGTTTGCGATGAGACCTTTCCCGCCCCTCGGAATCAGAAGGTCTATATAGTCTCTCATCCCGAAAAGCTCGTTTACAAGCGCTCTGTCGGTTCTCTCCACGAAAACGACAGAATCCTCCGGAAGTCCCGTCTCAAGAAGTCCCTCCCTGAAAGCGTCCGCAATCGCCTTGTTACTGTTGACTGCCTCTTTTCCGCCCCTGAGGACGGCGGCGTTGCCTGACTTGAGCGTCAACGCGGAGCAGTCGCACGTCACGTTGGGTCTTGACTCGTAAATGATTCCGATTACGCCGAACGGCACACGCTTTTTAATGATCTCCATCCCGTTAGGTCTGACCGTTCCCCAGAGTATCTCACCAACGGGATCCGGCAGCGCCGCAACCTGCCTGACGCCTTCACTCATATCGAGAATTCTTTTCTCGGTGAGCCTGAGTCTGTCAAGCATATGCGTTTTCATACCGTTTTCTTCCGCGACGGCAAGATCAGCCTCGTTCGCGCGAAGAATCATTTCTATGCGGTCAACAAGTTTCCCGGCTATTGCGAGAAGAGCTTTGTTCTTGAGCGCGGACGACACGTTCGCCAAAACTGCCGAAGCCTCTTTCGCGCGCCTGCAGATGTCAAGGATATACGCCGAATTGTCAATCATTGCAATCACTCCCGCTTCCCGGCACAAAAAGCGTTCCCACTTCTTTGCCATCCAAAATGTCATAAATAATCTCGGGTTTTTCGCCGTTCGCGATCACGGCGGCAATTCCGTGTTCCGCCGCAAGTCTCGACGCGTGAACCTTTGTCAGCATTCCGCCGGTTCCGAGCCTGGAGTTGACTCCGCCCGCAGCCTCTTCGATTTTTTCCGTAAGGTCGGTAATCGTGTGCATCAGTATCGCGTCATGGTACTCGTTCGGGTTTTTGTCGTAGTAACCGTCTATATCGGTGAGTATGATCAAGAGGTCCGCGTGCGTTATTTTCGAGACGATGTACGACAGAAAATCGTTGTCGCCGAACTTGATCTCATCAACTGCCACCGTGTCGTTCTCGTTTACGATCGGCACGACCTTCATGCCGATAAGCTCGTTAAAGGTGTTTTCAACGTTCTGTTTAGTCTCCGCGCCGTCGGTCACGTCTTTAGTGAGCAGCACCTGCGCGACGGTTTGCGAAAACTCCGAGAAGAACCGCTCGTAAATGTTCATGAGCATAAGCTGCCCTACTGCCGCGACAGCCTGTTTGCCGGATACCGTCGCCGGCCGCGCGCCAAGCTTCAGTTTGTCCACGCCTATCCCGATCGCGCCTGAAGAGACAAGAATCACTTCCTTGCCGCGGTTCATCAAATCGCAGATAACGCGCGTGAGATGCCCGATTCTGTTAAGGTTTACGCGTCCGTTTTCATATGTGAGGCTCGTGGTTCCTATTTTAATAACGATCCTCCCCGCGTCGCCGAGCGTATCTCTTTTTATCCCCTTGATCATTTTTCATCCCTCCGGGTAACAAAAGTCAGTTAAAATCCGGAAACCCGAAACTTACCTGCTGCGAAGCGTACCCGCAAACGCCGTCGCCCAATCCGCGACTCCTTTTGCGATTTTTTCCTGATATTCCGGCGAAACGAGAAGGTTGTCCTCCTCTTCGTTGGACATGAATCCGCACTCGACGATAATGCTCGGAACCGTCGACCAGTTGAGTCCGGTGTAATTGTCGGACGTGTTAACGTTTCGCTTGGCGGCACCTGTAGCCTCTGCAAAATACGTAAGCAAACCCTCCGCCAGCTTTTTCTCGTACGCGCCAAGAGCCTTGTACTCGTCGGAACCGTCTCCGTTTCCTCTTACCCACGCTTCGACGCCCTTCACCGCCGGGTTGTCCGCGCCGTTGCAGTGAATTCTCAGCGCCACGTGGCAGTTCGCGTTATTGCAGATTTCCGCGCGGTCGATATTAGACAGATTAACGTCGGCCGTTTCTCTCGTCATGACCACAGTCGCTCCGAGCGCCTCGAGATGGGCTTTAATCTTAAGGCTGATGTCAAGCACTGCGACGTATTCGTCAACGTGCGTAAACTTGCCTGAAGTTCCCGAAGCGGTCTTTGTTTTCATCGTCTGGTTATTGATCTGCGAGTTTTTAGAGGCTTCCCATGGCGCACAGGGCTCCTTGTCGTTGTTTGCAATCCTCTGATGACCCGGATCGATACCGATTATCAATCCGGCGAGCGGTCCCGGTTCGGGCGTTGCTGTAGGTTCTTCGGTAAACGAAGGCTCCTCCGTCGGCTGTTCCGTCGCCTGTTCAGGCGTCGCGTAAGGCTCCTCCGTAGGCGTAACCGGCGAGTTGTGCGACTGCCCCACGGAAACGACAAATATCACGATTCCCAAAACAAACGCAACGCACACGAGCGCCGCGAAAAGTATAATCAAAATCTTCTTGTTCACGATGTCCTCACAATCCCGTCGCGGATGCCGCGTCCGTCCGCGAAATCGCGCAAAGTTTTTAATGCGTTTTCAGCAATTCTTCTTTTTTTCTCCGTCTTGTCCCGGACCTTCTTTTCGAAAAGTCCCGATGAATCAACGATCCCGAAATTAGCCCCCATAGGCTGAAAGTCTTTGCCCGGAAAATGCGCCACGTAAGCTGCCAGCGCCCCCGTCACAGTCGACGCCGGGAATATGACGGGCGGAAGTCCGAGGACCTTCGCGGCGGCGTTGATTCCCGCCACAATTCCGGAACATGCCGACTCCATATATCCCTCGACGCCTGTTATCTGTCCTGCGAAGAATACCGGGGGCAGCCCGCGGCTGTCAATCAGCATATACGTCTCGTCGAGAATGCCGGGCGACTTGAGATACGTATTTCTGTGCATCACGCCGTAGCGGGCATACTCCGCGTTCTCTAGCCCCGGAATCATTCCGAAAACTCTTCTCTGCTCCGGAAATTTGAGCCTCGTCTGAAAACCGACAATGTTGAAAAGTTCTCCCTTTTCGTCGTCCTGCCGGAGCTGAACGACCGCGTAAGGAGTCTTTCCTTCAGGTGTTTTCAAACCGACAGGCTTCAGCGGTCCGAATTTCAGAGTATCGCGTCCGCGCATAGCCATCGATTCCACAGGCATGCAGCCCTCGTAAAGGTGAAGCGAGTCAAAGTCCTCAACGTCTGCGGTTTCAGCGCCGATCAGCGCCTCGTAGAAAGCGTAATACTCGTCCTTATCCATCGGGCAGTTTATGTAATCCGCTGTCCCTTTGCCGTATCTGGCCGCTCTGAACGTCTTTTCGGTGTCAATCGAATCCGCGTACACAACAGGTGCCGCAGCATCGAAAAAACTGAGCGAATCGATTCCCGTGAGTTTTTTGATGTCCGCCGCAAGACTGTCCGAAGTCAGCGGGCCGGTGGCGACTACCACCGCGTCGCACTCGGGAAGGTCCTCCAGCGACCTCAGTTCTTTTCTTATAACGGTCACGATCGGATACGAACCTATCGCGGCCGTAATATAATCGGAGAAAACGTTCCTGTCGACGGCAAGCGCCTGTCCGGCGGGAACACGCGCCTTGTACGCGGCTTCAACGCACACAGATCCCAGAATTCTCATTTCCTCTTTCAAAAGTCCCGACGCGTTCGAAATATCGACCGCCTTAAAGGAATTTGAACAGACAAGCTCGGCGAATCCCTCGCTCCTGTGCGCGGGAGAAAACCTCTCCGGTTTCATCTCGTAGAGGATAACGTTTATGCCGCTCTCCGCAAGCTTCACGCAGGCTTCGCAGCCCGCGAGTCCGGCTCCGACAACGCAAACCGTATGCATATCACTTTTTCTCCGGCTCCGCCCCTGTTGAAGCTGCGTCCCTGCTCTTCTTCGCGGAAGCGGAAGGAACGTATCCGCACGCGGGGTCGCTGCACGCTATGTATCGTTTATTGCCGCGGCTTCTCTTGTATACAAGATATTTTCCGCACCGCGGGCACATCTTGCCTGTTGGCTCGTAGCTTGACGAGAACTTGCACTCCGGATATCCCGAGCAGGATATAAACGTTCTGCCCTTGGCTGACTTCTTGTAAACAAGCTGCCTTCCGCACTCCGGACACACCCTGCCCGCGACCTCTTTCTGAATGGGTTTAATGAACCTGCACTCCGGATATCCCGAGCATCCGAGAAATTCGCCGAACCTGCTCTTTCTGTAAACGAGCGGCCTTCCGCAAATCTCGCAAACCTGGTCGCTCTCCTGCGGCTTTATAACGACTCTCTCAATGCTCTCGGCTTCCTTAAGCTCTTTCGAAAACGGCCCGTAAAAGTCTCTTATAACCTGCTTCCACGCGATTTCACCCGCCGCGATCTCGTCGAGCTTCGATTCGATACCCGCCGTAAAGCCGACGTCCACAATCTCCGGAAAGCTCTTCTTCATCAGCTCGTTCACTATCTTGCCGATTTCGGTAGGCACGAGAAGTTTCTTTTCGTTCTTTACGTATTCGCGCGCCTCAATAGTAGATATAATCGTCGCGTACGTACTAGGCCTGCCTATTCCGAGTTCTTCAAGCGCCTTGACAAGCGCCGCTTCGGTGAACCTTGCGGGCGGCTGCGTGAAATGCTGCAGGGGCTCGACTTTCTTTACCAAAACGATATCATCCTTTTCGAGTTGAGGCAGCTTGGCGTTCTCTTCCGGAGCGTCTTTCGAAGCCGTCGCGACCGGGTCCTCTTTATACTGCGCCGAAAAGCCTTTAAACTTCACCACGCTTCCGGTGGTTTTGAAAGTGTATCCGTTGCACTCGAGCGTAACCGACGTCTGTCCGTACACCATGTCGCTCATCTGAGAGGCTATGAACCTGTCGAAAATGAGCTTGTAGAGCTTGTACTGGTCACCTATCAGGCTGCTCTTTACGTCGTCAGGCGTGAAGTCGATATGGGTCGGCCTGATAGCCTCATGGGCGTCCTGCGCGCTTCCCTTTGTCTTGAACACTCTTTTCTTCGGCGGCAGATACTCGTTACCGAACTTGTTTCTGATGTAGTTTCTCGCTTCCGTCGCTGCGTCGTCAGCTATTCTTACGGAGTCTGTCCTGATGTACGTAACAAGACCCGTGAAACCAACTCCGGCAACGTTCACACCCTCGTAGAGCTGCTGCGCGATCTGCATCGTCTTTCCGGGATTGAAGCCCAGTTTATGCGAGCTGTCCTGCTGGAGCGTGCTGGTCGTAAACGGTGCGTAAGGTCCGAGCTTCTTGTCTGTTTTTTTGACGTCTGTCACGGTCATTTCGGAGTTTTCGATTGCCTTCACTACCTCTGCCGCAGCGTCACCGTTTTTGAGTTCCTCTTTTTTTCCGCCGCGCCCGTAGTACGATGCCTTAAAAGTCTCTTTTCCAGGCTTTTTTGTCTCGTTCAGCGCCGTTACGGTCCAGTATTCCTTCGGAATGAAATTCTCGATTTCCTCCTCGCGGTCGCATATAAGCCTCGTGGCAACCGACTGCACTCTGCCCGCGCTGAGATTCTTTTTGACCTTTTTCCAAAGAATCGGACTTATCTGGTATCCGACAAGCCTGTCGAGCACTCTTCTCGCCTGGTACGAGTCGACAAGATCGAAGTCGATCTTGCGCGGGTTCTCCATGCCGGCTTTAACGCCCTTCTCCGTTATCTCGTTGAACGTCACCCTGTAAACGGGCGCGTCGGTAACGTTGAGAATATACGCGAGATGCCACGCGATCGCCTCTCCCTCCCTGTCGGGGTCGGATGCGAGGTAAACTGTATCCGCCTCACGTGCGAGTCCTCTCAGTTCATTGATGATCGCGGTCTGCTTTCTTATATTAACGTAAACCGGTTCGAAGTCCTTGTCGATCTGAACGCCGAGCATCGACTCGGGCAGATCTCTGATGTGCCCCTTCGACGCCACAACGGTGTAATCCTTGCCGAGAATTCTCCCGACTGTTCCCGCCTTTGCGGGCGACTCCAGAATGACCAATTTAATTCCCATATTTATCCTCCGAAACGAATCTTTCGATCCGCCTGTTGCTTTTTATTTTTTCCCGGAGCAGCGAATGATTCACGAAAAACGCCCTTCGCTGACGTCCGTTTTGCGCGCCGCAAAGCGGTCCGCAAAAATGGAATACGTATGTTATAAAAAAAACCGGCGGCAATGTCAAGAGATTTTTTTCGAAGTAATAATATAATTAACATAAATGCACCAATGCACCGGACTGCTTGCGCGCGTACAGCGTTATTTCCGGGCAGAAAGCACATCCTCCACACTCAACGCACCGAGTACGAACCCACGCTGCTTCTCTTGACAAATCCTCCTATTTCAAGGGCGGAAAGCGCTTTTTTCACGTCCTGCGGCATAAGTCCCTTCGCGTCTGAAATGTCGTCCTCGAACGCCTCCCCGTTTTCCGAGATAAACGCCAGAACGGTTTTTTGTTTCTCGTCTAGTGCGTCATCCATTATAAACCCCTTCGCTTTCTCACCGTCGTCCTCCGTTTCCAAACCGAGCGCGGTAAGTATGTCAGAAGACGATGTAACGCACACCGCTCCGCATTTGATCAGAGAGTTCACGCCCGTCCCTCCGGGCACGTCGATCCTGTGAGGAACAGCAAGCACGTCTCGACCTGCGTCGAGCGAATAATCCGCCGTGATCAGTGCCCCGGAAGTCAGTCCCGCCTCCACTACCATGGTTGCCTCCGATATTCCGGCAATAATTCTGTTCCTCGCGGGAAAGTTGCTTTTATACGGCTGCGTATCGGGCGGAAACTCGCTTATGATGACCCCGTTATCGCGTATTTTTTTATATATTCCGACGTTCTCGGGCGGATACACAACGTTCGTACCGCACCCCAGCACCGCCGCCGTAAACAGCCCGTTGTCAAGCGCCGCCCTGTGTGCGCAATAGTCGATACCGCGGGCCATTCCGCTTACAACGCAGACGTCAAAGCCCGATATTCCCTTAATCAGTCTGTCCGTTGTGTCGCGCCCGTACGCAGTACTGTTTCTGGATCCCACCACCGCAAGTCTTGAGACACACCTGTTTATCCTTCCTATTTCTCCCTCGTAGAAAAGAATAAGCGGTTTCCCGGGAAAGATTTTCAACAAGTCCGGGTAATTTTCATCGTCAGCAGTTATCATTCCGATTCCGGCCTTTTCCGCGTTTCCGACAGCCCGCACCGCCGCCTCGCGAAGGTTCGGGTCCGAGATCCTCTCAGATATCAGCCTCGCGTTTTTCTCTTCCTGCGGAATCTCAATCGCGCCGGCGCCGTTCCCGCATTGCCTCCACGCCTCCTCAGGCGAACCGAAAACGTTCACCAGCGTCTCGTACGTGTCGTTCCTCCCTCTGCAAAGTCTCGAAGCCCAGAAGTACGCGATATACTTCTCTGTGTTGCTCATGCCGCGGCACCCCCTCCGGAGCGCTCGCACCCCCTGTACTGAAGGCTCTCAAGAACGTCATCCTCCGAAATCATCTCCCTGCCGTCAAGGTCGGCTATGGTTCTCGCCACTTTTACGATCTTTTCATACGCGCGAACGCTGAGCCCGAAATTCTCGACCGCACCCGACAGAAGCTTTCTTATTGAGGGGCTTATTTCACATTCTTTGACGTAGCTTATGTTGTCGATGTCACCGTTTGCCGAAAACGGTCTGTTTCTGTAGCGTTCACGTTGAATCTGCCTGGCTGCCTCTACCCTCCTTTTTACGGCTGCTGACGGTTCGCTGTCACGGTTTCCGATTCGCTCCGCATCGACGCTCCTCATATTGACTCTTATATCCATCCTGTCGAGTATCGCCCCGGATATTCGTGACGCATAGCCTGTCACAGCAGCGTACGAGCACGTGCACTTCCCTGATTTTTCATAATAGTTTCCGCACGGGCACGGATTCGCAGCGCCGACGAAAAGGAAATTCGCGGGCAGCATTTCTTTTATTCCGCAGTTGTTTACGAATACTTTCTTCTCCTCCAGCGGCTGACGAAGCGATTCGACGATTCCTCTCGGCATTTCGGACAACTCGTCAAGGAAAAGCACGCCGTTGTGCGCCAGACTCACCTCGCCAATCTCGAGAGGTCTTCCTCCGCCGATCAGTGCGGTCCTGGTTATTCCCCTGTGAACAGCCCTGAAAGGCCTTCTCTCAATCCCTCCGAGTTCGCGTTCCATTCCGCAGCTGCTGTAAATCTGCGAAGTCTCGAAAAACTCCTCAAACGTCATGTCGGGCAGAATTCCCTTAAGACAGACCGCGAGCATACTCTTTCCGCATCCGGGACTTCCGACCATCAGGAGATTGTGCTTTCCCGCCGCCGCAATTTCGAGTGCTCTTTTCGCGCCATGCTGACCGTAAACGTCTGCCAGATCGCAATAATCCTCCGCACCTGCCCCTTCCGCCAAACCGGTTTGATCCCCGGATTTGGCCTCGCTGCCGCAAGATTCTTTTCCGTTGCCGCAATCCGGTTTTCCGTTTTCCCCACTCGCAGGCATCTCGCAACCGGCTGTATCCGCCTGATCATTCTTTCTTAAAGCGATATTTCTCTCAAACGTCAGCAATGCGTGAGCCGCCTCGCGCGCTTTCCCGCTGTTCTCCGAAAACCTCTCCGGATTGCACGCATAAGCATCCGCCGCTTCGCGCAGCGTTTTTACAGGCCAGATCTCAATTTCCGGACACAATGACGCCTCCTCATAGTTCTCAAAAGGAATTATAATACGCCCTATACCCTCCTCGCGGCAGCAGACAGCGGCCGGAAGCACACCTTTTACAGGCCTTACCGTGCCGTCAAGGGACAGCTCCCCGACGACACCCACCGTGCCTGCGTTCCCTTCACCCCCCGGGGAATGACGCACCTCACCGGGGCCGGTGTTCCGTCCCGTTCCAAGCGTACCGCCTGCGTCGTCACCGTTCAAAAAGGCTTCGTCGCCGTTTATTTCTTCAGGTGTCTCAGGAACGCCCGCAAGCCTGCGGAGTTCGTAATACTCGCTTTCGCGACCGTAACCGCCCTCGTTCGCGCGCCGCCGTTCTTCCCCTGCGCAGAGTATACCAAGCGCGAGCGGGAGGTCGAACGACGACCCAACCTTCCTCACGTCCGCCGGCGCAAGGTTCTGCGTCACATGGCCTGAAGGAAAATCATATCTCTGATTAATAATTGCCGCCCTGATGCGCTTGCGCGACTCTCTCACCGCTTCACTCCCGAGACCCACAATATCGTAATACGGGATGCCCCTGGTTATATCGGTTTCAACGGTCACGCGGAAAGCCCTCGTCCCGGACAGTCCGAAAGTAACAATTCTCGAAATCATAATTCAACCTCCGTTCTGCTTCGTATACGCTGCGATGATTGCATTCTACCATCAGGTTTCATTTTCGTCAATAATTTTCCAAAAATAAATATTTCCTGGAAATATCAGGCGCATTAATGCTTAAAATTTTACAACTTTATCGATATTTTCCTATTATTCGGCAAATAATTAATTGTGACGAAAAAACGGTTTTCGCGGCTCTCTTGTAGCATATATTTCCAAAAAAACAGGGGCACAAAAAACATGATAAAACAGTCGTATTTTTTTGCACGAAAGCATCAAAAAGCCCGCATTTAAACGGGTCGGGATTAATATTTTTCAGGAGGCAGAATTCATCACGCGACGCCCGCGCCGTACGGCTCAAAAAGCTTGAAACACCAACCGCAATAATGTATAATCTTTACAACATACCGGCAAACGGAGTAATTATGAAAAAAGAGATTGAAAGATTTGATATGGCAGCGCCGCCGCGCCGCACGAAATGGTATCTGAGGCCGCTAATCAACCTGCTCTGCCTTCCCGACCTTCTGCTCCACCGCAACAGGCTGACCAAAAAAGGAATGGACGGAATAAAGCCGCCCTACCTTCTCCTCTGCAACCACAACGCCTTTATGGATTTCAAGGTCGCGTCGAAAGCGATCTTCCCTTACCGCGCGAATTACGTTGTGGCCATCGACGGCTTCATCGGGCGCGAGAATCTGCTTCGCGACGTCGGCTGCATCTGCAAGCGGAAATTTACAAGTGACATAACTCTCGTCCGGCAGCTTGCCACTACGGTAAAAAACGGTGACGTCGCAATCATTTACCCTGAGGCGCGCTATTCGCTCTGCGGTACAACGGCCGTTCTTCCCGCTTCGCTCGGAAAGCTCTGCAAGCTTCTCAAGGTCCCGGTCGTCACTCTGATCTGCCACGGTCACCATGTCAACTCGCCGTTCTGGAACCTTCACGACCGCGGAGTGCGCCCCACCGAGGCGGAAATGACGCTTCAATTCACGCAAGAGGATCTCGCGAATACCTCTGTAGAAGAAATCAACAGGCGCCTTGTGGATGCGTTCCAGTACGACGATTTCGCGTGGCAGAAGGAGCGCGGCATCAGGATCAAGTATAAAAAACGCGCTGAGGGGCTTCACAGGGTGCTCTACAAGTGCCCCGCCTGCGGCAGAGAGTACAGAATGAATTCGGAAGGCGCCGACCTCTTCTGCGAGGAATGCGGAAAGCGCTGGCACATGACCGAGCTTGGCGAGCTTGAGGCAACTTCCGGAACGACAGAGTTCAGTCACATTCCCGACTGGTACGAATGGCAGCGCGCGTGCGTAAGGCAGGAGGTCGAAAACGGCACCTACTCGACAGGCGTCATGAAAGTAACGGTCGACTCGCTTCCGAACGCGAAAAAATACATTCACCTCGGAGAAGGAACTTTGATCCACGACATGGACGGGTTTACGCTCCGCTGCAAAGGTCTCGACGGCGGAGATTTCGAGATGAAAAAGACTCCCCCGTCGCTCTATTCCTGCCACATCGAATACAATTATCTCGGAAAGCACGGCGATTGCGTCGACCTGAACACTTTGACCGACACATGCTACATCTACCCTCAGGGCCGCGACTTTTCGGTG
>CADAZX010000038.1 GCA_902792515.1 uncultured Ruminococcus sp.
GCCGGACGCTTATTTGTTTGCGCCACTTAGGAGATTGTTCATCTAATCCATAAAAATCCTCCGTTTTAGACTTGACATTTAATAGTTAGTCTTTCACAAACGCTCACCCTTTTCCGCGAATTCCGCTCCCGGCGTCCCACGGCATCATTGCGCCTTCCCTGGTCTCGCCTTCCTCCTTGAAATCGCAAAAAGCGGAAACAGCCGACGCACCGCGTCAGCCGTTTCCGCTTTTGACAGGCTCAACCGTTAATCAAACCTGCCGTTTGTACCGGCTTTCACCGGATCGATTCATTTTTCAACCGTCAGTGATCAACCCTCGTAAATGGACTCCCACTTCTGGTTGGCTTCTTCCTCGAGCTCTCTCAGCGTTACGTCGACAGCCTTGGAACCGTTGACCGCGTTCGGAACAACGTTCTGCATGTACTTCTTAACGATCGAAGCGATCTCAGGAGGAATGACGCACTCTACCTGGCCGTAGGTATCGGCATCCGGGTAGGAGATGAACGCGAAGTAGTTCTTGCCGTTCTCGGGATCTTTCGTGTTGTCGTCGAAAGGAACTCTCCAGAAATCGGAGTCTGCAAGAGTTCTGACGTTCGGCACGGAGCCGCCTTCCTGTCCGTTGTAAGCCTTCTGGCCGTCAACAGTGTAGAGGGAGAGGCAGAGAGCCGCCGCCGCGTCCTTATTCCTGGTTCCGTTGAATACCGCGAAACCCGTAGCGCCGGTACCGACCTTCGGAGTCGGGAAGTGAGGCATCGAAATGACGTCCCAATCGATTCCCTTGGTCTCATAGTCCTTGCCGCCGGAAGCGAAGCTCGGGAACTCTGTGTCGCGGAAAGCGATCTGAGTCGTCGCGTTGTAGTTGCTGAAGCTGCTCTGAGAAGGAGTGTCCTTGATCGACTGAGCGCCAACGCCGGCAGTGTCGACAGGGATGAACTTGCAGACGTTCGCCTGAACGAAGTCTACCATCTCGGTAACGCCCTTAAGAACGTTCTCGTCGGAAATGAAGTTGACCTTCTTGTCCTCTTTGTCATACCAGTGGCCGCCCCATCCTTCAAGGAAAGGAATGTAAACAGGAGCGTAGCCGAGTCTGAGCTGGCATCCTACGGACTTTCTGTCGGACTCTTCATCCATGGTGGTGAGAGCCGTGCAGTACTCTTTGAACGTATCCCAATCCCAGGTGTTGTTCTTCTCGAGCTCGATCGGGTCTGTCAGCTGCGCAGATTTGATAAGGTCTCTGTTGTAGAACAGTACGATGTGGTTGTAGTCGCGCATTACCATGTAAAGTCTGCCTTCGACTGTACCCATATCCTTGATGGCCGAGAAAATGTCGGAGAGGTCGATATCAAGGGCCGCAACGAAGGAATCCAGCGGCATCAGCGCTTTCTGAACAGCAGCGTAGTTGTAAACGTCGGTCTCCCAAAGGAAGAAAACGTCGCCAATGGTTTTACTGGCAATCTGGTTCGCAATAACGTCTTTGCCAACGGCGGAGAGCTCGGCGTCGACCTGAACCTCAGGATACTTTCTCGTAAAACTCGCTACCCAGTCGTTGACCGACCTCTTGTCGGCGTCTGTGTTGGCGATGTAATACTGGAGTTTGATTTTTCCTGTCGGGTTAGGCTGGTAGCCATCGGGAAGCTCGCCATTCTGGGGAACGTAGGTCTTGCATCCCGCGATGGCAAAGGAGAGCATCAGAGCGAGTGCGAAGCACACGGAAACTCTAATAAAACCTTTCATGTTTTTCTTCATAAAAACACAACCTCCAAACAAAAATAAGTGTGCGGTAAATAGAGCCTGTGCGGCCTGTTCACACAACAAGTACTATTATAGTACCATATTTCGAAAAGCACTTCAAGCACATTTTTAATTTATATAAGCATTTTAAGTTTTTTTTAAAAAAAGTAAAAACCGGCACCGCATATGCAACTCCGCGGAAGCCGGTTTCACAAGTTGTATCATCCCGTCGCGCAAAAGACGCGTCATTCCTCAGGAATCAGAGAGATGATCTCTTTAATAGGCATGCAGTATTTGTCCGCCTCGTAGGCGCGGTGGTTTTCGAGAATCGACTCCGCGGTTTTCTGCATCGCCGGGAAGCCGCTCCTAGTGAGCTGGTTTGCGTAGATCACGACGTTGACGCCCGCGTCCGCAAGTTCCTGCTCCGTGACCGTGTTGTACGAAGTCGGAACGACGACGACAGGAGTCACGCTGTCGCGCTCACGGAAAAGCTTCATGAACTCGAAAATCTCTTTCGGGTCCTTTTTGCGGCTGTGGATCATGATACCGTCGGCCCCCGCGCTCACGTACGCCGCCGCCCTTTCGAGCGCGTCGTCCATTCCCTTTTCGAGAATGAGACTCTCGATCCTCGCTATGATCATAAAGTCGGCCGTCTTCTGCGCCGCCTTGCCCGCGCGGATCTTCGCGCAGAAATTCTCGATCGAATCCTGGGTCTGCACGACTTCGGTGCCGAAAAGCGAGTTCTTCTTGAGACCCGTCTTGTCCTCGATGATCACCGCCGAAACGCCCATGCGCTCCAAAGTGCGCACGTTGTACACAAAATGCTCCGTGAGACCGCCCGTGTCGCCGTCGAGAATGATCGGCTTCGTGGTGACCTCCATAATGTCGTCGACCGTTCTGAGTCTCGAGGTCATGTCGACGAGTTCGATGTCCGGCTTTCCCTTCGCTGTCGAATCGCAGAGCGAGGACACCCACATCGCGTCGAACTGGTATGCCGCGCCGTCCTTGTAGACCGTCGTTTTTTCGGCGATAAGGCCGGTTATTCCGCTGTGCGCCTCGATGACCGTGACGATCTTCTTGAGGCCGATAAGTCTTTTAAGCCGCCCTCTCCTGATGTCGGGCATTCCGATCGTGCGGCGGCTCTGCTCCTGGAGCTTCAGGTATTTGCTCTCGTCGGAGTACGGGTATTCGACAAGCCTTCCGCCGTACGTCGATAGGACCTCGATAACCTCGTCTCGAACCGGCTTCTGGAATCCTGTCACCCAGTCGTCGCCGTGGACGACGAAATCCGGTTTATAGAGCTTCAGGTTGTTCTTGTAGCTCAGTTCGGTCTGCGGAACGACGCGCGAAACGCCTGTGATGCTGCCGAGGAGCTCCATGCGCTCGCTGAGAGGCACGAGCGGGTAATGCTTGTAGCTGGCCACCGCCTCGTCAGTCAGTACGCCGATCGTGAGCTTTCCGAGACGCGACGCCTTTTTGATGATGGAAATGTGCCCGCCGTGGATGATGTCGGTCGAAAAGCACATGTAAACGGTCCTGTTCCTGACCTTTCTGAGCTTCGCGGTGACTCTCGTAAGGTCCTCCGGCGTGTCGATCTCCTCGCAGAGAAGGTCGCCGACGTCGTACGGAAAGATATTCATCGTGCCGGAAATCTTGTTGAAAGCGTTCTCGGCGTAGCATTTTACGTTGTTCTCGGCCACAAAACGGCCGATCTCGTCCGTCCACTTCTGCCACTCGGCGGCGGTCAGCTTGTAGAGCGGCTGCGCGGCGAACTGCTTGACGTCAAGGTGTTCGATGCCGACGTTGACAATTCTGCCGTCCTCGGAAACTACCGCCCTGAAGTCCTTTTTGGGAAGCGGCGCTGTCGTCGAGACGCACATTACCGACCTGTCCGAGTTTATGACGCTCTCGAGGACGACGTTTTCGAAAACCATGTCTCCGTGCATGAGGATCACGTCGCAGTTCTCGAGGTTCTCGCGCGCGCAATAAATCGAGTAAATGTAGTTGGTGGTCTTGTAAAGCGGGTTGTTTACGAACGTCAGTTTGATCGGGATCTCAAGCGATACCGCGTAGTCCTCGAGCACGGTGTTGAAGTAGCCTGTCGTTATGACGGCCTCTTCGACGCCGAAGTCCGCGAGCATTTTCAGCTGCCTTGAAAGGATCGTGTCGCCGCGGCCGATCTCCGTCATGCACTTCGGCTGTTCGCAGGTCAGCGCGCCCATGCGCGTTCCCATACCCGAATTAAGAATTAAAGCCTTTGTCATTTCACAAGCTCCTTAAATCACTTTTTCAAAAATTCTCTGAAAGCCTCCACGTTCTGTCTCGCCGTGAGCGTGGGCCTTCCGAGATCTTTTCTCGCGCCGTTGGCGGTCCTTACCTCCAAAAACGCCGTTCCCTTGAAGTTTTTAACTGTCTCAAGCGCTGCGCGGAGCGTCTCCTCGCTGCAGGCGGACGTCACAAGTCCGTAGCCCGAAGCCTTCGGGAACGCTGTCACGTCGCATTTTTTAAGAGCGACGGGTTCGCCGCCGACCGTGTCGTGGGCGCCGTTATTTATTACAACGTGGACGAGATTTTCGGGCGCGAGCTCACCGATGACCGGCACTGCACCCAGGTGCATAAGCATGGCCCCGTCGCCGTCGATGCAGACGACTCTCGATTCAGGCTTCGCAAGAGCGATCGCGAGCGCGATCGAAGACGAGTGACCCATCGACCCCACGGTCAGGAAGTCCGTCTCGTGCTTTTCGCCCCTTCTCTCGCGGATCTCGAAAAGCTCGCGCGACGCCTTGCCCGTCGTCGACACGAAAATATCGCCCTCGAACTCCTCCGTGATTATTTCTATCGCCCTCTCGCGCGAAAGCGACGCGCCGTTGGAGTAGTCCGGGTTCCCGCCGTAGGAAAGAGCGCCTTTTTTGACGACGATCGCCGCCGACCTGCCGTTTTCGAAAACGGCTGCGCACTTTTCGATGAACGCCACGAGTTCCTCTTCCGCGGTTTCCTTCGTTAGCACGAAGCATTCGATTCCGAGCGCCTCAAGCTGCGCGAGCGTGACCTCGCCCTGGAAAACGTGCTGCGGCTCGTCGTGAACGCCCGGCTCGCCGCGCCACCCCACGACAAAAAGCACGGGAATGCCGTACACCTTTTCGTTCAGCAGCGAGCATACCGGGTTGACGGTGTTGCCGATGCCGCTGTTCTGCATATAAACCGTGCCAACCTCTCCTGTGGCCAGAAAATGTCCCGCCGCCAGCGCGACGGCGTTGCCCTCGTTCGCGGCGATGATGTGCCTGTCCGAGATTCCGTACGTCTCGTAAAGGCAGTCGCAGAGAGGCTTTAAAAGCGAGTCCGGAACGCCCGCGAAAAAGCCGGCGCCGGTTATTTCAATAAATCTTTTTGCATCCATAAATGTTTCCCTTTTCCGGGTGTTATCGTGCGTCCGGAGTCTGCTTCCCGGCGCGCGCTCTTTTGATTTTATCACACAAAAGCGTTCTGTTCAAGCGCCGCGCGGTTTTCGCCGCTCTGCTCTTCTACTTCCAGACCGCCATCACCACCGTGCCCGCGACGATCAGAATCAGTCCTATCAGCGCCTTGACGCTCAGTTTTTCCTTAAATACGAAGTAAGAGAAAACGACCGAGACGACTATGCTCAGCTTGTCGACCGGGACGACCACGCTGACGACGCCCTTCTGGATCGCGTAATAATAGCAGAGCCACGAGGCGCCGGTCGCGATTCCGGACAGCACGATAAAAACGAGTTCGCGGCGGTCGAGTCTCTTGATTTCCCCGCCTTTTCCTTTAATAAACACCATCAGCCATGCGGTCACCAGTACGACGCCCGTGCGTATCGCCGTGCCGAGGTTTGACTCCACGCCGTCAATGCCGATTTTCCCGAGCACCGACGTCAGCGCCGCGAAAACGGCCGACCCGATCGCGTACGGAAGCCACGTCCGTTTTGTCTCCTTAGCCTCCGTTTTTTTCTTTTCGATCATCAGGAACACGCCCGCGGCGAGAAGCGCGGTGCCCGCAAGCTTCACGGCGAGGTGGTCCGTCTCACCGAAGAAAACGATCGCGAGCAGCACCGTCAGAACGGTGCTCGACTTGTCGACCGGAACGACCTTGTTGACGTCTCCCGCGGAAAGCGCCTTGAAATAGCAGAGCCACGAAGCACCCGTCGCTAGTCCTGACAGTACAAGGAACACGACCGATTTGGCGGATATCTCAGTCAGCGTTCGCGCGGAGCCGGCCACGAACACCATTATCCACGAAAAAGCGAGCACGACGACCGTCCGCAGCGCCGTCGCGACGTCCGGGTCGGTCTTTTTTATTCCGCATTTCGCCAGTATCGCCGTAAGACCCGCGAAAAGAGCCGACAGCGCCGCCATTACAAGCCACATAATATCCCTCTTTTCATTCCGGAACCGCTGCTGATCAGGTAAACGCCGTGCGCCCTCTCGGAAAACCTTCCGGTTCCTATTATAAAAGAGGCGCCTGTCAAAAAAGCGCCTCCGGCATGTTTTCGGTATGTTCCCGCGCGGCGCGTCAGAACGACCACGACGAGAAAAGTTTGAGCACGTCAACGTAGCTCTGCGGCACCGGCACGCCCGTGAGGACCGGGTAGTACACGATGAACAGAATGAGCACCACAGCGAGGTAGATTATCACCGTCACCCTGTGGATGATCTTCTTTTCGACAAGCTCCTTCAGGAAGTAGACTATAAAGAAGATCGAGAACGCGAACGCCGAGAAGTAGTGGTAAATGAAGCAAACGCGGTTCACGAGGATCCAGGGAGCGTACTGGAGCGCGTAGGCCACCGCGAAGTAGGCCATTCTGCGGTCCTTGTTTTTCCACGCCATGACGCACGACGCGAAAATGCACGGAATTCCGATCCACCAGATGGCGGGGTTGCCGAACGACGCGATCGTCGAGCGCATTCCCTCCGGCACGCCGTAGCCGACGTAGTACCAGATCGGTCTCACCATTATCGGCCACGTGTACCACATCGAACTGTACGAGTGCGTCGACGTGAGCCCCGAGTGGTAGTTGTACATGTATTTCTGGTTGTCGATCACTATGTCGATAAGCGTCTTGCCGGGGTTCGACGGCATGTACTGAACGTACGAGAGCACGTAAATGACCGCTGGGATCACGATAAAGAACACGACGCACACGGCGAACGTCGGAAGCATGTTTCTGAGCACATAATAAGGAAGCGTGACCTTCGCCCTGCCGTTCCGGTACTCGATCTTTCCGCCGTCCGTCTTTTTCGCTTTTTTCGGATTTTCCGCCATGTCCTCGAACATGAACGCCCTGCCCCTGATAACGTCGCAGAGCTCGCGTCCCTTCGCGATGAAGAAGACGATCGCCAGCGCGCCGCCGGTGTATATGCACGTCCACTTGGAGGCGGCGCCTAGTCCGAACATGATTCCGCTGAAAAGGAGCGGTCTCAGCGATTTTGCGAAGCCCACCTCGTACGACTTCACGTTGAAGTAGTCGTACATGAAATACATCATCGCGAGCGAGAAGAAGCACGCGTACGTATCAATCGTCGCGAGTCTCGACTGAGCGAGTCGCATGAAGTCAAACATTATCAGGAACGCCGCCACGAACGCCCACTGGCTCTTTTTGAACACCTTGAGCGCGAACGCGTAGATCAGCGGAACGAGCATTATTCCGAAGAAAATGCCGGAAAAACGCCAGCCGAACGTGTTCATGCCGAAAATCAGAATGCCGATCTCCATGAACACCTTGCCGAGCGGCGGGTGCGTGCGCTCGTAAATGCTGAGGCCGTGGATCTGCTCGTACGCGGTCCTCGGGAAGTAGATCTCGTCAAAATACGTCGAATCCATCAGCGAGCGCTGGTCTCTGAGTTCCTTCTGTTCGTCGAAAAGGTACTCCGCCCTGCCGGAGTCCGCTGTCTCTTCGTAGTCGGCGGTGATCGACGAGGCGTCTATTTCGACGGGAACGAGCTCGCCGTCTACCGTTTTGTAGAAGCCTACCTCGTTCAGCCAGAGGCCCGCCGTATCGGCGACGATCCTCACCCTGTCTGTCGTAAACGACACGGTTTTGTAGCCCCACCTGTAGAACGCCACGTCGTCCTTCGTAACTTTTGAAGCGGAGACGTCCACGAACGTACCCGCGGCGTCGTCGTAGAACTGGACCTTCGCGGTGCCGCCGCGAACGATTCCCGTATAGAACACGAACCTCGTAACGTCTGTTTTTCCCTTAAACGCGACCTCGACGTACTCTCCGGGATTCGCCGGCTTCCAGTACGTATTGGGGGTGCCCGAGGTGCTTCCGCAGCCTATATACGAAATGCAGCCCGTAATGATCGTCATCACAAGCACGATTATCACGTCGGCCTTCGCGAATTTTCCGGACTCGCCCGAGAGCCTTCCGGGTTCGATCGTAGCCGCCGACCTGTCGTTCCTGTTGGCCGCGAAAAAGCAGTAAAGGACCGCCGCCGCGATCACGAGCCCGAACAGAAGCTTGAACCAGACGCTCACCTCGTTCTTTTTGGAGCCTGACGAGGAGGAGTCGGTGGACACAAGCTTCAGCGGCACGTTGCCCTCGGGAATGCCGTCCACCTTCTCGATAACGAGCTTGTCAAAATACGCCGCGCCGGTGCACTCGCTTCCGTAGCCGCCGAGGCCGAGGCTCAGGTCTATGCTCTTCTGCTTCTCGCCCGTCTCAAGGTATACGGAGGCGCGCCGCCATTCGGTCGTACCGGTCGTCGAAAACGCCTTTCCGCTCATCTTGTAGCCGGACAGGTTTGCGCCGGCGCCTTCGGACACGTTGTCGGTCTTGATCGAGAGCGTGATCTTGTAGTACGACGAAGGCTTCACTTTGATGTTGCGGTAGATTCTGGCGTCGTTCTTCGAAAAATTCTCTATTTTCAGGCAGTTTCCGTTGTTGTCGCCGCCCGGTTCCACCGATATTTTAGTGGTCTCTTTGCTGCTCTCATACTCCGCCCTGTAATTGTAGACGTGCCAGCCCGAAAGGCCCTTCGTGTTGAGCGTCTCGAAGTTGAACTCATACCGCTCGTGCGGCGTCAGCGCCGAGAGGAGAACGATCGCCGAGATAACGACGACGGCCGCGATAACCGACAGCACGGTGACAAGCGCCTTTTTCGAGGCGTGAAGCTCACCCGCCGCGTTCACGTTTCCTCCGTTCTTATTCTTCAAGTTGCCGGCGCCGGCGCCGTTTTTGTTTTCTTTTTTTCTGTCCGCCATTGATCTTCACCTTTAATCTCGCTTCGTCCCGAAGCAGGAATGTCTCACTTTTGTTCGAAAACCGTGTCCTCCACGGCGTACTGTTCCGCGTCAGCGGGTACGTTTTTGTCTGATTTGCCGGATTTGTCTGTTTTATCCGTCCGGCAGGGTTCGTCCTTTTTCGCCGCCTTTACGGTTTGGCCGCTCTCCGCTGTTTCGTCGCCCGGAGGAGCCTCGACATGTTCCCATTCGAAAACCTTTTCGGGCTTTACCGAAGCGGCCGCGACGCACGCGGTCAGAATCGCGGAAAGCAGCATCAGCCCCGCGAGGAAGCCTCTGTACTCGTTAAGAGACGGCCAGTAGTAGTCCGCGTATGCCGAATACTCGCCGCCCGCGCCTTTGATCGATCCGCCGACAAGCAGTCCCATCATTATCTCGTGAACAGTGATAAATCCCGCAAGGCTCTGCAGCGCGTAGACCGGAAGGATGATCCTCCTGCGCCTCACGACAGCCGCAATCAGGAGCAGAGCCAGCGCCGGGAAGAAGTACCGCTCGTGCATTCTCGGGCCGAAGCACGTCACGCACGCGAACATGTACGCGCCGGCCGCGTAAACGAGTCCGAGGCTCTCCCTGACGGGTCTCTTATGTCTGATATCCGAAAGCCCTTTAATAAGCCTGACCGCGTACATCGCGACGGCTCCGAGACTGACGATCACGATTGCGAGCATTCCCCACTTGTAGAGCGAGAGACCCGCCTTCACCGCTTTGTCGGCCTTCCAGTTGAAGCCGAGCAGGAACCAGAAGTTGTAGCAGTTGACCGTAGCGTAGGCGTAGTGGTCGATCGTGCCTAAAAACAGGGAAAAAATCCACGGAAGCTTCAGCGTCTTGCCGAAGAGCGCCACGTCGGCCGTTCCCATTTTAAAGTACGGAATACACGGCAGAACGAGCGACACCGCCGTTCCGAGCGCAGCGCCTCCAAGCGACAGAAACGCCTTTTTCGTCTTTTTCGACGCGAGCATCAATATGAAATCGACTATGAACGCGCAGCCGAACACCGGCGCGAAAATGATCATCTGCGGCTTCAGCATGACGCCGAGGCCGAACATAATCCCTGCACCGAGATACTGTTTTTTGTTGATGAAAACGCACGCGAGCACGACGAAAAGCGTCAGGAGCGAGTCGACCTGTCCCCAGCACGCCGAGTCGATAATAACGGCCGGGTTAAGAAGCCACAGCGCCGCGAAGAAAAGCGCGTTTCCCTGACTGTAGCTGCGCTTCCGTGCGAGCGAGTAGACGATCGCGCCGATACCTATGTCCGCCAGGATCGACGGCAGCTTCACGAGCATCGTCGTGACGGGTTCGGCGTATTTGAAAAGTTTCGCGACGTGCATCGCGCCGGCCATAAAATAAATGTAAAGCGGCGGGTAGTCGCAGTTCGTCGCTATGTTGTAGATGTTGGAGATCCCGTTTTCGGCGGCCGTCCTGCCCCACGATCTGAAAAGAGACACGTCGACGCCGCATTGGAAATACGTCGTCGAGAGCACAAGTCTCAATGCCAGCGCCGTCGCGAACAGTACCGCGACCGAGGCGACAATGCTCCGCGGCGAGCCGTACGGCGGCTCAACCTTTTTGCCGTCTTTCAGCGCCGCCGGAACGTATTTTCCGTCCTTTGTCACGAACTCCTGCCCCGCCCTGTCGTACGCTCTTCTGAAAAGATAGGCGATAAAGAACGCTGCCGCCGCGAAAGCAAAAATGAGCCAGCTGACCTTCCGCATATCGTCGTAAAGAAGCTCGTTGTACTTCGCGTCCTGCGTCACGGTCTTGCTGTTGATCCTGATGACAGCCCTTCCCGCCGGCGCAGCCGCGGTCTCGGTGACCTTCACGTTGTCGAAAAGCGCCGTGCCGGTGACCGTGCAGCCGTAGTAGCCGAGTCTCAGACAGAGCGTGTAGAAATCCGTTTTGCCCGCCGTGACGTAGTTCTCGACGTGCGTCCAGCCGGCGTCGCGCGTAACGTTGACAAAGCCGCCGTTTTTTGACTCGAGAATGCAGATATTGGCGCCGTAGGAGCCGCCGGTGACCAGGTTCTCGGTCTTCACGTCTGCCTCGATCTTGTAGATCTTTCCGGCTTTCAGCTTGATTTTATACGTGAATCTGGCGTCGTTTTCGGTGTTGTTCACGATCTTGAGGCAGGCGGAGCCGTCCGCGCCGACTCCGCTCTCCGAAAAGTCGGTGGCGTTTTTCGAGTATGCGTCTGTCGAAAACCCGCTTTTCCCGGAGTTGAAGTCGGCGGAGAGAACCGTTTTGCGGCCGCCCGCGAAAACTATAAGCAGCACCGCGACGGCAACGACCGCGGCGGCCGCCGCGATAAACGCCCAGCGCTTCTTTTTGTCGGCGAAAAACGCTTTTACAGCCTCTTTCGCGCTTGCTCCGCCGGTTTTATTCGGTTTAGTGTTCCGGTTGTTCTTCATTTTGAAACCTTTTCAGTTCCGTACGTTTGTTCGCGTACGTTAATCTCTGTACGTTTATTTCCGCCCGCGTGAGTAACGGTTCCGTTATTTGCCGCGGATTTTGTTCTCCTTAAAATCTAAGTATTTTCCCCACCGACGCGCCTTCGTGAATCTTCGGTTCGTTGTGGCACTCGAGCACCCTTATCACCGACCCGGGGCCTATGTCGCACGTCTCGCAGAAAACGTAGTCCGCCTTCGTGTAGGCGAGGTTCGCGGTGTCGCATTCGACCGTGTCGCAGATGAGCGCGAAGTCGGACGGGTTCGCGACCGCGCTGTCGACCGTAACTGTCTCCGCCTTGATTTCGACGGCTTTGTTCGCGACTCCGTTGGCCAGGTATTCGACGTCAATCGCCCTTATTATCGAGCGGACCGACATGCTGCCCTTTACCATGACCGTATCGGCCGTCAGCTTCCCGCTCAGCGTCAGCCTGCCGCCGACCTTAAGGTTTACCGTTTCCATCCGCCCGTACGCCTTCATCTGCTGCGCGATGCTGACGGTTTCCGCGTGAACGTCGCCGAAAACCTCCGCGTAGCCGAGGAAAGAGGCCGATCCGCAGATCAGATTTTTGCGCAGAATAACGTTCCCGTACCCGGTCATCTCGTCGCACGTCAGCGTGTCGAGAAACTCCGCGGAGCCCTCGACCGAAAGTCTGTCGACGTCCACGAAGCTGCGGAAAACTGCGTGCCCGGTGATCCTCATATTTTCGTAAGAGAGCTTCTCCTCGATGAACTGCTCGCCGTCGATAACCGTTCCCTCGTACGTAAGGCTGAGGCTTTCGAGGTCGGAAAGCCCCTGAAAACCGCTGACGGTATTCTGTTTGATTATCGGACCATCGCCTGGCACCGCGTCACTTCCTTCCGGATCAATACACTGATTCATTGTAGATTCTACCACAACGCGGGCCGACTGTAAAGACGCGGGCGCTATTTGTTACGTTTTGTAACAATTCTGCGTACTCTTGTCACCTCTCTTGTCACGCGGCGCGTCACGTTTTCGAAAACGGTCCCCGGACGTCCGGGAACCGTACAGTAATCATTCCTTAAACGCCTCACGCGCTTGACACGCACGTCTTTTAAGTGGTAATATTAAATGGACGATTATCGGATGCGCCGGATATTCCGTTCCGGCAGTCTTCGGGAGGAGGCAGAGGTTTTGGGCATTAACGATTTCCGGATTTCGGTTTTCGACGACGAAAACAACAAACCATCATATCAGAACAACCAGCCGGAGGCCGGTGCCGCCGACGCCAAAGACACGATCATAACCGACGAAGTTGTCGCCATCGTGGCCGCCCAGGCAGCGCTCGCCACCGATTCCGTCGCGTCTATGAGCTCCAACATGGCCGGAGACATCGTCGAGTCGCTCGGCGTCAGGAACCCCACGAAAGGCGTGGCCGTCAGGACGAACGAAGGGCGCGTCATTCTCGACCTCTACATCATTGTCAAATACGGAAAAAAGATTTCCGACATCGCGTGGAACGTTCAGGAAAACGTGAAGAAGGAAGTCGAAAATATGACAGGCGCCGTCGTCGAGTCGGTAAACATCCACGTTTCCGGCGTCGATTTCACACAGAAGGCGAAAAAAGCCTGACGGTATCCTTTGTAACCCGCCGCCGCGTTTTTGCGGCTACTCTTTAACCGGAGGAGTTTATGAACACATTTTTCAGAGTCAGTGTCGCGATTTACGCATTCATTTCGATGCTTCTGTCGGCGCTTATAATGATCTCGCCTTTCGGCGAGAAAAAACTGATGGCGTTCGTGCTTGAGCGCGCCCAGATCAATCTCTACCAGTCGAACGCGTACGACGTGATCGTTTTCGTCGTCGGACTGGTGTTCCTACTCATCAACATCGCGATCCTCACCGGCGGCATCCGCGGCAAGGGCTCGTCAAAATACGTCACGCGCACCAACCAGAACGGCTCGATCAACATTTCCGCCGTTTCTATCGAAAATATCGCGCTGGCGATGGCGAAGCGCTTCCAGGGTGTCAAGGACGCGAAGGCCCGCGCGGCATTTTCGCACGACGAACTCAAGATCTCACTCAGGCTCCAGGTCTACACCGACGTCAACATCCCCGAGCTCAGCGCGGGAATCCAGGAGCGCGTGAAGGATTCGATCGAAAACTCCACAGACATCAAGGTAAACAGCGTGAGCGTCAACGTCGAAGGCGTCTACCAGCAGGGAGACTGACGCTATATTGAATGCGCCGCTTCGTTTTGGCGGCGGAAACGGACCGGCTTTACGTCGCCGCTATTGATTCCGCAAAATTGATTCCCCGCCGCACTTCTAATTGCGGCAGCTGCAGGAGGCTGACAACATGCTTCGGAAAATATACAAATTCTACAGAAAATATCATTACTGCATTAACGGCGCCGCCGTCGGCCTGCTCACCGGCATCCTTTTCGTGACGCTCGGAATCATCAAGACCGTCATCATTCTGGCGTGCGTCTACGCGGGCTACTTCGTCGGCAAGAAGCTGATGGCCGACAAGGATTTCATCAAAAAGCTGTTCGACAGGATCCTGCCCCCCGGCTCGTACAGGTAACATTACTGATATAAACAATAACGCCCGGGCCCCCTACGCTTTCCTACGCTTTGCGATTGCGGGAGGGGACCCGGGCTTATTTTATTCTGTAAACATGTAATCAAAGTCTCGCTTCGACCTCTTCCGGCGACGGTACGCTCTCGATTCCGCCGTGTTTTTCAGTCGAAAGGCTCGCCGCCGTGACGGCGTATCTGCCGATTTTTTCGAGTTCAGCCTTTGTGAGCGGCCTCTCTCCCGAGATGAAGGCCTTTTTGTCGAATCCCGGCAGCGCCAGGAGTCCGGCCGCGAGCGAGCCGCCGCAGATGTCCCCCGCCCCCGTCGTGTCGAGCACGTTCACCGCCGGCGCGGGAATGAACACCTCGTTTCTGCCGCTCCGCAGCACCGCGCCGTCGCCTCCGAGCGTGACCGCGATGAGTCTCAGCGACGGAACCTTTTCCGCGATTGCCTTTGCCGCCCTCTTTCCGCCTATGCCGAAAATCAGTTTGGCCTCTTCGGTCGATATCTTGACGACGTTGACTCCCTCAAAGCCCTCTCTCATCATCTCGACCGCGCGCTCCTCGCTGTCCCAGAGCGGCGCCCTGTAGTTCGGGTCGTACGACACGATAACTCCGTTTTCCGCGGCGGTCTTTCTCGCCAGAAAAGTCGACGCGGCGCCTGTTTTCGTCGTCATGAGAAGCGAACCGTAGTGGAGAACGTCGGCGTTTTTGATGAGTCTCTTCGGCACCTCTTTTGTGCTCAGGAGGCTGTCGGCACCCGGTTTCCTCGCGAACGAAAACTCCCTGTCGCCGTTTTTGTCGAGAGTCACGAAAGCCAGCGTCGTAAACGCGTCGTCGGTCACCGTGACTCCGGACACGTCGATGCCCTTCTCTTTTAAGGTATTAAGAAGAAGCCTTCCGAACGCGTCGTCTCCCACCTTCCCTATAAAAGCGGTCTGCCTTCCCGCCTTCTGAGCCGCTGCCAGAAAGTTCGCAGGCGCGCCGCCCGGATGAGCCTTCAGCGTGGGATATCCCGCCGCGTCGGTGTTTTCGCTTGTAAAATCTATGAGCACCTCGCCTATCGCGACGATTTCCGCCCTTTTTGAACCGTTTTCTCTCTTCATTTTCAGCCTCCGCTTTATTAAATCAATGCTCTTTCCCGACTGTTTCGCGTGAAGTTTTACCGCTCCGCCGCCGGCTCCGTTTCGATTTCGATCACCCGCACGACGAGATTCCTGCCGAACGCGAACGGAACTCCGCGCACCGTAAACCCGCCTTCCTCTTCCGAGATCGCAAGCTCGTCTCCCGTGTCGACAGCCGTCGCCTTTACGGGCTTTAATTCCGATTCGATTCTGACGTCAAAGTCTTTGGACACGCGCTCCGAGACGTTCGGGTCCGCAACAGTCGGAAGATCGAACTGAAAAAGGCAGTATTTCCCGTTTTTGCACCTGAGAACGAAGTCCTTTTCGCCGCCCGCGACACGCATATCGCCCGCAGGCTCCGCGTATCTGAAATACTCGCCGAACCTCTCCATCCAGATCCCGATCAGCTCGAAAACGCCCCTGTCGACCGTCCTCAAATTGCCGTCCGGCCTGGGCCCGGTATTCAAAAGGAAATTCGCCCGCGTCCTTCTGCAGAGGACCATCTCCTCGATGATCCGCGCCGGCGCCTTGTAGTTCAGGTCGTCCGCGCCGAACCCCCAGCAGTCGTTCATGACCTCGCACATTTCGGACGCGATGTACTTGGGCGAGTTCTCGAGGTTGATCGGCTTCGGGTTCCCCCTCTCGAACGTCACGCTGTCGAGCTCCGGATGTCCGAGCGCTCCCCTCGCGTCCAGACCGGTGTTGTTGATTATCATCGCCTCGGGCTGACGCTCCCTTATCATGCCGTAGAGCGCGTCCTCCTCCCAGTCGTCATTCGGCCGGTCCCACATGCCGTCGAACCAGATTCCGCCTATTTTTCCGTAATTTTCGCAAAGAAGCCTCACGCTTTCGCGAAGGTACTCAAGGTACTTTTTGAAGTCGCCGCGGTAGGATTTTTCGTGCCAGTCAAGCAGCGTGTGGTAGAAAAACGGAACGATTTCCTGCTCCCTGCAGGCGTCCGTGAACTCTTTCACGAGGTCCCTTCCGCACTTTGAATGCGGCGCGTCGTACGTATTCAGCCCCTTTGTGTCGTAGAGCGAAAATCCGTCGTGGTGGCGCGCGGTAAGCGTTATGTACCCGCACCCGGCGTCCTTCGCGCATTTGACGAGCTTCTCAGCCCAGTCACGGTCCGGGTCGAACCGCTCAGTGAGCATGTCGTACTCGGCGTCGGGAATCTTCTCGAGAAACTTCACCCACTCGCCGTGCCCGATAACGGAATAAAGCCCGAAGTGCACGAACATCCCAAGCCCGAAGTTTTCGAAATCTTTTATGTACTGTTTAAAAATCAACGTTTGCCTCCAAATATTATGCGTGAAGTATTTTGCCGCGCAATTGCTACCGGCACCTTTTCGCAGAACGCCGCAAATCGGCAACCTGTGTAAACGCTAATCTGAGACAAGAGCCCGGAATCTGCAATCCCTTAATCTGAGACAAGAGGCCGGAATCTGCTATTCAGTGTAAACGCTAAGTTGCGAGCTATTTTTTCTTCCGCAAACCTGAAGCTGTATGAATATACTGCGAACGGTTTGCGGGAGGAAAGCAATTTGCACAGCAATCGCCGCAGGCACCTTATAGTTTGTTATCTTCGTGCAAATTGCGTAAAGAGCCGCAAATCAGCGTTTACAGAACATTACATGTAGCAATCTGACTCCACGAATTGTAGCACACGTGCACCTTGCCGTGGTCCGGGTTGCAGAACGGGTCAAGCACCGGTTCCTCAAGTTCCTCGATCCTGTCGATCTCACCGTTCACGTACCGCTCGATCCTCTTCGCCGCGTGCTCGAGCCGCATCAGAACGCCGCCGATTCTTATGTCGTGAACGTCGAACCCGTGCGGTTTGTTCTCCCACATCCACTGCTTTTCGAACGCGTCGTGGAATTCGCGCACGCGCCTGATTGCTTCCTTGTAAGTTCCGAGCAGCTGGATGAGGCCGGACTTGTCGCCGGTCAGGTAGAGTTCGCGAGTTCTGACGCCGAGGTCGCTCTTGACTTCAAGCGCCGCGCAGAGTTTTGACATCGACTCGAAAACAGGTCCGAATTCTTTGTTGCCGCTGAATCCGGCGAGTTTTCTGCCCGTGGCGGCGTAGCGCTCGCCCTCGTCGCCCGTGATGAGCGAGTCCATGTTGCCGAGGAGCGGGTCGTTGTAGAGGAGGTACTTTTCGGCGTTGCAGATGCCTTCCGCCGTGGGCGTTCCCGTGAGCTCGAGCAGGTTGAAATCGTCGAACGCGATTCCGAACATCTCCTCAAACCCCTTTTTGATCTCGCCGAAATCGAAAACGCCGCGCGAGAACATAACGGCCGTGTAGAGCGCCGGAAGCACCGAAAATCTCGAAGATTCGCCGCCGTTGTCGCCCCAGACCGTCATAAAAGCGTTTTTGACGCCGTGTTCCACGCACGATTTTACCGCCGCCTCGGTAGTCTTAAAGGAGTAGCTGTTGTGCGGCGTGAAGCCGGTCCAGTTCCAGAGGCCGCCCGCGAACCAGATGTCGTCCTGCAGGCGTTTGTAATTTTCGATCCTCGCGTCGTAGTGCGCCTTGTCGGTCGAGTAGTAGTCCCAGTAGATCAGGTGCACGTTCGGCGGAATCTTGCCCGCGAGTGCCTTGTCGAACGCCGCCTTGTCCTCCGCCTGTCCCGTCAGCTTGTAGAACATGTCGCCCCACATAACGAGCTCGAACCTGTACTTCGCCGCGATCTCCGCGACGCGCCTAAGATGCTCGACGAGAATGTCCATTCTGTTGCAGGGACCGTGCTCGCGGAAATACCTGCCCATGCCGATATACTCGGCTTCGTCCATGCCTATGTTGACGGTTCTGGCGGTGAAGCAGCTGTCGAGCGTGGCGAAAATGCGGTCGATCAGCGCGTAGACCTCCTCGTCCCCGGCGCACAAAATGTCACCCATGTCGGCAAGCCTTCCGTAAACGGGCCAGCGCATGAGCGCGTTGAAGTGCGCAAGCGTCTGAATGCACGGCAAAAGCTCCACGTTGTGTTCCCTCGCGTACGCGTCCAGTTCCCGCAGCTCGGCCTTCGAAAAGCGCCCCCTGTGGTGCCCGAAATACGGCTCGCCGTCGACCTCGTACGTCTCTTCAGTGTAGAGCATCAGAAAGTCGCAGCCGAGCTTTTCCAGTATCCGGATGTACTTTTTAACGCATCCTACATTCATCACCGCGTCGCGCGAGTTGTCAATCATAACTCCGAACCGGTCAAAACAGCTGTTAATCATAGTCGAACCTCCGATAGAATTTCGTTCTGGGTATATAATACCACTTCCGCGCGTTTTCTTCAAGGAAAAGAGCGGTTAATTACCCGGTGAATCAATCAAAAAAGAGCAAAAAAGAGCACCAGTTTCAAACACAGGTGCCCCTTCCGAATCAATATCTTTATGTATATAGAGAACGTTATTCGCGCGGCTCCTGGTAGTTCCTCACCGCGACCGTTTTGTAGTTGACGTAGACCGCCTTCCCCGGCTTGGAGCCGTGCGGCTTCTTCACGTGCTTTACCCTTGTGTAGTCGACCTCGGCAAAGCCGGCGTCCCTGAGACTGCTGAATTTCGCGGCAGTTTTCGCCGCCTCCTCGACGTCGGCGGCCGTAACCTTACCGCCGTTTTCGGACGCCCTCAGAATCACGTGCGAGCCGGGCGAGTTTTTAACGTGGAACCATATGTCGTCGGAAGACGCGACCTTGTGCGTCAGAACGTCGTTCTGCGTGTTGTTGCGGCCGACCAGAACGGTCATCCCGGTGGAAGTCGAAAGCGTAAGCCAGCCGTCCTTTTTGACCGAAGGCGGCCTCTTTTTGAAAGAGACTGAGCGCTTCTTCATGAACCCGCCGTTTTCGAGCTCCTCCCTGATCTCGGCAGCCGCCATCGCGTCGGGACAGTTCTCGATTGCGTAGCCGACGCTCGCCAGGTACTCGAGGTCAGTCTCGGCCGCCTCCGCGTTTACGGCCGCGTTTTCGGCCTTGCTCTTTTTGCGTCTGTACGTCCGGAAATAGTTCTGAAGGTTCTTCGCCGGCGAAAGGTGCGGGTCGAGTTCGATCCTTACCTGCGGGCAGTCCTCTTCATAATAGTTTTCCGCGTCGAGAAAAGGCTCGCCGCCCTTAAGCCTGTACATGTTCGCGGCGAGGAGTTCGCCTTTTATCCGGTATTCCTCGCTGTCCGCGGCGCTCTCCATGTCGTTCCTGTAGATCTTCAGCTTCCTCTCGGTGCGCTCGACAGCCGCGTTGACGGCCTTCGACAGTTCCGCTGTCACGTTTTTGCGGTGCTGTTCCTCGTCTCTGCCTGCGAAAAACCTGTCCATGCACGCGCTGACCGTTCCGAAAGGAATCACGCGCGCACCCGGCTTAGCCTCGATCTCAAGCGCGTAAAAATCCGTGAACGCTCCGTTTTCGACCGCAGCGATCACCGGCGAGTAGCGGTTTCCCGCGACGCACCCGAGCACACCCGCGAGCGAACTCATGAACGATTCGAAAAGATGCTCCGAGTTTACAAGCTCCGCGACCTTCATATCGGGCTCGACGCCGGCTCTCCTTAAAATTCCCTCCGCCAGAGGCTTGCTGAAACCCGAAAAACCGTTTAAAAGAAGCTTTCCGGCCGCGGTTTGGGCGTTTTCCGGCGCTCTCATCATCTCCTCAAACTTCCCGGCCGCGTCTTCATCCTGCGGCAGAAGCCTGTTCTGAGGCGGCGGCGGAGCGTAAACTCTCGCGGGAAGGACCTCCCTGTACGAGCTCGTCCTCGAGTCGACGTGCCTGATCGCGTCGATGATCACGCCGTTCTGATTGAGCAGAACGATGTTGCTGTAGCGCCCCATGATCTCGCAGACAAGCGTCTTTTCGGTCAAGTCGCCCATCTCGGTGTAAGTCTCGAAGCACAGCCTGAGGATCCTGTCGCACTCGACCTGCGTCACGCTTTTAAGGAGCGCGCCGGTCAGGTGCTTTCTCAGTATCATACAAAAAACCGGCGCGTTCATGGGATTTTCCTTGGACACGCCCGATATTCCTATGCGCGAATTCTGCGGACCGGCCGAGATCTTGATCCGGAAATTGTCCGCGTTTTTTCGCATTATCAAATCTATTTCGTCGCGTTCAGGCTGGAAAATCCTGGTAACCTTGCCGCCGACGGCGATGCCGGAGATCTCCCACGCCGCGCACCTTGCCGCAATTCCGTCAAATGCCATTGCTTCCTCTGTTCTTTAAGTTCAAACCGCGGCGAAAACGTCATTCCCCGTCGCGTTTTTCTTCGTATTCCCCGGCTTCTTCCGCCTGCTCTCCGCCCTGTTCGGCGTCCGGAGAAGGTTCACCGACCGGAGAAACATCATCGTCTTCGTAAGCCGGTTCCGCCTCCGGGGTCTGTTCTTCCGCTGCGTTTTCTTCTAATGTCTCAACGTCCGCAGGCTCACCGGGAACATCCGAAGGCATATCATTTTCCGCGGTTTCCGGTATATTTTCCGTCATTTCCGGCAGATTTTCCGTCATTTCCGGCCTGTTTTCCGTATTTTCGGGAATAATATCCTCGGGCTCAGTCTGCGTCACGTGGCTTCGCACTCTGCTCCCCGTCTGCTTTCCCGACAGAATATCGTTGAACGACTCGGGGTCGTCAGCCGGAAGGATCATGATCTTAACATCTCTGCTGAGCTTTTCGAGCATCGACAGCGCCGCGCCGAAGGTGTCCGCCCTCTCCGGAACAGGCATCGCGGGAACGAGACCGTCGAGAACCGCTTTTCTGTCGGCAACTTCTGATTCGCCGGTTTCCTCAAGTATGCAGATTCCTGCCAGCGGAGTTTTGGAGCTCTGGGCCTTCTGCCTGGACCAGGGTGTTGAGTAGACGAAAAACCTCCCGCGCTCGCTTCTAATCAATGCGTACGCGTCGTCAATGACCTTCGCCTGCCCGCTCGCCGTGATCTCCTCGATGTACTCGTCGCGCTCCTCCTCGGAAGCGGCTGTAACGACGTACGCGTTCGAGCCGATCTTAAGAGACGTGCCCTTCAGCGCGAACCCGTCGAATTCCGACATGCACTCGAAAAAGCGCTCGGCCGAAAGTCTGAATTTCGCGTTTTCCTGGCTGTAGCCCGTATATTTCGCGCAAAAAGTCTTGAGCTCCAGGTCGGTGATCTTGACCGTGATGTCGGGCTCACACCTGAAATCGTACCTGAACGCGTCCGTGGTGCGTATGAGTTTTTTGCAGTCGGTATCGATTTTTGTATTTATATCGGCAATGCTTGTCTTGATGATCATTGTCCTGCTCCGTTTCACAACCTGCGGCGTTCGCGCGTTTGCGAAAACCGTTTATCTTTAGTCAAAAATGCTCCCGCCAAATGACGGGACTCGCGCCACCGCCTGCCGCGGGTTAAAACCGTAGAGACGATATCGCCTTCGCGGCGTCTTCGCTCTTGAAAACGTACGACCCCGCCACGAGGATGTCCGCCCCCGCTTCCGCCGCCTTCCGGCCCGTTTCGGCGTTGATGCCGCCGTCAACTTCGATAAGGAAGTCAAGTCCGCGCCGCCGCCTGACGTCGGCGGCTCTCCTTATCTTGTCCGTCACACTGTCAATGTAACTCTGCCCGCCGAAGCCCGGATTCACCGTCATCAACAGAAGCAGGTCCGCGATCCCGAGCACCTCCTCGACCGCCGACAGCGGCGTCGCAGGGTTTATCGAAACGCCCGCCATCGCGCCCGTCGCCTTGATCTGGTGCACAAGCCTGTCGAGATGGTTCGTCGCCTCCGCGTGCACGGTAATAATGTCCGCGCCGGCTTTTCTGAAATCCTCAACGTACCTCTCGGGGTGGATGTAGTCCGCGCCTGCCTTTTCGACACGTTCGATCTCATATCCAAGTTTTGAAAAATCGCATGAAAGCATTGATGGGGCGACTTTTGTCATTTTTTCCTCCGATTCCGCCTTGTCAAGTCTGATCCGCCTTGTCAGTCTGATCGGCCTTGTCTGCCCGGCCGGACTTAACTGTCTGATCAGCCTTAAGGCACGATGCCTTAAAAGATGTGTTCCGAACGCGCCTCAGGTGTGCGTTATTTGTACCTGTTCCTCTCCTGCTCCTTAAGCTCCGCGTAGATTTTCAGGTACCGCTCGTACCTTCCCGCGGACACCGTTCCGTCCCTCAGCAGCTCCTCGACAAAGCACCCGGGCTCGCCGGTGTGGCTGCAGTCCTGGAACCTGCACGAAGCGCCTTCCGGCCGCATCTCGGGGTAGAAGCCCGCGAGCTCCCTGCTCCCGAAGTCCATCGCGTCGAAAAGGCTGAACCCCGGGGAGTCGATGAGGAACCTGCCGTTCCCGATCTCGAACATCTCGGAGTGTCTCGTGGTGTGTTTCCCGCGCTCGATCTTTTTCGTGAGCTCGCCGGTTGTCATCGCCTGCTTCGAGAGAAGCCTGTTGGTGAGCGTCGACTTTCCGACGCCCGACTGCCCTGAGAGCACCGTGACGCCCTCTGGAAGAGCGTTTTTGACCGTTTCCGCCTCTTCGGCAGAATTATCACCTGTCATCGACACCGCGAAAACGCCGCAGTCGACGCAGTTTTTGTACTGATTTTTGATGTCCTCGGCCGCCTCTCCGTCCCTGTCCGCCTTGTTGATGACGAGCATCGTCTTGATGCCTTTGGACACCGAAACCGCCATCAGCTTGTCGAGAAGCAGGAGGTCCGGCTTGGGGTTGGCCGCGGCGATAATGAAAAGAGCACAGTCCACGTTCGCGACAGCGGGCCTTACGAGCGAGTTTTTCCTGGTCAGAATTTCTGAAATCACATAGTCCGAAGTCTCCTCGCTGTCCTTCGAGAGCACGACGTTGTCGCCTATCATCGGCTTCACGGAGTTTTTCCGGAAAATGCCGCGCGGCTTCGCGAAAATGTCGCCCGCCGGTGTGGCGACGCAGTAGAGCCCGCCTATTCCCTTGATGATCTTGCCGTTCAAGTTTTAACTGCTCCTCCGGGTTTTAAGGTTTGGGCGCGGGCGATTTCGAGGGCGAATCCGTCGGCAAAGGCGTTTCCGTGGACTCCTCGGTCGGAACGGGCGTTGGAACCATCTGCTCCTCCGTTCTGTTCACAACGCGCATCTCGTAAACGTTTCTGACGTCGTTGAGGTAGATGTACATTTTCGTCTCGGTCTCGCCCCAGTTGAACGGAACGGGAATCTCGAGCGGAAATTCCTCCTCGCGGACGTTGCTGAAGGAAGTCATCAGCTTGTCGCCGTTCTGGAGCACGAAGTCGATCTTCACGAGCGCGACGGCGCCTCTCGAGAGCCTGTCGTAAGGACATTCGAGCGTGACCGTGACCGGAACCGATACTCTGTCAAGCTCTGCTTTGTCGTAAAAATAGAGGAAAACTTCTGATCCGCGGTACACCTCGGTGCCTGCCGGCGGGTACTGGGCGACAACGAACATCTCCGCCTTGTACGGGTTCGGAGTGGGAGTCGGAGTCTCTGTTGGCGCAGGCGTTTCCGTTGCGACCTCTGTAGGTTCCTCGGTCGCGGTCGCCGTCGGCTCCTCTGTTTCGGTGGGCTCCTCCGTCTCTTCCGCAGGGTCTTTCGTCGGCTCCTCTGTCATTTCCGGAGTGTCGGTCGGCACTTCCGTCGGTTCGGGCGTCGGCGTCGGCGTGGGAGTAGGCGTCGCGAAGTAGATCGAGATATCCTCGCCCGGGTTCGGGAACAATCCGCCGACCTTGAGGCCGCAGTTCACGACCATCGCGTACGCTTCCGAGTAGCTCATCGGCTGCTCTTTTGTTCCGACCAGGTCGGGAACAACAACGTAATCTCCGACGTTTCCGAGGCTCACGTAGAGCGTCACGGTGTCGCCTTTTTTGACGGTCTCACCCGCCGAAGGCTTCATCTTGAGAACCGTTCCGGCCCCCTGCTTGCCGGGCACCTCTATCTCCTCGACCTTGAGCCCGAGATTTTCGAGAGCGCCGCGCGCAATCCTCGCGGACCTTCCCGTATAATCGGTGAGTATTTCCGAGTCCTTTTCCAGAATCACGTTAAGCGTGATCGAGTCGCCCTTCACGAGTTCTGTGCCCTCGGTAATGTTCTGCGAAAGAACGTAGCCGGACGGATAAATATCCGACTCGATCCTGACGATCTTGCACGCTATCCCGTTGTCGGAAAGCATCTTCACGATCGCCTGGGCCTGGTAGCCCTCGTAGTTCTGCACTATGTACGTTTTTTCGATCTCGCCCGCCGAGTTCTGCGGCTTGTTGTCTCTGTAGTAGTTGACAAGGAACCAGATTATTCCCGCCGATGCGAAAATGGCGATAAC
>CADAZX010000039.1 GCA_902792515.1 uncultured Ruminococcus sp.
TAATTTTTCCTTCTTTTGATTTGACTGATATTATTTCCACGGGGAGCTGCCGTAAATGCAAGCCGTAACCGGCAGATAGGAGCGTCAAATGGCGAACACCGATAACAACAAGAGCGATTTCTTTCTAACGGACGAAAACGGGAAGGATATCCACGTCAATCTGCTCGGGTTTGCTGACTATGACGAAAAAGTGTACGTCCTCTGCGCGCCTTTCAAGGGCGAGGAAGAGGAGGAACCCGGAGCGAAGAAAAAAAAGAAGCCTTTGCGAGTGATCGTTCTGAATTTGACATATGCGGAAGGTGAGCCGAAATTCACGCTCGTCGAGGATGAGGACCTCTGTGCAAAGGTGCTTGACATCTACTACGACAGGCTTCTTGACGAAGGACTGAACGGCTGACCCGCCGGAAACAACAGAATATTAATTACTTCCGCGGGGAGATTCACTTTTTATTCGCACGCCGCCTGCACAAAAAACGATACAGGCGGCGTGCCTTTTTATAAAAAAGAAATCCTGTGTGAAGAGGGTTATACCTTGCGGGAGAAGGGCGGAAAAACCGAAGCGCACAACAGCTGATCCCACTTTGGACCGGAGTATGCGCGCAGAGGCGTTTTAAGGCACTTTACGGGCTTCCTGCGGCTTGAGGCGAAGAATAACTCTAAATTTCACGGATGCCGTTAAAACGCTTTAAAACGCGCGTACGCGAAGGATTGTAAAACCGGGCTTATAAGGTAACCTTCCTCAAACGGTTAAAACAGGCTCCCGCAGGATGATTCGCCTCCCGCTAAGAATTATCGCGGGAATTATCGCGGAAATCAAAATTACCGGTGGCGGTTTTGCGGCGGGTTTAGTATAATAGAATTAAAGAATGCCCGGCGGAACAACGGGAATAAATTGTTCCGGAAGCGGAGGATAAAGAGAATAAAATGGTTACACGAATTTATGCCGGAAAAGAAAAAATCAAATTTGCCTGCGAAGGGCAGGACGGCCCCGTGAAGGTCAGAATTTACTCTCCTGCGATCGGAGAAAGGGTTCTGCTCGGAGAAATTGAAGCCGTTATAAATGAGAGTGCGTTTGAGATCGGAAGGTATTTAACGGGGAGGGACGGAGCGTTTCTCCGGTACGAAGCTTCCTGCGGCGGAACGGTTTTCTGCACCGACGTGGAGTCCCGGTTTGACGAACCCTACCCGGAGGCGGTTTCGGTGAAAGGTCTTCAGGTGAGCGACCCGGAGGACGCGGCGAAGCTCGGAGTCAGACACACCGCAATCAATGTCGCGATAAACGACATCATGAGGCAGAAACCCGGCGAGGGGCTGGAACCGTTCGTTTTCGACGGGAAGACATATTACATCAATATGAAGGCCGTGAGGAAGTATGACGAGACGTTCAGGAAGTTCACGGAACTCGGCATTTTCGTTACGCTGATACTCCTTTGCGGGAAGCGCTGGAATGACTACATTCCCGAGGATATGAAGCCGCTGCTCCTGCATCCGGACTATGACGACGAAGGGACGCTTTCCGCGTTCAACGTGGTGACGGATGAGGGAATCGGCTGGTATCAGGCGTTCCTGTCTTTCCTTGCGGAGAGGTATATGAGGCCGGACGGCGGAAACGGCAGAGTCCTGGGCATGATTATCTCGAACGAGGTTACGTCGCAGTGGATCTGGGGAAACGCAGGCGAAAAGACGGTGACAGAGTACGCGGAGCTTTATACCCAGTCGATGAGAATGGCCTATATCGCTGCTAAAAAAGTTTGCTCGAGCGCGAGAATTTACTGCTCGATGGACCATTTTTGGGGAAGGTCTATGGACCCCTCGCAACCCAAACGCTTCTATGGGGGACTTGAACTGCTTAACGAGATCAGAAAGGCCGCGAAGCGTGACGGCGATTTCTATTACAACATAGCGCACCATCCGTATCCGGAAGACCTTACAAAGCCGGATTTCTGGAACGACACGACTGCGACGCCTGACCCCGACACGATCAGAATCACTTTTAAAAATCTGGAGGTTCTCGCCGATTTTATTAGAAAAGAGGAGAACTTTTTCGAGGGCAGGAGAAGGAGAATAATTCTTTCGGAGCAGGGCTTCAACTCGAAGTGGACGCCGGAGTCGGAAATTTTACAGGCCACAGCATACGGCCGGGCGTACAGAAAAGTGATGGAGATTCCCGAGATCGACGCGTTCATTCTGCACGCGCACAGGGACAACAAGGAGGAATTCGGACTCAATCTCGGCGTCTGGAGACGCAAAAAGGACTCGAACGAACTCGACGCCCCGAAGCCGATCTACTATTTGATGAAAGCAATCGATACCGTCGACGACACCGGAAAATATGTCTGGGAGAGATTCTGATATGATACAATGCGCAATAGGCGCATAAAAGGCATTTGCCGTTTTTACGATATGCACGGTATTCGGTAAGGGAGGATGAAAATATGCTTCGCTTTATCGCGAGGGTGCTTACGGATAAGTTTTTTTCGAGACCGTCACAGGAATTTCTGGATGAGAGGCTGGACAAAATGCTCCGTCATCTCCGGGAAACAGGCCGCGCCGCTGCGGCGGACAGGTTTTTGAGATACGAAGAGGAAACGGAGAGGCTGGAGCACCGTGATATTGAAATAGAGGCCTGTGACGGTGCGAAACTGCACGGGGTGCTTTATCCCGCGGAAAAGCCGTGCAACGTTTATGTTGTGACTGTTCACGGGTACAGAAGCAGTACGGAGAAGGATTTTGCGCTGCAGTTTGATTATCTTAGATCGCTGGGCTTCAACGTTTTGGCGGTAGACCAGCGCGCCCACGGGAAGAGCGGAGGCGACTATATATGCCTCGGGGTGAAGGAGCGGCACGATCTGGTTTCGTGGCTTAACACCGTCAAGGAGATCGACCATTCGGCGGTTTTCGTCCTTTACGGTATCTCTATGGGAAGCTCGACGGTGCTCGCGTCGCTGGAGATAATCGCGAACGGGGAGTGTTCCGCGAGCGGTGAGTTTTCTGTTAAAGAACGGGATATCAAGGCGGTTGTGGCGGACTGCGGGTATGTGTCGCCCGACAGGCAACTGATGTTTATGGCGAGGCGCAGAACAAGGCTCCCCGTGAAGGGAATCCTTTCGGCTGCCAGAAAGGAACTGCTCCGGAAGGCGGGGTTCGATATAAACGCTTTCGATACGGCGTCGATTTTGAAAGAAGTGTCTGTGCCGGTGCTTTTTGTGCACGGGAAAAAGGACAGGTTTGTACCGATCGAGTTTTCGTACGAGAACTACGATGCGTGCGCTTCCGGGTACAAGAGGCTTCTGGAGGTGCCTGACGCGTCGCACGCGGGGGCTTATATCCGGGCGGAGGAAGCTTACAAGGCGGAAATTACTTCGCTGCTGGATGCTGCCGGCCTTATGTGAACTTTACATGCGGTAGAATAATGGCTGCTTGAGCCTCTTTTCGCCGCGGTTTGCCACAGGTTTATCACGGCGTATTATACCGGCAACTTCTTTTGAAAAGGATTTGAAAAGGATTTTTGAAAATAACAGAAAATAACGTGAAATAATTTAAAATAGTGCTTGATTCTCCGGCGACCTTGTGATATAATGCTTTATGCCTCGGAAATGCCAATGTGGCTCAGGGGTAGAGCAATTCACTCGTAATGAATAGGTCGTGGGTCCGATTCCCACCATTGGCTCCAGAAGGTCCGGAAATCTCCGGACTTTCTTTTTTGCCTTGTTTTAGGTGAAAAACGGCGGCGGACCGGACGGGAGTCACGGTGGGTCCGCAAGACAATGAACCGTTATGATGCGGCGGAAACCGGGTATTCGTCTGTGAAAACAGACGCGCAGGGTGTGGAAACAGAGAGATCGCACAGACGCCGCAAGTAAAAGGCACTACTCCCGTTTCCGTGGAAATAAGAGAATCAGCGAAAGGCATTTATTCCACGGTGCTCTTGACATGAGCCTCTCAGCGGCGTGATTTATGGGCAAAAGAGGCAAATAGCACCTTTTTAGGCTTTTTGCCCGGCAAAACAAGCCTATCACGCCGCTGCTCTTGTCAAGAACCTTTCGCGGCATAAAACCCATTTCGCAAATCCTCCACGGAAACGGGAGTAGAACCAAGTAAAAACGGGATATGGCTATTTGACGTTTTCTGTGTTATAATGAAACGTGCGGCGCAGTGCGGCCCAAGAAGGCTTACGCGGGTTTGCGAAGAAATTTCCGTAGAAGCGGTTCGTGAGGAAGGCGCGAGGCCTTTAAACGGACAGGCACGGGAGTCCGTGTTGACGCGGGAGGTGTTGATTTGATTAAAGTTGCGTTTTACGATGCGAAGGCGTATGACAGACCTTCGTTCGAACACTATGGCGCGCTTCATGATATGCAGTTTCGGTTTCTCGAGACAAAGCTCAACGAGGACACGGCGGAGTTTGCGAGAGGCTGCGACGCGGTATGCGTTTTCGTCAACGACAATGTGAACAGGGAGGTCATTGACAGACTTTACGAACTGGGAGTGAAGCTTATCGCGCTCAGGTCGGCGGGATACAACAACGTGGACGTGCGGGCCGCGTTCGGGAAGATCCACGTGGTGCACGTTCCGGCTTACTCGCCTTACGCGGTGGCGGAGCATGCGATTGCGCTTCTTTTGACGTCGGTGCGGCGCATACACAAGGCGTACAACAGGACGCGTGAGTTCAACTTTTCGCTGAACGGGCTGACAGGGTTCGACCTCCACGGGAAGACCGCGGGCGTGATCGGAACCGGCAGGATCGGAAGGATTTTCATCGACATCTGCCGCGGGTTCGGGATGAACGTGATCGCGTACGATTCGTTCCCGGCAAAGGACAGCGGGATAGAATACGTCAGCCTGGATGAGCTTTTCGAACGGAGCGACGTAATCTCGCTTCACTGTCCGCTTACCGACGGGACGCGCCACATGATCAACGCGGAGGCGATCGGGAAGATGAAGAAGGGCGTTGTGATCCTTAACACCTCCAGAGGCGGGCTTATCGACGCAGAGGCGCTGCTTGAGGGCATTAAGGCGCGGAAGATCGGCGCGGCGTGTCTGGACGTTTACGAGGAGGAGGCGGACATTTTCTTCGAGGACAGGTCCGGCCACATACTGAACGACGATCTGCTGTCGAGGCTGATCTCGATGCCGAACGTGATCGTCACGTCCCACCAGGCGTTCCTGACGGAGGAGGCGCTGAACAACATCGCGGAGACGACCGTCCGCAACATCGTATCGTGCTTTGAAAACGACGGCGTTTGCGACAACGAGCTCTGCTACCGCTGCGGCAACATCGAGCGGTGCAAAAAGGAACGGAAGGAAAAGTGTTTTTAAGAGACCGGACTGTAGCCCCAGGGTTACCCGGAGCCGGCGTGAGTTACATAGATTTATGACAGGATATTTCGGGAGGGAGATCTTTTATGATTAATTCAATTTTTCTTGGCGACAGCATTCAAAGAGCGGAAGAGATTTTTAACGGCGTCTGGCCGAGAGTTCTTGCGATCGTCGCGGCAGTAGTCGTGCTGGTGTGCCTGATGATCGTTCTGGCGGCGGTTGTGATAAGAATCGTCGCGAACATCAGAATCTTCACGAAGTCGGGGGAGCGCTGGTGGAAGGCGCTGATCCCGGGCTACAATATGTACGTGATGGCCGACATCGTTTACGGCAGGAAGTTCGCGTGGGTGTTCGTTTTCGGACTCGTTGAGCAGCTCAACCCGTTTTATACCGCGATCACCGCGTACAACATGGGCCTGGCGTTCGGCAGAGGAGTTGTTTTCTGCCTGCTTTCGGTATTTTTCCCGACTGTGACGAGACTCATTCTTGCGTTCGGGAAGGACGAATACAAGAAGCCTGTCTGGGGAGACAAATAAAGGCGGCGCGGCGTAGATCCCGTAGAAGATAAAAGTAAAAAAACTTCACAAATTTCTTCGTAAAACGGTGAAAAACGCGAAAAAGTGGTTGCAAAACAAATTCGGATGTGTTATACTGTCCTTCACTGCTGATTAAAGCAGCCTAAGAAGAGAATTTACCTATTTTGGTGCCAAAAGGAAGGTGACATATAATGAAACAGGGTATTCATCCGAAGTTTACGGAGGTAACGGCAAAGTGTGCGTGCGGCGAAACGTTCACGACGATGTCCACAAAGGGCGCGCTCAACGTTGAAATCTGCTCCAAGTGCCATCCGTTCTACACAGGTAAGCAGAAGCTGGTCGACACCGGCGGTCGTGTTGACAAGTTCAAGAAGAAATACGGTCTTTGATTCACTTTTTATCCGTACCATAAGAGGCCTGCACGATACGCAGGCTTTCTTTGTGTAAGCGGTATGTGAAACGATACAAGAAGCAGGAGGTTTTTGCCATGAGCGCAAAATACGAAGTTACCGAAAAAAATAAGGTTCTGATCACGGTAGACGTCGAGCCCGAGAAGTTCGAGGCGGCGCTTAACCGTTCTTTTGAGAGAAACCGCAAGAAATTCAAAATCAAGGGTTTCCGCGACGGAAAGGCTCCGAGAAAAATGGTCGAGCAGGTTTACGGAATCGGCGCTTTCTACGACGGCGCGTTCCAGCATCTCGTTCCCCAGGAGTACGAGGCGGCTGTTAAAGAGCTGAACATCGTTCCGGTTTCCGAGCCCGATTACTCGATCGTTGAAGTCGAGGGGAATTCCAAGCTCGTTTTCACGGCTTCCGTTTTCGTCAAGCCTGAGGTCAAACTCGGCGAGTACAAGGGAATCGAAATCAAACGCATTTCCACCGAAGTTACAGACGGTGACGTCGACGCGGAGCTGAAGAGGCTTGCGGAAGAGGATTACAGGCTCGAGCCCGTTGAGGGAAGACCGGCGAAGGACGGAGACTCCGTTCTCATCGACTACGCGGGGGCCGTTGACGGCGTGGCTTTTGAAGGCGGCACGGCCGAGGGACAGAATCTCGTTCTCGGTTCGGGCTCGTTCATTCCCGGATTTGAGGATCAGATCGTCGGACACAATGTCGGCGATGAGTTTGTCGTGAACGTCACTTTCCCCGAGGAGTACCACGCGGCTGATCTGGCCGGAAAAGCGGCTGAATTCAAGGTTGTGCTCCACGACATCAAGGAAAAAGTGATTCCCGAGATCAACGACGATTTCGCGGCGGAAAAGAGTGAGTTCGAGACGCTTGCCGAGTACCGCGAGGACCTCAAGAAGAAGCTTGCCGAGAAGAAGGAGAAGGACGCGAAGCGCGACACTGAGAACGAGCTTATCGCGAAAGCCGCAGAGAACGCGGAGATCGACATTCCCGAGTGCATGTTCGACAACGCTGTCGAGAACATGCTCGAGAACTACCGCAGACAGATCTCCAACTACGGAATCAAGTTTGAGGATTACCTCAAGATGACGGGCAACGACATCGAATCTGTCAAGGAGCAGATCAGGCCGAACGCGGAGAGACAGGTCCGCGAGCAGCTCGTTCTCGAGGCAATTGCCGAGACCGAGAACCTCAAGGCCAGCGACGAGCAGATCGAGGAGAGGCTGAGAGAGATGGCGACTATGTACAAGGCCGACTACGACGAGATGGTCAAAAACCTCTCCGACGAGAGCAAAGAGTTTATTGCGTCCGACCTGAAGCCGATGCTCGCAATCGACTTTCTTGTTGCGAACGCTAAGTACGTCGACTGACCGTAGGTGAGAAGCAGTTTATACGCGGTAACTTGAAGATTCTGCCGGAAAAGGGCGGGTGATTTGGGGTGCCGCGTATTTGCGGTATTTCCGGGCAGAAAAAATGTGCGGCTGATGAAGGATGTCGATGCAGATTTCTGCATAGTCATTGTGATCTGATTGTAAAAAAACGGCATTATTTCGACGTATGAGGCGCTTTATTGAAAAATGCTTGAAAAGCCCGGAAAATAAAATAACGGTTTCTAAAATTCCGGAAATATAGTACAATAGTCGAATAAGGACTATTATCAAAACGGAGGGTAAAATGGCACTTGTACCTTATGTTATAGAACAGACAAGCAACGGCGGGGAGAGGTCGTACGATATCTACTCGCGTCTGCTCAACGACAGAATTATTGTTCTCAGCGACGAGATCAACGACGTGACGGCGAGCCTTTGCGTCGCGCAGCTCCTGTACCTTGAGAGCAGCAATCCCGGCAAGGACATCTCGCTTTATATAAACAGCCCCGGCGGCAGCGTCAGCGCAGGACTCGCGATTTACGACACGATGAAATTTATCAAGTGCGACGTGTCGACGATCTGCGTCGGCAGAGCGGCCAGCATGGGCGCGTTCCTGCTTTCGTCGGGAACGAAGGGCAAGCGGTTTGCGCTTCCGAACAGCGAGATCATGATCCACCAGCCTCTCGGAGGCACACGCGGCCAGGCGACCGATATCGAGATCGCCACGAAGCACATTCTCAGCGTCCGCGACAACATCAACCGCATCCTCGCCGAGAACACCGGCAGAACGCTTGAGGAGATCCAGCGCGACACCGACCGCGACAACTATATGACTGCGAATGAGGCTCTGGAATACGGACTTATCGACGTCGTGTGCGCGAAGAGACCTTGAGTTTACGAAGAACTTGATAAGGCTTTGAACGTGCGCAAAATATGAAGAGGTCTTGAGTTTACGAAGAACTTGAAAATACCTTAATCTTTCGTGAAACTTGAAGAAACTACGGATATTCGCAAAACGCGGTGAAGCCTTGGGCTTCATGAAAAACGGTGAGATTACGGATTTTCGCAAGGCGCGTTGAAACCACGGGTTTTCGCCTAAAAATATGTGAAAACGAGCGCCGGATACGACGGCGTAGGAAATATTTGTGATTTCCGGGAAATACAGGTTTTTCCGGAAAATGAGTGAAAAGCAGCTTCCACGCAATGAGGCAAATTATATGGCTGACAAAGACAAAAACAAATACAGGTGTTCGTTCTGCGGCAGAGATCTGAACGGAAGCGTAACGGTCGTTCAGGGTCCGGGCGTCAACATTTGCGAAGACTGCATCCGGCTTTGCATGGATCTTGTCGGAAACAACAATTCGGAACCTGAACAGGACGGACCGCGTAAAAGCGTTGAAACCGAGCTATTCTCGCAGGATTTTGTTCTGCCAAAGCCGTCTGAGCTCAAAGAAAAGCTGGACGAATACGTAATCGGTCAGGAGAACGCGAAAAAGGCGCTCTGCGTGGCCGTTTACAACCACTACAAGAGAATAATCGACAACGAATCTCGCACAGGCTTCGGGAAAAAGAAGACGTCGAGCTTTGTGAAATCCGCCGCCAAACCGGCGCAGGTCTCGCAGGACATTGCCGACACCGAGCTCTCCAAGAGCAACGTGCTTCTTATCGGTCCTACAGGCGTTGGCAAAACGTACCTCGCGCAGACTCTCGCGAAGATACTTAACGTGCCGTTCGCGATCGCGGACGCTACGGCGCTGACAGAGGCGGGCTACGTCGGAGAAGACGTGGAGAACATCCTGCTGAGGCTGATCCAGGCGGCCGATTTCGATATAAAACGCGCCGAGCGCGGCATCATTTTTGTCGATGAAATAGACAAAATCGCGCGTAAGACCGAAAACGTTTCGATCACAAGAGACGTCAGCGGCGAGGGCGTTCAGCAGGCGCTGCTGAAGATACTGGAGGGGACCGTCGCGCAGGTGCCGCCGAACGGGGGAAGAAAGCACCCGCAGCAGCAGTTTATCCAGATCGACACGACGAACATCCTCTTTATCTGTTCCGGCGCGTTTGACGGCCTTCCGAGGATAGTCGAAAACAGGCTCGGAAAGTCGACGGTCGGCTTCACAGGCAACCTTGTTACCGAAAAGGAACTCGACACAGACGCGCTGCTCGCCAAGGTCGAGCCGCAGGACCTCTTAAGGTTCGGACTCATTCCGGAGTTTATCGGACGCGTTCCGACAGTGGTAACGCTCGACGCTCTTGACAAGAAAGCGCTCGTCCGCATCCTGACGGATCCCAAGAATTCGCTTGTGAAACAGTACCAGAAGCTGCTCTCGCTTGACGGTGTGGTGCTTGAATTCGACCCTGACGCCCTGGAGGCGGTGGCCGAGCTTGCCCAGCAGCGTAAAACGGGCGCCCGCGGTTTGAGAGCGATCGTCGAAAAGGCGATGCAGGAAGTTATGTTCTCGGTCCCCTCGAAGGGCGACGTTGAACGGTGCATCGTTACAAAGAACACTATTCTTGAGGGAAGCGAGCCGCTGCTCGTGTACAAGAGCCTGAGAGGGCTCGACGCCATGGACGGCGTGGCGGATTTTTCGAAGACGGAGATCCCGCTTGAGCCGCAGGAGCAGTAAGCTTTGAAGCAGTGAGCTTCAGGAACAGTAAGCTTTGAAGTAGTGAACTTTAGGAGCAGTAGCTTTGAAGCAGTGAACTTCAGCGGTAAGGTTTCATTACAATAGTCATCTAAAGAATTGGATTCCGGGAAGCGCCGGCGGCCGCAAAATATTAAGGCCGGCCGCCGGTGCGGAATCCGCTATCGGAGGTTTAACATATGAAGATTTTTACGTCGGAGTCGGTGACAGAAGGTCATCCCGATAAGATTTGCGACAAGATTGCCGACAACATACTTGACGCGGTGATCGCTCAGGACCCGAACTCAAGAGTTGCGTGCGAGGTCACGGCGTGCACGGGACTTATCCAGATAATGGGTGAGATTACTACAAAGGCAACCGTTGACTACGCGGAAATTGCCAGAAATACGATTCTCGACATCGGCTACAACAGCTCGGAACTCGGATTTGACGGCAACACCTGCTGCGTGAACAACTGTCTCCATCAGCAGTCGCCCGACATCGCGATGGGAGTCGACAGGGACGGCGCCGGCGACCAGGGAATGGTTTTCGGCTACGCGTCGAACGAGATCACCGAACACGGCGAGTATATGCCCGCGCCGATCGCGCTCGCGCACAGGCTTTCCAAGAGGCTTGCCGAGGTCAGAAAGACCGGTCTGCTCAAATATCTGAGGCCTGACGGAAAGAGCCAGGTCAGCGTCGCCTACGACGAAAACGGAAAGCCCGTTAAGGTTACGGCGGTTGTTGTTTCAACGCAGCACTCGGAAGCCGTTTCGACAGCTCAGCTACGCGCCGACATCGAGAAGCACGTTATCAGGGCTGTCATTCCCGCCGGACTGATCGACGCCAACACCAGGTTCTTCATAAACCCGACCGGAAGGTTCGTCATCGGCGGCCCCTACGGGGACTCCGGACTTACCGGCAGAAAGATCATCGTTGACACGTACGGCGGAATGGGAAGACACGGCGGCGGTTCGTTCTCCGGAAAGGACCCCACGAAGGTCGACAGAAGCGGCGCCTATATGGCCAGATACGTTGCCAAAAACGTTGTCGCGGCGGGACTTGCGGACAAGTGCGAAATCCAGATATCTTACGCGATCGGAGTCGCGCAGCCTGTTTCGGTTTGCGTCGAGACGTTCGGAACCGAAAAGATTCCGGCAGCCGAAATCGAAAACCTGATAGTCGAGACGTTCGACCTGACGCCCAAGGGCATCATTTCCGCTCTTGACCTCAGACGCCCGATCTACGGCAGAACGACAAACTACGGTCACTTCGGAAAGACCGACGCGGGTCTCCCGTGGGAGAGAACCGACAAGGCCGCTCAGCTCGCGAGATTCAAGAGATAAAACGTACTGAAAAGGCCGGGCACGCCCCTGTGCCTGCTGACAAAAGAAGGCGTGAAGAGCATCCGGTGTGAACTCCGCCTGTTTAGTATTTTTTATGGATTGCGGTCTATAATAAAAAAGGCGTGACCGTACGGATCACATCCGGATACCGCAAAAGCCGTTTTTGAACGGACAGCATGGACAAAACCTTTTTGACGATTACAAAATTGAAAGGTCAATTATTATGAAACAAAGAATTCTGGTTGCGGCGATTCTTGCCGTTGTGATGACGATTGCATTCTGCGCGTGCACCGTGAATCCGGATCCCGCGAACACAAACAAACCGGCGGGAACGGCCAACCCCTCCGAGACCGCGGGGAACGACGATCCTTCAACGCTCCCGCAGGTTGAGGCTTCCGACAAATTTACAAAGTTCGACACGACGGTCGCATACAACCCCGCCGAGTGCACAAAGATCAAGCTTGCCCAGGACGCGACAACTGTCGAGGGCGACGGCGCAACGGTCGACGGCAACAAGATCACGATCGGCAAGGCCGGCTCGTATATTGTTACCGGGACGCTTTCCGACGGACAGATTTTCGTGAACGTTGAGAAAACCGAGAAAGTCAGACTCATCCTCGCAGGCGTTTCCGTTACCAACACATCGCAGGCAGCCATCTACGTTGCATCGGCTGACAAGGTTGGCATCACGCTCGCATCCGGCACCGAAAACGTGCTCACCGACGGTTCCAAATACACCGGACTCAACGAAAAGGACGAACCGACAGGATGCCTTTTCAGCAAGGACGACCTCACGATCAACGGCTACGGCTCGCTCACGGTCAACGGCAACTACAACAACGGTATCGCCAGCAAGAACGACCTTAAGATCGTCAGCGGCAACATTACCGTAACCGCGAAAAACAACGCGATCAAGGGCAAGGACAGCTTCCTCATGAATTCGGGAACGCTTGTCGTGAACTCCGACGACGACGGCATCAAGGTCAACGAGGACGAGGACATCTCGAAGGGCTTCATCTGCATCGAGGGCGGTACGGTTACCGTCAACGCCGAGGACGACGCTCTTACGGCTGTTTACAGTGTTACGATTACCGGCGGAACAGTCACGACTTACGTTGGCGGAAAGGCCGTCAACTGCACAGGCACCGTGAACATCGCCCAAGGATGCCTTATCGAAAAATAACATTGCCGCGCGGAACGGTCTTTTGCGGCTTTAGCCGAAAATCAGGCCAAAAATCAGGCCGGTTTATCGCGAAAAGTTTATCGCGAAAAGTGATGCGGTTTGCAAAAAAGTGCTTGCATTGGATATTCCGTTTGTGGTATAATTTACGACGCTGTTTGATAGAATCACTAAGGAGGTGTGTTGAATGGCAAAATGTGAGATTTGTTCCAAAGATATGATGTTCGGACGTCATATCAGCATTACTCGTTCACAGGTCAGCAGACGTGCGAAGAGAAACTGGAAAGTGAACGTTCGCCGCGTCAAGATCGTTGACGAGAAAGGCGTCACCCGTTACGCATATGTTTGTGCATCGTGCCTGAAGTCAGGTCTTGTCACGAGAGCCCAGAAAGTACAACCGGAGCAGAGCGCTGTCTGATTTACGGTCGTCAAGGGTAATAATGCTAAGAAGAATGCGCAGGCGCGCACCGTGAGAGGACAGTCAGCAGCCTTCCGGAGCTTGAGCGTTTGCGGAACAAACACAATTCCGAATGTGGATACGCCGAATAAGATTCAGGCGGAGTTCCATAAAAAAAGAGCCTTTCGAGGGCTCTTTTTTTATGGTTATGAAAGTATGTGCGGTGACTAATTAACAACGGGCGGCTTGTCAGAGCGTTACTTCGCGCGCTTTTTCGGTTACGCGGTCGTAGTAAGCGGCGGATTCGGGGTCGGTGCCGTCGGACAGGGATCTTATTATGTACTTCGCGGCATCGGAGGCGTCTGCGAGGAGTTTGCCGCCGGAGACGAATCCGGTCAGTTCCTCCATTGGACGGCCTGTCTGGGAGGTGCCGAAGAAGTCGCCGGGGCCGCGCAGTTCGAGGTCCTTTTCGGCGATTTTGAAACCGTCGGACGTTTCTGTGAGGACTTTCAGCCGTTCGGCGTTCGAGTCGCTGACGAGAATGCAGTAGGAGCGGGCAGTGCCTCTGCCGACGCGGCCGCGGAGCTGGTGAATCGTGGAGAGGCCGAAGCGGTCGGCGTCTTCGATGACAATAATGTTGGCGTTGGGGACGTCGATGCCGACTTCGATAACGGTTGTCGCAAAAAGAACCTTCGTTTCACCGCGCGCGAACGACTCCATGACTTCCTTCTTTTCGCTGTCCTTCATTTTGCCGTGGATCAGGCCGGTTTTGACGCTGCGGAATACGGTTTTCGAGAGCTCTTCGTAATTCGAGGTGCAGGCGAGCGGCGCATAGGGTGAGTCGGCTTCGAGTCCGAGTTCGCCGGTGATCTCGCTCTTGTCGATGCAGGAGTGGACGATGTACGCCTGGCCGCCCTGACGGACGAGCTCGAGGGTGCGGGCCATGATGCGCGCACGGTCTTTTTTCTTGTAAAGATAGGTGGAAACAGGGATTCTGCCGGCCGGCTTTTCGTCGAGAACGGAAATGTCCATGTCGCCGTAGAGGACGAGTGCGAGGGAGCGCGGAATCGGTGTCGCGGTGAGTGATATAACGTCGGGAACGACCTCGGAGGAGCGCTTCATTATCGCCGCACGCTGGAGAACGCCGAAGCGGTGCTGCTCGTCGATTACCGCGAGGCCGAGATTCGGGAAGTCGACGCCTTCGCTGATGAGGCTGTGAGTGCCGACAACGCAAAGGGGCTCGCCGCTCTTGATCCGTTCGAGAATCTCACGCTTTTCGCGCGCCGGGGTTGAAGAATAGAGAAGGCAGGTGGCGATGCCGAGACCTCCGAAAATGCCGGAGAGCTTTTTCATGTGCTGCACGGCGAGAACCGTGGAAGGCACCATAAAAGCGGCCTGGTAACCGTTCCGGATCGCGTTATAAACAGCGGCGAGGGCGATAACGGTTTTGCCCGAGCCGACGTCGCCGTCAATGAGGCGGTTCATAGGGGCGGGGGAGGCCATGTCGTCGAAAACAGTGTTAATGACCTTCAGCTGGCCGTCGGTCAGCGTGAAGGGGAGGGCCGCTGTAAGCGGCGCGAGGTCGCAGCGCTTGAAGGAGATTCCCTTCAGCTTGCTTCCGGAGCGCATCGTTTTGAGTGCGTGTATGCAGAGCGTCGTGTCGAGAAGGCTTTCGAACGTGATCCTGCGGCGGCTGTTTTCGGCTTCCGTTATGTCGCGCGGGGCGTGGATGCCGCGGAAAAGACCGCTTAGTGCCGGAACGTTGTAGCGCTCGCGAACCGTGGCGGGTATTTCTGCGGGCAGGAGGGCGCTCTCTTCGGGCGTGAGTGTTTCCCTGCGAGATTCGAAGATATCGACCGCTTGAAGCGCCGCATGCGCTACGTCCTTCTGTTTGATTCCCGAAGGCAGGCGGTAAACCGGGCGAAGCGTCAGAAAGTCGCTGACGGCGGCCTTGTCTCTGACGCTTGTGAACTGCGGCTGAACGAGCTGGATGTTCCTGAAAAAGTCGGGATTGACGGCGATACGGCCGTAAAAACAGTAGACGGCGTCCTCGTGAAGCGACTTTTTGACGTACTTGTTGTTGAACCACACGGCGTCGATCCGTTCGCCTTGTTCGTCCTCGCAGCTGACTACGATGACGGGAAGACGTGGGTTGCCGCGTTCCGTGACTCCGAGAACACGCAGAATCATTGACGCGCTGACGGCGGACCTTCCGTCATCTAGGGCGTCGAACGCCAGTTTGCGGGCTTCGTTCACGGAAACGGGCCTTGTGCGGTCCTCGTATTTGGAAGGGTAGAGAGAGAGCAGGTCTCCTACAGTTGAGACGCCGCTTGACGCGAGTGCTTCGGCAGTCACCGGGCCGATGCCTTTAAGAACGGTCACAGGCGAGAGAAGCGTTGTCGCGCCGGCGTCGTTTTTAACTGATTTATTATTGGCCGGCGCGCTTTTCTCCGCCGGCTTTTTTTCATTTTTGGCAGGCTCTTTTTTGGAGCGGGATTGTTTGTTACCCGGAGAGGCGGGGCTTGAAGCGGTCACGGCGTCTGACGTGATTCCGCTTACGTGTGACGTGGCGGCTAAAACCGGTTTACCCGTATTCACGTCATGATTTCCGGCGAAAACGGCCGATTTGAGCGCGCTTTTGTAAGCCGTAAGCTTTGAGGCGGCGCTTTCGAATGAGGGATCGGTCTCCGAGACGGACTCTGTCGCAAGTGTGCCGCACACAAAACGGTCCCTGCCGTCAAGGTCACGAACGACTGTGACAAGTCCGAATTTTTTGCCGGCGAGCAGCGCCTTGACCATATTTCCCTGGTCCTCGCCGATCTCGAACATCACCGCTGCCGCGGGATTGCACACGCTTCTCAAGCTCTTTGTTATTTTGATGTACGGAGCAAGTCCGCCGGCGCCGCCGTCGAGGGCGATGCGCGGTTCAAAATTTTTGACGTCGGCCGGAAGCGAGTTGTAGACCTCGGTGGCCACGTAAGGGGGGTTAGAGAGTATAAGGTCGAACTTTTTGCCGGCGTTTTCAGCTCCTTCCGCGAACGGGTCGAGGAAGTTTCCGTGGACGTAGCTGACCGCGGTTTCGGATCCGAGAATGTTTTTGGCGTTTGTTTTGGAAACTTCGAGCGCGCCGCGGGATATGTCGCTGAGCGTGACGTCGGCGGTAGGGAATTCCTTTTTAACGGAAATTCCGATCGCGCCGCTTCCCGAACAAAGATCCAGAACGCGCAGCGGGGAACCGCCCGGTTTTTGCCGGCGCAGATAGTCTACAGCCATCCTGACGAGCAGTTCGGTCTCCTGCCTTGGAATGAGCACGGAGGGGCTTACCGAAAACCTGTTTCCGCAGAAGTACGAAAAACCGGTCGCGTACTGGACGGGAACGCCTGATGCGGTCTTCTCGAGCGCCTCCAAAAATCTCGAATACTCAGATGATTTTTCGTCGACCTCGAAGCCCGGTTCCGACAGCAAAAAGTTGCGTGAAAAATTAAAGGCGTACTCGAAAAGCAGCTCAAGTTTGGAGGAATCACCGTCTTCGATACCTCCTCCGGAAAGTCTGTCTTTCGCGTATCGCCTTAAATCTCGTAATTTCACTTTTTGCCTCGTTTTAGGGGAATTTGAATCGCGTGACCCCGCTTTAGGGGCGGCGCTTGTAATCAAAGAAAAGTTATTTGCTCTCCTTTAATAATTTGCTGTTCACCCGCCTTCGTCACTGCCGTCGTATCAGCCTTTGTTTTCGTCTTCGCTCGAGACCTCGTTTTCGCCGGGTTCGCCGGTGACAGGAATCGAAAAGTCAAAGTCTAAATCGTCGTCGCGGTTTTTGACGGAGCGGAGGGCTTCGACGGGTTCGTTGATCATGCCTGCTGTCTCGCGGACCGCCTCTTTAATTTCATTTTCATAATTCTCTGAGCCGGCGGATTCATCGTTTTTATTGGCGGGATTTTCTTCGTCGACGTTTGCTTTTCCGGAGACGTTCGTTTCCGCACCGTTCTTTTCGGCTTCCCGGCGCTCTTTGTCGGCGAGCATCTCGGCGTACGCGTCTTTCGCGGAGTAGTCGGGAGCGTTTTCGAGCGAGAGTGCCTCTTTTAGAGCAACGATCGCGACTTCTATCATATCGTCGTCGGGCTCGCGCGTTGTGAAGCGCTGCATGAAGAGACCCGGCGCGCGGAGGATTTTAACAAATTTGTTCTCGTGCGAACCGGCGTAGCGGTTGAATTCGTAGGCGATGCCCGCGATGATCGGAAGCGACGCGAGCCTTGTAAGAATGTTCAGCCAGACGTTTCCAAGGTCGGGAATCAGCGCGTGCACGATGATGCTGATCATCATGACAACGAAAAGGAACGCGGTTCCGCAGCGCGGGTGGTGCTTCGAGTATTTGCGTACGTTCTCGACCGTGAGCTCGTCGTAATGCTCATAGCAGTGGATCGTTTTGTGCTCGGCGCCGTGGTACATGAACACGCGGCGGATGTCCTTCATCGAGGAAATTGCCGCCAGGTAGCCGAGGAAAATCAAAAGGCGGACGACGCCCTCAATCGCGCTTTTTGCGATATTGGGGAGGTTGACGCCGGGAATAGCCTTGATGCCGGTCACGATAAGCTGCGGAAGGATGAAAAACAGTCCTATCGAGATCGCGAGCGCCAGAATGAGTGAAAACGTCATGATAACGTTCATCGCCTTGTCACCAAGGTGCTTCTCGACCCACATGTCGAATTTGGACGGCTTGTAATTCGGGTCGTCTTCGGTGGCGCTGATCTCCGCCGAGTTGAAAAGCGCTTTTGTACCTACGATCAGGGAATCCGCGAGCCTGACCGAACCTCGCACAAGGGGAAGACCGAGGAATTTGTTCTCGGAGCCGAACTGCGCCTGACGTTTTTTGTCGATCGAAAGCGAGCCGTCGGGGGCGCGAACGACCTGAGCGTACCCGTAAGGCGAGCGCATCATGATACCCTCCATAAGGGCTTCGCCGCCGACGGAGCAGATTCTCGTGCCGCATGCCGCGCCGCTGTTGTCTCCGGTCTTTTTTGACTTTTTGCCGTTTTTGAAATTCTTTACGCCTGTTTCGTCAGATCCGGATTTCTCCGTTTTTAAGGAGGAGGGAGACGCGTTTCCGGACTCATCGCGCGCGGATATCTCGACGTTTACCTCGTCGTCCGCGTCTTCGATAGGGTCGTAAACGCGTGAAGGCGCAGTGTTCTCTACGGTCTTTTCGGTTTCTGCGGCACTGGCGGTCCCGGCGGATTCAGCGGTCCCGGCGGTATCGTTCAAGGCGCTGCGGAGATTTTCCGAGCTCTCTGCAAGAGTCATTTCCTCATTTGTTTCATTGTTGTCTCCCGCAAGGGAGTCAGAATCGTTTGCGTAAAATTCGATAATTTCTTTTCTGCTCATAAATCAAGCCAGCTTTCGGTAGATTTTCAACCTTTATTTTACCACATTTTCGCGCCGTCTTCAATACGCTTCTGCCTCGTGACGCTCATGTGACGCTCATGAACGCTCATGAATACACCGACCTGGCCAACACCCGCGAACTTGGCCGGGATCTGTTCGTTTTGGGCTGAAACAAGGCAAAAACTCGGATTTTCGAGATTTTGGGAATTTTTGAAAAATTTGAAAAATTTTGCGGAAAAGTGAAAAAAACGGTTGACAAACGTATTGGGCTTTTGGTAAAATCATCAGGCTGCCGTCAGAAAAGAGGCGCATTCCCGTTGCGCGGGCAGCATTAAAAAGGGCGGTCCTCTGCCATTCATTGCACGAACGCCTACGAGGAGAGGAGAGTGAATATTCATGGATATTATTAAAGCTGTTGAAGCGGATTACCTCAAGAAGGAAACCACGGCGCTCAAGATCGGCGACTACGTCAGAGTGCAGTTCAAGGTTATCGAGGGTACCCGCGAGAGAATCCAGATTTTTGAAGGTACCGTTATCGGAATGCGCGGAGAAGGACTCAACGAGACGTTCACCGTTCGCAAGATTTCCTACGGCGTCGGCGTCGAGAGAGTTTTCCCCGTCCATTCGCCTAAAATCGCAGGTATCGAGGTCGTAAGACACGGTAAGATCAGAAGAGCGAAGCTCTACTATCTTAGAGAGAGAACAGGCAAGGCCGCCAAGATCAAGGAGAAACTTTGATAAAACGGAATATGCCGGACGAAAAGCATCGCGAGTCAAATTGCGGTGCTTTTTCTTTCTCGGTACGTCAATGCGCGGGGCGGCGGCAGGTTTCCGCTTTTCCGCTTTTTCGCTTTCCGCTTTTCTGTTTTCATACTTTTCTGTTTTTTCGATTTATCGCTTTTTCGCTTTTTCCGCTTTTTCCGCGTTTTTTCCGCACGAAAATCGTTTACATGCGGCGGCGTTTCGTGGTATAATAAAAAAAAACGGAGGTTAATGCCACTATGAAAACTGTTAAGGATAAATACCTGCTTGTAGGAGCCGATTTCGCGGGATACCCGCTCAAGGAGGCCGTTTGCGAACACCTTCGCAAAAAAGGGTGGAAGATTACAGACGTCGGCGTTGTGGCGGGAAGCGACCCGGACAAGGACACCGACCTTATGTTCCACAGAATCGGTCTGCGCATCGGCAGTCTGATCGCAGAGGGTGAATTCGAGAGAGCGCTCGCGTTCTGCGGCACCGGTATGGGAATCCACATCGCGGCAAGCAAGTGCCCGCACGTACACGCGGGAGTTGTTGAGAGCGTTCCCGCGGCATTAAGAGCCATAACGGGCAACGGCGTCAACGTGCTCGCGATGGGCGCGTTTTACGTGGCTCCTCAGATGGGCTGCGACATTGCGGACGCGTACCTCGGCGCTTCGCTCGGTTCCGGATACGAGTGGTGGAAGAACTTCTACGAGTTCCACAAGCTCGCGATCGACGAACTCGAGGCGTTCAACTACGAAGAGTACAAGGCGAACGGCTTCAAGGTCAAGCACCTCGGCGACTACCCGCTGAAGCTCGAGACGAAACCCGAGCCCAAGAAAGAAGTCGAAATAAAGGCTGCCGAGGGCGTGAAAAAACCGGGAGGCTCCGGATTTAAAGCCGTCAGGTGAGAAAAATGGCATCCGGAAGACGAAAAAGATACGCTTTCTCCGCCGAAAAAGTGCGAATCAAAAAGCTCAGGCAGGAGGCTGTTATACCGTCGTACGGGACCGAGTTCTCGGCTGGCGCTGATCTTTGCGCGGCTGTTTCCGAGCCGTTCACCGTAAATCCGCACGAGACCGCGAAGGTGCCCACGGGTCTTTCCTTCGAGATTCCGGAGGGCCTCGCCGGGCTTGTCTTCGCGCGCTCAGGCCTCGCGTCCAAAAGTGGACTCGCGCCCGCCAACAAGGTCGGCGTGATCGACAGCGACTACAGGGGCGAGGTGTTTGTGACGCTCCACAACCACGGCACCGAGCCCCAGGAGATTCTGCCCGGGGAACGCGTTGCGCAAATTGCGTTTGTACCCTACGTTAAGGCGGAATTTGAATGTACCGACGACCTGACGGAAACAGTTCGCGGAGACGGCGGCTTCGGTTCGACCGGCAGAGTTTGATTTGGTTTTGGATAACGGAAGCGCCCCGCTTCGCCGGTTTTTAGGCCGGTTAAAGAAGCGGGGCGCATTTTTTATTTCCGGAGGAATTCTATCAGGCGCTTTTGGCTTTATGCGAGCCCCGGAGGGCAGTTTTTGCCTATTTTTCGGCAATGAGCCTGGTAGAGCTCCTCCGTCGCGAGGGCCATCTTCGTCACCGCAAAATCCCGCCCGTGTGGGTATGTATACCACGTGTCCTCAAGGGTGTTTAAGTCCACGCAATCGCCGAATCGCCCAAGATATTCGTACTCGATGTGCACCGAATACTGCGTCTTCGCCGGAATCTCCATCGAGAACGGGTCGCCGAATTCATCCGTGCCGCTCACATGGAAGCCGGTCATGTCGTGGCGCATTGTGCCATTGCCTAGGCGAATGAACTTCTTCGCGTTCGGAAGGGTGTCCACATGCACCTCCAGATCGCCGCTTGAATACGTGCCGGCCTCGACCTCCGCCCGGACATTCGCGCGCTCCCACTCATACCAGTCGGGAATGTGCGT
>CADAZX010000040.1 GCA_902792515.1 uncultured Ruminococcus sp.
TTGAAAGAGTTGAATGCAGGAAGCTTTATTCTCCCTAACGAAACGCCTTTGTACGGTGACTTGGGAATAAGGATGGCAACTGAAAATGAAATCTCAATGGTTCGTGATTTCATACGTAACCATAGGGCAGTAGAGGCATATGTTGTCAAAAACGGCGAAAGAATAATACTCTTTGATTAGACGAGGATAAACAGCATTATTAGTTGGAATGCGCCGAAACAGTGACACATAGTGATATGATTTGTCATATGGGTTTTGCTAAGGAGTCGCACATAGAGATAAAAACAGAAATCCGATCTTTTAAGCACGTACTACCGATCTTTTTGGCATGTATGCAAAACGGCAAAATCGGTCAAAACCCTCGATTTTCCCGCAATCCGGTCTTTTAAGTCTACACGCCACATGGTGTATAGTCTTAATAGATCGGCACCCGAAAAACGGCGAAATTCGCCGTTTTTCTGCGTTTTTCGCCGTTTTTCTGCCGTTTTTCTCACTTTTTCCAGACCAACAAAAGAGTGAAATAAAAAGATCGGGTGGGCAGTTTTCAGGGGGTAGGAAGGATTCGAACGCTTTTTGGAGTGCGGCGGAAATGTATTAGCAGATTACGCGTTAACTGCGTTGAAAAAGGGCAGCCGGCTTGAATTTCTGCGGCTGCCCGTTCGCTATTTTAGAAATCAATAATAACAAATCCGGTCAATCTTTTTTCCTTGGCTTGAGCGCAACGAAAGCAGTCACGGCGGCGAAAATCAGTGCGGCCGTTCCGCCGATTGTATTGCCGCAGCCCTTTTTGCCTGCGGGTTTGGCGGTGGGCTCTTCTGCGGTTCCTTCCGCGGGGGCGTCTGTAGGTGCTTCGGCGGGCTCTTGCGTGGAATCGGCGGCGGGTTCTTGCGTGGGATCGGCGGCGGGTTCATCCGTGTCTGCGGGCTCTACTACCTCGGGTGTCGGCGTGGCGTCTGCAGGTTCTTCCGATGCGGGCTCGTCGGTCGTGGCAGGTTCTTCAGTAACGGCCGGCTCGTCAGTTGGCGCTTCGGTGGGTTCCTCTGTGGGGCCTTCGGTGGCCTCCTCGGTGGGCTCAGGCGTTTCAACGGGCGCCTCGGTAGGAACTTCGGTAGGTTCGGGCGTGGGTTCTTCGGTTGGCGCCTCGGTGGGATTTTCACCGGGAACGATTGAAGACGATCCGAGAATTACGTACGGGTGCGCGTCGGCCTGCCAGCTGTCGGAGCCGCCTCCGGTTGCCGCGGAATACTCGGTTGCCCAGTTAAGGTTCGCTTCCTCGTCCTTTACGTCGTTGATCTGGAAGTGGATTCCGAGGTCGTAGTTGTCGCCCGCGAGAACGTTCGAGCCGATGCTTTTAAGCGGGATTCTGAACTCCACCTTGTAGCCGGTGGTCGAACGTGACGCCGCGTAGCCGAAATCGCTGCCGACATTGGCAGAACCGTATTTCGCGATTCCCGTTTTTGTGTACAGGCTCGGCCAGCCCGTCCAGTCGACGCGGTACTGTACGATGTCCTGCTCGTTATTGCTGTTCTTTTCGTTGATGAAAACCTCACACGACTCGGTCAGCCACGGTTTGTTCTGCTGGTTTGCGGGAATCGGGTCGAAAACCTGCCCCTCGTCGGTCACTTCGAAAAAGACGTAAAGGCTGCCGTTTGTGCAGAGCAGGTAGACGGTGCCTGTCGCGCCGACGCTCTGCTCCTCGGTTTTCGGATACTTGATCTCGACCTTGAGACCGTCATTGTAGACGGCTTCTTTCATTCCGTCGACGGCGATCGTTGTTCTCGTGGCGGGAACGGAGCCGAGGCAGCCGCCGTTGTTGTACGATGAAGCGCGAAAACCCGCGGATGCAATCAGGAGCGCAACGCAAAGCGCAAAAACCGCCGTGAGGCGTGTGATTTTATTGACTTTTTCCATAAAACATCTCCTCAAAAAATGTCTGTGGTTTAATTATAATATACGCGGGCATTCTTTTCAACATCTTTCAAAAGCGTCTTTCACGCGTCTTTCAAAAGCGGACAAGGGGAATAGACGGAGTGCGGCGGCGCGCGGGGCGTTTTCGGGAAACGGATCGGGGACCGGGAATGTTTTCGAAAAAAGCACATTTCCGTGCCGTATTTTCGGGCGCGTGCCGTTGAAGAAAAGGCGGTTTAAGGGTATAATATATTTGACAGTTGTGCGCAGTTGTGCTGCGGCGGAAGGAGAGTCGGATGACGGACTACAAAGAACTGAACGCGTGCGCGAAGGCTTTAACCGAAGGCGTGGGCGACAACATCGCGAACCTGGCGAATATCAGTGCGCTTTTGTTTCAGATGATGGAAAATGTCAGCTGGGCAGGCTTTTACATTGCGAAAGACGGCGAAAAGCTCGTACTCGGGCCCTTCCAGGGGCGGCCGGCGTGCACGGAGATTATGTGCGGCAGGGGCGTTTGCGGAACCGCGATGGAGAGGAAAACAGCCGTTGTCGTGGAGGACGTTCATCTTTTTCCGGGGCACATTGCGTGCGACCCGCGGAGCAGGTCGGAAATCGTCATCCCTATATTTAGGGAAGGAACGGTTTTCGGGGTGCTTGATATAGACAGCGAGGAGAAGGGCCGGTTTACGGATACCGACCTCGAGGGGCTGACCGCGCTTGTTAAAACTTTGGAGGAGGTTCTGGTATGAGGACTTCGTATTTTGCGGGAGGCTGCTTCTGGTGCATTTGCGGCGCAATTGACGGAACGCCCGGGGTGATCTCGGTGGTGAGCGGCTACAGCGGCGGAGACGAGGAAAACCCTTCGTACGAGGACGTGAAGGCTCAGAAAACGGGCCACAGGGAGTCGATCAAGGTTGTTTTCGACGAGAGTATTATGACCTATGAGAGGCTGCTGGACGTCTTTTTCGACAACATCGACCCGTTTGACGCGGAGGGGCAGTTCATCGACCGGGGCAGGTCGTACACGACGGCCGTCTTCTTCACGAATGAAGAGGAGCGCGAGGCTGCGGAGAGGAAAATTGCCGGAATCGAGGCGGAGACCGGGAAAAAGGTGCGTGTCGCTGTCGAGCCTTTCAAGAGCTTTTACGAGGCGGAGGAGCGGCACATTGATTTTCACAAGAAGAACCCGGAGCTTTACGAGAAGGAACTGGCCGAATCCGGCAGAAAGAAGTTAAGCGGGGATTTCCGGGAAATGACCGGAGCTCCGGAAAACGAAGAAAAGGAAGGAAAAACGATGGATGTTGTAAAACGTTTTATTGAATACGTCAAAATCGCAACAATGAGCGACGAGTCGAGCGAGAACACGCCTTCGAGCGAAATTCAGCGAAATTTAGGTAAAAAACTCGAGGCAGAGCTGCGGGCCTCAGGAGCGGAAAACGTTGTATGTGACGAATGTTGCTACGTGTACGGGTATTTCCCGGCGACTCCCGGGTATGAGGACGCGCCGGCGCTCGGCTTTATCGCGCACATGGACACCGCCCCCGATTTCAACGGCTTTAACGTGAACCCGCGCATCGTGGAGAATTACGACGGCGGCGATATCAAACTCGGTGAGAGCGGCAGGGTCCTTTCGCCGAAAAACTTCCCTCATCTCGAATCCAAAAAGGGAAAGACTCTTATCGTCACGGACGGAACCTCGCTTCTGGGCGGCGACGACAAGGCCGGAGCGGCGGAAATCCTCACGGCGGTCGACGAGCTAATTAAGAGCGGCGCGCCGCACGGGAAGATCTGCGTGGCGTTTACGCCGGACGAGGAGATTGGCAGAGGCGCGGACAAGTTCGACGTCGAAAGGTTCGGGGCCAAATACGCCTACACGGTGGACGGCGGTGACGTAACCGAGATGGAGTACGAGACTTTTAACGCGGCCGCGGCCGTTTTCGAAGTGAACGGCTTCAACGTACACCCGGGCAGCGCGAAGGACACGATGATCAACGCGTCGCTCGTGGCGATGGAGATCAACTCGATGCTTCCGTCCGGCGAGACACCGCGCGACACCGCAGGCTACGAGGGATTTTTCCACCTCTGCTCTATGGAGGGGAACGTCGAGAAGGCTAAACTCGAGTACATCGTGAGAGACCACAGCGACGAAAAATTCGAGCTTCGCAAGGCGCTCCTCAAGGCGATTGAGTCGAAGATCAACCAAAAATACGGCGAGGGCACCGCGGTTTTGAAGGTGCGCGACCAGTACAGGAACATGGAGCAGGTCATCAGGGGCGAGTTCCACCTTGTCGAAAACGCGCTTGCGGCGATGCGCGAGACGGGCCTTGACGCGAAAACCGAACCTGTGAGGGGCGGTACGGACGGCTCGAGGCTCTCTTTCATGGGTCTTCCGTGCCCGAATCTGGGAACAGGCGTCTACGCGATGCACGGGCCTTACGAGCACGCCGTCGTCGAGGAGATGCTCGCGTCGGTCGAAGTGATCAAGAGGTTGATAGGAAAATATTCCGTTTTCGGGAAATAACAAACGTTCCGGGAAAACCGGAAAATAAATTAAAGTAGCAGAATGGGCAGCGGGAATATCATTCACGAACTGAATATCGGAGGCGTGGCGGTGCCGCGGAATATAATTCTGGCGCCGCTCGCGGGCGTTGCGGACAGCGCTTTCAGAACGGTGTGTATGGAGTACGGCGCGGGTATGTGCGTTTCCGAGATGATCAGCGCGAAGGGAGTCCATTATGGGAGCCGCGGAAGCGTGATCCTTGCGGAGCACAGCGCGGTCGAGAGTCCGTTTGCGGTCCAGATTTTCGGACATGAGCCGGAGATTATGGCGGAGGCGGCGAAGCTTTTTGCGACTGAGTACGGGGCGGATATTATCGACATCAATATGGGCTGCCCGGTTCCTAAGGTCTGCGGCAATTTCGAGGGGAGCTATCTGATGACTCAGCCTGAGCTTGTCGCGAAGATCGTCAGGGCGGTCGCGGACGCGGCGGGTGTTCCGGTCACGGTGAAGATGAGAAGAGGCTTTTCGCAGGGCGATGAAAACGCGCCGGAGATAGCGAAAATTTGCGAGGCGAACGGCTGCGCGGCGGTTGCGGTCCACGGCAGGTTCAGGTCGGAATACTACTCCGGAAGCTGCGACAGGGGCGTTATCGCGCGCGTTAAACAGGCGGTCTCGGTGCCGGTCATCGCGAGCGGCGACGTTACGACACGCGAGGACGCGGAGAGGATGTTCGCGGAGACAGGCTGCGACGGCATTATGATCGGACGCGGCGCGCTCGGAAACCCGTGGGTTTTCCGGGAAATAATCACCGGCGAAAAAACGGACGTGACGGGCGAACTGATCCGCGCGACGGCTCTGCGGCAGCTCGAGCTTTCGGTCATGGAAAAGGGCGAGGCCACCGCCGTCCGGGAAATAAAAAAACACGTCGCGTGGTATCTTAAAGGCAGAAAAAACGCCGCTACCTTGAAAAACGCCGCGTTTGCGGCCTCGGACGCCGACGAGATCAAGGCGGTTCTCGCGGAGCTTTAAAACCGCATCCGGCTTGCTGTGCTGCCAAGCTTGGTTTGTTGCGGATTTTATATTGATTTAACGTTTCACAGGTCACAGGATCGGCAGGTTAAAACCGTTTTCGCGGAGGGAAAATATGAGCAAAAATGACGGAAAAAGTATAAAAACCGTGCGTTTTACGGTCGGAGAGACGGCGAACGCGCTTCCGGAAGGCTTGTTCGGGATGAATATGGAGATCACACGGAAGGCGGTTTTCGGCGGGCTGTCGGCGCAGATGCTGAACAACAGGAAGTTTTTTGCGGCCGGCGCGGACGGGATGCCGTGCGGCTGGAAGATCACAAAGGGTCGACTTGTCACGGACGACCCGGGCTCGAGCGTCTGCGGCAGTAATTACGCGGTTCTCGAACCGGGCGGGGAACTCGTGTGCGAGCAGGAGCTCTATTTCAAGGCGGGGCGGAAATACACGCTCTCGGTGTGCGCGGGCGCGGAGACTGACGGAAAAAATCCGGCGGCTGAGCCGGGACGCGTGAGCATTACCGCGGGCGGCAGACGTTTCCGGACGGCGGTCCCCTTCAGGACCGGAACCGTTCTCCGCGACAGGGTCCTGCGCTACTTTAAGCCGGCGGAAACGACCGCCAAAGGCGTTTTTCGCATTAAAAATATCTCAAAAAACACGCCGGTTTCCGTTTTCACGGTCTCGCTGATGCCTGCCGGCAACTATAACGGGATGCGGCGCGACGCGGTGCGGCTTTTGAAGGAGCTGAAACCCTCATACCTGAGGTACCCGGGCGGCTGCTGCGCGGACCATTTTGACTGGGACACCGCCTTTCTGGAACCGGACCTTAGGAGACCGATCACCGACAACGGCACGAAGTGGTTCCTTTTCCCGGACACGTACGGGCAGGACTGCTGCGACCTCGGACCGGCAGAGTTTCTGAGGCTCGCGAAGTACGTCGGAGCGGAGCCGGAGTTTACGGTAGGAATCGTGGACGGCATGCCTGAAAAAGCCGTGGCGGCGGTGAAGCATCTGAAGAATGACCGTTACGGGAAGGCGGTCAGGCGCTGGTACATCGGGAACGAGCCGTACTATTTCGGCGGCGAGTACGCCGACGGCAAAAAGGCGGCTGAAATGTGTGACAGGTACGCGGCTGCGATGCGTGCGGCCGACCCCGGCATCAAGCTGATCGGCGGTCTCTGCTCCGATTTTTACCACGACGAATGGGACAGGGCGTTTGTCGAGAATTCGAAAACCGTATATGACGAAATTTCCTTCCACAACTACTGCGGCGCCGCGACCGACACCGTGGAGCAGGACATCAAACAGAAGGAGGCGGTCTCCCGCATTTTCCGGAACGGTGAGAACGCGCGCCTCGACAGGATCAAAAGCGACTTTCTCAAAAACGGCTGGGACGCGGTGAAGATAAACGTCGACGAGTGGAACCTGACCTGGGGGCAGTACGGCAGCACGCTCATGATGCTCGCCGTTGCGCTGATGACGCACTTTTTGATCAAATCTTATGACAGGTACCACGTTTCGGACGCGCGCTATTTTCACCCGGTGAACGAGGGGCTGATCCGCGTGACGCCGGAAAAAGCGTATCTCGACACCGCGGGAATCCTTTTCAGGCACATGAACGTCCACAGAGGCGGCCTTGTCGCGAATGTCATTTGCGACGACGAAAGCGCCGACGTTTGCGCGACTGTCCATCCGGACTACGTTGCCGTCTCCGCCGTAAACCGCGGCGGCGTGCCGCTGAGACTCTCTTCTGACTCTCTTAAAGGGGCGGAGATCACGCGGCTGACGTTTGAGTCGTGCAGCTCAAACGACGACAGAGTCACGGTCGTAAACGAAAAGGCGGACGGCGATGTCGTGCTCGGACCGTACGAGGCCGTTTTCGCGGTGAAGCGGTAAAGGAGAAAAGGGGAAAAGCTCCGCCGCTTAAATTGCCGGACCGCATATTTCCTCACAGACCGCATATTTTCAGCCGGGGAGCTCATATTTCCGCGCCCGTCCGCATATTTTCCGGAAACCGCCTTTAAAACCTTCCCGCAGGCCGTCTTTCAGGGCCCGGCGCTTCCCGAAAAAGCCGCGAAAACGCGAAAAATGGCGAAAACTGAATGAAAATAACCGTAAAATGTTACCGCCGGACGGCTGCGGGCTCCGTGCTGCCCGAAAAATACCCGAAAAAAACAGCGAAAATTTTTGAAAAACAGCAAAATCGGTATTGTAAACGGCATTTCGTTGTGCTATACTTCAAGCACATGAAACTTTCTGAAAGGAGTAACATCATGGGAAAATTTGTTATCGTAGTAAATGAGAAGGGCGATCCGCATTTCAACCTTATCGCAACAAACGGCCAGATCATCGGCACCAGCGAGACCTACAAGTCTCTGGCATCCTGCAAGAACGGCATTGCCGCTGTTAAGAGATGCGCTGAAGGCGGAATCGACGACACCACCGTCGAGGGCGGCGAGAAAGTTAAGCACCCGAAGTTCGTCATCAAGACCGACAAGGGCGGCAAGTATCGCTTCAGCCTTAAGGCGAGAAACGGTGAAGTTATTCTCTCCTCCCAGGGATACGCTTCCAAAGACACCTGCCTCAACGGCATCAACAGTGTCAAGAAGAACGCTCCCGATGCTCCCATCGTAGAGGGCGAATAATTTCCGGTTGCTTTTGAACAAGGCAATATGAATTAAAAAGCGCCGCCCGGCCGCAAACCGGGGCGGCGCTTTTTGGCAATCCGGCTCGCGGCCACGATCAAAAAACAATCAAAAAACGTTTCAGAGACATTTTAGAGGCGATTTAAAAAAAAATATTGTATGATTCGCCGGACTGTGGTATAATCAAATCAAATCAAACTGCCGCGGATATTTTTTCAATGCGCGGCTTAAATAATTCAGGAGGTACAATTATGAAAAGAATTATTACGTTAATTCTTGTGGCGGCAATGGTCCTCACTCTCGGAGTGCTCTCGACAGCCGCGGCAGAGGATGACGGCGTAAAACTGCTCATCACCGCGAAAATGCTCACGGCAGATGGGAATATCTTTCTTGGCCTTTCTCAGCATGAGCTTCTCACGGAGGAAGAGACGGGAATGCCCTTTGCGAGATTCACGTCAAACAACCCCGACCCCAACGTGGGCATCGTTCCGTGCCCGACCACGGATGCTGCGAACAAGTACGCCGCGGTGAAGTACCGCACAACGGCTTCCGCCACCGCGTCCTTCTACACGCTTGTCGCTGAGCCCCACGTCAAGGATATCGTTCTTAATGGCGACGGTGAGTGGCATACCGAGATCGTTGATCTCTCACTCGCTCCCGGCGACGCAACCAACACCAACTGGAACGGCCAGTTTAACAGACTTGACCCCGTGAACGCTTCCGACGTAACTATTGACTACGCGTGGATTGCTCTCTTCGCAGACAGAGCTGCTGCTGAGGCATACCGGGGACCCGTAGTTGTTCGCACACGCGACTTCGACAAGAACAAGGGCGACGGTCTTTCGTACGACCAGATTTTCGTCAACGGTGAAATGAAGGCCAACGGCAACGACGCGGTCATCGCGCTTAAGAAGCTTGTGGACGGCAGCGACGGTTCGATCACATCCGTAGGCATGCACGGCTGGTTCGGCAACACCGCGTCGCCGACGGAAGCTTACGGATATACGATAGACGGCGGAGACCCTGTCTTCGGAGATTTCTTCGCTGAAACGGGAGCTGACGTAACTGCGTCCAACCCCAACGCCAGAAGATTTACGATCACCGTCGACGTCAGCGGACTCGACAAGGGTGCGGACCATGAGATCCGTGCCGTCGCGAAACTCGAAAACGGCGAGATTGTCATACTCAACAGAAACGAGCCCGGCAAGGACCGCGATATATACCTGATCTTCAGAGCCGAACTTAAGGAAGGCGACAGCCTCGACGCGATTGGCGTCAACGTCAAGACGTACAGCGAAGCCAACCCGGCAGGTCTTAAAGACCTCGACGAGATCACAATCAAAAAGGGTGACAAAATGTACATTCTCGGCTGGTCCTACAGAACGTACACGAACCTCACGGAGATCGTTTACACGGTCGACGGAGCGGAGAAGAGCTGCGCGGACAACTACAGGTCAAGAAATGACGTTGCGGGCGTATTCAAGTTCAGCACCGCTTATGCCGCTCGTTCCGGCTTCGGCTACGACGACAACATGATGGAAATGACCGGCATCGACGCTCTCGCGGCCGGAACATACGAAATCAAAATTATTACAAAATTCGAAGACGGTGCGACGCATGAGCTCAAGGCGTTCACGCTCAAGGTCGAGGCAACTCCTGTCGATCTGTTCACCGAGACAGACGGCGGCATCATTTGGGAGGCAAATTACTGGCTCGGCAACACTAACGCACCCGGACGCGCCGACATTACCGCGGGCGCCATGGTCAACCCGGGAGAGCCGCTTCTCGGAATCGGATTCCCGAATTTCTGGTCCAGCAACTCCGACGCTACCGACAATCCGAAAATCGACGCGACGATCAGACTCACGCTCTACAAGTTCGATATGAATATCGAAACGACACGCGCGGGCACACCGGTTGCTTCCGCCGAATTCACGCCTCACGGCGACAACAACAGCATGCAGCCTTTCAGTGCTGAGGGAACGGGATGCACCGTTACCAACTACCTCAACAACCAGGGTATTCTTCTCAGATTCGCGGAGCCCCTCGAGGCAGGTCAGTACTACTTGGAGGTTGCCGAGGTCGCACAGGGCGACGGCCAGCACGACCACTACCTCGTTCTTCCGATGACGAAAGTCGACGAAGAGACGAACGCCAAAGCCGATTACTACCTGAACGGCGTCAGACAGAACAACTGTACGGCGAGAGTGCTTCTCATACTCCTCGGCGACGGTGTTCTCAACGACATCATTCCGGATCAGGAAGCTCCTTTCCAGCTCAAGGATCACGTCAACCGTGACGGATGCTCCGCGGGCGGCACCGATCTCGGAAACGCCGAGACGATCACCGCGACAGTTGCGAACGACGTTACGTCTATCACCCCGAATCTCTGGTACGCCGCGAACATTCACATTGTGAAGTACGGCTACAAGGTTGACGGCGGCGAAACAGTCTGGGACGAAAATCTCATGAAGACCGGCGGTGCCGACGGTGACGCCATCATGGCTGCCGCTGTTGAGTTTTGCGGCAAAGGCGCCGAAGGCTTCCGCTTCAACGGTGCGATTCCGGTTGAGGAAGGAACACATGAAATCGTCCTCGTTGCCGCGCTCGATGACGGTAACGAAAAGGATCTCTGGACTCTCAACATCACAAGAGAGGCCGCCCAGACTCCCGACGAGCCGAACCCGGGAACCGGCAATGCGGTCATCGCTTTCGCGGTTATCGTAACGCTTGCGCTCGCGGCGGCGATTGTCCTCAAGAAGAAGGCGTTCTGATATTTCTTCACCTCTTCTGAGGCATCGAAAACGGTTGAACGTTTATAAAAGTTTATAAAATTAATAACGTCCGAAACGGACTTTAACCGTGGCGGCCGCACCTCCGGATTTAAATGGGGTGCGGCCGTTTTTTCGCTATAAAAAGGGAAATTAACGGGCTTTAAGCACGCCGGGCCGCGGCGTGGAAAATCCACCGCTTTGTTGGAAAATAATTTTGTTTATTTCCCGGGCGGGCGGGAAATATTATTGCGCTTGCAAGCTTGCGAAAAACGTGTAGAATGTGAAACGGGGCGGCAAGGGAGTGTATTCTTTTCGTGACCGTCACCGTCACGGAACTCTGCAGCTTATTCGCGAAAACGGCGGCTTGTGCCGCGAGGGGTGCTTTTAAACGGGAGACATTTTTAGGGAGACGTTCGCGGACGAGATCGGTATGCTAAGCGGCGAACAATATTCGGCGGTCATGCACGGCGAGGGGCGCGCGCTCTGCATAGCGGGACCGGGCAGCGGAAAGACAAGGGTGATCGCGCTCAGGGCGGCGCGGCTGGCATGCGAGATGGCGGAAAAACGTGCCGGAGCGAAAGGGCCGGGAGGCGTTGTGCTGACGCTGTCTTTCAACAGGCACGCCTGCGGTGAGATGAAAGAGCGCGGTGAGGGTTTTCTGAAGAGGGCCGGCGTTCCGGATAACACGGCGAGGTTTTCGACGGTTCACGCGTATTGCTACTACCTGATAAGGCGGCGGCTCGAACTGAGAGGGGAGGCGCCGCCGGCGGTTCTGGAGCAGGCGGAGACCGAGGACATTCTGAGGAGGCTGTACAAAGGGATAACCGGGGCGGACGCATCAAAGGACGTGCTGAAGGAACTGAAGAGAAGCGTGTGCGGAACGGAGAAAAACTTTATTGAGAGGGAGATCGACGCCAAACGCAGGAGGTTTCTGAGTATTGCGGACGACGTCGCGGTACTGTACGCGGAGACGAAGAGACGGCTCGGAGTGATCGATTTTGACGACATGCTCGCGGAGGCGGCGCGGATTCTTAAAAGCGACGAGGAATTTCTCGCGGAGACGAGGAGAGCGTTTTTGTTCACGCAGGTGGACGAGGCGCAGGACCTCTCGGCGGTGCAGGCGGAGATAATCGAACTCATTTCGGAGGGGAACATTTTCTACGTGGCGGACGACGACCAGTCAATCTACGGCTTCAGAGGCGCGGAGCCTGACATTTTGAAGGGACTCGGAGCGCGGAGCGTGTATATGCTCGAGAGAAATTACAGGTCGAACAGTGAGATCGTGGAGGTCGCGTCGCGGTTTATTCGCGGAAACGAAGGGCGGTTCGGCAAGCGTCTCAGCGCGCACAAAGGAGCAGGAGGAAGCGTCACGCTGATGCGGTTCGCCGACATTGAAAAGCAGGCGGATTTTGCGGTCGCAAAGATGCTCGAATGCGCGGCCAAAGGGCGAAGCGCGTGTGTTCTTTACAGGAACAACGCGAGCGCGGTGATGGTGCTGACGAAGCTGTTTTTTGCCGAAAAGAAGCGCAAAATCGAAATACTGCCAAAGGTCGGAGGAGAGCGCGTAAGGTTCGGGGAGAGCGGGTTCACACGTGCCGTCGCGGAGATGATCAGATGTGAGGAGGACGAATATCTTGACCGGAAGGGTCCCGGCGTGATCCCCGGCGCGGGGAGCATCTACAGGAGACTCGAGAAGCGTGGTGCGATAGGGTCGGTCATGGCCGCGGTCGGCGCCGGGAGGAGGGCTCTTTACGCGGCGGCGCTCGAAAGGGCGGCGCGTATTATCGCGGGGAAGGCTGTTACCGGCGACGTTTTTGAGAGGCTCGTGTCGGAGATCGACGCTTTTGAGACTGACGGGCCGAGCCTTGTCAATCTAAGCACAGTTCACTCGGCGAAGGGACTTGAATACGACACAGTGATAGTTATCGACTGCGTAAAGGGGGAGTTTCCGTCGGGTGAAGGTAAGGGAGAGAACGCGATGAGAGAGGAGCGGCGGCTTATGTACGTCGCGATGACACGCGCGAAGAGCGAGCTCGTGATCGCGTATCCTTCGAGGTGCGGGAACCTGATCTTTGAAGCGGGGTCGTTCGTGAGAGAGCTTGAGGAGGACTGCGGATATTAGTTTTTGACGGGAATTGAATAGGAAAGGCGCTGCCGGAGCCCCCGCTCCCGCGCGCGTAAAACGGAAAACACGGCCGGTTTGGGCTTTTGACGGAAGTTTTATGCGCGCGAGGGCGTTTTTTTGCGTAAAAAAAGGTGACAAGAGCGGTTTTTAATGATACAATTACACTGAGATTTTCTGCCGCGAACGGCGGCGGACGCTTTTTGACGAAGCGGTTAATCGATTACTGAAGAAAAGGTTTCGTGACGACATGTACGGAGACAGGGTACGCACCAAAAAAGAGATAAAGACCCGGAAAGCCGGCACCGGTAAGGTCGTGAAGACCGTTGTTGTGGTTCTTGTCGTTATGCTGGTCGCCGCCGGCATCGTCGCGGCGGTGTTTTCAATTGCGAAACCGTTTGTAATCAGGAAAATCGTTTGCGAGTCGTCCGACGAGAATTTCGAGGCGGACGTTTTGCCCTATGCGGAAAAGTACGCCGGCACAGACGGGCTTGCGGCGGTTTTAAAATCCAACGGGCTGAGGGGCGTTTTTGCTACGCTAAAAGGGCGGTACACGGCCGCCGAGAGAGACATTTCCTTCGAGTTTCCGCAGTACAAGGACGTGAGGGTGAGGCTTCGCGGCAGTACGCTTGTCATTTCCGGCGAGCCGCGCGGGGCTTACGTGGTCGTTACGGAGGCCGGAGAGGCTATCGTCACCGACAGGTCCGGTGTTGTGGCGCTGATCTGCGAGCTTGACAGGCTGAGCGAGGACAGCGTGGGAATGCAGGGCATTGAGGCGGACGGGCCGGCGGTGAGCGGGCTTTCAGTGACGCAGTCGGATCTCGGCGCCAGGATCAAGTACTCGAACGCGATCGCGTGGAGCGACGTTGTGGAGTTCTACTATGCGGTGCTCGCCGACGACACGCTTTACGAACGCGTGCGGCTTATATATTTCGCGGGAAAGAACGAGGCGTATTTTTACTGCACGGACAACGTTGTGGTGAAATTCGGGAAGCTGGGCGACGGAAACACGAACTGCTCGAGGCTCGAGAGGCTCGCGGCTATTTTCAGGTCCGGGAAGGTTGAGTTGAAGGACGGCACGATAACGCTTTCCGACGCCGGAAACGACGTTTTCAGCAGGAACGCGACGCCTGAGCCGCCCGAGACGGAACCGCCCACCGTGGCGCCGACGGAAGTTCCCACGGAAGCTCCGCATGTTACGGAAAGGCCGACGGAAGCTCCGACGGAAGCTCCGCAGCCCACGGAAGCGTCTACAGAAGAACCGACGGAAGAACCTACTGAAATTCCGGATGAGTCACCGGACGCGACGGAAGAGCCCACAGAGGAAGCCACGGAAGAACCTACACCTGAACTTACCGAAGAACCTACGCCGGCCGTGACGGAAGAGCCTACGCCCGTTGAAACGGAGGAACCGCAGGTGACTGAAACGCCGGAACCGGAAGAGACGCCGGGACCGCCGGATACGGCAGAACCTGAAGAAACGGCAGGACCCGAAGAGACGACGGCACCGACGGAAGAACCGTCAGCGGAACCGGCTGAAGAGCCTTCCGGAGACGGCGGAGAAGACGGCGGGAATGAAAATCCTTAATCGGCCTTCGATCGTTCCGGAACCGGCAAACCGGGAGCGAAAATACGAGTAATTCCCTAAAAATGCCGAAAAAAAGCGAAAAACGCTTCAAAAAACCGTTTTCGGCTATTGAAAAAGAAACGCCGATTTTATATTATTAATATTTGCCGGCAAATCGCGGCAGCGGAACGGGGAATCGACCCGGGAGGCGGCGACCGGGAGACCGGCACACGAAAATCAAGAGATTAATTCAAGAACTGATTGGAGAGACACAAATGAGCAACCTGAAACTTGCCGTAGCGGTAATGGACATCGGAACGACCGGGGTCAGAATCCTTGTCGGACGCATTACAGATAAAGGCACTCCGAAGATAATCGCAAAGGCCGAGACACCTTCGTCGGGCGTTATCGACCTGTCGGGAGATCTCAAAATGACCGATCTCAACAGGTGCGTTTCGAGCGCGGTCGACACCGTTTTGAACAAGACCGGCATCGAGATCAAGTCGTGCTACGTGAGCATTTCCAACCGCTTCGTGCGTCCTGTTTTCGGGTCGGGCGAGGTCGTTATCGTGCCGCCGGCTCCGATCACGGGGCTCAACGTGGGCGAGGTGCTCAACGAGGCGTCGAACGTCGTTTACGGCGAGGACGAGATGCTTGTCGATATCATTCCGGTCGCGTTCAGGGCCGACGACAAGCTGCTTTTCGACAAGCCCGAGGGAACGGTTTGCAGCAGGCTCCAGCTTGAGGCGAACGCTGTCGTCGCGAAGGCGGACGTGGTTGCGCGCGTGACGAGACTTCTCGGCGACCTCAACATAAAAGTCGACGGCTTCGTGCCTTCGTTTTTCGCGAGCCAGAAGGTTTTCGACGCGTCCGCGTTTTTCCTTTCGAAGGACTGCTTCACCGTTATCGCGGACGTGGGCGGCGCCTCCACCGAGATCTCGGTCTACTACAACGGAATTCCGTTCGCGTTCGACACGCTGCCGATGGGCGGCAACAATATTTCCCGCGACCTCGAAAAGGTCTTTTCGGTGCCTGAAAACAAGGCCACGAGAATGAAATTCGAGTACGGCTACGCGTCCAGGAACGTTCTGACCGCGAACGCGGAGATACCGATCGACAGGCTCGACGCGGGCTCCGAGGACATGGTGGAGGTTTCGTACGTTGTCGACGTCATGAACGCGAGGATCGAGGAGATCGCACAGAGCGCGTTCAAGATGGCGAAGGACATTATGGCGAGGAGCGGAATCTTCAAGCCGGTGATCGACAAGATATACTTTATCGGCGACGGCATCGTGAACTTCAAGGGCATCGGAAACGTTCTTGAGTCGGTTATCGACGCGGGCGACGTGGAGGCGGTCGACAAGGGCAAGGATCTCGGAATCAAGACGTCGTTCACGACGGCGCTCGGAATGCTCATCTACATCTCGTCCAAGATCAAGTACGGCCGCAGGCCTTCGACCGTCATCAACCGCAACGAGACAGGTTCCGGCGACAAGGCGGACGGCGGCGAAAAGGAAGGCGCCACGTTCGGCGAGAAGACGAAGTCGTTTTTCGGCGGCGTCAAGACGTCCGTGAAAAACTTTTTCGAGAAGCTGAAGAGCTGACGCGAAGGCGGCAGTCAAAGAAGAAGAAGAACACTTCGCCGTAAAGCGGCGGGGACATGCAAAAATTGAACAAAAACGCGAAAACGGCGGAAAACCGGAGAAAAAAATGAATTTTTCCCGCAAAAAACGGCCGGAGGCGCGTTGAAACGTATTGAAAAAAACGATTCGGTATTTTATAATACAAAGAGTATAATCTCTTTTGAAATTGGGGAGGATTTACCGTGCCAGTTGATTATGATATTGAGCAAGTAAGAGATGCCAAAGTGGCAATAATCGGTATAGGCGGCGGCGGAAACAACGCCGTGAACCGTATAATCGACGAGAGCGTCAACGACGAGAGCATGAGAAACGTGCAGTTCGTCGCGATGAACACAGACTTCCGCGTTCTCGAGAATTCGAAAGCACCGAAGAGGATCCCGCTCGGAGCCAAGCTTACAAAAGGCGTAGGCTGCGGTGCGAAGCCCGAGGTCGGCAGAATGGCCGCCGAGGAGTCAAGAGACCAGATCGAGGACGTTCTCGAGGACATCGACATGGTGTTTATCACCGCGGGTATGGGCGGCGGAACGGGTACCGGCGCAGCGCCGCTTGTTGCGGAGATCGCGAGAAGCAAGGGCATTCTGACCGTCGCGGTCGTCACGAAGCCGTTTTCGTTTGAGGGCAGAATGAAGATGCGCACCGCGGAGGCGGGCATCGAAAAGCTCAAGTCCAACGTCGACTCGCTTGTCGTGATTCCGAACGACAACGTCTACAAGGTGTTCAGAGAGAGATGCACCGTCAACGAGGCGTTCAAGAGAGTTGACACGGTCCTCAGCAGCAACGTCAAGGGCATCTGCGAGATCATCACCAAGCGCGGTGAGGTCAACATCGACTTCGCCGATATCAGATCGGTCATGTCAGACCGCGGAATCATCCACATGGGCGTCGGCTACGGAAAGGGCGACAACCGCTTCCACGACGCGCTCGACATGGCGATCAAGAATCCGCTTCTCGAGACTTCAATCGACCACGCGAAAGAGGTCATTCTCAACTTCTACGGCGACAACATCAACATCTTCCAGATGAACGAGTGCTCCGAGTACATTGCCAACCACGTACATCCCGACGCCGAGATCATCTGGGGCTACAGAGAGCCGGAGACCGAGACCGAAGAGAAGGATTTCGTGCAGGTTACGATCATCGCGGCGCAGTTCGAGGCTCCTCTCGGCGGCGAGAATATGGCGCCCCCGGCAGGAAATCCCGGAACGCCTCAGGGCGGCTCGAACGGCGGATACAACTGGCGTCCGATCGGCTTCTGATCAATAAATCAGATCAGTCAATCATTTTCGAAAGAAGAACATAACTGCACAGGCGGTACAATTTGATTTTACATAAGGAAAAAGTGATGTCCGGCCCACATCCGGCATCGGGGAGGTTAAAAATGGCAAACGAATTTGATGATTACAATGAACTCTTCGCAGGCGCGGCGGATTTTGTAGACGCGAGAATAGTTATTTTGGGCGTAGGCGGCGGCGGAAACAACGCAATCGACAGAATGATCGAAGACTCCAATCTCGACGACGTTACGTTCGTCGCGGTCAACACAGACGTGAACGTTCTTACGCAGTGCAAGGCGCCGGTCAAAATCCAGATCGGCAAAAAAGAGACAAAAGGCCTCGGCGCGGGCGCAAGACCGGAAGTCGGCGCGAAGTCGGCCCAGGAGAACCTTGACGAGATTTCCAAAGTTCTCGACAACTGCGACGTCGTTTTCATTACAGCCGGTATGGGCGGCGGCACCGGAACGGGCGCGGCTCCGATCATTGCGAAGTGCGCGAAGGACAAGGGCGTCCTCACGATCGCGGTCGTCTCCAAGCCTTTCGGCTTTGAGGGCCAGCGCAAGATGAGAGTCGCCGAAGCGGGCATCCAGGAGCTCAAGGCGAACGTCGACTCCATGCTGATCGTTCCCAACAACAATATCTTCAAGGTCTTCAAGGACAAGGTCACGATGAAGGAGAGCTTCAAGAAGGCCGACGAGATCCTCACCCAGTCGGTCAAGGGAATCTACGACATCATCAAGAAGTGCGGCGACATCAACATCGACTTCGCCGACATCAAGACCACGATGACCAACCGCGGCATCATCCACATGGGCGTCGGCTACGGCAAGGGAGAAGACAGGTTCAAGCAGGCTCTCGCGAGAGCGACACAGAACCAGCTCCTCGAGACGACGATCGACGGCGCGAAGATAGTTCTCGTTCAGTATTTCGGCGACAAGCTCGACATGATGGAGATTTCCAGGTGCGGCGACGAAATATGCGAAAAGGCGGACCCGAACGTCGACATCATCTTCGGTACGAGAGAACCGGAAGAGGACAACGACGATATGCGCGACTTCGTATACATCACGATCATCGCGGCGGACTTCTCCGCTAAAGAACAGCCGTCAGAGGCTTCGTTCACCGGCGCGATCAACACCGACACGTTCGGCGTAAAGCCGTCGCAGAACGCTTTCCAGGCAAACTTCGGCCAGGCGCTGAACACACAGCCCCAGCAGCCTCAGCAGCAGACTCCGCCTCAGCAGCAGCCCAAGCCCCAGGACAACGGCAACGGTGACGACGACATTCCTTCGTTCCTGAGAGCGAGAAAGTAATAATCTGGAATGAATTTCCAAAAGGCCCGGAAGTCTTTAAGTCGCTTTCGGGTCTTTTTTGTACGATATTAGGACTTTTACGATATTAGGACTTTTAAGAGGCAAAAAGGACTTAAAGAGGCGGGAAGGTGAGAAAAATGGAACAGCTGAGCGGATTTCAGAAGAAATATTATGAGCTTAAGGCGCGAACGGCGCCGTTTAAGCTGAAAACGGACTTCGAGACGGTAAAAACGGTCGCGATTATCGACATTTTTCTTGAGCGGGCGCTTAATTTCGACGCGGGTGCGTCGGCACACGGAAGGTACGGGTTCGGCGTGGGCTACACCGCGGAGGCGTGTCTGAACGCGGCGGAGAGGTACATAGAAGCGCTCGAAGCCGGCAAAGAGCCTTTAAAGGGTAAATTCACGGAGCCGGGAACCGCGCTCGTCGACCACAGCGTCGTCGTGAAGGACAGGCAGGTGCACCTATTTTACAACAGAAGCTACCCGGGGTACGAATGGGACACGATGCCCACAGACACGGTCGGCCACGCGGTGACTGAGGACCTTGTAAACTGGAAGATCGAGCCGCCGGTCATCTCCGTGGACGTCAATATGTTCGAGAACTACCAGGTCTGGTCGCCGGGAGTCGCGGAAAAAGACGGGAAATATTACATGTACTACACCGGCGTCAACATAAACTCCGCCCAGGCGATCTGCCTCGCCACATCAGACGATCTTTACAGCTGGACAAAGTACGAAAACAATCCGGTTCTGACGCCGGGTGAGTGGGGGAACTGGGACGTCTCAAGGTGGTCCGATTGCCGCGATTCGATGGTTTTCGTCGACGGCGACGGCACTGCCTACATGTACTACTGCACCTCCGCAAGAGCAGGGAATACCGACAGGTTCGTGCCGGCGGTCGGAATTGCATCGTCAAAAGACATGGTTCACTGGAAGGACCTCGGAGCGCACACCTTTGACATATGCGATATCGCGCTCGAGTCGCCGTTCCTGCTCAAAAAGGACGGGAAGTACTATCTGTTCTACACAAACTGCGGCCACGGCACCGCCTACGCTGTCTCGGACGATCCGGTCAGCGGCTGGAGGAGCCTCGGCCTTCTCATCGAGGGAACGCACGGAAACGAGTCGAGCGCCAACGTGCCTTCCTGCGCAGAGGTGTTCGAGCTTGGGGGCAGGTGGTACGTAACATGCTGCGAAAGGCTTCCGAGGTTCGAGCAGTACCTGGAGATTTTCGAACTCAAATGGAACGCGGACGGAACGGCGGAGGCAGGAAATATTAAACGTGAAATGTGAGACGAGGAAATGTGACATGACAGATTGACAATGATTCACGTAAAAAAAATTGCGTAAAAAATTGCCTTTAAGTATTGACACGTTTATAAGGAGTGCTATAATAGCATCATTCCTATTCTTATGGAGGACTTTTAAAATGAAAGGATTTATTAAATTTACTGTTACACTTCTTACTATAGTTTTATTCATTTCAACATTTCCGTTAAGAATCGTCGCTGCGGATGATTCGGAGATCGATGAATCTGTTATTCTTAGTCGTACTAATGATCCGCAAGCTATATTCATAGATATGACATACAGCTATTTTCAAGACGTTTCGTCATTTATAAAAGCATACTATAATTTGTATTCTATGAGCAATTACACGTGCACTTTTAAGAGTTCGACTTACTTTTCTCTTGACAACTTAAACCAAAATTCATTGAATTCATATTATCACACATCTCAGGGCACTTACATTAAAAAAACGTGTACAAGCGTCGCAATTACAGACTTGGTTCTCAACTACAAGCCGACGATGAATAAAGATACCGCATTTGTTAATTTGGTCAATCAGGCCCAGTTAGAAGGATACTCTACGGTACTTGGTCAGATTTATTCTGATCAAATGCAAAATGCGATAACTCTTTGCGCAACTCAAAACAGTGTATCAAAAACAGGTGCCGAGTTTACTTTTAATAAACGTGCGCGGACACGAAACGCGCTTAATTCTTCGAAGCCGGTGTTGCTGGAATTCGATGATTATAATCACGATGTTGTTGCGAAAGGCATAGAAATATTTACTATCTCTTACAAGAACCCGGCAACGGGAAGAACTAAAACGCAGGATGTGGAGTTTTTTATTGTTAACGATGGATGGGGAAGAGTATACGGCTCGTTAGTTTTGAGTGCACTCTTTTCGGATTCGACGGGAAGCGCATACGTTTTGCAGTGATAGTAAAGATATAACTGTTTACTAAACTGAAGAAAGCTTGAGGGAAAAAGACTTGAGGAAAAAACAGATTATCCCGATAATTGTCGCCTGCTCCGTCGCGGCTTTAGCAGTAGCGGCAACAGTAATCTATCTTGCTTTACGCCCACACGACAAGGAAGAGTTTGTCGACGTCAAGGTGATTTCCGCCGACGGGGTGGAGCTCAATCTTGGCAGATGGAAGGGCTATCGAACTTATGACAGTGAATTCTTTGATGCAGTTATCACGGATATGGATGAGTTTCTCGATTCGGTTCGTGCCGGTGATTTTTATGACAAGAAGCTGTGTTTTGACAGCGTGCCGGGGATTTACCCTTATGAGGTTATGTATCTTGTCAAGGATGACAGGATTTT
>CADAZX010000041.1 GCA_902792515.1 uncultured Ruminococcus sp.
CCTCACGACGGACACCCTTGTCTTCGGCTAACAGTTCCTACTGCCAAGTCTGTAGCGGACTTTCACCGCCAAGTAATCGCGCATGCCGAGCGCACAAAAGCTCCCGTTGAGGAGTTGTCTGTTAAATACATCCAACTTCTCAACGGGAAAACAATTCTCATTTATTTCAATAAGTTACCGGGTCGTCAGGACAATTCCGTTATTCCCGTGTACAGCTCGTAATACCTTCCCTTCTGGTTCAGGAGGTCGTCGTGGTCGCCGCGCTCGATAATCTCGCCCTGCTCCAGCACCATGATCGCGTTGGAGTTGCGGACCGTCGACAGCCGGTGCGCGATCACGAACGTCGTGCGGTTCTTCATGAGGCGGTCCATGCCGTGCTCGATGTGGCGCTCGGTTCTGGTGTCGACCGAACTCGTAGCTTCGTCGAGGATCAGGATCGGGGCCTTGGAGACCGCCGCCCGAGCGATGTTCAGCAGCTGGCGCTGGCCCTGGGAGAGGTTGGCGCCGTCGCCTTCCAGCATCGTGTTGTAGCCGTCGGAGAGACGCATGATGAAGCTGTGGGCGGATGCGGTTTTAGCAGCCGCGATAACTTCCTCGTCTGTCGCGTCAAGCCGTCCGTATCGGATGTTCTCCATGACCGTTCCCGTGAAAAGGTGCGTGTCCTGAAGGACCATCGCGATGTGGCTGCGGAGTTCGTCCCGCTTGATGTCGCGGATGTCGACGCCGTCGATTGTAATCGTGCCCTCCTCCACGTCGTAGAAGCGGCTGATCAGGTTGGTGACGGTCGTCTTGCCGGCGCCGGTGGAGCCGACGAAAGCGATCTTCTGGCCGGGTTTCGCGTACAGGCTGATGTTTTTGAGCACCGTTTTGCCCGGAACGTAGCCGAAAGTCACGTTTTCGAGCACGACGTAGCCCTGCATGCCGTCCATCGTTTTCGCGTCGGGAACGTCGGGCTTTTCGGGATCGGTGTCCATCACCTCGAAAACGCGCTCAGCGCCCGCAAGCGCGGAGAAAACGGTCGCCATCTGCTGCGAAAGCTGGTTGATCGGCATCGCGAACTGGCGCGCGTACCTTGCGAAGATCGAGAGGCCGCCCGGTGTCAGGTAGCCCGCGAGCATCAGAATGCCGCCTACGCCCACGGTGACGGCGTAGGAGATTTGCGACGTGTTGCCCATGACAGGCCCCATGATGCCGCCCCAGAACTGTGCCTTGAACTGCTTGTCGCGCATGTCGTCGTTGAGCAGCCCGAACTCCTCCTCGCACTCGTCCTCGTGGTTGAACACCTTGATGACCTTCTGGCCGGTAACGGTCTCCTCCATGTAGCCGTTGATGGCGCCGAGGGCCGCCTGCTGGCTGGAATAGTATTTCCGCGAACGCTTCGCGAGCAGCAGACCGCCGAACATGAACACGGGGATGAAAACGACCGTCACGAGCGTCAGGATCCAGCTCGTGGTGATCATGAATATAAACGTTCCGATCAAAGTGACTGTTCCCGAGATGATCGACGTCAGCGAGTTGCTGACCATCGAGTCGAGGTTGTCGATATCGTTCGTGAAGCGCGACATGATCTCGCCGACAGGCTTCGAGTCAAAATACCTGACCGGAAGTCGCTGCAGCTTCGTGAAAAGGTCGTTCCTGATATCGGTAAGGAAGTTCTGCGTGATGTGCATCATCAGCTTCGCCTGGATGTACGAGGTCGCGATTCCGATCACGTAGACGACGCCCAGGATCGTCACAGCAGCGATAATATACTGGAAAGCCGTCGTCTCTGCGCCGCCGAAAACAGCGGAAAGGACCGACCTTATAAAGCCGTCCGCCGCGATCTCGACTTTTGTCATGTTGATGACGGCGTCGGGTTTGACGGCGAGCGTCAGCCTGTCGATGATAGGCGCCGTGAGGTAGCCGCCCACGAGAGACGTCAGCGTCGTAAAGAGCATGCACAGGAGCACAAATACCAGCCGCACGCGCTGACCGTGAAGGTATGTGAAAAGCCTCGCGATCGTCTTGCGCGCGTCCTTCGGCTTGCCCTGCTGCCTGCCCGGATTGTTCCTGCCGCCGCCCGGACCGCCACCCGGCCGTCCCATGCCGCCCGACTGCGTTTGAGAGCTGTTGTACTGTTTTCTCAGTTCGTCAATATTTCTCGGCATCGCGCGTCACTCCTTTCCGGTCTGGGATTCGTAAATTTCCCTGTACTCGAGGTTGCTCTCGAGCAGCTCCGCGTGAGTGCCCACGCCTGTGATTTTGCCCTCGTTCATGACGACGATCATGTCCGCGTCCATAACGGAACCGATGCGCTGCGCGATAATGATCTTGGTGGAGCCCTGCAGCTCCTCGCGGAAAGCCTTCCTGATCATCGCCTCTGTGGCGGTGTCGACGGCGCTTGTGGAGTCGTCGAGAATGAGGATCTTCGGCTTCTTAAGAAGCGCGCGTGCGATGCACAGCCTCTGCTTCTGGCCGCCGGAAACGTTCTTGCCGCCCTGCTCGAGCTCGGTGTTGTAGCCGTCGGAAAAAGTCTTGATGAACTTGTCCGCCTGCGCGAAGTCCGCGTATTTGACCATCTCCTCGTCGGACGCGTTTTCGTCGCCCCAGCGCAGGTTCTCGGCGATTGTGCCCGAGAAAAGGGTATTCATCTGGAGCACCATGCCGATGCCGTCGCGGAGATTCACGAGCGAGTAGTCTTTAACGTTGACGCCGCCGACAAGCACCTCGCCCGCGTCCACGTCGTAAAGGCGCGGAACCATCGAAACGAGCGTCGTTTTGCCCGAACCCGTCGAACCGATAATGCCCACCGTCGCGCCGTCCGGAATCGTCAGGCTGACGTCGTCGAGCACCAGGTCCTCGCTGTTCTTAAAGTACCGGAACGAAACGTGCTTGAACTCAATCGTGCCGTCGGTAACTTTTTTGTCCTTCTCCTGCGCTTCCGCGTCGCTGATCTCGGATTTTTCGTCGAGCACCTCCGCGATACGCCTTGCGCTGGCAAGCGCCCTGGACGAGAACATGAGCATGAACGTGACCATCATCAGAGAGAACAAAATCTGCGAAACGTAGGTCAAAAACGACGACAGCTCGCCGACCGTCAGACCGCCGTCGTTCGCGAGAACGATCCTGCCGCCGAAAATGATCACCGCGATAAGCGTCGCGTTCATGATGACCGTCATCACCGGCTCCATGAAGATCATAACGTTCATCGCCGAGATCGCCGACTTTTTGAGGTTGCCGCTCGCGGTCCTGAACTTTTTCGTCTCGTAATCCTCGCGCACGAAGCTCTTCACGACACGCACGTTCGTAACGTTTTCCTGCACGGTCGAGTTGAGTCCGTCGACCGCCTCCTGCACCTTCGCGAACCTCGGGAAGCCCGTTTTAATAATGAACGACACGGACACGATCATCACCGGCACCGCCACGCAAAAAACGATCGACAGCCTCGGGCTTATCGAAAACGCCATGATCAGCGCGCCGATCATCATTCCCGGCGCCCTCAGCAGCATCCTCATCATCATGTTGATCATCGTCTGCATCTGCGTGACGTCGTTCGTCAGCCTGGTAACGAGCGAACCTGTCGAAAACTTGTCGATGTTCGTGAACGAAAACGCCTGGATCCTTCCGTAAATGTCGCTCCTCAGGTCCGCCGCGAAGTTGACCGACGCCTTGGCCGCGAACCACGCGCCGCCGATGCCGCCCGCCATCATCAAAACGGCCACTCCGATCATCTCCGCCATCGTCAAAAGGCTCGACGCCTGCGTCAGTGTTCCCGCGTTGGCGCTGTCGATGACCGACGCCATCAGCCTCGGCATAACGACCTCGCCCACGACCTCGATGATCATGCACAGCGGCCCCAAAATGAAAAAGAGCAGGTAAGGTTTAATGTACTTGAACCATCTTTTCAACCTGCTTTCACATCCTTCCTGCAAAGTACGGACCACGCCCGTGCGCACACGCGCACGCCGCCCGCCCATGTAAATGTCACGCACAATTGTACAAAAAACAGGGGCGGAAATGCAACACGTTTTCACGCACTCTGCCGCCTGTTCCCGCCGGTTTCGGTTTTCCTTCCTTGACACCGCCCCGCAAATGCTTTATACTTATCCGGCGGAAAGAATTTGAAAACGTTTTCCGCATTTAACCTCTACGGGAGATTTCAAAAATGATTACCGAACAATCAACATCAAGATACGAAGTGAGACCGCGGTCGGTCATCGAGAATTCGTTTTCGGCCGCCTACGAGAGTTCAACGGACGCGCCTGTCGTGTACCCGCCGAATCTCGCGGTCACGATTTCCAGCTGCATCAGCATCCTGCTCGTTTCTGGAATGTGCGTTTTGACCTATTTTAAGCTGAAGGCGATCTGGTGGCTCATCATCGGCATCGTCGTCGCACTGTTCACGGTTCTGGTGATTTACCGCCACCTGAAGGCGAAAAAGAAGTACGACGAAGCGAACAGCCGCGGCTCGAAGCGTTTTGACTACAAGGCCGAGTACGTATCGCTTTTCCCTGCCGACCTGCCCGATAAGATGCCGGCGACCGACCTCACGCGCGAGATCGCCCCGATGCAGAACAGGCAGAGCCGCGACGTGTACAACAACGCGATCCGCGACCTCATCACGACGCTCAACTCGGTCAACAACCCGAACGACCTCCTCTGCAAAAACGTGAACACCTACGGCAGCCTTTTCGCGCAGCCCCGCAGGCGCTGCTACGTACGCCAGGAGGACGGCAAGTTTGTGGTCTACGACGCCGACTTCATGAACCCCAAGGGCGAGCTCGTTATCGACTCCGCCGACGTTCTGTCGTTCGGCCCCGCTTCCGCCTACGACGCCGCGAAGTTCTCCAAGGGCTCCAAGTCCGGTCAGGACTCCTGGCTCATCGAGATCAAAACCGGCGACGGCGACGGCGACCGCCTCTATCTCGAAGCCCACGCCAAGGACTACGAGGCGATGAAAAAGCTTTTCGGCGCAAGGAGAGAGAAACAATAAAAATTTGCCTGAATATAGGCGAAAATGAAAAGCCGCGGGCCCCTTTTCCGACACAGGGGGGCCCGCGGCTTTTTGCGCCTTGTCAAGTCTTTTCGGCAGTTTGGCCGGTTTTTACTCGGCAGTTTGGCCGAAAATCGTTCGGCAGTTTGGCCGGTTTTTACTCGGCAGTTTGGCCGCCCTCTGAAAATCACCGCGTCTCAAACCCGGCCTTGCAATCATTTTTGCCGCCGCAGAACCGTATTTGCACACTGTTCGCCTCTTTTTGCAATTCGCAAAGCGGGCGGCCGGTATGTATAATAAAGGCAGCTGCGGTGCCTGCGGGCATTTGGAGAATGTACAGCTTTCCGGAAAGAGAGCGCTTTTATGAGAGAAGGCACTTTTATGAAGAGAATAATTGCGTTTTTGATTTGCGCGGCCGTTCTGATCTCTACGGCGGCGGTCTGTTCGTTCGCGCTAAGCGACGAAAAAATTGACGGCGAGGTGGCCCGCACCACCGAGACCGTTCGCGAAGGCGTTACGTGCACGCACATTTCGCTCGGTTCGAAGTCGAAGTTCAAGCTGCAGGAGATGTGGATCGTCGAGTTCGACCCGCGCGATCCGCTTTTCGACCTGCAGGTGACGTGCGGCGGGAAGTACACGACGAAGCTTGCGACCGTCGAGAACACCGTCAGAAATTTCAAGGAGGCCAACAAAGACAAGGGGCTCGTTCCGGTCGTGGCAATCAACGGCGACATCTGGACGACCTCCTACGCGCACGCGAGAATCGAAGGCAGCGGCACGGAATACGGCGGCTTCAGCGACCCGGTCGTCACCCACGAGATGACGCTTCCCAGGGGCCTCGACATATACAACGGCGAGATCGTTTCCAGCCCGCACACGCTCAACGAAACGCCCTACGAGAGGCAGCTGCACGCGTTCGGGATCACCGCCGACGGCAGGACTGTTCTCGGCACGCCAAGTCTCAAGATCTACCTGAACGACCTCTCGATCGACGGCTTCGAGCAGGTCAAGCTCTCGGGCCTCAACAGGCTTCCCGCGCAAAACACGATAATGATCTACTCCGACAAGGTCGGCGAGGACACGGCCGCGCTTGACGACGCCTACGAGATCGTTATCGACTGCGACTACGACTACGTGATAAAGGACGGCGCCACTATAAAAGGAAAAGTCACCGCGATCTGCAAAAAAGGCGACGAAAACCCGAAACTTCAGCAAAACCGCCTGATCGTGACCGCGAGGGGCTCGAAAAACATTCAAAAAGTCAAAAACATCGGAATCGGGGACGACGTCGAGGTGTCGTTCGAGATCTCCGGGTCGAAAAAGGACGGCGACATCTGGTCCCAGGTGACGAACTGCGTCGGCGGCCACACGATTCTCGTCAAAAACGGCAAAGCTGTCGCGAACAACGACTCCGACGTGATTCCCGCGACCGCCATCGGAAACACTGCTGACGGCCACGTCATGTTCCTTGTCTGCGACGGCAGGCGAAAGGACTACTCCGTAGGCCTCAAAATCAGCGACATGCCCGAGCTGTGCAAAAAGCTCGGCTTCGAAAACTGCTTCCTCGTCGACGGCGGCGGCAGCTCGACCCTTCTCAAAACCACCGGCGAAGACACTTACGAGATCGTGAACGTTCCGAGCGACAAGTTCGACGACGGAACGTACGGAAGACCCAGAACGGTCGTCAACTCGATAATTCTCTCGTTTATCGACGAAAACCTTCTCGCGACGCCCGAGCCCGAACCTACTGCTCCGGAAGAAACGCAGCCGGCACCTGCCGCCACGTCTGATCAGAGCGGCAATAAAAAAGGTTGCGGCTCCTCCCTTACTGAAAGTCCCGCCCTTTGCGTTACGTTCGCGGTCGCCTTCGCAGCCGCCCTGCCCTCCCTTATAAAAAGGAAGAAAAACACGTCTGAATAGTTATCAAAAGCGTATTAAACGCACGAAGGCATGTCCTCCGCCGGCGGACAGGCCTTCCCTATTTTTAGCGCAAAAACTTATTTCCTGTAAGCCGTCGCGTAAAACCTCGCGGCGCCTCCCGACGTGCCCGCGATATCCGTGGCGCCGCGCTCCGCATCGTAAAACCCGACGGTCGTAAGAGGCGAATCCGGCGGGATCTCCTTTTCGTAGCGGACGTCGAGCCCGGTTAGCGGGTTGGCGAAAAGACTTCCGGCGCCGAACAGGTTTTCGATGCACTCGGCGTATTTCGCGGTGTTCATGTGGCCGTTGTAGTCAAGGTCGCCGTAGTTGACGGTGTGCTCCCTGCAAAAGTCGGGCGTGCGGCCTTCGGTGTCGACCTTGCGGATCGGCGCGGGACGCGTCGCGAGAAGCGAGATCGCGGGCGCCTCGAAGTTCTGGTCGGCGGCAGTCAGATTGTAGTTGGAAGGGTTGGCGAGCGAGCGTGATTCGATGTCCATCAGAACACTGCGCATCACCGATTCGAAAACGACCTTGCCCTCACAGCCGGTGATCGCGAAGCCACGCGTCATCATCGGGTAGAGCTTGCCTATGGTCCAGGTCGTGATCTTCAGGCGGTCGCCGAGTTTGATGTCCCCGGTGAGCCTGACCCTCGAGTCGGCCAGAACGACGCACACGCCGAGTTCCTTCGCGAGCCTCGACCACTCCCAGTCGAGCAGCTCCATGTGCGTGCTCGCGCACAAAAGCAGCCTCTCCGTCAGCCTCGAAATTCGAGGGTTGCCGGCGGCGTCGATGTCGTACATGTTAATTCTGATATCCTCGCTGTAAATCCCAAGTGGTTCCAAAGTCAAAAATCTCCTAATTTTAGTAAAAATCGCGCGCCGCAAGCAAACAGGGCCGCAAGCAGCGACGGACGCATAAATGCATAAATAGCAACGAACGCGAAAAAGCCCGTAAACGCGGAAAAAGCCCGCAAACGCGAAAAAACTATTCGTCCTTCCCCTTCAGGAAGTGCCTGACCGCCATCTCGCGCATCTTGAACTTCTGGATCTTGCCGCTCGCCGTCATCGGGAAGCTGTCCATGAACCAGATGTAGCGCGGCTTCTTGTGGCGGGCGATGCGGGCCAGCGTGTACTCCATGATCTCCTCGCGCAGGTCGTCCTCGTTTTCGGTCTCGCGGATGTCGTCGCGCAGGATGATGCAGGCGCAGACCTCCTCGCCGTACGTTTCGTCGGGAACGCCGATGACCTGTACGTCGCGCACCTTCGGGTGGGCGTAGAGGAACTCCTCGAGCTCCTTCGGGTAGATGTTTTCGCCGCCGCGGATGATCATGTCCTTGATGCGGCCCGTGATCTTGAAGAAACCATCGTCGTCGATCTCAGCCAGGTCGCCCGAGTGGTACCAGCCGTCGGCGTCAATCGCGTTGGCGGTGGCTTCGGGCATTTTGTAGTATCCCTTCATAACCGAGTATCCGCGCACCACGACCTCGCCCGGTGTGTTGGGCGGCAGGTCAGCGTTCGTTTCCGGGTCGACGACCTTGACCTCCAGGAAGGGCATCGGCCGGCCGACGGTCTCGACGCGTTTTATAATCGGGTCTTCGGTGTTCGTCATCGTGCAGACAGGCGACGTTTCCGTCATTCCGTAGGGGATCGTGATCTCGGTCATGTGCATGCGGTTCACGACGAGCTCCATGACCTTGACAGGGCACGGCGAGCCCGACATGATGCCGGTGCGCATGTTCGAAAAGTCGTACTTCGAAAAGTCCGGGTGCTCGAGCATCGCGATGTACATCGTCGGAACGCCGTAGGTGGCTGTGCAGCGGCCGTCGCGGATCGCGTTCATTGTGCGGACCGGGTGGTAGCGCTCGACCGGAACCATCGTCGAACCGTGCGTGACGCAGGCCATGATTCCGAGCACGCAGCCGAAGCAGTGGAAGAACGGAACCGGCAGGCACACGCGGTCCTTTTCGCTAAGCTTCTGGTTGTCGCCGATGCATTTCCCGTTGTTCAGGATGCCCCTGTGCGTGAGCATGACGCCCTTCGGAAAGCCCGTTGTGCCTGACGTGTACTGCATGTTCACGACGTCGTACGGGTCGACAGATGCCTGGACGCGGGCGCGCTCCTCCTCCGTGACTTTCGAGGCGAGCGAAAACAGCTCCGACCAGTGGTACATTCCCGCCGGCGTGTCCTCGACCCTGTCGATGTAGATGACGCGCTTTAGGTACGGTAGCGCCTCCGACTCGAGGCAGCCCGGCTGACTTTCCCTAAGAGTAGGGCAAAGCTCGTTGATGATATCGGTGTAGCACGTGTCCTTGAGGCCCCTCATCATGACGAGCGTATCGGTGTCCGACTGCCTCAGAAGGTACTCTGCTTCGTAGATTTTGTAGTTGGTGTTGACGGTAACAAGCGTCGCGCCGATCTTCGCGGTCGCAAACATGAGCACTATCCACTCGGGGTAGTTCGTCGCCCAGATCGCCACGTGGCCGCCCTTTTTGACGCCGATCGCAAGCAGCCCGCGCGCCACTTCATTGCACGTGTCACGGAACTCCGCGTACGTCTTCCGGAACGGTCTGTCGTTGTAGAAAACCGCGTCCGTGTCCGGAAAAACGGCAGCCGTCCTGTCAAGAAGGTCGCCCAGCGTCATGTCGATAAGGTTATTCGCTTTGTCTCCGAAAATTGGGTTCATAGTCTTTCCTCCCGGAAGGCCCTGAGTCTTGCGCGCGTCCGTCCGCTGCCGGAGCCGCCAAAAAAAATCCCTATGTCCTTCGCTGATCGCAAAAACATAGAGACGAATAAATCCGCGGTACCACTCTATTTAGCCGGCATCCGTCAAAAAGACCCGGCTCACCTCTTCATGCAGTTAACGCCTGCCTACGTACCCCGCTACGCAAACGTTTCAGATCCGCGCGAGCCAAAGCTCAAATCCGCGTCCGAAAACGATCTTCACAGGGTCTGCTCGGGAACGAGCTTCACGCAAAGCGCGCCGTCTGCTTGCACCGACCGCAGACTCTCTTCAGGCCGCCCCATGCGCTACTTTTTTCCGTCGCCGCATTTGTGGGATATACGCGGGAATTGTACCACCGTCGGGAAGTGCGTGTCAAGCGTTTTTCGTACCTCAGCTTTGTAGCTTTGTGGAAGTGGAAGTTAACTTTTCACTTCACGCCTAAGCTTTGTGATTAATCACCGCGAAGATAAAGATATCTTGGCTTCCAGATTTTGCAACAAGATTGCAGCACACTTTTTATGACATTTCAATATCTTTTAGCGGCTATTTTTATGACATTTCAACAAAAACGGCAAAAATGATAAGAGGACAAGCGGATCGTTCATTTGAAGTAAGCCCCGGGTCACGCCGGGGCAAGATAAAATGAATCCCAAGCCAACAGTCCGTCCATTCGAAAAAAACACCCATTTTTAGCAAAAAAAACTCCGTTTTCGCACAAATTGCACCTTGTTTTAGCCTCCGCCTTATAGTAAAATATAAAAAAGCTTTAAAAAAGCCCTCGCAAAAGATAAAATCAGACAAGTCAACTTAAGAAAAACGCACTACCAAAAAACCAAGATAACCGCGCCGCGTCAAACCGGAGAAAACCGGAGAAACCCGGAAAAAACCGGAGAAACCCGAAGAAAACCGAAAAACGCGAGCCGGCAAGCCGTTTTGCCACGGACATCTGTTTTAAAAAGGGGCAGCCATTATGAAAAAGAATAACTTCAGCCTGAAAAATCTGATCTGCGCGCTCGTCGCGGTATGCATTGTTTTCACGTCGTTTGCGGTTCCCATGGCCGCGAAAGCCGACGGCACGAAAATAACGGGACCGATTGACATCACGTTCGACACGTCGATTCTTTTCGCGTCGAAGCGGCTCACCGGCAACCAGGTCACGCGCCTCATGTCGTACGCCGGCATCACGAATTTCAACAAGCGCGAAGAGCCCTGGTACGTCGACTCCGGCCCTTCCTACACGTGCCTCGTCAAGAGAAACGAGGAAGAATACCCGGGCTACTGGAACGTGCTTTTTAAAGACGAAGAGCTGCTCGACGAAAATGCCGAGTACTATTTCCGGTTTGAGATCGAGAACGGCCCCGGCCACGTTTTCGACCTCGAAAATCTGCCGGCGGTCACGATCAACGGCGCCGCCCCCGATTTTATCACCTACCCGACGTCGGAGGACTCCCTTATCGACGCGTACGTACGCGCGCCTTTTGACGAGGTCACCGACGCGTGCTGGGGCATAAGCTTCGACCGCCCCTCCTATCTCGTGCAACGCGGAACCTCCAAAAAGTTCCCCGTGTCTGTCGAAGGCACGAGCGACGGCGTCACGTACACGCTCGAGGCGCATTCGAGCGCGGACACGAAAGTCGACCCTGACGGCACGGTCCACATAGGCGCGGACGAGATCGAATGCGCGATCGTCGTGACCGCCACGTCCGTCTGCAACCCGCAAATTTTCGCGAAAACGACGGCCGTCTGCACAAACGAGGCGCTCCACACCGACGCCGTCAGCGTTGGCCCGTACGACCCCACCAAAAAAGCGTACCGCGGCACTTCCGTGGGCCTCACCAAGACGTACACCGGAACCGACGACGACTACGTAACGCTCGAGATCGTCTCCCCCGTCTCCTCTGAAAACACCTACGTCTCGTACTGGGATACGCTCTACATCGGTGACGACGAGACGGCGACGTCAATAACGATCCGCGCCACTTCTGTCGCCGACCCCTCCGTGACGTTCGAATACGTGCTTGAGATCACGCCCGTAACGCCGATCACGGGTCTTATCGACATCACGTTCAACCAGGCGGCACTCGGCGTCAACGCGTCCTCCACCGGCGAATCGGTCACCGCCGCCCTTTTCGACCCCGCAGTCGGCCTGCCCCACTTCGGCTCCGAAAACGCCGTCGACGGCTGGTACATCGACTCCGGCGCCTCCTACACCTGCCTCGTTAAAAAAACCGACCCCGACCCGTACTTCTGGACAAGACTCGGCCACGATACGACGCCGCTCGAACAGCAGGAAGGCCTCTACTACATCTGCCTCGAGGTCGAGGACTACCGCGGCCAGGGCTACGACTGGGACAGCGAATGCTTCCCCGAGTTCAGAGTCAACGGCAAACCCGCCGACGCGGTCGTATACGGCGGCAACTACTGCGACGTCTACGTACTGCTCGACATGCCGGGCGTGCCCCAAAAAACGCTCTCCTCGATCGCTTTTAGCGGCGATACCCAGACCAAGTTCACCGAAGGCGATTCTCTCCGTTACGGATTCAAGATCGAGGCAGAGTTTACCGACGGCACAAAAGAGGACGTGACCGAACTCGTGCAGGTCACACCCAACCGCAAGCTCACCCCCGCCGACACCGAGGGCGTCTACTCGTTCACCTACCGCGGCGTCACCAAAACGCTCACCAACCACATTACGGTCAAGTCGAAAAACCCGGCGACCTGCAAGGTCACGTTCGACCCGCGCAACGGCGAGGCTCCGGTCGTCAAAGAGGTCAACCAATACGAGCACATTCCCTACCCGGACGAAGACCCGGCCCGCGAGCATCTCATTTTCTACAAGTGGTACGTCACGAACAGCGACGGCACCGAGACCCCGTTCGACTTCGGCAGCGAGATAACCGCCGACACGACCGTTTTCGCGAAGTACGTCTGCTACACCAGCGCGAGCGTCTACCCCTCCTACGGCGGCCTCGTTTCCTCCGCGTCCCACAGCTCCGACAGGTCAGGCTTCGCCGACATGACGGTTGAGGAAATGCCCACCGCATACACCTGGTACACGGCCTACCCCGGCGACGGCTACGTGCTCAAGGAATGGCGCCTCGACAGCGAAAACGGCCCCCTCGTAGGCACCAACCCCGACGCCGCCACCTACTACAGCGACCCCGCGACAAACCGCGTGCTCTTCCGCCTCGACCGCGGCGACTACAAGTTCTGCGCGATCTTCGAGCCCGCTCCCGACCCCGTCTACCCCGACCACCTCGTGATCGACTCCTCGCCCTCCAAAACGTCATACACCGAGGGCGAAAGCTTCGACAAGGCCGGCCTCAAGATCAACCTGATCTACACCGACGGCTCGAAAACCGACGTCACCGACAAGGTCACAATAACCGGCGGCGCACCCTTCGCGGCGTCCGACACGTTCGTTGAAATTGCCTATACGGAGGGAGAAATCACGCTTACCGAGAAGGTTCCGGTAACGGTCAAAAAAGCGGCCGAACCCGCCACAGAGGCGCCAACCGGCAGCGAGACGGAAGCTCCCAGCGAGACCCCCTCGAACACCGGCAGCGGCGAAGAACCCACGCCCACACCCGCGGGCGAAACTCCCGGTAACACGAACGCCGACGGCACCAACCCCGGCTTCACGACGAAAACGCTTCCCGCCGCCACGGCCGGCAAGCCCTACAGCACCGTTATCGAAATCACCGGCGACAAACCCGTCACGGCCACGCTCGCAGGCGAACTTCCCGCCGGCCTCCGCTTCAACGCCGACAACCTCGAGCTCTACGGCACCCCCGAAAAGGCCGGCACCTACACGGTCACGGTCCGCCTCGAAAACGCCAACGGCCTGAACCAAATGGCCTACGTCCTCACGGTCAAAAAGGCCTCCAACCCGGCCGCCTGGATCATCCCGCTCGTGCTCGTTCTGCTGCTCGGCGCTGCCGTCGCATCGTTCTTCCTGCTTAGGAAAAAGGGCCTCTTCGGCGGCGGAAACGGCGGGAACGGGCCTGACAAAGGCGGCGAAAAAGGCGTCGAAAAGGAGCCCTCAGGCGAACCTCTGACCGGTGCCGGAGCAGTACCCCAAGCAGCACCCGAAGCAGCTCCTGGAGCCGCTCCCGAAGCACCTGTTGAGCCCGCTCCCGAAACACCTGCCGGACCTGCTGCGCCCGAGCCCGCTCCTCAGGAAGCGCCAACGGAGTTCAACCCATCGGGGTTCTTCCAATAATTTTTAGCCTAAAAATAGCGCAAAGCCGGCGCCTCACCAAACCACATACGGGAGGCGCCGGCCTTTTATAATCACTTGAGAAGCTTACCGCTTTACCCTGAATCCGGTCCGTTTAAAGACTCCGTTTAAACACCGCATACTTCACGGTCGATTCCGCTTGGATTCCGTCAATCTTTAAGCGCCGTGAGCGGAACAACGAACACGCCGTCCGGCCTTTGATAGGCGGCATTGGACAGCCCGCAGATCACGCATTTCATTCTCGGCGCCTTCCCGCCGTTCTTCACGATATCGTTGCACACCGCGTTCAGATTTGCCGCGCCTTCATCAATTCTCTTTGCTCCGAGTTTAATCTCAAAAGCGCACCAGTCGCCGTCCTCAAGCTCGATCACCGCGTCAATCTCGTTGTTCTTGTAATCCTGATAGTGAAACAGCTTCCCGCCGAATGCCTGCGCGTAAATTCCGAGATCTCTTTCAGCAAGCGATTCAAACAGGAACCCGAACGTATTAAGATCACCCATCAGTTTCCGTGGCGTCATGTTCAGCATCGCTGCCGCCATCGACGGATCCGAAAAGTGTCTTTTCTCAGACTGCTTCACCCGCAGCCCCGATCTGTAATCCGGCGAATACGGTTCCTGATTGTTGAAAAGGAACAGTCTTTCCAGCGCCGCCAGATACTTCGTGAACGTATTTCTGCTCATCGACTCATCGTCGTTGGCTATGATATCTCTCAAAAGCGTGGAATCAGAAGCCGTCGTCGATTCATTCCTTGCAAGCGATCTCAGCAGTAGCCGCACCTTCTGCTGATTGTACTCCGTGCCGTCGTCGAGCTTGTTCAGGTCCTCTCTAATCACGCCTTCCATATACGCCCTCGGCATCAAAAAGGCCTTGTCCTCCGGCGCGAAAATGTTATCCGGGAAGCCGCCGCGAACGATAAAATGCGCCAACTTTTCAAGATCAGGCTCTTCAAGCATCCGCATTTCAAGATTTCCGTCGCAAAGTTCTTTCAAAGAAACGAGCCCCGATGAATCGCCGGATTCGTAAAGTGACATCGTGTTCATCCTGAGATTCACGATTCGGCCGGTCCCGCTGTGCATTATCCCCTTTGAAACCGGGGTGGAAGATCCGGTAAGAATGATTTGTCCCTTTTTGTGTCTTTTGTCGATTTCGGCCCTGACCGCGTCCCAAATGGCGGGAACTTCCTGCCATTCGTCGATCATGCGCGGCGTATCCCCTTGAAGAATCAAAGCAGGGTTAAGTTCCGCAAGCTGACGGTTGGAAAAATTGTTATTCGGATCACCGACAAGATACTCGCTGTTGGAATGGTAGGAAGACGTCCACGTTTTTCCGCACCATTTTGGGCCCTCGACACACACGGCGCCGCTTATCTTCAGATAGGATTCAATCAAGGAATCCACGATTCTTTTCTTGTAAAGACGTTCATCCGCTGTTTTGCTCATGACACTCACCTCCCGCAAGCACGGTCAGCATACCATATTGAGCAATATTTGTCAACACGATTGAGCAAAATTCACTGTTTTAATTGAACAAAATTTCAAGGTATAATTGAGCAAAATTTCGGGGTTTGATTGATCAATTTTCATCGGACATATTGACCCGATTTCTGCGCGGCCCCGGTTTTTCACACGAATCTGCCTAAAAATAGCGCAAAACCGGCGCCTCCCCAAACCACGCAAGGGAGGCGCCGGCCTTTTTTTAATAGTATTTTTGTTGCTCTCGCAACCGCTTACAAATCAGAGCTCCTCTTCTCCGGTCTCTGTCTCGCCGCTGCTCGTCAGCACGTCACCGACGACGAAAACGACGACTTCGATTTCTGCAGGTTCAAACTTTTTCATAATCTACCTCCCCGTTCCGTCAGCCCTGATAGGCTAAAAATCCCTGATACCGGCATGCCGCACTGTAATACTCGTAAAGCGCACACGCAACGTCTTTTGCGGGCTTGCCGTCCTCCATGCTGAGGTAAACGAAGGACAAAGCCGAAACGTTACCAATCATTGTCGCCCCTTTATCAGTGGAAATCAGCACATCGTGAGGATCGGCAAGCTGATGGGCGGCTATGCCCGGAATCGTGATCTTGTACCGGCCGTCGGAAACTTGTACGGCCTCGTAAGGAATTCCGGTACTGGAATCAAAGGCAGAGATATCGCCCGAATAGCCGCTCTCGGTTTTCACGAAAATATTTATCGCCGTGTCGGTGTCAAGAGTGAGGGATATGCTAAGCCCCTCGACGTCTTCAGCCTGCTCCCATATCTCCGGCATAAAGGGCGTGAAATACTCTTGATCGTAGCCGTCCCCAAAAGTATTATACGGCTCTCGCATCGGACGGTGGTCGCCTTCGTCCCCGAGCACCCACGGGGTTTTGGCGTATTCTGACAGATATAGCTGCGCCTGGTAGCCGTAGTTCCTGATTGCATCCACCAGGTTGTAGAGCTCCTCGGATGTATTTCCCGCCAACTCGGGCGAATCGAGATAATTCTCAACCGTGAACGCGTCCGGGGCTACTACACACTCGGTGCTGTCCACAAAGTAGTGGAACTCTACAGCGATAGCGTCGGCCATCTGGATCGAGCTGACGTGAACCGTGAACTTATACAGCCTTCCGTCCTGACTCCGGTCGTCCGGGTCGAAACGGTCAATCTCAGCGGGTTCTTCGCCGAAGTTGAAGAAGAACTCCACGTAACTGTCGGCGTAGTCGCATCCGGCAATCTCCGGAAGCTTCAAGAACACGTTCATACCGAACTGCGCTCCCAGGGAAAGGCTCGCCTTCACTAACGAAGGCGAGTCGTCGGAGTAGTCGTCGTAGTAGCTCCGCTCGTAGTCGGTTTCAGAAATGAGATACGCGTCGGCAAATTCGTCGGTTTTAAACTCAGGGTCGCCGTCGTGGTCCTGGCTCATTTTATTCGAGCCGATCAGGAAGTAAGTCCACCTGAGCACGCCTTGCCCGGTGCTTTCGTTAGTCGGGTCATCCCAGGTCGTGTCCACGTAGTAGTACTTGCCGTCGATTCGCACGATGTTCCAGGAGTGGCGACCGCTTTCGCTTGACGTAGTCGCGATGCCGGCCATGACCCGCACGTCGATTCCCGCCTCGAGGCACATGCGGTAGAAGAGCACAGCGTAGCCCTGGCAGACCGACGTCTGGTCAATGAGCGCGCCGTACGCGGTATACTGCGTTCTGTACGTCTCGTCGCCCACGTGCACGTGGTCGTATTCATTGTGGTTGACGATCCAGTCGTGAATGGTCTTGATCTTCTCGTACCGCGACTTTCCGTCAAGCTCGAGCTCGGGCATGACTTCGCCAAGCTTCTCGGTGACCGCCTGTTCCTGCTCAAGAGTCGTGAAGTACTCGACGTTGAACTTCATTGTAATAGAGAAAGTGGCAGTGTCCCCGATTACTGAAACTCTGCTATCGACGGAGATGCCGTAACTTCTCGTGCCTGTCTGGTACTTGATATAGTCGCCTTCATTGGGAACGCCGGTGTGCCTCTGGGCGTACTCAGTCGTCCGGCTCATGACTTCGTCCCGAAACCCAATGATCATGGCTTTCAATTCCGTCTGGTCTTCTGCCATCGCCACTTCCAGCGGAACGTCAAACGGAACCGTAACCGCGAACGGAGCCGCATGCGCCAGAACCTGCTCCTTGTAAATCTCGCAGAGTCCGTTCATATCGTCAGCGGAATAGGTCGGCATCTGTTCGTCGGCCCAGCTGTTGATCTGCACGTCGCCTTCAAGCGGCGCCCAATCCTTCATGAACGCCGGCACAACCACACGAACGGACTTCAGATCCGCGTCATCCGTGAGCCTCAGCGCGCCATCTTCCGCGCCGTTCGCAGGCACCTTGTCCTCGGCCACAGCCACAGGAAACGCCGGCAACACCGCCAGAACGAGCGCAACGCTCAGAACAAGCGCCAGAAGCCTCCGCCCAATATTGCTTCCAAAATTCACATTCATAATATTTCCCCCTTCAAACAGTCAAAGGAAACGAATCCCTCAGCCGCGTCCTTCCGGCCGGTCCGCGACCCTAAAAATAGGGAAGATCTCGGCGGCGCGAACGGCGGCGCGTGTTGGTTGTATTTAATATATAATATTCGGGAGGGGAAGTCAATATTGTATGTTATATTAGTCTGTCAAATCCTCAAAAGTCATTAGAAAGTTAGCATAGTATCTGAATGTAAACTCAACCGCTACATTGAGATTGTCCTGTATCTGCTTCACTACAGATTCTTCAATTTGGTCATGATTCTGAGCATAATACCCATACATTGTTGTATACACCATCAACGAATGAGAATACACAGAAGTAAGATATCTGTTGCGTACTCGTTCAATATTTGAGTCGCGTCCGTTAACAAGCTTCTTAACGAGGTTGGAATCCATATTAATAAGAATTGCTTCCACCGCTCCAGTACTACCGATACTCAGTTTGACAATTGAATCTCCATTCATACCATTCTCAGCCCAAGTGGGCTCTTCTCCGGTTTGGCTTTCTTTTACTACGCGAATAAGCTGAGGAAGTGCAAGCTCAGGCTCTTCTATGCTTTTTTGTTTTGGTTCTTTTGGAGGTTCAACATCCTTGTCCACTTTGACAAATACAATCACTTCCTGTTCTCCAGCGGAAGAAATCATTTTTATAGACAGCGGAATACTTTCGCCTACTTCCGCCTCTGCTTTAGGCTCGATTATTAGTTGAATTTCTCCATTATATGGCCCAGCCATCTGAACTTTGAGCTTTTGGGCATCTTCTGATGGAATATTAAAGCCTCCGCCTCCGCCTCCATGGTTACTGTAATCCAATGTGGTAATCTCTATAGATCCATTGTCGTATGATCTCGAAAGGAACTCGTTCTCAACATCAGTTTCGAGGATGATTTTTCCTTTTCCACCACGCCTAATTGCTTTAACATAGTCCTCTTTTGACGTGTCAAATCCTTTGACCTTAAAAAACGAAGGATAGCGTTTTAAATTCTTTTTTTCTTGTTCCTTGGTGTCTTTTTTGTTCGATTCTGATGGTTGTTCTTTTGAATTTGCTTTTTTGGTGAAAAAAGAAAAGGCTCCTTGATTGCCAGCGAACATCTTTTTTATATCCGAGTTGGACTTCAGATGGGAAAAAAGACTTTCAATCATATCTTTATCTTCGCCAGTTTCTTTAAAAGCTCGTCCCTTGTAGTCCTGGTCCATCCGCTTAATATCATCATCATTCTTCAGTAATGAAATGATGTCTTCTCTTAGTTCATTGTAATATTTTCCTTGTTTCAGCCTGTCTCGTGATGCCATAAACAACTCTTGACGAGCTGTAGTTCCGACTTGAGAACAGTCTACGCAAACAAGCATATATTCTCTTAAGTTCCTGAAGCCAAGATCCTGAGAAATAAAGGTTTTCGGCTCAGTACCTTGGGTTTGACCATTCAGAGTATAAATAACTGATTTCCCTCCGATAAATTCAGGGTTTTTTGTTTCGCGATCAAAAATATAAACGGTTATCGGTATGCTACTGTTGAACAAGGATGTTTGAAGTGTTTTTGTGAACTTAACCTTGTCTCTATCATCAAGTGCTAATCTGGTTCGATTCCCAAGCATTAGTTTGGTTGCTGTGTGTTGCTTATAGTCACGGGTTTCGTAAATCAAGATTGGCAAGGCAGGAACAAACAGTAATGGATTTAACTCGCGCCACAAATCTGTAGTCGCCATAGAAGGCTTCGACAACTGATATGAATACATTTTCACAATTGTTCCTGATTCGAACGGTTGTGATTTGTTCAAACCAAGGTCAAGTCGTTCACCAGGAATAGAAGGAATAACATCGTCCAGAACAAGGTATTCATACCAAGTCAATTTAACCGCTTTTTCTTCTTCCTTTGAAAGAATATGTCTCCGGACAAGAGTAAATCCAATTCTTCCATTTCCATCGGACAAATCCTTATTTCTTCTGGATATTATCATTTGGTATCGATGTTCGTCTCCACAGAATACCACCGCACCTGTCGCACCGAAGTTATATTTGCCCTGAACAAAAGGAACATCGTTTTTATTTCCATGTGCTATTGAGAGGAACGTCTCTGGGAAATTTTCAGGATTTTGACCTTCACCATTATCATATATAGCTACATTGGGGGTTCGTTTATCCGCTGATAATATGATTTGTATTTGCTGAGCAATTTCATTTCTTTTACTGTCAGAGATGTTTTCCCACTTCCCGTCTCTAACGCCGTAAAACGCCTCTACAGCTTTTGACATATCTTGCGGAACTGCGGGATCACCTTTAGCCTTTGGGTTGATTTCTCTAATATAGCATTCTTTCATGAGAATCGCATCAATTGAGTTCGTTATCTTCTCCACAAGTGCATTCTCAGGAGATGACTGTTGATTTTCAAAAGTGCCGGCATTATTCTGATTTCCGCCATACGGTTTCCAATACTCCGGGCCGTCAATTCCATAAGCCTTGACCACATTATAAACGTCTTCAGAACTCGCCGCGTTATAAAGGTCTAATAAAAGTTTCTTGTTATTCATATTCATGCCTCCTATCAAAACTTAAACTTTAATCCTTTGCGTTGAGTCTCACTATACTTGGCCTTGCATTCTTTTAAGGCAAGTTCAATTGCAGAAAACATTTTTTCTACATCTTTTTGACTATACTCATAATTGTATGGATTTGAACAATTGCCAAGCAAATCAATCATGTCAATTATTTTCTGAGTTCTTACCTCAGCGATTCGAACAAAACGTTCTCTGTTGGTTTCTTTTTCGCTCATACATTTTGCGCCTCCCCTCCGTTATAATATTCAACAAATATATTATACAAGTCACGAACGCGCGCGTCAATAGTCGTCCAACATTTTTCGTATAGATTCTATATTTTTTATATATTAAATCAATAGTCCATTCCAGGAAACCCGAACAAACACTAATATAGCTGATAACAGAGTTCAATTCAGTCGAGTTCTTTCAGTAATCAACCTAATAGTAGCTAATCGGGTAGGAGGTCACCCATTAGTTGAGTGACCGACCTCCCACACCACCGTGCGTACCGTTCGGTACACGGCGGTTCAATCAGGTATGCAAGGAC
>CADAZX010000042.1 GCA_902792515.1 uncultured Ruminococcus sp.
CGCGAGTGTGGAAATAACTCTTGCAATTTGGCTGTTTTTTTGAGATAATAACTGTGTAAGTAGAAATCACCTTTACAGAATCCTTGACAGTTTAGGGTTTTGTACCGGGTTCGGGAACTTTTCAGGGCATAGTTACGCAAAGTGGAAAAGAGTCGATTTTTAAAGGAGAAAGACTGATTTCCACTTGATTCCGGTTATTGTTTGGTTGTAATATGCCGGCTCTCAGAATTGATTTTTACTTTTGATCTTTAAGGAGATAAGGCTTTAAGATTATCTCGTCTTCTTGGATCAAATGTATCCCAAACGCATCTAGCTTTTGGAATAATTCTTTCGACAGAAAGGCTGTGAAGGTCAGTGGGGACTTTCCCTCCAGCTTTTCTGTTTTTTGTGAGTTAATATGGCTTAGAGCTAGGTTCAGTTTGTCCTGAGAAGTCAGGCCCAGTTCGCGCAGATCGGTTTGTTTAGGGCACACATATCTGAGGAGTTCATGATTGTTCTCGAGACTTCCTTTTTGACATGACGCCATCGGGTCGCAGTAGAACACACGGGTACGTACTATACCGTCGTTTCCCTGCTCTATTTTATCTGCATAAGCAAATTCAGGACCTCTGTCGGTCAGAATTACCTGCGCGTATTTAACGAACAGTTCCGTGCCAAGTATCGACTCAAGGAGATCTACGCCTTTGGCCATTTCTTCGGCAGTCTTCTCTTCATGCAACAATGCAAAAAGCAGATTGAACTTCATGAATTTGAAGGTTTGGATAAACGGGCCGTTTATTTCATCGTTGTACACCGTATCCATTTGCAGTACATTCACATTCGGATTTGCGTCGATAAACGCGAGATAGTCCTTGTAGGTGCGACCCTGAAGGTACTTTTTATCCTGTCTTTTCTTTAAAGCAGCATCTCTGTCATGATACTTTTTCGAAGGTTTCCGGCCGGGCTTTCTTCTCAATTGAAATACATTCGGTCCGGGTTGCAGTGAAAAAACATGATTGTCAATGTAATTGTACAACGTCTTTTCGCATATCTTCAGCTCCGGGTGATTGGAAATCACATGATAAGGAGACTGCCCTTTTTTCAGCAGCGGTACGACAGTGTCGCTGATTGATTTCAGTTCTTCCTCGGTAAGGTTTATCCCCAATCTTGACTCGGTTCTTAATTCCTCGTATTCCCGCTGTGCCTCGTTCGCATCATAGTAATACTTGTCAAACCGGCAGTGAGAGTAGTTGCTGCAACCGTTACATGCACCGGGACTGCGGTCACGTCTGCTGCAGCGGAATTCCACAAACCCGGAACAGTTTGCGGTACACTTTCGTTTGAGTCTACATTGACCGTAGTTTGCGCAGGGGCGTGGCAGAGAGGACCTGAATCTCAGTTTGCGATGTTCTTTGATTTCTTTCCCGATAGTAGATTTCTCCTTTCCAAGAGTATCTGCAATGGCAGACTTAGTGGAACCGTTTCTGATTCCGGTTTCAATTATTACGCGCTCTTCCTTGGTAAGATGTTTTCCTGCATTAGATTTTTTCATCATTGTCACCTCGAAATGAGAGCCGGCGAGGTATTATCCGATATTCAGAGAGATTTGTAAAACAAAATTACAAATGGAAGTTCCCGCAAGACAGAATTCCACTTCGCGCCCCCTGAAGTGGAAGTTAACTTTTCACTTCACAATAATAACATTAATCAAAAACACTCAGGAAGCGGCGAAAAAGACGCTTGCAAAACGGTAATCAGAGGAAGAAAACATGCACGACATTTTTACTGTAGACGGCAATCTTTTTGCGGCGGCGGACCCGAACGCGGCGCGGAACGTTTTTCGCGAGCGGCTCAAGACCCCCGCTTGTCAAGAAGAACTCCCGAAATTCGAAGACGTATCCAAAAAGCTGCCGGAGCCTGTCTGGGAAGGGCACGAAAACGTTCTCAGGGCGTACAGGCGCGCGTGGGAGATCGCGTTCGGCAACCTGAGGAAGGCGAAGCGCGAGGCGGGGTTCGTTTCCGACTTCATCGACACGGCGTTCAACGGGTTCCTTTTTATGTGGGACTCGTCGTTCATCGTGATGTTCGGGAAGTACGGTGCGGCGGCGTTCAACTTCCAGCAGACGCTCGACAATTTTTACGCGCACCAGCACACGGACGGGTTTATCTGCCGCGAGATCTGCGAGAGTATGATGCGGGAACAGTTTTCGCGCGACGACCCCGCTTCGACAGGGCCGAACGTGCTGCCATGGGCGGAGTGGGAGTACTACAGAACAACCGGCGATGACTCGAGGCTGAGGGACGTTTTCGACCCGCTCGTGGCGTACCACAGGTGGCTGATGCTGAACCGTTCCTGGCCGGACGGGACCTACTGGAGCTGCGGGCTGGCGTGCGGAATGGACAACCAGCCGAGAACGGGTCCCGGTTACAACCCCGCGGTGTCTCACGGCCACATGAGTTGGACCGACGCGTGCGCGCAGCAGTTCATGAGCGGGCAGATTCTCCTAAAAATAGCGAAAATTATCGGTCGCGAAAACGAGGCGGAATTTCTGAAAGCCGAGTCGGAATTCCTGAAAAAGACTATTAACGAAACGATGTGGAGCGAAAAGGACAAGTTCTACTACGACCGCAGGCGCGACGGAAGTCTTTCAGGCGTGAAAACCGTTGGCGCGTACTGGACGCTGCTCGCGGATATCGTTCCCGAAGAGAGGAAGGCGGACTTTATCGCGCACCTCGACGACCCCCGCGAGTTCAAAAGGCCGAACCGCGTGCCGACGCTCTCCGCGGACGACCCGCACTATGATCCGGACGGCGGCTACTGGCTGGGCTCTGTCTGGGCGCCGACGAACTACATGATCCTGAAGGGCCTCGAGGCGCAAAAAACAGCCGCGGCGGAAAAACTCGCGTTTGAGATCGCGCGCTGCTACCTCAAAAACGTGGTAGACGTTTTCGAAAAAACGGGCACGCTCTACGAAAACTACGCGCCCGAGCACGAGGGGCCGGGCGTTCCCGCCAAGGACGAGTTCGTTGGCTGGACAGGACTTGCGCCGGTCTCGGTTCTTTTTGAGTACGTTTTCGGGATCAGACCGTTCGCGCTCGAGAAACGCATCGAGTGGCACCTGAACCTCAGCGAGGCGCACGGGATACGCAGATATCCTTTTAAAGGCGGCTTCGTGACGCTGCTGGCGGGCGAAACTTCTGAAGATGGCGGGCTGCCGAACTTTACCTTGGAATCAACCGTTCCCGTGACGGTCGAAATTCACGCCGGCGGGAAAATATACAAAAAGGAAATCAAACCGGAGGAGACAAAATGAACAAGACACTGTTTCTGATATCAAACGCACACCTTGACCCTGTCTGGCAGTGGGAGTGGGACGACGGCGCCGCGGCGGCGGTTTCGACGTTCAGGACCGCCGCCGCTTTCTGCAGGGAGCGCAACGGTTACATTTTCTGCCACAACGAGGCAGTCCTTTACGAGTGGGTCGAGGAGTACGAGCCAGCACTTTTCGAGGAGATCAGGAAGCTTGTCGACGAGGGCCGGTGGGTCATCATCGGCGGCTGGTACATTCAGCCGGACTGCAACATGCCCGCGGGTGAGACGTTCGTGAGGCACGCCGTGTACGGCAGGAAGTATTTCGCGGAGAAATTCGGCGTGATGCCGACTGTCGCCAACAGTTTTGACGCGTTCGGCCACTCGCGCGGGCTCGTTCAGATCCTGGCGAAGTGCGGGTACAAGTACTACCTCCACTGCAGGCCGGGCGGCGATTTTCTCGAGATGGAAAACACCTACAAATGGATCGGCTACGACGGTTCGTCGGTGATCGGCAGGCGCGAGATGTTCGGGTACGGCTCGTCTCTCGGAGGGGCGCCGTGGAAGGCGAAGCTTTGTCTTGACAGCATTCCCGACGGAGGCACCGCACCGGCACTCTGGGGCGTCGGAGACCACGGCGGAGGCGCTTCCGCGCAGGACCTCGACGCGCTTGACGTGTTTATAAAAGAATGCGCGGAAAACGGAGACACGGTGAAGCACTCCGACCCGTACGAGTACTTCGACACTGTCGACGAAAACGCCCTTCCCGAGCGGCGGCTCGATCTCAACCCGTGGGCGGTCGGCTGCTACACGAGCCAGGCGCGGCTGAAATCCATGTACCGCGCGCTTGAAGATCTTTTCTATTTTTCGGAAAAATTAAGCGTTCTGGCGGAGCCGGTCAAAAAGTACCCGCAGGACGCCTTGAACGAGGTCGAAAAGGCGCTTCTCTTCGCGACGTTCCACGACTACCTGCCCGGTTCGTCCGTTGAGCCTGTCGAGGCGATGGGCATCAGGCAGCTCGGAGGCGCGTACGACAAGCTCACAAAAGTCCGCACGGCCGCTTTTTTCGCACTCTGCGAAGGCTTCCGCAAGGCCGGTCCCGACGAGATTCCCGTCATCGTCTGCAACCCGCACCCCTACGACGCGGAGGACGTTTACGAGGCCGAGTTCATGCTCTGGGACCAGGGCTGGAGCGAGTACTACAAGTACCCCCACCTTTTCACCGAAGACGGCCGCGAGATCCCCTGCCAGCCCGAAAAGGAGCTCTCCAGCATCCCGATCGACTGGCGGAAACGCATCGCGTTCAGGGCAAACGTGCCCGCCTCCTCGACGGCGATCTACTTCTGCAAATTCGAGGACGTCAAAAAGCCCCCGATCGTCGGCCTGCCCCGCGTAGGCAACCTTCTGCGCTTCGAAAACGACCGTTTGAAGGCGTATGTCTCGCTTGAGACGGGTCTCATTTCTTCCCTAATTATAGACGGAAAAGAGCTTCTCGACACCTCTGCGTCAGCGGGCGGCGCGGCGCGGCTTGACGTGATAACCGACAACTGCGACCCGTGGGGCATGACCGTTCGCGACTACCGGAACAAGGAGGGCGAGTTCAAGCTCTTGAGCGACGTCGAAACCGCTAAATTCTGCGCTGTCGAAAAGCCTCTCGCACCCGTTCACGTTATCGAAAACGGCCCCGTAAGGACGGTCGTGGAGGCGATCTTCGGCTACAACAGTTCGCGCGCCGTCGTCCGCTATTCCTTCTCCAAGCATTCTCCGGAGATCGACGTCAGCGTGAGGCTTCAGATGCTCGAAAAGCAGAAGCTCGTCAAGTTTACCGTTCCCGCGGCCTCGCTCAGGCAGGTGATCGGTCAGACGGCGTACGGCAGCGAGCCGCTGAAAACCGACGGAAGCGAGACGGTCTCCCAGCGCTACAGGCTTATCGACGAAGGCGAAAAGGCGATTCTCGTCTCGGGCCGCTCGACCTACGGCTCGTCAGTCGAAGGCAACGAACTCCGCATCTCGCTCCTCCGCACCGCCGCCTACACCGCCCACCCGCTCGGTGACAGGAAGATCCTTCCCGACGACAGGTTCATGCCGCACTTTGACACCGACGCGCAGATTTTTGAGTTCAGGCTGACGGCAGGCGACGAACCGGACCTCGAAAACCGCGCCGACCGCATCACGCAGCTCTACTGCGAAAAGCCCTACGCGATGTCCTTCTTCCCGTCCGGCAACGGCACGCGGCCGCCCGAAGGCATGCGGCTCGAAGGCGACGACTGCATAGTTCTTTCGGCGATGAAGCGCTCCGGGTACGGAAAGGGCACCGTCATAAGGCTCTTCAACCCGACCGCTCAAGAGCGCTCCTGCGTGCTGAAAGGCCGCCTGTTCGAAAACGGCTCCTTCGAGGCGAAGCTCCCCGCCCGCGCGTTTGAGACGTTCCTCGTGACGCCCGAAGGCGCAGTGAGGAATATCCCCGCCGACGAGGCCGAGGAAAGGCTTCCGGTCAAAAAAAAGTGACCGCGCGATAAGCCGATAAACGAGATAAGCCGATAAACTTTTTTAAAGGGCGCCCGGCCATGCGGCCGGGCGCCCTTCATTTTCCCTATTTTCAGTCAAAAACTCATATCGGCCTGCTCTCCTTGAACAGCAGCGACGAGAATATCCACAAAACAAACGGTGCCGCCAGGATAAGCACCCCCGCGGCAATCAGAATAACTCCCGGGATCCACATCCCGCGCTTTCTTGTCACCGCCCCGGAGACAGTCAGCGCGATGCCCGCGATAAGCATCAATCCTCCCAGGACCCTCAAAACAACTTCAATAAATCCAACACTCATTTTCGAATATGCTCCTCCTCAGTCATGATACGCGCCTGTTCAGGCATTTTTGAACTTGTCAGTAAGCTTGTAGTCGATGCACGGCGCGCCGTCGGGAACCGTGTATCCGATCTCGTTCGGAACCGCCCAGTAAACCGCGTTTTTGATGATGCGCTGCACGTATTCGTTGTAGAACGAGCGGCAGAACTCGTGGCCGGGCTGGAAGTAGAACACCTTGCCGGCGCCTCTGTAGTAGCACAGACCGGAGCGGAAAATGAATCCGTCCTCGAACCACGATCCGAAAACGAGCTCGTCAGGCTGCGGGACGTAAAAAGGCTCGCAGTAGAGCTCCTCGAAAAGCTCGAAGTGGTCGGGAATGCCGGCCGCAATCGGGTGCGCGGGAAGCAGATTCCAGACAATCTCGTTCTGGTCCCTGCCCCAGGAGAGGTTGCCGTTGGTGCCGACGACCTCGCGGAAGACCTTGGAATGGTGGCCGGAGTGGAGCACGATGAGTCCCATTTTGCCCTTGTAGACTCTGTCGCGGATCTTCTCGACGAGAGCGTCGGGAACCTCGTGGTGCGCCATGTGGCCCCACCACAAAAGCACGTCCGTTCCGTTCAAAACCTCGTCCGGGAGGCCGTTGTCCGGGTCGTCAAGCGCCGCGAGCCTGACGTTCAGATCGGGTTCTTTGTCGAGAAAAGACTTGATAAGCCCGTGGATGCCGTCCGGGTAGATCGCCCTGCAGGCCTCTTCGTGCCGCTCGTGTCTGAATTCGTTCCATACTGTGACGTTGATCGTTTTCTTCATAATGTAACCTCTCTTCCTTGCAGTTTTATAAACTCAATTATTTGCCTTGTTTTCGGCAAAAACGTTCGTTTCCTCAATGGGTGCGTCAGGCAGAGCTCCGGTGTGTGCGGAAGGCAGAGACCCTGAGGCGGCCGGCGCCTTTTTCCCGCGGTTTTTGATCGCCTTCACGACCGGTTTTATGTAGCAGAGCGTCACCGCGGTGAGCCCCGTGAACGCCAGGTGCGCGAAGTACACGAGCCAGCCGTGGTTTTTGTTCAGGAACGGAAGCCCCTCCACCGGCGGGTCGACGACGTACATGAAATTGACGCGGCTCACGTATTCGACGGTTTTCACGCCGTCAACGTTCGTGAACTCCACGACGTCGTAGCAGATGCTGTTGACGTAGATCGCGACGAACGTCAGGAAGCAGAGCATCTTGAGCGCGTTCCCCCAGTCCTTCGCCGTCCACTCGATCTCGCGGCAGTAGAAAAGGTAGATCGCGAACGCCACGATCACCGTGTGGTACATAAAATACTGGACCGTGATGACGGGAATAGTCAGCGACGATGACGTCGGGATCAGTATCGCCGCGAGACCGCCCACGAGGCACGAAGGCATCATGAACGCCAGCAGCACGCGGTGCAGCTTTTCGCTGTGCGTGAAGTTCAGCAGCGCGATGAAGATCAGCTGTATCGAGCAGAGGTGGAACGGCAGGTCGGTTTTCGGCAGGTAGCCGCCGTACGTCTGCTCATTCCTCAAAATATAGGTAAAAACCTTCACCGTCTCGGAAACGATCCCGACCCACATCAGGATCTTGTACCACTGCTTCAGCCTGAGCTTCCGCAAAAACACGCACATGGCCGCGCAGACCGCGGCGCACACGCCGAGCATAATCAAGTGTAGCGTTCCGAACATTTTAAAATACCCCGTTCAAAAATGTCATCCTCCGGCAAATGCCCCCGCGTCAACCGGGCCGCCGTTTTAACCTATTTCCCGGTAAAATCCTCCGCGGCTTCGTCGAAAACCGCGACTATTTTCGCGTAAAGACCTTCGTCAAGAAGCGAGCTCCACGCCTTGCGGTCCAGGTGCTCGGCAAAGTATCCGGCCCTGTCCTCCGCAGTTATTTCCCCGTTTTCCGCCGCGTACCACGCCGAATAGCCTTTGTTGAACTCCGCGACGTACTCTATTGCGGCGTCCGACCAGTCGACGTTGTTGTGGCCGCGTTCAGGGAGCGCGATGAACTCGAAGCGCGGGTCGTTCCCGAACTCGCCGTAAAGGCGGCCGTAGCCCGTTTCAAACGGTATCGTATCGTCCAGTCCGCCGTGGATCACGACGACCCTCGCGTCAGAGTTTTTGAGGCCCGTAACGGCCGTTTTTGTCGAATATTTCCCGAATTTCAGCGCTTCGTAGAGCTTTACGTAGGGCAGCAGCACGAGGCTCGCGCGCCCCATCCGCTCCACCGCCTCGATTTTGATAACGTCGGACGACTCGCAGAAGCCGGACATCTCGCACACCGCGCAGATCCCGCTGTCCTCAACGAAATTCAGCGCGTTACAGATCGAAAACCCGCCCATGCTGTGGCCGAAAAGCATTTTCGGAAGATTCCGGAACTCCTCCTTGCCGTCCAAAAACTCTATCGCCTTTACGAGGTCGACAGTGTACTGCGGAACTCCCGTCACGGTGCCGCCGCTCAGGTCGTTGCCCGCCGCGTCAAACATGAACACCGCGTAGCCCGCGCGCGTGAAAACGTCGGCCGAGTCCATGTACGCGTTACAGCCGCCGCCCCCGAAACCGTGGCAGACGACAACGAGCCCCTTCGGCTCGAGCCCCTCGCGCGTGTAGAAATACCCCTGCAGCTCGACCCCGCGGTCGGTCTTGAACCGTTCCCGCGTCTCGACAAGCCCCTCAAAATCGGCCGACGTATATTTGCGGACGGCCTCGGTCTCGAACCTCCTGCCGAAAACGGAGGAGTAGACGATTCCCGCCAGCGCGAACGGAAGCAGCGCGACCGTGACGGCGACAGCGACCGAAACGATGATTATTCTCTTGATTTTCCGCGATTTCCCGCGTTTTTCCGGCGATCCGGCGCCGGCTTCCATTTCAGCCTCCATTGCGGCGTCCTTTTATTTAAAGAAGAATTCAAGCGCGTGCTGGATGTACACGTCCCAGAACGCCCACTCGTGCGTCCCGCGCCCTTCCCTGTACACGTACCTGCCGTAGCCGGACTCTTCGAGCCTTTCCTTCATCTTGAGCGACTCGCGGTAGATCGGGTCCTCCTTCCCGCAGGCGAGGAAAATTCTCGGCCGGTGCGGGTCATCTTTGCGCTTCTCAACGAGCTTGTAAATGTCGTCGTCATCGGGAACGTTCCCCTTTTCGCCGAAAACCGGCCGCATCACGTCGGACGCGCTCCACAGCACGATGTCGGTAACAGGCGACAGCGCCGCGCAAGCCTCGAAGCTCTCACATTCGCGCAGACCTATTTTGAGCGCGCCGTAGCCGCCCATCGACAGCCCCGCCACGAAGTTGTCCTCTCTTTTCCCGGAAATATTGAACGTCGACCTGATCCTTGCCGGCAGCTCCTTCGCGACGAACGTGTAGTACGCGTCGCCGTTCTTCATGTCCGTGTAGAAGCTTTTGGCCGCGCAGGGCATCACCACCGCGATACCGTACGCGTCGGCGTAGCGTTCGATCGACGTGCGGCGCATCCAGATTGTGTGGTCGTCCGAGAGCCCGTGCAAAAGGTACAGGCACCTGAACTTCTCCGTGTCCGGAACGGTTCCGTTGACTCCGATCTGGCCCTCCGTCCCGCGCTGCGGCAAAAGCACGTACACCTCGGTCTGCATCCCGAGCGATTCACTGAAAAATTTCAAACTGCAAAACATCGTTTTTCCTCCATTCGCCGTGCGATTTTCTGACTCTATTATACTCCCGCGGCGCAGTTAAAACAAGCGGAACCGTGGCGCGGTTCGTTATAAGATCTCCCTGAATACTTCTTTTTTGATGTGAACTCCCGGCCAAAACGTGCTATAATGGCATCACCGAAAGCATTTCCGCGATTAAGTTTCACACGGGAGGCGATACTATGAACAGTACGGTCCGGAATAAACTCCAAAATCAGACTTCTTGCCGGCACGATTTCTCGGCTCCGATCGGAGAGGGCGCGTTTTTTGACGTCTGTGTCCCGTCGACGCGGTTTTCGTCGCTCGACCATATCACTCAGGCGGGGTGGCACATGGTCAACGACAGTTACCGCATATCACGGCCGCAAGGGCTTCCGGTCAACCTGATGCTTCTCACCGTATCCGGAAGGGGTACAGTCACTCTCGGGGGGACAAAAACGGCTGTGGATCCGGGGTCGGTCGTACTTATTCCAAGCGAAATGCCGAGTATGTACGGGTGCGACGCCGATTCGTTTTGGGAGTTCTACTGGATTCATTTTACCGGCAATCACGCGAAAGATGCCGTCAGGGACATAGTAAAAGACGGAAATTATGTTTTTTACGCGGGCGAGAGCCTCCTCACCGACATGATGACCCGCCTGACCGGCAATGACGTCAGGAGCGCGGAACGCGAAATCGACGAATCCGAATGGTTGTCGGACATGCTTACTCTGCTGCTGAGGAAGCGCGTTCCGGACACCGAAAATCCGCGCGAAGCAGACCGTTTCGGCGAGATTCTGTCCTACATCGAAAATCACCTTTTCGACGAACCGTCTCTCAAAAAGCTGGCTGACATTTTCCACTACTCCGAAGAGCATATCATCCGCGTCGTCAAGAGGCGCACCGGAATGTCTCCCGTTCAGTACTGGATTTTCCAAAAGCTGCGCCACTCATGCCGCGACCTCGAACTGGGCATGAAATCCATCTCGGAAATCGCACGCGAGCACGGATACGAATTCCCCTCCAGCTATACAAACCAGTTCATCAAACACTTCGGAATGACTCCGAAGCAACACCGGGAGCTTTACGGAATTGTTCTGAATTGACTTCTGCTTTCCCCGGATTGACCTGTTCACGGGTGCGGTATTGCCGCATAACTTTTCACATGGTACCATAAAATTAGAAACAGGTGTACATCTGTTCAATTACTGATTTTAGGAGTGATGACCTTATGAAAAGAACGTGTGTAAAAATCGTCGCAGTGAGAGAAAACCCGGATACTCCATGCTGGCCGTGCATCAATCACGATGCAGACAAGGAGCTCGCCCGTGTCACGGCGCCGGTGGTTCAGAACAACCCCGATATTGATTTTGATATTGTTTCCTACACGGAACTGTCACAGGCAAAGGCCGACTACGATGAGGACGTCAAAAAATACGACGGCGTGCTCGTTCTCCTGCTCACCTGCTGGAAGGGAATCGACCTTTTCTACGCGCAGCAAAGCCGCGACGGAATTCCGACGATCATAGCGGACGTGCCTTTCTGCGGCAGCGGTTCGATGCTCTGGAACACCATTTCAACTGTGCGCGACAACGACCTTCCGGTTCCGGTACTCTCCACTCTCGACTACAACGAGATTGCGGAGGCAGTGCGTATTTTCGACGTGCTCGCGAAAATGCGCCTGACGACGGTACTGGTCGTACAGGACGTCCCCGAAACAGGCCACGGCAACAGAGCGGAGCTCAGCAAGCGCTTCGGCGAGACTTGGGGCATCCGCGTCGTAACCGCCGGCAGCGAAGAATTTCTCAACTATATGAAGGCCGTGCCCGATGACGAGGCACAAAAGGTCGCCGATCACTGGGTAGCCGACTCTGTTGAAGTCCGCGAACCTACGCGGGATGACCTTCTCGAATCGGCCCGCGTCTACGTCTCGGTCAGAAATATGATGAGAGATTACGGTGCGCAGGCCGTCACTCTCGACTGTCTCGGCCTCTCCTATACCGGTGCGTACGGTGAGCACAGGCATTTTTACCCGTGCCTCTCCCATTTTGAAATGCTCAACAACGGTGTCGTGGCCGTGTGCGAGGCCGACCTCAATTCGACCGTTACGGAGCTTCTCATCCACTACCTGACCGGCCGTCCGGGCTTTGTCTCGGACCCCGTCATCGATACGTCCTCGGATCAGATTATTTACGCTCACTGCGTCGCGTGCAGGAAGGTTTTCGGCTGTAACGACGCCAGAAGCTGCCGCTACATAATACGCAGCCATGCCGAGGATAAAAAAGGCGCCTCCGTGCAGGTCATTTTCCCCGCCGGAGAGGATGTCACAACGGTCATCGTTTACCCGGATTTCGCGTGCATCCATTCCGCCAAATCTGTCGGAAACGTCGGTCTCGAGGAGGGCTGCAGATCCAAACTCGCGGCGGTCACTGACGCCCGAAAGGTGCTTTACAACTGGCGCGGGGCGTGGCACCGCGTAACGGTTTTCGGAGACTACCGGAAAGCCTTTATGTGGCTGTTTAAGTCCCGCGGCCTTAAGGTTTACGAAGAGGACCGCTGAGAACCGCTGAAAACCGCCGCACCCGGCCCGGTCAAAAAGCCCGCGCGTCAAAAAGTCCGCCGTCAAAAAGCCCGCGCGTGTGGAATAATTATTGTAAAGCAGGCGTTTTTTTGGTATCATTATATTAACCACGGCTTTATGCGGCAGACAGTTCGCGAAAATCAAAAATATGAGGAGGGCAGCTCCCATGACACGCACAACAGAAAAAACGGACCGTACACGTACGCGAAAAGTATTTCCGGGAAAAGTGTTTTCGACCGTGAAACGCGCGGCGCTTTTCGCACTGTGCGTATTTTTGCTTGCAGGCGCTGTCGCGTGCAATCCGGGCGGCGACCCGGGGTCTACGCCTGAACCAATCATCACCAACGAGGTGCAAATTATGAACGCAATCGAATACGAGCAGACGAAAAACCCGCAAAATCCGGGCGAGCACGTCGACCTTACGATCCCGCATTCGTCGGGAGTTACCACCGGAACGCAGGCGCTTGCGTACTGCAAACTTGACATCGGCACCGAGGGCTGCAACTACTACGTCGTCGACTGGGGCGACGGCACGTGGAGCTACAACGGACCGTTCGCGAGTGAGGAGTCTTACAAGGTCACCGCGGAGGTCTTCCACACCTACAGGAAGGCCGGCGAGTATCAGGCGAAGGCGTGCGCTGTCAACCTGGCGGCGGGAAGGCTCTACGGCTGGACCGGGGCGAAAACGGTCAAGGTCTCCGGCGACGACTTCCCGGGCGAGATGATCGAAAAAGTGACGCCTTTCTGCTCGTCCACCGCGGGAGATGAGTTCGCGTGCGAAAATATCGCGGACGGCTCGAACGCGACGATGTGGAAGAGCGCGGTTTCCGGGCCGGCAGGCGAAAGCGAAGGTGAAGGCAAAGGCCAAAACGGCGGCAAGGGCGACGGAAAAGGCGCAAGCGACAACAAGGGCGACGGTGAAGGCGAAGGCGCAAACGAAGCCCCCCACGAATACGTCGGATACCTTTTCAAGGACTACTACACGCTCGACACGCTCGAGGTCAAATTTCCTGCAAACGCGGACGTTTTTCCGTCGAACATAAGCGTCGAATACACGACCGACGGCGGAAAGGTCTGGTACATGCTGCCGCACTACTACTACGTGCTGCCGAACTCGGAGGGATACTATTCCTGCGTCATGAACTTCCCGGACCCCATGGGCGCGACGCTCTCGCTGCCTCTTAACGGAATCGCCGCCAACGGGATCCGCATCAAGGCGCTCACCTACCCCTCCTACTCCGCCGGAAACAACTCGTTCAGCGTCGAGGAGATGCGCGTCTACGGCAAAAAGGGAACGTTTTTCAGCACGTCCTACGGCGACCTTTTCGACGCCGACCTCAGCAACATGTGGACGATTTTCGGCACCGCGAAAACCGAGCCGCGCGTCTACAACTCGGTAAGCAACGGCGGCCAGAATCCCTGGGAATTCCGCGCGGGCGGCACGATGACCGCATCGGTCGAGTGGACCGAGTGGAACGGACTTCAGCTCGACTGGTCCGGCTACGACGAGGCGATCCAAGTCCACGTAAACTCGCTCAAAAAGGCCGTGTACGGCGGCGACGGCTGGTACTACGACGAGGAAAAAGGCGAGTACGTTGTCGACACTAAAGAATACAAGGGCAACCCGAGGAACGACGGCTTCATCTGGGCGACCTCTTCGGCACCCCAGCACCTCGACGCGCAGAACCACTACACAAACAACTCGGCGCTCATTCTCGCCTCGCGCGACTACCTGCTCACCGCCAACGACACGGACGGCTTCCTCGAGAGCAAAAACGCAAAGGGCCAGGTGATGCTCGACAAGCTCCGCAAGGCGATGGAGTACATGCTCGTGAACCTGAACGGCGAGTCCGGCCTGATGACCATTTACGACCCGCGCAACGACGGTACGGTCCGCGGCATGGCCTCGAACTACTGGGACAGCCTCAACTTCTTCGGCTACAACTCCGCTTACGAAAACATCCTTTTCTACCAGGCGATCCTCGCGATGGCAGACATCGAGAACTACATCGGAAACACTGCCGAGGCGGAGCGCTACCTCAAGACAGCCGAGAAGGTCAAAGCCACGTTTAACTCCTATTTCTGGGACGAAAACAAGGGCCGCTACATCACGTCGGTCAACATAAAAGGCGACGTTCTTGACTTCGGCCTCACGTTCGTGAACTTCATGGCGGTGTCCGCCGGCCTCGCTTCAAAAGAGCAGGCGCAGAAGATATACGACTGGGTCGACGGCAGGCGCATCATCAAATCCGACACCTCAAAAGGCGCCGACATCTACAACTTCAAGGTCTCCGCGCGCACCAACACTGTCGCGGTCGAGACGATCGAAGAGGACGGCCTCCACTACTGGTGGTACAACGGTCACTCGTTCGCGGACGTCGTGCCGGGCATGTGGGGCGAGTACGGGAACCAGATGCAGAACGGCGGAACAATCTTCTACACGTCCTACTACGACGTCTCGGGCCGCGCTTTTGTGTCGGGCGACCTCGCCGTCAGCCGGTTCAAAACGATCATGGATGAGTTCCACAAGGACTCCCTGCGGCGCGCACCGAGGCCCAATCCCGGCAACTTCTACCAGGTCAGCATCGTCGGCGAGTTCCCTGAGTCCGGCCTCGTGCCGCTCTCGTTCCTGACCGCGATCATCGGCGTCAATCCCGACGTGAAGGGGCTGAAAATCGACAGCCGCCTGCCGTCCGACATGGATTTTGCCGGCGTTTCGGAGTACAACTACGCGGGCAAAAAGTATTCGATCACCGTCGACAAGTCGCTTACGGAGCCCTCCGTAACGTCCGCAAACGGTGTCATAAGCGTCAAAGTCCCCGCGGGGAAAACGTTCTTCATCACCCCGGACAGCAAGGTCGTCGAGGGTTGATTTGAGGGTTGATATAGTAAACGGAGGCGGCGCGCGCCATAGACTCATAATATAAGCGCGCCGCAAGGATCATTTTTTGACAGCCGGAAAGGATTTAAAACCGCCGGCTAAAACTGCTTTATTTCGCCGAAAGGAGCCGAAATTATGAAAAAGACTATTGCTTTAATTCTGTCACTCGCGGTAATGCTCGCGATGGCCGCGGTTGTTTCGTTCGCCGAGGAAGGCGAGGGAGAACTGGACGGACCGGATGAGACCACGTTCAGGGTGTACACGTACGACCCCGCGGTAGCGTGGGCGCCTTCTGTCTGGTTCAACACGTTCGACCCGGACGGCGAGTGCACCGGCACGGACTTCGCTATCTTCAACAGCGCCGCTCCCGTCAAGGCGGTCGGCTTTCCCGAACTGTACGCGGGCATCTCGGCCAACGGAGCGGACTGCACGGTGAGGTTCGAAATCTTCAAGTGGGATACCGATGCCGCGAAAACCGTTTCCGGAACGCCTGTCGTTTCGAAGGATATCTACTTTGACGGCGACGTCAAGGATCTCCACATTCCTTTTGACGCGCCCGCGCCGGCAGGCCAGTACCTGTTCAGGGTCACGCAGCTCACCGGCATCGGCGACGAGGACCAGCGGCCCTACTCGGTGCTTCCGATCAGCGACCTCAAGTTCTCGGCCTCGAAGCTCGAATTCGACGCGAGAGGACCGTTCGTGTTCTACGTCGACTGCGAGAAGAAAGAGGGTCTGACCGATTACTTCCTCAACCTGGAAGGAAAGGAATCCGAAATCGAGATTCTTCCCGAAAAAACGGTCATTCCGCGCAACAATATCGGCGTTCACCCGATTTTCGACTACGGTATCGTCACGCCCGAAGTTCCCGCGGGCCAGGTGCTCTACTCGTTCGCACTGATCGAGTCCCCCACGTGGATGAACACGAACGGCGACTCGGACGTCATTTACGAGGTGTACAAGTGGACCGGCGACTACGAGGAGAGCTACAAGGCGAGGCCCATCGCTTCCGGCGAAATCCTGAACCACGCGGACAACTCTAACCTCACGCTGACTTTCGGAACAGCGCTCCGCTACGGCCACAGATACCTTATCGTCATCACCAGGTCGAACGAAGGCGCGATCGGCTACTATGAAGGAGTGATGCCGGTTCCCGACGGCTGGGAATTCTACGAGTACGGCGAGCAGGTATTTGACTACTGTGCCGCAATCAAGGTTGCGTACGCCAACGTAGGCGACCTCGGCCCCGAAGCCACTGACGAGCCGCCCGCCGAACAGCCCACCGAAGCTCCGGTCGAAAATCCCACCGAGGCGCCTGTAGAAAACGAAACGCAGCAGCCGGCCGAACAGCCCACCGAGGCGCCCGTTGAAAAGCCGACCGACAAGCCGGCCGAAAAGCCCGGTAAAAAAGGCTGCGGCGGCACCGTCGCCGGCGGCTCGCTCGCAGTCCTGGCGCTCGCCGCCTTCGCGTTCATCTCGAGGAAAAAGAGATAACACTTTAATTTTGAATTCTTCGGTTTAATACCTGTATAAAGGGGGCGCGGCCCGCGGGCCGCGCCCCCCGTTTTCGCTAAAAAAAGGCCGTTTTTGTTGACATTTCCGGGCTCCGGTGGTATCCTATAAAGCGATGATACAAAGATTTGACGCCGGCAGGCGTTTGAGAGGATCACAGCCAATGCGAGCCAGACTATTGAATAAACTGATTCTGTTAGCCGTTCTGACTGCCGTTTTAGGCGGTTTTCTTGTGCGTTTCATGCCTGTCACGGACGCTTTCGCGGCGGAGAAGTACGACCCGGAAAAGATGCTCAAAGAGGGCTTCGCGGTCCTCGAGATCACTCTGAACGGCTTTCACGAGGAGGACATACACCGCTCCGCATGGTTGCCTATAAGCTACAGGCTGCGCTGGGACGGCCGCGAGATCGAGAACACCGCGCAGATCAAGGGACGCGGCAACTACACGTGGGAGCAGGCCAAGCGCCCCTACGCGATAAAATGCGACAAAAAGACAAACTGGTTCGGATTCGGCGCCGCCAAGGACTGGGTGCTGCTCGCGAACTTCACCGACCAGACACACCTCCGCAACTACCTCGCGTACAGTCTCGCAGCGAAAATGCGCTTCAAGTTCACGCCTCAGGCCGCCTTCGCGCAGGTTTTCATCAACGGCCGCTACAACGGAATCTACCTCGTCACGGAAAAAGTGGAGATCGACGACGAACGGCTCGACATTTCCATCACGGGCGGCGACGTTCTGATCGAGCTCGACAACAACTACGGCTGGAACGAGCCTGTCACGTTCGCGTCGCCCTTCGGAAACCTCTACGTCTTCAAGGACCCCGACGAGGAAAAGCAAAAACAGAAGCTGGAGGAAGCCGGCGGCGAGGGCGTCACCTTCAGCCGTGCGATCTCCAACGCGCAGTCGCACATAAAACGCTTTGAGGACGCCGTCACCACCGACCGCGACCTCGACACGGTTTTCAAGTATATGGACCGCGACTCGCTCATCGACTGGCTGATCTTCAACGAGATCGTCAAGAACGACGACACCGTTTTCAACTCGAGCATATACCTCTACAACAAAATGGGCGACAAGCTCTACATGGGCCCGGTGTGGGACTACGACCTCGCAATGGGCGGCATAGACCGCTACAACAACGTCTACACCGACGGTCTGCAGTTCCTGGACAACCCCTGGGACCGGCCGAACTGGTTCCTGAAGCTCCTGAACCGCGACGATTTCAACGGTCTCGTAAAGGAACGCTGGTCTGAAATTTACGCGAGCGGAATCCTTGGCGACTGGGTGGCGGAGCTTGACCGCATGGCGAAAATTCTGCCGGCGGCGGTACAGTACGACGTCAAAAAATGGGACAACGCGGGTGTGTTCGTGCTGCGTGAATCGTACAACGAGGGTATCCAAAACCTCCGCGACTTTGTGACCGGCCGCATCGAATGGCTGAACTCGGTCTGGAACGTCACCGGCGCCACTCCGGGTCCGACCTCCGAGCCTACGCCTACTCCGACTCCCGGTCCAACGCCTGACCCTACCGCCACGCCCGCAAACACCCCCGAACCGACCCCGTCCCGCTTACCCCCCGGTTACGTTCCCGTCCCCCCAACCGCCGAACCCGCGGAAAAGCCGTCAGGCAACAGGGGCTGCGGCTCCGGGCTTGGCCTGCCTGCCGCCGCGGCTGTCTGCGTAATTTCCGCGGCGGCCTCACTCGCAACGGCTTCATTGCGCAAACGCAAAAAGAGAGAAAAGGTCTGACGTAACCGTCCCGCAAAAGCGGATTTTGGTTACGCGAAGCAGGTGTTTTTGGGGGCCGGAAAACGCGAAAGAAACGCAGCCGGTTATTCCGGATATCATTCCCCGGAATGTTACAAATTGTGGCAAGACATTTCCCGGAATGCGTGTTATACTGTGGTTGCAGGCAGAGGTAAAGTGCACTATTCCCGCCTGTGACCACAGTTTTTTTGAGGTTTGATTATGAAGAGCATTGCGGAGACAGTCGCGGAAATGAGGGCCCGTGAGGGACTGACCCAGCAGGAACTGGCAGACCTTCTGTATGTCTCGCGCTCTCTCGTGGCCATGTGGGAGGCGGGGGAGCGGATTCCCGATGGCGTCAGCGTGGCGGAAATGGCCCGGATCTTCGGGGTCAGCGAGCGCGACATTGCCGGGGAGCCCGAATACGCCTACGGTTCACCGCACGAAATGGGCCTGATCAGCGCCGAGATCGGCGAGTTCACCGGCAGCGCGCCGTCCAAGGTTCCCGCGGATAAGAGGCTTGGCGTGCTGAAGGATTTTCTCGCGTCCCGGAGCAAAAAGGACGTGGACATTTTCATGGGCCGGTACTTCTATATGAAGACCTTCAAGACCATCGCGAACGAACTCAACATGAACGAGGCTGCGGTCAGAGTCCGGCTCGGAAGGCTGCGCAAAAAGCTCAATTCGGCTCTCGGCAAGGAGGAAGAAAAATGACGGAAAAAGAATTCAAGGAGACGCTGTCGGCGCTCGGGAACAGCCCGGAGTTTGACGGCATCGCGAAAACACGCAAAAAGATGAATACAATTCGCGCCGGAATCGCCTGCGCGGCGGCGGTGCTTGTGGCTGCGGCAGTCACCGTGGTCCTGCTGGCGAACAATTCCGGCAAAGGAACGAAGCTGCACGGAGGCGGTGAAGTGCTGGCCGGAACCGCGATGCCCGCAGACGTTGATCCGGAGGCCACCCCCACTGAGGCGACCCCCACCCCAACTGAGGAGTCCGCGACACCCACGGCAACGCCCGACGCCGGCAACACCGCCTACATGTCGCTTCCCGCGGGCCGGGGCCTCAAATTCCTGACCAACGCCTCGTTCACGACGACGCGCAGGAAGGCCGCCGTCAGCGAATCGTTCAGGCAGAACTACACCGCCTTCGCGCTGGAACTCCTTAAAAAGACCGGCAACGGCAACGGCACGCTTGTCTCCCCCCTCTCGATCCTCACCGCCACGCTCATGACAGCCGGCGGCGCGAAAGGCGAGACCCTTGACGAGATGTTGGCCGTTCTTGCAGGCGGAGCGGATTTAGACAGCGCCTACCGGGAGTTTTTCAACTTCTGCGAGAGCCTCGTCAGCAGCAATAACGCAAAACTCGAATCCGCGAACGCCGTTTTCGTAACGGACCGCGGTAGTTTCAGAATCAACAAGCGGTTCATTCATGAGATCAACGAGACTTTCAGAGGTCAGGTGGCCGCGGCCGACTTCACGGACGGCAAAACGGTGGACGGCATCAACGCATGGTGCAACGAGCACACCGACGGAATGATTCCCCGCGTCATCAGCAGAGAAAACGTAAACGGAGACACTGTGATGGTCCTCCTGAACGCGATCTGCTTCGACGCGCTTTGGAGCGAACAATTTACCGAAAACAGCGTGAGGAACGGTGTTTTTCACGGAACAGGCGGCGACAGGAGCGTCAAAATGATGTCCTCACGTGAGTATTACTACTTTGAGGGCGAGAACGAGACCGGATTCCTGAAATCGTACGACGGAAGATACTCATTCGCCGCGATTCTTCCCAACGAAGGCGTCAGTACGGAAAGCTACCTCAAGACGCTCGACGCCGGAACCTTCCTGTCTCTCATCGGTCGGGACGACGGCACTGCGATTATCAGCATGCCCAAGTTCTCCTTCGACTGGGGCTCGAGTCTTACCGGCACACTCCGCGGCATGGGCATCGTCAAGGCTTTCGACCCGCTGGCGGCTGATTTATCAGGTCTCGGAGGGTTCGCGGACGAAAACGGCGAAGTAAAAGGCGGCGCAGGCTCGGGGCTGTTCATCGGAAACGTTATCCACAAGACGCACATCGACGTGGACGAGTCGGGAACGAGAGCAGCCGCTGTCACAGCGATAATCGCCCCGGGAGAAGCAGCCCCCGGCCAGGAGTCCCCGAAAACCGTCTCTCTCGACAGACCCTTTATCTACGCAATAGTCGACAACGCCACGAAGCTGCCAATCCTCATCGGCGTTCTGAACGACATTCGGTAAACCGTTATTGTTCGGGAACGTCCACTTTGCAATTTTGGCCGTTCCCGGTTGCGTTTTGTCACTTTTTTCCCCGGCGAAGATATGTTATAATAGCTTTAGACAGACTACTTGTTTGCAGGGGAGCAATTCATTATGTTTACGAAAGAAAAAACCGTTGTATTTTTAGTGCTCGCGGTCATATGTTTCGCATTGATTGCCGCGACCGCCGGCTGCGATTGGGTACGCCGGCAGGAAAACTTCACGCCCGAACCCTTCACCGGTTCCGCGGAGACGGCGACCCCCGGAACTCCTGACGCGCAGCCAACGGAAGCCCCGACCGGTTCCGGCGATAGCGGTCTGAGAAGCACCCCGTCTCCCGAACCGACAGAAGAACCAGACCCAACTATCAAGCCTCTAGCGCTAAGCCCGTTCAAGATACATGAGGGGAAAAGGCTTGCCGTCACTGCCCCCACAGAAGAGCAGCTGCACATTATTTCGGTCTACCAACAGCTTTACCCCGAATACAAAGACCGCCAGCCACTGCAAGTTGACGGTCTCGGGGGGCCAATGGATATGGGTGAAATATTTTTCGTCCCTGAAGAATGGTATTACGAGGGGTATCCGGAAGTGATCGGCCATCACATTTTCGAACAGATAGGCGACCGGTGGCTTTGCGTATATTTGCAGAACGGGGAATTCAGATTCGGCGTTTTTGACAGCGACTTCGTTTTACAGTCAGACGTAATATCATGGGATACCGGAAACCGTTCTTCCACAGGCTGGCCCGCGTGTTTGTTTGAAAAAGACGGCAGCTATTATCTGGCAGTCGAGTTCTCTTATTTTCATCAGGGATCAGGCGGCACGACCACGCTTATTTATTCACTGCCGTTGCTTCGGGAAGTCTGGCGCGACTCCGAGTTTCTCAAAAAAGATCCGGAGAAGGACTTTGACCAGTACCGGTTCGAAATTGATGGCGAGTGGTTCAACATTTATGAATATGAACGTATCAGCGGGCATATGTACCCGCACGTGATTGCCAAAATGCAGATTTCTTCGGTGTTGGATTAGTTTTCAGCGATGTATAACCGCATTTAATAAGTTAAGGGGCTGTTAAAAAACTGGCAATTCTGCCGGGGATGTAACAGCCTCTTTTTTGTTGCCATTTCGTCATATTTTGTTTGCTCTTCAATTTCCACAATAAT
>CADAZX010000043.1 GCA_902792515.1 uncultured Ruminococcus sp.
TGGCTCCCCCTGTTGGACTTGAACCAACGGCATCGTGATTAACAGTCACGCGCTCTACCAACTGAGCTAAGGAGGAATATTAATCCGGCAATGACATATTTTCGCGAGCCGTCACCAGCTGACTATCGTCTGCATCAGAGAGCTTAACTACTGTGTTCGGCATGGGTACAGGTGGGTCCTCTCTATTATTATCACCGGATTGGCGTACCTGAAGGGATTCGAACCCCCGACCGACGGCTTAGAAGGCCGTTGCTCTATCCAGCTGAGCTACAGGCACATTGGAGCGGGTGAAGGGAATCGAACCCTCGTGTTCAGCTTGGAAGGCTGACGTTCTGCCATTGAACAACACCCGCAAAAAAAGCGACTTTCGCTCGCCGCTATGCAAGTATACCATTTTGCTGAGATTTGTCAACTGTTTTTTTGAGGTTTCAAAAATCTTTCAGAAAAAACCTTCGAAAAACTTTCGGAAAGCGCCGGAATCACGAGCGGTTCCCCGTGAAAAACTATTCGCGAAAAATTGCGGCGTGTTACGCCGGAAAAACGGGAAAAAAGAATTTTTGCGAAAATGCGAAAAAAATATTTCCCGGTCTTGCGGAAAATATCGCGTTGCGTTAGAGTGTGTTCCGGAGGGGGTGAGGCACGTATGCCGGCAGGAGTCTGGAGAAAAATCAGAACGGCGCCTTTTGCGTACATTTTCGGTGCGGTGTTTATTTTATCGTTTGTGTTTTCGGGGCTGTACGCCGAGAGAACGCACCGGTACGGCGCGACGGAGGAGCTGGGCGAAATAACGGGCGAGGCGGTCAGAGAGCCGTGGAACGCGGAGGAGGATTTCGTTTTGAACTGTTTGTGGGGAGGGAGACGCGTGAGAATCCTTGTGAAATGCGGCTACATAACGGCTTCGGAACGTGAAGAGATCCTGGCGGCGGGTACGGTCAGAGCATCCTCTGTGAGGGCGAGGGTACCGGAGACGGCGCGGAATTTCGGGGAGTTTGACTATGCGAGGTATCTGCTGTCGCACGGCGTGAGCTACTATTTATATGCGCGGGAGGGGGAATTTGTTGCCGCGGAGGCGCAAAAAGGAGTTTTTCACGCGTTTATATCGCTCAGCCGCGCCTCCTCGAAAGTCCGTGCGGCGGTGTCCTCGTGCCTTGCGAAGTACCTTGACGGCGGGTTTGCCGCGTCTGTCAACGCGGTGATGACAGGTGAGACCGGACTGCTCGACAGGCAGACGAAAAGCAACCTCGCGAGGGCGGGATTCGCGCACCTTATGGCGGTTTCGGGAGCGCATGTCTCGTACTTTACGATGCCGTTCGCGGCAGTCATGAAGAAGACGCTTCTGGACACGGGGAGGCGGAAGCTTCTGCTGCTTTTGCCGGTATGCTTTTTGTGGTTTGTGGCGGGGGGAACTTTTCCGGTGACGAGGGCGGCGGTGATTTTCGCGTACTCGGCAGTCGCGACGGCGCTCAGAAAGCCGGTGAATACCGTTAACGCCATCGGGCTCGCGGGGACTGTGCAGCTCGCGGTGCAGCCGTTCGCGGTTTTCGGGACGGGGTTCGTGCTTTCTTACGGGGCGGCTCTTTCAATCGCGGTGATACTGCCGGTTCTCAAGAAGTCGTTTTCCGGAAAAGCAGGCGTCACAGGGGTGTTCCTGCCCGGAATCGCCGTTAACGCGGGCGTTTTACCGGTGCTTATGTCTCTTTTTAACTCGTTTTCGCCGTGCGGGATATTTATGTCGGCGTTTGCGTCCGAGATAGCGTGCGTGCTGTGCGTGGGTGGATACGCGATCTTTTTTCTCGACAAACTGCCTTTTGCGGCGGGGGCGATGCGAGTGGCGGCAAAGGGGCTGACGGGTCTTTCGTACGTGCTCGGCTGGATTGCGGGGAAGATCGCGGGCGGGCAGTCGTGGTTTTTGAGAGTAGAGTGCGGGACGCCGGGGATAGCGTTTGTTGTCGTGTACTATGCGCTTTTGCTGTGGGCTGTGCGCGGGTTCAGGGGGAAGATCTTGCCGTGCGCCGCGGTGGCTGTTGCGGCGGTATCGCTTATGTTCGGCGCGCTTCCAAAGGCGGAGGTGATCTTTTTCGACGTGGGGCAGGGCAGCGCGGCGCTGGTGCGGACCTCGGACGGCGTGTGCGGGCTTGTGGACACCGGGGACGGGAACACGGATATCGCGTCGCTTCTTAAAAAGGAGGGGGTGCGAAAGCTGTCGTTTATCGTGATTTCCCACGGCCATTCGGACCACTACGGAGGGCTTGCGGACGTTCTTAAGGAGTACCGGCCGGACGTCATTTTCGTGCCGGACAACATGTTCGACACATATTGCGCGCAGCTGGGGGCGTGCTTCGGGGTGGAGACGGAAACGGTCAGCGGGCTTCTGTCGTGCAGACTCGGGAAGTATACTCGGATGGACCTCGCGGAGCCGCTTTTTGACTCGGACAATTTGAACAACGGCTCGCTTGTGGTGACGCTGAGAGGCGCGTGGGGGAGCGTCGTGCTGCCGGGGGACGCGGAGAACGAGGAGCTTCTGGAGCTTGCGGAGAGGGGGCTTATCGGGGAGACGGACGTTTTCTGCCTCGCGCATCACGGGTCGAGAACGTCGGGAGACGAAAAAATACTGTGGGAGATTTCGCCGAAATATGTTATCATTAGTGTAGGCTACCGGAACAGCTACGGCCATCCGTCAAAACAGGTGCTTCAAACGCTTGAGGACGGGGGTGTTCGTTCCGGAAATATCTACAGAACGGACAGGGACGGGGCGATACGCGTTACCGCGTCGGTCGATCTGTTCGGCAGGGAGTTTGTTTGGCTATGGCAAAAAAGAGCGAGGGTGTGACCGGGGCGACCGAGCTTGCGAGGACTCTCCGGCAGAGTGAACTGAAAAACGTATATCTTTTTTACGGCGAAGAGGACTATCTCAAGTCGAATTTCACGAAGATCGTGATAGGCATGGCCGGAGTCGGCGAGGACGCGGTTACGGCGCTTGACGGCAAAATAACACCGGCGGCTCTCGAGGAGGCGCTTGAGACGTCGCCGCTTCTGTCGGAGACTCAGGTCGTGACAGTGAGAGATTCGGGGATTTTCAAAGGGTCGGCGAAGAGCGCCGGAGATTATTCGTTTTTGGCGGAGCTGTCCGGGGACAGTATCGTGATTTTCCGCGAGACGGAGGCGGACAGAAACAACGCGAATTACAAGGTCGCGGAAGCGTGCGGCCTTGTGCTGGAGTGCGCGGTCCAGCCGGAGTCGGAAGTGATCAAGCTGCTTGTCAAAAAGGCCGCCGCCAACGGGCGCGGAATCACGACAGGCGCGATTTTGATGCTTTTCAGAGGCACCGGGAAGGAGCTTTTCAGGCTGATAAACGAGGTGGACAGGCTTAGCATGCTTGTGCCGCAGGGCGGAACGATCGACGAAAAATGCGTGCAGGAGGCGACGGAGCTCTCGCCCGAAGCGAGAATGTACGACCTGACAGACGCTATCGCGGAGAAAAACTGCGACAAGGCGATGACGATGCTCGGCGCGATTCTCGCAGACAGGATTCCGGAGCAGGTCGTGCTCGCGGCAGTCGCGAAGCATTTCCAGGCGCTGTATAATACGTGCTCGCTGACGGAGCAGAATTACAACATACGCGAGGTTGCCGACAGCCTGAAAATTCACGAGTACGTGGCGAAAAAATACGTCAGGCAGGTGCAGAATTACAACAAAAAGCTGCTTGCGGAGATCATCGCGGAAATCGCCGACGTGGACATGAGATGCAAAAACAGTCTACTGGACGCCAGGGACGGGCTGATGGTTTTGATAGAAGATATTGCGGCGAAATAGATTTTTTTAGAGTGTTTTAAGCGTTTTCCGGCATGGTTTTGCGTTTTCCGGCAGGGTTTTGCGTTTTCAGCGCGGGAATTTGGCATTTTTTAAGTGCGGCGCGGTAGAATTGCAGGCGAAGAGGAGGGGAACTCTCTTCCTTTTTAAACGAATTCCGTTCCTTGGTCGAACGGTCCGGAGGTTGAAACGCTTTGTCGGTAAGTAATTTGAAAGTAAAAAGAATAATCAGCGCCGCCGCGTTTTTGCTGGCGGCGGCGGTGTGTCTTTCGGCGTGCTCGTATATTAAGGGATACGTTCCCGGCGAAGGCGCGGGAAACGGTACGGAAAACGGTTCGGACAGTTCGCAAATCAGCGGGGCGGAGCCGGGAAGCGCGGGCTCCGTTACGGTCAACGTCGCAACGGATTTTTCGTCGCGGGACATTAACGCCACGTATTCCGCGGAGGACGCGGTAACGGTTGTGCTGAAGGACGGCGCGAGTGAGGCCGACGGCGGAAACGTTGATGTTTCAGGTGACGTTGTTACGATAACGGCGGGCGGAACATATATAATAAAGGGATCACTTTCTGACGGCAGGATCGTCGTCAACACGCCGAAGACGGATAAACTCCAGCTCGTTCTCGACGGTGTTTCGGTGAAATGCGCGGGGTTTGCGGCGCTTTACGTGGTGCAGGCCGACAAGGTCGTTGTTACCGCGGCGGAAGGGACCGTAAACGCGTTTGAGACGGAAGGCGCTTTCTCGCAGATCGACGACAACAACGTTGACGGGGCGGTGTTCTCGAAGGAGGACATTTCGTTTAACGGGAGCGGAAAGATAACGGTCAAATGCGGCGAGGGCAACGGAATCGTCGGGAAGGACGACGTGGTTTTCTACGGCAGTTTTGTTGAGATCACCGCCGCGGGACACGGAATTCAGGCAAAGGACAGCCTGAAAACAGCGGAAAGCTCTTTCTCGGTGACTTCCGGGAAGGACGCGATCCACTGCGCAAACAGCGACGACACTTCAAAGGGAAACCTGTACATTAAAAGCGGGTCGTTCGTTTTCAAGGCGGACGGCGACGGCATCGACGTGTCCGGATCGCTAAGGATCGACGGCGGGTCTTTTGACGTAACCGCCGGTGAATATAAAGGCGTGAGCGGCGGACAGAGTCAGTTTAACCCGTGGGGAGGCGGCAGACCCGGTTCGGGCTACGGCTATGGGCAGACGTCGCAGGACACTGTCAGCACAAAGGGTATCAAGGCGGACGGAACGGCTGTTTTTAACGGCGGAACGTTTGTTTTTGTGTGCGCCGACGACGCGATTCACTCGAACACGGCAGTAGCGTTCGGGAACGGAACATTCACTCTCACAAGCGGGGACGACGGCATTCACGCCGATTCGGAGGTCGTTATCGACGGCGGAAATATCACTATAGCGGCGAGCTATGAGGGCATCGAGGGCGAAAAGATCACCGTGAACGGCGGAAGAGTCGACCTGACTTCAAGCGACGACGGCTTTAACGCCTCGGCGGGAAATTCCGCGGACGGTGCCGTTGCGGGAAATCCGCGTGGCGGTTACGGCGGCTACGGCGGTTCGACAAACTGCTCGCTCACGATAAACGGCGGGTTCGTTAAAGTGAACGCCTCCGGCGACGGTCTTGACAGCAACGGAATTCTCGCCGTAAACGGCGGCGAAATCTACGTGTCCGGACCGACGAACAGCGGAAACGGCGCGATTGACTATGAGAATTCCGGCGTGATCACAGGCGGAGTTCTGATCGCGGCAGGCGCGAGCGGGATGGCACAGAACTTCGGTTCGTCTTCGACGCAGGGGTCGATCCTTTTGACCTCGCAGACGGCGGTGAGCGGCGGGACGGAGATAACTCTTAAGGACTCGAAAGGGAACGTGATTGCTTCGTTTACGCCGGAAAAGAATTTCAACTCTGTCGTGGTCAGCGCGCCCGAAATCAAGCAGGGCGGAACGTACACGCTGACGGCCGGTTCGTGGTCGGAAACAGTCAAAATGACTTCGCTTGTATACGGCGGAGGAGGACAGTTCGGCCCGGGAGGCCCGGAAGGCCAGGGAGGCCCCGGAGGGCACGGGGGAAGACCGGGAAGACCTTGATTACATTTTGAGTCCGGTCGTACCTTAATGATTAATATGAAACGCGCGCTCCGTCATACGAGGCGGTTCCGGATTTTGCCGTTATTTAGGAAAAAATCAGCGGAACACGCGGGACGGGAGCACGCGTTTTTGCATTATTTTAGAAAGAGTTTTAAGCCGTTTCTGATCCTTGCGGGGGGTTAGAGGGTTATCTTTTCGGCATGCTCGGCGAAGAGGCTGCCGGGTGTTTCGGAAACCGGGTCGACAAGGTAGAATTCGCCTTCTTCGGTTATGACGCAGAAGCGGCGGCGGCCGGAGTAGGTAAGGTGAAAGGCGGCGTCGCAGGGGAGAATCATGCTGAGAACGTCGTCGCCGTCGGGATAGTCGCGGTCTTTAAAAATCATAGCGGAAAAGTGCTCCGCTTCGACGTCGCGGATGTCGAGGTCGGGGCGGTTTTTTTGAAGCTTTTCGAGTGTTGCCTTGGCGCTTTTCACGTCGGTTCACCTCCGTTTTCGGGTATTATTTGGATGGCGGTTTGCGCTGTGCATATTTTACCACATTTTCGCGGCGAAAGGAAGCGGAGTTTTTGAGGAGGAGCCGGAATCGGAGCCGGAATGACACTTAAGGTCCGGATTAACCGGGTTTTGCGCGAAAAAAGGCGCCGCGCGGGGAGAGAAAGCGTGCGCGGCGCTTGAAGAGAGGGGCGGGTTTTTGGTAAAATGGTGACAGGAAGGCCGGCGGCGACGGCGGCAGTTTGAAGTTATCAAAGGAAATTTTGGCGATGAAAGACAAAAAAAGAACGGTAATCAGGTGCGCCTGCGTTTTGCTGGGCAGCCTTATCATGATTCTCGGCTGTTTCGGGTGCGCGCCGAAGCACGTTCCGGAGGGCGGAACGCTTATTAAGGCGGAAATCCGGGACGGAGCGGAGGTGCCGATTCTGGGCGAGGAGCTCAGGTCGTATTTCCTGAACTACTACGGGACCGGTTCCTCGGCGGGAAGAGCGGGAGGCGGCGAGCAGTACAAGCCCGTTCCCGTCACTCTGAAATGGGATTGCGAGGACGCCCTTTACTATATCGTGGGCGTTAGCCTTTCAAAGGAGATTCCGATCGAGGGCGGCGAGGGCGTCGCAACTTTTATGTCGTTCGAAAAGAGCGTCGAGGTGCCGGATCTTTTCGCCGGGAAGACGTACTATTACAAGATCTACGCGGTCTACGGCGACAGGACCGTCGAGTCCGTTTTGTACAGCTTTAAAACTGAGGATTTCAGGCGCACGATCTGGATCGACGGCGTCTCCAACACGCGCGATCTCGGCGGACTTAAAGGAAGGGGCGGCAAGCGCGTCAGGCAGGGAATCATTTTCAGAGGCGGCGCGATCGAAGGAATCACGAAGCAGGGGCGGCTGGAATTTCTCGAAAAGTACGGAATCAAGACAGAAATCGACTTGAGAAACGGTACCGAGACATCCGTTCTCGGCAAATACGTGAACGCGATTCCCGTCAAGGCGCCCTGCTACATCGGTGACATGGGCATCAATTCGGAGGATTATAAGGCGGAATTCGCGAGAGAGATCAAAGTTTTCGCGGATCCGGACAACTTCCCGGTCTATTTTCACTGCCAGATCGGGCGCGACAGGACCGGCACGCTGGCGTGTTTTCTGTACCTGATCGCGGGCGTAAGCGAGGAGGACATTCTGAAAGAGTACGAGGTGTCGTATTTTTCGACGTCGGGAACGCGCGACAGGGCCGAGGCGGACGTGACTACCTCCAACCTGAAGGCGATGCTGAACTACCTGCGCGACTACGGCAAGGGGAATATCTACAAGAACACCGAGTCTTTTCTCAAGGACATCGGAGTCACGAAGGAAGAGCTCGCGGCGATCAGAGCGAATATTTTAGAGTGAGGCGAAAGGTGGCGTTAAAATGAAAAGAATTTTTGGCGGATCAAACGTTTCCGGGAAATATTTTGTGTTGAGGCGCGCCGTCGCCTTCGCGGTCGCGGTGGCTCTCCTGGCGGCGTGTTTTGCGTTGAAAAACGGCGGTTTCACGGGGAACGCGGCGGAAAAAACGGAAAAAGAGGCGGCGCTCGAGGCGGAGTTCGGAGAGTGCGAGATTCTTGCGTCGATGAGAAAAGTTTCAGCTGCCGGCTCGAAAAATATGAGGATACTGTCGGCCGAAGAGGCGGCGGGGGAGGGCGTTCCCGAGGGCTACGAGGGATACGTGCTCGCCTCGAATCCGGGGGCCAACGTGGGGTATACGTTTGATTTTTCGGCGGCGGGCATCAGCGTGAACGCGATCAAGTCGATTTCGTTCAGGATATACGTCGAGGCGACGGACTCGGACGCGGAGAGCAAGCCGGAGATCAGAATCCCGATTCCCGGTAATACTTCGGTGTATTTGATGCGGTACGAGATCACCAAACGCGTCGGCAACTGGATGACCTGCACCGTTTACGCCAGCGGAATCGGCGTCACCATTGACGCGCGCGACTACAGGCGGAACAATAACGAACTCTACGCGCTCGCGGACGAAAACGGCATGCTCAGGGCGTTCGAGGTCGGCGTCAGGAGGCACAGCGGGTCGGGCGCGTTCTATATCGACTCTCTGAAACTGAATTTGAGGACGGACAACGTAAGCGCCCCGGAAATCTTATACGACGGACCGGACACGGTCAGCATTCCTAAGGGCAGCAGGCTCGAACTCGGTGCTCGTGCGTATGACGAAGAGGAGAAAACTTATTTTCCGGTGGAATATGTCTGGGAGGACGGCGTCGCGCTCGAGGCGGACGGTCTACCCGCCGAGGGGACCGCATGCAAGCTGACGATGCGCGCGCGTGACAGCAGAAAGAATACGGCGGAGAAAAACGTTTCCGTGAAGGTCGTCGCGAAGGACACGGTCCCGCCGGAGATTCACGTCAAAACGGATAACGTGTCCTGCCCCGCGGGAACGGTTCCGGTACCGAACTTCGCCGCTGTTGATGAATTCGGGATCGCGGAGGTTTCTTTCGAGTGGCAGAAGGGCGCGCTTGACGGCTTCGGGCGCCTCAATGAAGGCGATTTCAGCCTCGTGATCTCTGCCGAAGATCTGTCGGGAAATATTTCCCAGAAAACGGTTTATTTCCACGCCGGGAAGTGTGATTTCCCGGAAATTGTGAAGGACAACTGATAGCGGCCGGTTTTACCGGTAAAGCTTTTACGGCGGAAAAGAGACGGTTTATGCTTTGGGCGGAAATTCTTACAGGCGTGGCAATAGCCATTGGTGCATTGGCGGTTTTGTTTATCGCGTTTTGCGCGGTGACTTATTTTATCGTGTTCTTTTCGCCTAAAAAAGGGCAAAATAACGACATGCGGATCCCGGAGGGGGTCAACTACGGGCGGTACGGCTGCATGCCGAAGGAGATGATCAAGGCGGCGGCCGCGATCCCGTACGAAAACGTTGGAATAACCGCGCGCGACGGCACGAAGCTGACCGGAAGACTGTACCTCAACTACCCGCCAGACGCCCCGTTCGCGATCTGTTTTCACGGCTACAGGGGCACACCGTGCCGCGATTTCAGCGGCGGGCTCGTGTCGCTGATCAAGCTCGGGAACAACGTTCTTGTCGTGAACCAGCGGGCCCACGGCACAAGCGGCGGCCACACGATTACGTTCGGGATCAAAGAGAGGCACGACTGCCGCGACTGGATCGATTTCTGCATCGGGAAATTCGGAAATGATCTTAAAATCGTTCTTTACGGAATCTCCATGGGGGCTACGACGGTCCTGATGGCGTGTGACGAGGACCTGCCGGCGAACGTCAAGTGGATCATCGCGGACTGCCCGTTTAACGCGCCGGAGGACATCATCAAGTCGGTGACGGCGGGAATGGGGCTTCCGGCGAGCGCCGCATACGTGCCGATTTACTGCGGCGCGAGAATTTTCGGAAGGTTTGATCCGGGCGAGATCACGGCCGAAGACGGGGTGCGGAAGTCGCGTACGCACATTACGGTCATTCACGGTGAGGCGGACGGTTACGTGCCCTGCAGTATGAGCGAGCGCTTTCCCGAAGTCAATCCGCTTTGCGAGAGGTACGTGTTCCCGAACGCCGACCACGGCGTCAGCTACCTTGAGGACAAGGAACGGTATGAAAAGATCATACGCGAGATAAACCGGAAGGTGGTAGAGGGAGAGGTTTGATTTTAGACGGCGGAGAATCCACAATGCTTCTGGAGAATCCACAACGCCTATGGAGAATCCACCGCGCCTTCGGAGAATCCACTGCGCCTATGGAGAATCCACAACACCCCCGGAGAATCCACCGCGCCGTCGGAAAAAACACAACGTCCCCGGAGAATCCACAACAACGCCGGAGAATCCACAATGCTTCCGGAGAATCCACCGCGCCTACGGAGAATCCACAGCGCCTATGGAAAATCCACAACACCGCCGGAAAATCCACAGCGCCTATGGAGAATCCACAACACCGCCGGAGAATCCACAGCGCCTATGGAGAATCCACAACACCCCCGGAGAATCCACCATGCCTTTGGAGAATCCACAATGCTTCCGGAAAACCCGCGACGCCGCTTGGAAAATCCACAACTCCGGAAAATCCACAGCGTCCGCGGGAAATACCGCAAAACGCATGCAAAAATCGTTTTCGAAAACCGGAAAAACCGCTTAAAACCCTTTGCAAAGGGGAGCAAAAAGTAGTATCATATCCACAGTGATTCCAAACGACGGGAGGGCCGGTGTTTTGAGCACATACAAAGCCACTCTGATGAACGACGAAGCCGTGAAAAGGGCACTGAAAAGGATTTCGCACGAGATTATTGAGAGAAATAACGGGTGCGGGAACCTTTGTCTCGTCGGCATCAAAAGAAGGGGCGTGCCGCTGGCCGAAATCATCGCCGACAACATCGAATCAATCGAGGGGATAAGACCCGAAGTCGGCACCGCTGACATAACATTTTATCGTGACGACCTTACCAAACTGTCCGAGAGTCCGAAAATCAGATCGACTTCTCTCGGCGTCGACGTTAACGGGAAGGTCGTCATTCTTGTAGATGACGTCCTTTTCACGGGGCGGACTGTGCGGGCGGCGATGGAGGCTGTCATGAGCGCGGGAAGGCCTGCTGGGATACAGCTCGTTGTGCTTGTCGACCGCGGGCACAGAGAGCTCCCGATCAGGGGCGACTACATCGGGAAAAACGTGCCGACGTCCAAGGCGGAGCATATCGAGGTAAAGATACCGCCGTTCGAGAACAGGATCGCGGTCGAGCTTTACGGCTGAGAAACGCCGGAAACCGGAAAATCCGTTGCGGAACCGGGGAAAAACGGAAACCGTTCGAGAATCCGGAAAAACGCCGAAAAAAGCCGGAAAACACAGGTCATAACGGGATAAATTCCCGGGTGATAGATATTAATTTGTACCAGAGTGTGCAAGATATGGAGGTATTTATGAAATTAACTTATGATGTCCAGGACAAACCTAAGTCCGGACAAATTGTAGTGTTCGCACTGCAGCAGCTCCTGGCAATCATGGCGGCGACCATCGCTGTTCCGGGCGTTGTGAACCAGGTGACGGGCAGCCACATGACACCGTCGGCGGCGCTTTTCGGCGCGGGCGTCGGAACGATCGTGTACCTGCTTTTCACCAAGTTTAAGAGCCCTGTTTTCCTCGGATCGTCGTTCGCGTTCCTTGGTTCGATGTTTGCGGCGTTTTCGGGTGCGTTTGCGATGAGCAACGAAGAGCTCGGATTCCTCGGACTCATCGTCGGCGCGATTTTCGCCGGACTCGTTTACGCGGTTCTCGCTCTTATCGTGAAGCTCGTCGGAACGAAGTGGATCGACACGATCATGCCGGCGGTCGTTATCGGCCCCACGGTCGCGATCATCGGTCTCAGCCTTGCGGGTAACGCGGTTGGCGACGCGGTAAGAGGCGCTGCGGGCAACGTTGCGGGCGACCTCAAATCGTTCATCGGATTCTTCTGCGCGTTCGTGACACTGATCGTCGTCGTAGTCTGCTCCACGTACGGCAAAAAGATGGCCAAACTGATCCCGTTCATTATCGGTATCGCCGCGGGCTACCTTGTGGCGCTCTGCTTCACGCTGATCGGCATTGCCGCGAAGGTTGAGGCGCTCCAGGTAATCGACTTCACGCCCTTCAAGGCGCTTGTGGCGGACGGCGTGGGAGTCAAGACGTTTGTCGCGGTTCCCGAGTTCAGCTTCCTCAAGGGAATTCAGGGTATCAAAAACGCGGTTGCCGGCGTTGCGGAAGCGGCCGATCCCGCGCTTTACAGATCACAGCTCGTTACTTACTTCGTGTCCGTTCTGGTTGCGTACGTTCCGGTTGCGTTCGTCGTTTTCGCCGAGCACCTTGCCGACCACAAGAACCTCTCCTCGATCATTGAGAGAGACCTTCTGGCAGAGCCCGGACTCCACAGAACGCTCCTCGGAGACGGCATCGGCTCCATGGCCGGCGCATTTTTCGGAGGCTGCCCCAACACGACCTACGGCGAGTCCATCGGCTGCGTGGCGATCACCGGAAACGCTTCGATCGTTACGATATTCACGGCTGCGGTATTCGCGATAGTCGTCTCGTTCTTCTCACCGTTCATGGCGTTCCTGAGCTCGATCCCGAGCTGCGTAATGGGCGGCGTCTGCATCACCCTCTACGGCTTTATCGCGGTTTCCGGTCTTAAGATGATCCAGAAAGCCGACCTCAACGACAGCTGCAACCTGTTCACGGTATCGGTGATCCTGATCTGTGGCATCGGCGGCCTGGCCTTCACGTTCGGAAAGGTCTCCATCACGTCCATCGCGACCGCTCTCATCATGGGCATCATCGTCAACGTCATCCTTCGCTGGAGCCAGAAAAAGAAGGCCGCTCCGGTTGAGGAGAAGGCCGAGGAACCGGTAGAAGTTAATGAACCTGCCGGGGAATGATTAGCAGATAAAGCCGGATGACGCTCCGCTTAACGCGGCGGCGTACGGCGATAAAAAATGCCGCGCACCCGCGAAATAAAGAGGTGCGCGGCATTTTGTACTGATAAACCGGTGTGACAGTACGGTGGGTTTACGAAGGGGTAAAGATGGTTTACGAAAGGGTTAAGAAAATGAGTCCGATACTGAAAAGAATCGTTGCGGCGTTTGTGATCGTCGCGGTATTTGCCTGCTCAGGCTGTTCTTTGATACCGGCGCTTCTGCTCCTGAGGGCGGAACCTGCCCGCGAGCCGTCCCCCGCACCGTCATCAACGCCGGCTGCCACGCCGAAAGCGACGCCCGGACATTCGAACGGCGGGAAGGTTGAGAAGGACCGCCACACCCGCCCAAGTGCAGGCGATCAGAGCGATTTTATTTATTATGCGCCGGATACTCTGCTGTTGTTCGGCGACACGCCCGACATGTCTTCGTTGCCGATTGAGAAGCTTATGAAGTATTACTACCTTGTCGGCCTTAAGTGGGAAGTGCTGAACAACGTGGCGTCGTCGGGCGGGAATTACGAAGGATGGACGGAGTACGTTGACGGAGACGTGCCGGTCTGCGTTATGACGTGTACGGCGGAAGAACTCCGGGAATGGTTCGAAAGCAGGCTGGGAGTCGCTCCGGACCTCAGTGCGGTCGACCGGATGACGTTGAAAGAACCGGACGAAGGCGAAGGGAGCTTCGCGGTGAAGGCGGACTATATCGCGGAATCCGACAGCGTTGAGATCAGAGTGGAGGGGGAGATCGACGGTAACGACGGGTTCCGCTACACCCTTTTTGAACCGTTCTATGAATGCACCTTATGCATCAAAGATCCGGACCGTTACGAGTACCAATTCGTGGTCTGCAGGGTCACGAAAGAAAAGCCCTCCGATATGGAAGGCGTGAACTCAAGGGAGATCATCGAGGCGTCAATGGAACCTTTCCCCTGGTGGGGCTGGGCGGATTTTTTCGACCAAATGTCCGAGGCGGTCAGGCGGCAGCAGTTTCCGGACGGAACGAAAATCTCGCGCTCCACGGTCTATTACGTACCCGTCGCGGACATTTTTGCAGAACACATAGAAGGGGTCTTCCGCATCAACTCCCTGAGGACGAGGCCTGCCTTCTGACGCGCGGCGTGTGCGGATCTACCCTAAATTTAGACGAAAACAAGCGGCTCAGTACTTTCCGAGCTCGCGGATCCGGTCGGCAATGGCCTTGAAGTTTTCAAAGCTGACCGAATTCGGGATCGAGTGGTCGGAGGAGAAAAAGTAGCCGCTGTTTTCTTTCAGAACGGGGATGAGGCGGTCGAGTTCGGCGAGGATCGCGTCCTTGTCGTTCCAGAGAACCGCGTTGATGCCTCCGCGGAGGGCGAGCTTGTCGCCGTACGTCTTTTTGATGCGGACCGGGTCCATTCCGGCCTTGACCTCGATCGGGTTGAGGCAGTCGACTCCGATTTCGATAAGGTCCGGGATGAAAGGTTCAACGTAGCCGCAGGAGTGAAGCTCCACGAACATGCCGCGCTCGTGGGCCCAGTCGCACGCTTTTTTCTGGAACGGTTTCAGCAGCTCGCGGTACATGTCGAGCGAGAAAAACGTGGTGTTTTTGTAGCCCATGTCGTCCGGCCAGTGCACGCCGTCGAAAACGTACCCCTTCGCGAGAATCTTGTCGTAGAGAGCGAGCGACACGTCGAGGTAGTGGCCGAACATGTCCATGATCCACTCGGGATCCTCGTACATGCCGATGAGAACGTTTTCGGTGCCGGAAGCCCAGGAATGCGTCACGTCGAACCCGAACCAGAGCGCCAGGTCGAGGTATTCGCCGGCCGCCCGCGCCTTTTTGTAGCGTTCGTCAAGCCATTTCCAGTTGATGCGGCTCTCGTCAGGCGTCATCCGGGCCTTCGCGATCTCCCAGCTCTCTGGGTCGGAAATAAAACAGTCCAGAAATTCGGGCGTCGAGTCCTGCTCCTTGAACGATTTCAGCGTCGCGCCCCAGTTCGTAGTGTGGATGATATAGCGGTCGGTCTCCTCGATGATCTTCTGCTCAAATTGCGGCGAGTTGTCGATCGAAAAAGTGACGCGCCTGTCAAAACCGAAATAGTCCTCCCACGCGACGTCTGCGGGAAGTCCCTCCTCGTGCCAGCGGCGGAGCGTTCCCTGCCAAGGCTCGTCGATCATCACGATGCGGTCGATCTCCCTGTGCTGAAAAGTGCGTATAAATCTCTCTCTGCTTGTCAGTTCCATCTTAATCCTCCGGGTGTTTGAAGGAGTCATTGTTAGAATTATTATACCAGAAAAGTCGCCGCCTCACAATCGAAAAAACAATAAACCGGGTAAAAAAGCGCCGCCCCCTCAAAAGAACCTAAGGGGGCGGCGCCGCACAAAATCAATTAAATCCTGAAACGCCTCAGCAGGAATAAACCTCGATCTCGCAGAGCTGGCAGAGGATTCCGTCGGCGCCGGAGAGCGTGGCATAAGGCTTAGTGATAACGAATTTGACGAACTTTACGAGCATCGGGTCGAACTCCATTGTGACCGGCTTGGAGCTTCTCTTGGCAGCACTGTCGTTGCCCTCAACGGACGCGACCGTTGTATAATTGGTGCCGTCAAGCGATACCTCGATGTGGAAGTCGACAGGGAAGCATGAGCCGTCGATCGTCGGCCAAACCACGACCTTGTTGGCGTTGGTGTACGTCTCAAGCTCCAAAAGTATCCACTCCTCAATGTCATCGATGTCTTCGAGGGAAGGGTACTGCCCGACCGCGCTCGTCCAGCCGAGGTTCGGAATGGTTGCGTCGAATTTGACGCCGTCGTTGATGTATTCGTACGACCATCCCCACTGTACGTGTCCGGGGCCGGTCGAGGAGGATACTTCGAGTTCAACGGCGGTGAGAGCCACGTTTGTGCCGGGTTCGATCGAGGCGGCAGTCGGCGCGGGAGTGTCGGTAGGAACCGGCGTATCGGTCGGTACTGGCGTGTCGGTCGGCTCTTCGGTGGGCGCGTCTGTCGGGTCGGCGGCAGCTTCCGTTGTAACAGGCTGCGCGGTATCAGCGGGCTTCGGGCTGTCGGGCTTTTGAGCACAGGCGGACATAAGGAGCGCAAGCGCGGCTAAAACGGTAATCAGTTTTATAAGATTCTTTTTCATGATATCTCCTTTTTCAAGATGCTCCCGCAAAGATGATTCCGCGTTCAAAAATCAAAAACCGTTTCGCGGGATGATTCTTCTTTATGCTTTGATTGTAAGGCAACGGGCGGAGGGTTGTCAAGCGAAAAAATATTTCCGGGAAATGAACGGGAAATGCACGGGAAATGCACGCGCCGCGTTTTATCACTATTCCGGTTTATTTCGGAAACCGACTGATAAGGATTATTCCGGAAACCGCGTGATCAGGTTTATTCCGGAAACCGCCTGATTGGGATTATTCCGGAAACCGCTTGATCCGGAACGCGCTATTATTCCGGAAACCGCGTGATCCGGAACGCGCGATTATTCCAAAAACCGCTTGAACCAGAACGCGCTGTCCTTTTTGACGTACGGGTTTTCACCGGGAGCGCCGGGTTCGGTTTTGACGAGTCCGAACTTGTATGAGTACGCGGCCGGCCACTCGAAGTTGTCGAGCAGCGTCCAGACGTTGTAGCCGCGCACGTCGAAGCCGTCGTCGATCGCCTTTTTGAGGCAGGTGAGGAACCCGTGCAGGTAGCGTATGCGTGTAGTGTCATGCACGCGCATATAACCGTTTTCGTCGGGAACGGGTGTCTCGCCGCAGTTGAACGTGCCGTTTTCGGTGATGATGACCGGAATGTCCGTGAAATAGTTGTCGCGCAGGTTATGAAGCGCGTCGTAGATCGCTTCCGGATAGAATTCCTGCCCGTTGTCCATATAGTTGCCGCCGCGGAACTCGATCTCTTCCTTTACCGCGGAAGGCTCCGCGCTGTCGACGACGCGGTTGTAGCAATTGAGTCCGAAGAAATCGAGCGGTTCGCAAATGCTCTCCATGTCACCCGGCCTGATCTCGGGCATGCTGCCGGTCTCCTCCATGTATTTAAGAAGAGCGTCCGTGTAGCAGCCTTTGAAAACCGGATTCAGATAGGAGCGGTAGGCCTTTTCGTTTTCGAGCTCCGCGATCCTGACGTCGTCCGGGTTGTCCGGCCGCGCGGGGTGGTGGTGCCAGATGTCAACGACGATACCAATGTTCGCGTGCGAGAGGTCGTAAGGCTTCTTTTCGCCGAAAACGTCGCGGAAACGCCTGACGCCTTCGCCGTGTGCGAGGAGGAGGTTGTGGTTGGCCTGCCTGCCGAATTTTTCAAGCCTGCGGCCGGGCGCGAAGGCGCCGAGAGCGTAGCCCACGTACGTGGCGATCGGTTCGTTGAACGTCACCCACAGCGGAATTTCATTTTTGAACGTCTCGAATAGCAGCGTCGCGTATTCGCCGTACCAGTTCACGACGTCGCGATTCAAAAAGCCGCCGCGGTCCTCGAGCCCCTGCGGAAGATCCCAGTGGTAGAGAGTCGCGTTCGGAGTGAGACCGAGTTCGAGCATTTTATCGACGGCGCGTCTGTAAAAATCGAGTCCCTTTTGGTTGACAGGACCGGTTCCGTCGGGAATGATCCTCGCCCACGAAAAGGAAAACCTGTGCGAGTTAAAGCCGAGCTCCTTCATCATCGCGAGCTGCTCCGGGTATTTGTGGTAGTAGTCGCACGCGAGATCGGGCGTCTGACCGCCAAAAGTACGCCCCGGGATTCTTGAGAAAACGTCCCATATCTCGAGCCCTTTCCCGTCTTCGAACGCCGCGCCTTCTATCTGCGCCGCGGACGTGGCGATGCCCCACAGAAAATCCTCCGGAAAATCGTGACGCGAGATCCCGGAATAGAGCGAGGCGGACGCGGGAATATAGCCGTCGTCCCGGTTGGCCGCAGTCGATAAATCTAATTTACCCATCGTTTGTTTTCCTTTTCAAGTTTGAATCTTGTTTTTGTTTCAGCGGGAAAAATCCCCTGTAACAGTCGTGTAGACAGTCTGAGCGTAGATCCTCACCATGAAATCGTTCGGGTGGTTGACGTTGTTGCCGCAGTAGTCGCGAAAATGCTTCCGCGCGAGTACAGATCTGCTCATCGTGGTCATCGGAGCGACGGCGCAGCGGAGACCGCGCGCGGAGTATTCGTCCGCCAGCTCGTAAAGGCCGGCTTCGTAGAGGTGCTGGTTGCCGAACCAGCCGTTGACCGAATCCGGGTTGGGAACCATCGTGGAAAGAAGAACGATTCCTGCGTCAGGCGCCTGACCGTAGACGTTGTCCGCGATGGTCGCGATGAGCGATTTTTCGGTGGCAGCGTCGTTGCCTCCGTCGTTCATGCCGAAGCCGATCAAAAACATGTCACAGCCGTACTTTTCGATGAACGGACGCACGTATTCGTCGTACTTTTCGATGCCGAGAGGAGCGGTCCAGCCGCCGACGGCAGGGTTGATATACGTTATTGTTCCGTTTGTTCCGAAAACGGCAGGCTCCGCGGGAACGGGCCCTGTGGAATTAAGTCCGGTATTCACGAAGCGGACTGTATAGCCGTACTTTTTCGCAAGCTTCAGCGTAAACATCACAGGCCAGATGGGCGTGTGCGGGTCAAAATCAAGAAGTCCGGTCGCGGAGGCGCCGAAGGTGATGCTGTCGCCGTAGAATATGAATGTAGCGTCTTCGCCGTTTTCGAGTTTAGAGAGCAGGCGGGAAAAAGAAGCGCTGCTGTCAGGCGGGGTGAAGAGCGTCCGGGCCTCGCTGTGCGTGTACGTCACAAACACCTGGTATTTGCAGATGAGCTCGCTGAAGTACGTTTCGGTTTGAACGCCGTCGCGGAGGGTGATGATGCTGAACGGGAATTCCGGGTTTTTCGAGTAGTAGAGCTCCTCCGGAATATATGAAAGGCCGGACCCCTCCGGCATATAAAGCCGTCCGTCAGCGTATTCATAATCCACGCCTCTCACGTATTCGGTTTTAAGGTCGAAGGAACGCACAGAAATAATATCGCAGGCGTCGTAGAGCAGCCTGACGCGGTCGTTTTTGCCGACGAACATGACGGACTCGTAAGCTGTAAGAGAGCCTCTCCATACCGGATCCATCCACAGGTCGAGGTCGAATTTGCCGTCGTAAACTCGGTGTAAATGCGAGGGAGCCGCGGCAGACGGATATCATCGGCGGGATGAGTTTTTTGTTATACGATTGCCGGAAGGTCTCCCGTTCTATGAATTCTACACCAAAAAGCGCTCACAGTCAATTTCAAAAGACGCGAAAACGCGAAAACGGAAAAATGAGAAAACGCGAAAAGCGGTATAGTGAAGCGAAAAACAGTATAATCAGGATAAGTAACAATAACCGCATAAAAGGCTCGTGCAGGTTTCGGGAACAGTGAAACGACAAAAGATAAGAAATAACTAATTGATAGGCTGTGCGGCAGAAGCTGTTTCGTTCATTGCGGAGTCGAGAATAAGACCTTCCAATCCAGTGAAGGCGATTTGCTCCATCACTTTTGAAATAGTGTCTTCGGAAACATTGAATCCGCCAAGCACCCATTTTCTGTAAATTGCAATCCGTCCGCCTACCGCATAAGTAATGGCAATGTCGGCTTGATCTCCGGAAAGAACAGTATGCGTTTTTATTATTTCCATAACCTGTTCTTTGATTAACCTGTTGAGATTATTGACAAACGGAATGCTTTGATTCAGGGACAGAGCATTCGAATAAAACTCAGAATTTGATTTTACAGTGGATTTCAATAAAGCAAGGAATGATTTTCTGCAATAAAAAAAGTCATCCCATGAAACACTGATGATCATTTTTTCAAAGACGGATAAAACAGACTGCTCAATGTAATCTTCTATTTCTGCGATGCTCTTAAAGTGGCGGTAAAACGTGGTTTTGTGAACGCCTGCGACGGTATAAATATCAACCGCTCTGACATCCGAATACGGTTTTGAATTTAGCAGTCTGATATATGCATTTGCTATTTTGTTTTTTGTTAACCTTGCTCTCGGATCCATAGCCCCAGTTTTTCCTCCAATCTCAGGCACAAATCTTGCCTCTGCCGATATTTGCTACCAATATCAAAAAATAAGGCAGTAGAAATAAATATTAAAAGTATTATACTATTAATTGTAAATTAAAGCAATATAATTGTTGCTACAGAGTGCTACAAGCTTCTTAAAGTGTGATACTGTTCGAATATGCCTTTGAACTCTGATTTGAGGATGTACTGACAAATACATGGGAGTATTGAAATTGTTTCCGAAAAGGTTGCCGGACCACGGCATTCTCACCGGTAATGAAAATGACTTTGACGACGGTAATATATAAATATAATTCACTAATACAGGAGGTTCATATGAAAACTATTGCCACAAGAACATCTCATACGATGGTTAGGCATATAGTATAATATAGGGGAGGGTTGCAATTATGAAAAGATCTTTTTTATTTGTTTATCTCTTGATTTTAGTTGTTTTGGTGTCTTCTATACCCGCGTTTGCCGGCGATCCTCAAATCGACAAGGCGACGGTTGCGACGCTGGTCGGGAATTATGTTTTTCTCAGAGACGCGGTCGGCAACAGAGATATTAAAACGCGCAATAACGACTTAATAGTAATTGAAAAATACAAAGGCCTCATCGTCACGGCAGAAGCGCGGCGTGTTGAGGAGGGATATGGCGCTGACGTTTTGAAATCGATGATTTACAGCACGTTTACCAAAAGCGTCGCTGACAGAATCGTGAATGGATCTGAATACCTGTTCGACCGTTACGTTGTCCGTGACGGCAAAGAGTACTACGTTGTGTACCCCGAGACCGACGGATCTGTTTTAACAAACCTGGAGGTCGACGTTGTGCCGGCGGTTTCGTTCCCGGTTGACGCGGCGGAAAACGCGAGGCTTGTAACGGAGGAAGGCGGCAGTGCGTATTTTGCCGTGAAGTGCGATGTTTCGCAGAAAATCACAACGTATCCCGTCGTCGACGGATTTCCACAAGTTGGAAATCCGAAACAGTACGATTTTGCGAGAAAACCAGAAGCCGAGGTACTTTTCAAATTTGCTCTCGAAGACGGGAACTGGAAAATCAAGGCGGTCGATTTTTCTCAGACTGTGTTTTCCGCAAACGGAACTGACGGTCTTGACGGCGGCTTTACCGCTGAAACGTTCAAAAAGCTGTACGGGGTATGTGTTCAGGACCTATACTACTACGCAAATCGTCAGTCCGCACTGAAATATTTATTCACCGGAAGCTACGCGACACGGTTTTTCGACGAAAGCAACGCAAAAGACAAGGACTGGCGGTACAGATACATTCCCGAGGAAAATCTGGAAGATCCGGATGTCTGGAGAGCCTACGCCGGTAAATATTGCTCCGCTGAGATAGCGGAAAGGCTGACCGGTTTTGAGCGCGGTCTGAAGGTTGTCGACGGCAGAGTTAATAAAACTGTTAACAACATTGTTGCGCACGAAGACAGTATCGGTTTTATTCCTCAGTTCTTCGACGGGAGCGATATCGTCAGTCTTACCGCGGACGATAATCACGCGGAAGTGACGTATTTGTTCACCGCGGCGGTCCCGGAGCTGAAGGTCACCGCTGAGGCGATTACGTTGGAAAAGCCTGAAACTGTCAGCGAGAGCGACAGAATCGAGATGACGTTTGTTTTTGACAAAGTGGGCGGAACGTGGAAGGTAACCGGCGGCGATTTCATCGAAAAGCTTGATTCCTGTTTCAAGGCGGCGGAACCGGCTCCCTCTACCGGCGACCGCGGTCCTGCGGTTTTGCTCTGCCTTGCGGCTGCGGCGATCCTTCTCTCTCCGGTCTTGAGAAAACGCTTAGCCGCGCGCTGATAATTGATTAGTTAAACCGAAGCATTCCGAATTGATTAAAGTAAACGGACCGGCGCCATAAAACGCGTACGTCCGAAAAACTGTATTTCGCTAATGCCCCGAAGAGTAAAAAATCGTAAGATTAAGTATGGAAGATTAGAATGAATCAAAACAGCAAAAACAAAGGAATTAAGATGATTGCAATTCTGCTTGTAATCACGATCATTGCCACGCTATTGCCTATGCGAGTGGTCGTACGGGCAGAATTATTGACTGATCCGCAAGCAGTAACGCCTGAATATGATCCAATCGAGTTCACGGATTTTCCTACACAAGAGGGAGAACTGTCTAATAATAAAATCGACGCCCTTTTCGAAGATACCGGCCTCCGTACATCTAACTCTAAAACACTTCGACTCAACGACGGAACCTACACTCTCGGCTCATACGGATTCAATATTCATTTCCAAACCGCAGACGGGTTTGCCGAATATGACAATACCCTTGTTCGCAAAGGAGATACTTTTCAACCTACCGCCTCAGACATAGATTTATCATTTACTTTTGACCGCCCGTCATACACTGTTTGTTTCGACGGTATTAACGCTTCTTTTGAACTCATAAACGATAACCTTATGCCTTCAGAGGCGCGGATAACCGACCTTCCTAAGCGGGAATACAGTACGAAATCCGCCGAATTGTTCGCTGTTCCGAACGCCAAATCACAGCTTACATACACAAACGTTCTCAACGATGTTTCCGTTTCATATCTTATCTACGGTCGCAACATAAAAGAGAGTATTATTCTCGAATCATTGCCTGAAGATACTGCTTTCCGCTTTGCCGTCACAACAGACGCAGAGTTATTCATTGACGAAGAAGGATGCATTCACATCGGTGAAGCAATCATTCCGCACGCGTATATGTACGACGCTCGTGGCAATGTCTCGGATAGCGCCACATACACTCTTGACCAGACCGAAAACGGATATATATTGACCATTACTCCGGAGCGCGATTGGCTTGAAAACGAGACGCGCGTCTACCCGGTAGTTATTGACCCGACGATCATTACCGACAGTCCGACGCACGGCGATGTTTCCGACGCCTACATAAAAAGCGCGCAGGAGAATTTCAACTCCAACTACTACTATCTGATGCACGTGGGGAACGATTCCACCGACCCAAATATGTACAAGCTTCGCTCCTTCTTCAGAATCAACAACCTTCCCGAGCTTCCCAAAGCTTCGAGAATTCTGTCCGCGACCATATCACTTCAGCAGGCGGAAAACGGCTACTGGTATTCCTTTGACTCGTCATATTCATCTTATCTTACCGTGACGGCA
>CADAZX010000044.1 GCA_902792515.1 uncultured Ruminococcus sp.
CGATTTGCGGCCGTTTTAAGGCCCTGTTTTATAATCGTTTAAAGTCAACCCTTCTCCCGGACAATCCTTGACCGGCACGGTTTCTTCGCCTCGCCTTATAGAGGAAGAGCCGGCGTGGCGGAAATATAAAGCGCGGACCTTCCCTTTCTAAGCTTTTAAGGGAGCCTCCGCGCCGCACAGATTATCCGCTTTCCAACCGGTCCAAATCAAAGTGAAAAAACAAAGACTCAAAAAGGCCGCGCACACGAATCCACTCGTACGCGCGGCCTTCAGGTTAATCTTTGAAGTAGTTCTTAATTAGATCTCAGAATCGCCGAAGCCTAACTCCTCGCCGTCGTTGTCACTAGATGTAACAACATCCTCGTTTGCGAACAGGATCACGTCTATCTTGGCGTTTTCAAATGAAGCTTTCATTGTGTTTCTCCTTTCCGGAAAAATCCTCCGATTTTCGGAATCAGACGGTAACACGTCCAAAATCATTTTTTATTTTAAAACAATTTTCGAAGCTTGTCAACATCTTTTTTCACACCGGCGCAAAATTTTCCAACCCTGCGCCGGTGCGTTTTTTAATCAGCCGAAGTACTCTTCAGCGGCAAGATATACGTTGTAGCCGGCCTTCGCGAGGTCAACCATTGCGGGAGTAGCCTTGCCTGTTGTGAGCGCCTTCTGGAAGTAGCTGAGGACGCAGTATTCAACGGTGTAGGAAGCTCCTGTGGCCTCGTCTACAACGCTGAACTCGTAAGCGACGTCGAAGTCCTTGATAGCGATGCCTTCGACCTCGATGAGGTACTTCGTCGCGGAGACCTTGGTAGCCTCAACCTCTTCGCCGTCAAGGTAGAACTTGTATCCGGAGACGTCGGTTCCCCTCTCGAACGTGAAGTACTTGTTGAGCTTGATCTGCGAGTCGAAAGTCGCCGTAGCGGTGCTGGAGGCAACTGTTTCGAGCGACTCGTCGGTGATGTTCTCGGCGAATTCCTCGAGTCCGGAGTAGTCCGCATTATCAAGGAGTGCGAAATCCTCAACCTGGTCGGCGTTGTAATCGAACTTGATCATCGCGGCGTAACCGAAGTCGAGATAAGCCTCTGCGAGAGCTACCATCTTCTCGTTGGAAGATACCGCAACAGCAAGCTGGCAGTACTCCTTCATGCTGAACGAGTAACCGGTATTCGTAACATCATTGCCTTCCTTGTCGAAGAGCGGGATGAGCGTCTCGCCGTCGGCGGTGTAAACCTTGAGGTTGAGAACGTCGGCCATCTCCTTGACAGCAGTCGGAACGGTGAACTTGTAGCGCGTGCCGGATACGCATTCGGAAGCGAGGTACTCGTATTCAACAGCCTCGTCGCCGATGCCCTTGGTGATAACGACCTTAACGTCGGCACCGTCCTCGAAGTATGACTCGTCGATGTTGAGCAGGAAGTTGACGCCCACGTTGCCGAAGTTGCCGCTTCTGCCGTTGATCGCGGCGACAGGAAGCTCGAGCGTGTCGGTGAGGATCTGATCGTCCTCAAGGATTATCGTAGCCGTGTAAACGACCTTGCTGCCGACCACTTCGGAAGTGATCTCAGCGTCCTGTTCGAACTGATCGATGTCGTCCCACGTGCAGCCGATAAGCGCGGTTGCGGCCTGGTTGCCGTTTTCGTCGACGTACCAGTTCCACTCAAGAGCCTCGTAAATGTGCTTCGTGTGGAAGGCCTCAACAGGTCCGAGAACAACGATCTCATAAGCGAAGTTTTCGTCGTCGCCGTTGATATTGTAAGTATCGATTTCAACCGTTCCGGTGCTTCCGGCCGCAAATTCGACCGTGAGAATCGGATCGCCGGTTTCGATACCTTCGAGGTCGACAAACGCGAAGCGGAGAACGCTTGCGTCTTCACCGTCAATATCGTTTTCGGTCAACGCGTACTCGAAGTACTGAGCGTGACCCTTGATGCTGACGATCTCTGCGGTATCCGGAATGTACATTTCGATGATGCCGTTTGTCGTAAGCACGTCGGCTGTGACGTCAACTTTAACCGTGGTGACGACCTTGTTGATGCCGTCGGCCTTGGGCAGAGTGATAGGAGCCTTCTGCGCGCTGTCGGCAGGAGCCTTGGCAGGGAGCGTCTCTGCGGCGGGAGCGCCAAGAGATGTCTCGAACGTTCTGCCTGCGGAGTTGCCGCCCTGGTTAGTTGCCTGACCCGGGATAACGCCAAACTCGAAGAGTCCTCCTACCGGCCATACGCCGTCGTTAAACATACCGACGCGGAAAACATCGAAGTAGTCGCCGTTCCAGATGTCGAACAATCCGTAAATTTCAACAACGTTCGCGGACTCGCTCTCAAAGCGCGAGAGGTAGAGTACGTCTTCCGCAGCGTCATAATACAGCGACTGCCAGTAGTAAAGGTCAACGCCGTCGACGACCTGGCCGATTGTGCCGCCGCCGAAGTAGTAGTTGCTTCCGTTCCACTTGATGAAGAACGCTACGTAAAGAACTCCGTCGCTGTCGATGAGGAAGTACTTATCATAGTACGCTCTGTACTGGCGGTTGTATTCGCTCTCGATATAGGCGATACCTACGATGTCGCTGGTGATTCCCGCGTTATTTGTCATATCGAATACGCCGGTATAAGCGCCGGTTGTACCGTCAACAACAAGGACGTACGTATCGTAGGTCGCGAGAAGCGTGTTCTTTCCGAGGCTCGGCGCCGCCGCGAGATCAGTGTAAATGAGTCCGGTATCGGTCTGGCCGATAAATTCGGGCTGGAGCGTCTCCTCGTTCACGAGGAAGAGAGCTGTCGTATCACCGGGGTAAACGGTGCCCATGTAGAGGTTTCCTGCGCCGTCGTAAGTCATAGTGGCGAACGGCTGGTTGAAGGGTTCAGTCAGCGGCTTGAATCCGGGCAGAGTTGAAATGTCGAAGTTGGAAATTGTGATGTTTCCGTCCTCGTCCCAAACTATGCCGTCGAGTTCCTTCTCGGCGATCTTGATGGTGACGGTAATGGTATCCGTCGCCGTCATATCGTAAGCGGACGTTGCGGTGATCTCAACTTCCGTATCTTCATCGCCTTCGTAAACGCTGGTCACAAGACCGTCGTCGTCAACGACCGCGATAGTCTCATCGGAGGAAGACCAGAGAATGGTCTCGTCTTCGAAGCCCCACGGTGCGAAGTTGTAGCCGAGCTGGAGCGTGCCCCTGTTCACGATGACGGGGTAATCGCAAACGATCTCAACATTGATTTCGGGATCTTCAAGCTCCTCGGGATTGAGGTTGATCTTGTAGGTCGAGAGGTTGAGAGCGTAGTCGTAAACCTCTACCAGAATGTGAGGATTGACCTCTTCGCCGTCGAAAAGCTCGGTGAGGTTGAACTCATAATCGCACTGTTCGCCCTTGCGGACACCGGTGAAGGAGCCGAGCGCACCGATGTAGTCGCCGTCCTCGGTGAAGAGAGCGACTGCCGCGATGTACTGGTTGTCGTGTGCGGAGACAACGAGGTTGAGTCCGTTATCATCTTCAAACGTCTCTGCGCCGACTATGAACGGAACCTGGCTGTCAACAACGAAAGATGATGTGATAGCGGTCGTATCGAGCGGGAGAGCATCCCAGTCAACGGAACCGTCTTCGTCAACGTAGTACTCGGGAGCCGCCTGGTAAAGAAGCGTGTACTCGCTGCCTTCCTTGAAGCCGTCCAGTTTGATGCCGAGGTTCTGTCTTACTCCGTAGTTGTACCAGTTCTGGTCGTTCGGGTTGTAGTAAGCGGCGTATGCGGCACCGAGTTCCTCGTCGATAACGGGTCTGCCGTATTTGTCGGCAAGCAGGAATCTCGTCGCACCTGCGTTCCTGATAAGGGTGTAGTCGACCGATTTAATGTTGGCAGAAGAGCTAATCGCGTTTCTGTCGGGCATGTACTCATCATCGGTGAAGAGCGGGTTGCCGCCGAGCGTGTAGTACTCATTCGAGCTGATGAATACCTTGTAGCTCTGGTTCGCCATCATCTCGAACGCGGTGTCAGCGTCGCCCGTCAGTTCGTACACGGCGTAAACCATGTAAGGAATTCTGTCCTCGGTCTCGTACTCAAACTCAACCGGAGTTCCCTTGTCGAACATGTCGTGGGCAGCCCAGTCGCCGTAGAAACCTAATACAGGAATCGAGTGAGCCGTTCCGAGCTCGCCGTCCTCGGACGAACCCTCGGTAACGAAAATGTAGCCCTCGACGTAGTTGTCGGTCTCATAGTAAGACTCAAACATATATTCGAGGCCGGAAACGGTGAGGGTAACCTCAATGTCTTCGCCGGGTTCCGCAACGTATGCGGAGTTTCCGAAGAGCTCGAACGCGAGTTTAGCGTCCGCGGAGTCGACGTCGCCGTCATAATCCAGATCGGCGTACTGCTCACCGTAATAATCGGTGAATTCGACCTCCGGATCCACAATGTAGCGGAGGATCCACTGCGCATCTTTAATATTAACAACGCCGTCGCCGTTAAAGTCGTAGTAAGATACCGGAATCGGTTCGTAAGGCTCGCCGTTGATCTCCCACTCTACGCCGAGGTAGAGGGTGTCGGTCTCATTGAGTCTGCTTCCTGCTGAATCGTACTGTGTGAAGAAGTCAGTGTTAAAATAGTACTCGACAGCCTCGTCGCTCATATTGTGAACGGTGAACGTGACTGTGAACTCGTCCTGCTTGATGTTTCCGAGCTCGACCTTGACCTTTCCGTCGGCGATGGAAGCCGCGGCGGATTTGGGAGCGGTGTCGAGAACGGAGTCGACCGTGATGTAGGACTTCGCGTTGAGAGCGTTCTCAAGGTTGACAACGCCGGCGCCCTGCTTCATAACGGAATAGTAATATCCCGCGTCAAGCGGATCGTAAAGCGGAACGGCAGTCGACATGAGCAGGCTCGTGATAAGCTGTCTCGGAGTGAGGCCGGTCTTTTCCGCAAGGCCGTTCTCTCTCACGAACTGGGCCATAACCGCGGAGAGACCCGCGATCTGAGGCGAAGCCATGGAGGTACCGCTCATCGAGACGTACATGCCGTTCGCGTTCTGAGTGGAGGGATCGCCGTCTACGGAGAGGATATTTCCGCCGGGAGCCGTGATCTCAGGCTTAAGCGAGAGGTCGCCGGGAACACCCATGGACGAGAAGTCGCTCATCTTGTATTCGCCCTTGCCGGAAACACCTGCAGAAAGCGTGCCTGTGTAGTAGGCAACCTCGTTGTCAACGGTGACCGGTGTCGCGAAATAATACTTTATAATCTGGCCCGCCTGCTGAGAGATCGAAACCGCGGGAATCGTGGAAGATCCCTGAGAGAGATCCATGTTGATAGCGCCGGTTGTGTTGTTTACAACGATGCACGCGATAGCGCCGAGTTCTGCAGCGACGTCGATCTTTACATAGAAACTGATGTCGCCGCGGTTGACGATCGCAACCTTGCCGGCGAGAATTTCCTCACCGCCGATTGCTTCCCACTGCTCTTTTTCGCCGGCTTTGTCGAGATAAACGAACTCAAGTTCCTCGCCCGCGAGAGTTTCGAAGGGCTCGTTCTTGTAGCTGGTCTCGTTGTAGATCTCTTTGAATCCGTCTCCGAAGTCAATGAACTTGTAGTTGCCGTTGTCAACGGAAGCAACCGTGAAAGCGTTCGCGAACGAACCCGGGCTGCCGCCGGTGCTGAAGTTGACGTCGTCGTCGTAGAGATTTCCGCCTGCGTGATCCGCCCATGCGCTGTTGTTGCCCATGGAGATCGCCACGACCGTGTCTGTGTCGGCGAAGCTTTCAACGATGTCCTGATATACGTCAGACGTCGCAAAGCCCGCTGCCGCGGAACCGAGCGAGAGGTTGACGGAGTCGCATCCGAGAACGAACGCGTCTTCAATAGCGACCATATAGTCGGAGTCGTACGCACCGCCGTTTGCGCCGAAAACTTTCATGACGATGAGCTGGGCATCGGGTGCCTCGCCCTGCGTCTTTACTGTCTCGACAGCGGAAACGAACTCGCCGTCTCTCTTGACGAAGCGGTTGCCCACTGCGATACCCGCAACATGGGAGCCGTGCGCGCCCTGGCCGTCTCTTCTGTGGTCGATATTGGTGTTGTTGTCAACGTAGTTCGCACCGAAGGGGAGCTTGGACGTGTAGTAGAAGGACTCCGCGGAAGCGTTGGGAATCTTCTCTTTGATGTGGAGCTGGTCGAAAACAGCGGCTACATCCTCGAGAGTGAGGAGGTCGTACTCCTTGTCCGTGAGGGAGAGCGCGTATTCGAACGCTTCGGCGTCGAAAAGCTCGTGGTCAACGTCGACACCGGTGTCGATGATGGCGACTTTGCTTCCAAGGCCTGTGTAGCCTTCAGACCACGCGTAATCGCTTCCTACCATAGGAGCGGAGACAGCAATCTCGGGCTCTTCGGCAGTCTCGGTGACGGGAACGTCGTATTTCGTCTCGACAACGACCTTCTTAACGCCGAAAATGTTGCTGATGGCGTCGATCTTGTCGAGCGGAACGTTGGCGGAAATGATGTTGGCGGCAATCGTGAGATTCCAGACGACATCAAGTTTCTCGCCTCCGAGTACGTTGGCGGAAATTCTGGCCGCCACCTTGTCCTGCTCAGCTCTCAGCGAATTGCGATAGCTGACGGCCTTGGCGTCTGCCAGGTTCTTGGTGGAGAAGCCCTGCGCAATCGCGGATTTTCCGTCGAGTACGATCGAAGCACGGACGGTGCCGTTTTCGCTGACATACTCTTTTTCGAATGCTTCAGCGGCTTCCTTGGTTGCGAAAAACAGTCCGTTTCCCCTGTTGGCGACCTTTGTGAAGGAAGCCGCCTTTGATCCGGATTTGCCGTTCGCAGCCCATGCATTTGTAAGAGCACCGACGTTGATCATCGTGAACGCCATGGCGAGAACGACTACCAGCGCAAGTGTCTTCTTGAAGAACTTACTTTGCATGTTGTTTTCTCCTTTCCTATTGAATATAAAATCTGACTTTCATGTCGGGTTAACAAAGAATAGTCGTTTTTAATTTTACTTTATTTTAAAAAACTCTGCAAGCGTTTTTCCTCTTTTTTTGACGTTTTTTTGACGTTTTTCGCAAAAAAAAATCGGCCGCGCGGGACGATTGTAAAAAATGGGGTCTCTTCTGCAAAAAGCGTTTCCCGGGCGTTTTTTCGATCCGCCGGGGTGCGATGCTTTACGTGCAAAATAAAGGCGGTTTCATTTCAATTTGAGAGACCGCCTGTTTTTTCGTATCTGTTTAACTGTTTTAACGTCTTTTTGTCACGACGCGGTGACCGTAAATTCCACCGACGTGTAGAACTCTGATCCGACAGTTTTCGCGCCTGTTTTTACGCCCGCGTGGTAGGCTTCCACGCCCTCGTGAGCGAGCAGCGATGACATCTCCGACACGAACGCTTTCACGTCCGGAACCCCTTTGACGCAGAACACAGTCGCGCTGAAATTCTTTTCGCCCGCCTGCGCCGCGGCCTTGAGCGCCTCCACCATCTCGGCAGAGACAGTGTCGCGTTCGTCTTCAGAGGCGATCACAAACGCAAGCCCGCCCTCGCCCGACGATGCCGCGTTCCTAAGCTCGGCCTCGATCTCGTTCTTTTTCTTCTCGACAAGAGCGGCGCGGAAGGAGTCGTTTTCGCCGAACGGCTTGGGAAGGTCCTGCTCGTCGTCGGCCCTGTGGTCCTGCCTTACGGTTTCATACGATACAAGAAGGTACGTGTAGCGGAGGTTCCTCGCGTCAGGGTAGTTCGAGTGTCCGTTCACGAGCGGGTCGTCCCACGTCACGTCGACAAAGTACCACTCTCCGCCTATATTGACCGCGTTCCACGCGTGGGCCTCGCCTCCCGCCGTACCCGGAACGGTAAAGCTTTCGACTCCGATCTCCGCCATGAAAACGTCGAACAGCTCTGCGTACGCCTGGCAGATCCCGAGTCCGCTGTTCAGCGCGTCGCTCGCGTGCCTCGCCCGCAGCCTTGTATCGTAGGCGATGTTCGTGACCATCCAGTCGTGAATTTTCCTTATTTTTTCAATAACAGGCGTGCCACCCGTCGTCAGCGAAGCTATAACGGTGTCGATTTTCCAGAGCTCCTCGTCGGATTTGAGGCCGTTAAAGGCGTCGTAAGTCTTTCCGGCCTTCCCGACGTACGGAACGGTAAACTCGGGCATGTCGTCCGGCGCTGTCGTCGGGTCGGGTTCGGGAGTCGGAGTCGCGGTCGGTCCGGGCGTCGCGGTGGCCGTGTGAGCAGGCGTAGCCGTTCCGTCAACGTCGTCGCCGACGTCTTCCGGGGTCGGGGTTGGCGTTGGAGCGGGTGCGGTGGTCTTGACCGGGTCAACGTTTTCCGTCCCTTCGGGAGTCGTGCCGGGCTGCGCCGTGTCATTTCCGTGGTCCGTCTCGTTTCCGGAAGGCTGTCCGGTCGTCTGAGGATCGCCTGTCGTCCCCGGTTTCGCAGTTTCTCCGCTGCTTGCGGTATTCTCCGGAGCGCCGTCCGTCACGTCAGGAGCGGGCGTTTTCTGCGAAAATCCCGAAGGCGTCGCGTCCCCCGGCTTACTGTTGTTTCCGGGCTTGCCGCACGCGAAAAGAGAAGCCGCGATGACGGCCGCGAGAATTATTCCGGCTGCTGAAACGATTTTTTTCATAATGCACCTTTTGCGGTTTAAGTAGACGCGTTTTGCCGCGCGCAGTTATTATACCACAAATCCGCGCGTTGTAAATCCCGCGAAGTTTCCTGCGTCGTAAAAGGCGGGCGCCCTGAATTCCGCGGCGCCCGCCCCCAATTTTTAACTTATTATCCGCAATCCGCGTCACGCGCACGGTGATTTTCCGGCGTTTTTCGCGTTTTTCTAAGATTTCACGGATTTCGCGTTTTTCACGCTTTTCACGTTATTCGCGGTCTTCCCGGAGTGACAGGTTCCGCACATCGGGCATCCGGCGCACCCGCCCCCGCACGAGGAGCACGCGCTTTTGCCCTTTTTTCTGTCAGCGACCATTGAGGCCACGACCGCTCCCGCGACGGCAAGAACCACCGCCGCCACAACTATTGTCCCGATGTTTCCGGCGAGCCATTCAAGCATTTCCGTCATCTCCCTTTTAAATCATTTTCCGCGTTTTTTCTCAGTTTTTCCTGTTTTTCCGGTCTTTTTTGCCGGTGACAACGACCTTTTCCTCGAGCGTCTCGGCCTCTTTGTACTTTCTGATGAAGAGCATGTAGATGAACAGTCCGAGGACCAGGAGCGCCGCGATCAGTCCGATCACGTTGACGTTGCCGGTGAAAATGTTGCCGATCTGGTAGATCATCAGCGATACCGCGTACGCGAAGCCGCACTGGTAGAGGATCGCGAACCACGTCCACTTTCCGTTGTTCATCTCACGCTTGATGGCGCCGATAGCCGCGAAGCAGGGCGCGCAAAGGAGGTTGAACACCAGGAAGGAGAAGCCGGCGAGAGGCGTGAAGGCCTGTCTGAGCGCCGCGTAAACGGTGGAGCCGGCGGTTCTGTAGATGATGCCCATTGTACCGACGATGTTCTCTTTCGCGATAAGGCCGGTGATCGACGCGACCGTCGCCTGCCACGTGCCGAATCCGATCGGAGCGAAGATCCACGCGATCGCCCTGCCCGCGTATGCAAGCAGCGAGCTCTCGATCTCTTCCTCGGCGAGCATTCTGAACGTGCCGTCGACAACTCCGAAGTATGTCAGGAACCAAACGAGTATCGTGGAGAGAAGGATGACCGTGCCGGCCTTTTTAATGAAGGACCAGCCGCGCTCCCACATTGAGCGGAGAACGCTGCCCACGGTCGGCCAGTGGTAAGCCGGGAGCTCCATAACGAACGGAGCGGGCTTGCCTGCGAAGGGCTTCGTCTTCTTGAGCATTATACCGGAGATGATGATCGCCGCCATTCCGATGAAGTACGCGGAGACCGCCACGAGCCAGCTGTTGCCGAAAATCGCGCCCGCGATCATACTGATGAAAGGAATTTTCGCGCTGCAGGGAATGAACGTCGTTGTCATTATCGTCATTCTCCTGTCGCGCTCGTTCTCGATCGTTCGCGAAGCCATTATACCCGGAACGCCGCAGCCTGTGCCGATGAGCATCGGGATAAACGACTTGCCCGAGAGACCGAACTTTCTGAAAATACGGTCGAGTACGAAAGCGATTCTCGCCATGTATCCGCAGCCCTCAAGGAACGCGAGGAGCAGGAACAGAACGAGCATCTGGGGAACGAAGCCGAGCACCGCGCCTACGCCGGCGATGATACCGTCGAGGATCAGGCCTTTGAGCCAGTCGGCGCATCCGATCTTGTCAAGGAGGCTTTCAACAAGTACCGGAATGCCGGGAACCCAGACTCCGTGGTCGGCCGGATCAGGCGCGTCGAAGCCCTTTTCTTCAAAATACTTTACCGCGTCGACGAACGTCACGCCAACCGTCGATTCCTCGTCTGCGTCCGCGGGTATCTCGCTGTAGTAAACGGTCTTCGTGTCGGTTGCGAGCGTCTCCTCGTCCTCGATCTCGATTTCCGCCGATTTTTCCGAAGTGGTAAAGCCCTTTATCTCCGCGAGAGCAGCGTCCGCGTCGAAATCCTCAGCCTCGGGGTCGATGTCGCAGAATGCCTGAACCGCCGCCAGCGCGTCGCCGTACTCACCGGAAACCTCCTCGTAGGATTTGCTTCCGATTCCGAAAAGATGCCACCCGTCGCCGAAAACGCCGTCGTTCATCCAGTCGGTTGCCGCGAGACCAACGCCCACCATCGAAATCCAGTAAACGAGCGCCATCACGACCGCAAAAATCGGAAGACCGAGCCAGCGGTTCGTCACGATCTTGTCGATCTTATCCGAAACGGAGAGGTTGCCCTTCTCCTTTACCTTGAGACATCCCTGAATCGCCTCGGTGATGTAAATGTAGCGTTCATTCGTGATGATGCTCTCCGCGTCGTCGTCGAGCTCCTTTTCGGCCGCCTTGATGTCGGCTTCGATGTGTTCGAGCTTGTCGTGAGTGATTCCGAGCTGCTCGATAACTTTCGAGTCGCGCTCGAAAATCTTGATCGCGTACCAGCGCTGCTGCTCTTCCGGAAGGTCGTGAACGATCGCCTCCTCGATGTGCGCTATCGCGTGCTCAACGGGACCCGAGAAGGTGTGCTTCGGTACGGTCTTGCCGTTTTTCGCGGCTTCGATCGCCGCCTCTGCCGCCTCCGCAACGCCGGTTCCCTTAAGGGCGGAGATCTCGACCACCTTGCAGCCGAGCTGTCTGGAGAGCTCCTCCGAATTCAGCTTGTCGCCCTTCTTTTTCACGACGTCCATCATGTTGATCGCCGCGACGACCGGAATGCCGAGCTCTGTGAGCTGCGTAGTGAGGTAGAGGTTTCTCTCGAGGTTCGTTCCGTCGATAACGTTCAGAATCGCGTCCGGGCGCTCGCCGATCAGGTAGTTTCTCGCGACGACCTCTTCAAGGGTGTACGGCGAGAGCGAGTAGATGCCCGGGAGGTCGGTTATCGTGACGTCTTCGTGCTTTTTCAGTTTTCCTTCTTTCTTCTCGACAGTGACGCCGGGCCAGTTGCCGACGTACTGGTTTGCACCCGTCAGCGCGTTGAAAAGCGTCGTTTTTCCGCTGTTCGGGTTGCCCGCGAGGGCTATACGTAAATTCATAACAGTACTTCCTTTCCGAATTCTCTTTATCTCTTTGTCAAAAACGGTGATGAAAACGCGTCCGGTGGCGGAGATTCCGACTGACTGTTTATAAGTTAGCCGTCGCTAACCACGCTCCTCAAAAAAAAGGAGCCGCGCTCCCGGACCGTTTATTTCCCGGAAATGTCACTCCGTGACAGGTTCGATTTCCACCATTTCCGCGTCCGCTTTTCTGATGCTGAGCTCATACCCGCGCACGTTCAGTTCGACAGGATCTCCCAGCGGCGCGACCTTCCTCACAAAAAGAACGGTTCCCCGCGTGATGCCCATGTCCATGATTCTGCGTCTTACCGCACCCTCGCCGTGAACCTTCACGACCTTTACGGTGCTGCCGACCTTAACGTTTCTCAGTGTTTCCATAATGTGCGTTTCCTCCTTTTCCGGTTGAACCGGTCTTCATAAAAGCGCTTTCCGCGCCTCAAACCATAATTGTTCTCGCGAGTTCGCTGCTGAGAGCGAGCCTCGATTCCTTGACCTTCACGATAACGTTGCCGTTGCGGACCGCCACAAGCGTGACCGGACTTCCGACGACGAGACCGAGATTTTCAAGATGTCTCCTGGTTTCACCGCCGCCTCCGATTTTCTTGATAACAAGTTCCTCGTCCTGGACCGCCAGATTGAGCGGAAGCATATCGCCACTTCCTTTCTTACCGATGTAGTTAGCCTCAGCTAACCATCCGCCGCATATTATAGTTAGCCGTCGCTAACTTGTCAAGCGGAAATTTCATAATTTCTGAAAAAAAAATTGAAAACGCCGCGACACTTGAACACGTTCCGCAAAAGGTGTATAATTCAATCGAATTCTTGAAGGATAAGGAGACATGCAGCATGCACGAATCTGGAGAAATGTACCTGGAGACAATCCTTGTGCTGAAAGAAAGGCACGAAGCCGTGAGGTCAATCGACGTTGCCGCCGAGATGAACGTCTCGAAGGCTTCTGTCAGCCGCGCGCTCGGAAAGCTCCGCGAAGAAAAATGCATAACGGTCGACGAAAACGGCCATATCAACTTCACCGACAAGGGCCGGTCGATCGCCGAAGAGATCTACGAGCGTCATCTCGTACTCTCATCCCTTTTAGTATCTCTCGGTGTTGACGAAGAGACCGCTACCGCCGACGCGTGCAAGATCGAGCACGACATCAGCGCAAAAAGCTTCGAGGCCATCAAGGCGTCTCTGAAACGCCACGGCGAGTACGTCAAAAACAGCAAATAATTATTCCCGCCGAATCACGGCCGTAATGACGTCCGGCGCGCGCCAAAATTCCACGCGCGCCGGACTTTTTTATATCCAAAAAGCGGCGCCCGAACGCGGGCGCCGCCTCAAAAATGTAATAATTCTTTAATTAATATATCCCTGTTATTTGGCCAGCTTGTCGCAGCCGGTGAAGTTATTTGGCCAGCTTGTCGCAGCCGGTGAACGCGTCGTCCGCTGCGGTGTAGGAGCCGAGTTCGAGCGTCTCGAGAGCGGTGCAGTAGTTGAACGCCCTCTCGCCCACCGAGGTAACGCCCTTCGCGGTGATCTTCTCAAGCGTCGTGCAGGCGCTCATCGCGTAAGGTCCGAGCTCGGTGATGCCGGCCGGAAGAACGAGTTCCTTAAGTCTGTACGTGCCCGTGAAGGCTCCGCCGAGGATCTTCTTGACGCCGTCCGCCGCCGTGATCTCGGTCTTGTCCTCAAACGCGTGGTACTTGACCATGACGCCGTCGCCGACAGTCAGGAACTTTTCGGTCGCGTTGTCGAACCAGAGGGTGTTGGTGAACGCGTACGCTCCGACGTCGGAGATCTTGGAGGGAACCGCGATGTCTTCGAGCGACAGGCAGTTGTAGAACGCCATCATGCCGATCTTTTCGACCGTCTCGGGAATCTCAATCGCGGCGAGGTCGGCGCAGCCGTAGAACGCGTAGTCGCCTATCTCACGGACGGAGTCCGCGATAACGATGTCCTTCAGATTTCTGCAGCCGTAGAACGCGCTGTTTCCGATGGACTCGACGCCGTCCTCAATGATGACCTCGGTGAGGTTCTCGGCGTAGTAGAAGGCGTAGTCCGCAATCTTCTTGACGGTGCCGGGAATTACGATCGCGTAAGGAAGGCTGCTGTGGTAGAACTGCTTCTCGTCGACGTTTTCGATACCGTCAAGCGTAACGGTGACCGATTTGACGTCCTTGAGCGGATCTTCGGCTTTTGCCGGAGTCTCTTCGCCTTCGGCGGGTTCCGCGTTTTCCGCGGGCTCCGTTGCCTTGACCGGGAACGCGCCGTCGACAGCTTTAATAAGAACGCCGTCGCCTATAATAAGGAGGTTGCCGTCCTCTCCGCCGTTCCATTTCTCGAACCACTCGGTGTCCTCAAACGCGTTGAGACCGACTCTGGCGAGCTTGTTGCCAACCTCGAACGTCTTGACGCCCTTGCATCCGCCGAACGCCTCGCGTCCGATCGACTCGACGTTCGCGCCGAGTTTGACGGAGTCGAATTTTTCGCAGTATCTGAACGCCTCGCTGCCCACGGTAACAAGCGTCGCGGGAAGTTTCACGCCTGTGAGTTTGGCGGGTTCCTTACCGTCGTCTGCCGGCTTTTCGGTAGCTTCCGCCTCTTCCGCGGGTGCATCGGTGTTTTCTGCCGGTTCCGCGGTAGCGTCGCCGCCCTCTTCGGGAGCCGCGGTGGCAGCGTTCTCTTCGGGAGCCGCGGTGTCGACGTTCTCTTCGGAAGCCGCGCTCTCATCGGGAGCGGTGGTCGCGGCGGGAGCTGGAGTCGCGGCGGACGTTTTAGACTCTTCGCCGATAAATTCGAGCGACGTGCAGCCCTTGAACGCGCAAGCGCCGATGTCCGTAGTTTTGCCCGCGAGGACAACTCTTTCAAGAGCGGTGCAGCCCTCGAAAGCGCCTTCCGGAATGACCGGAACGGTGTTCGCGATCTTCACGTTCGTGAGCTTCGTGAAGTCCTTGAACGCGTCTTTTTCGATTCTGATTACTGTGGAGGGGATTTCAAGCGTCTCTGCGACGTCCTTAAGCTCGTCAAAAGCCTCTGATCCGACAACCTTGACACGCGTGTCGAATTTTACCGAAGCGGGATCGTACTCGGTGTTTTCGGGAAGCACGCCGGAGAAGTATACCAACACGCCCTTGCCGATGATAACGTACGCGTCGGATGCCTTCGCGGGCGCCTTCGCGGTCTGGATCTTAGTGTCCAGCCAGTTCGTTCCGTCAAACGCGTGGGAACCGAGCGCCGTCACAACAGACGAAAACTCGCCGCCCGCCGACGACTCTGTTCCGAGAGCCTTGCAGTCGTAAAACGCGTACTCGCCGATCGTCGCGCAAGCGGGCGCCTCAACCTTTGTGAGCGACTCGCAGCCGTAAAAAGCGTAGTTGCCGATCGATTTCGCGGCGATAACGGTCGCCTCTTTAAGCGACTTGCAGCCCTTGCAGATCGCGTCGTTAACGGTTACCATCGAACTCGAGAACGTGATCTTTTCGAGAGCGGTGCAGTCCTCGAAGCATCCCCTGCCGACGTTTGTGGCGTTTGTTTTCATTTCCACGGTCTGAAGCGCGGTGCAGCCCCTGAACGCGTACTCGCCGACGACTTTAACAAGCTTCGGGATCGCGACGGTCTCGAGCGCGGTGCAGCCCTCGAACGCGCATCTGTCGATCTGCGTGAGTGTGTCGACAAGCTTGACGCTCTTCATTTCCTTGCAGTTCTTGAAGGCGTTCGCGCCGATGATCATGGTTCCGTCCGGAATCTCGACAGCCTCTTCGCCGCCGATGTACGCGACAAGAACGACGCCCTCCATTACAAACTTAGTCGCGTCATATTCAAGCTCTATATCAGGCAATTTGGTGTCGTCGCCGCCTGAAATGATGACCGGGGTCGGGCTCGGTTCGGGTTCCTCAACCTCTTCCCGGCACGCGGTCAAAAAACACAGCGCCAAACAAATCACAGTCAATATCGCCAACAGTCTCTTCATAAGATAATCCCTCCGTGAGCTCTGAAAGAGTTTACCGTACTTCGTTTTATTTTACATACTTCCCCGGTTCAAGTCAAGCGGAAAACTGCCCCGGAGACGCGTTAATCCGTTTTTTATAGCGTGCGCGCGCAAAAATACGCTCCGCCCGCCCGTTTTACTGCAGGTGTATCTTTTCGATCGCCGAGTCGATGAGCGGAATGACGTCCTTTTTTCTCGACATCAGGCGGTCGAATTTGATGCAGTTCTCGTCGGGTTTCATCAGGAGTTCGCGCCTCACGACGTCCGAGAGACGCCCGGTGATCCACATTTCCGTCTTCCGCTTGGAAAGCTCGGTGATCATCAGCGCCAGCAGGTCAAAGCCGCTCGAACCCGCCGCCTCGCCGGCCATGTACTCGAGGATGCCCGGCTTTTCGTCCTTGATGTAGTCCATGTTGAGGATCGTGATCTGGCTGATTCCGCAGTGGTAGTCGTTGAACGAGACGCGCTTGAAATCCTGGCTGTAGATCTCCTTGGGCGTCTTGCCCTTGAGCTCGGAGCCGGCGGTGAACATCTTGGCGGAAAACTCCTCGATGTCGATGCCGCAGATCTGCGCGAGCCTCTCCGCGGTGCGTCTGTCAAAGTCGGTGCACGTTGGCGACTCGAACTTGAGCGTGTCGGAAATGATCGCGGCGCAGAGGATTCCCGCTATCTGAGGCGAAGGGCGCCTGCCGAGGTCGGCATACATGTTCGCGATAATAGTCGCCGTGCTGCCGAGAGGCTCGTTTTTGAAAAGGATAGGCGCGGTTGTCGTGAGGTCGCCAAGCTTGTGGTGGTCGATAATCTCGAGGACCTCGGCCTCTTCGATGCCCGGGCACGTCTGAGACTTTTCGTTGTGGTCCACGAGAATGACGCGTTTCTTGCGCTGCGAGATCAGATGGAAGCGCGAGATGAAGCCGCAAACGTGGTCCTCGCTGTCGAGAACCGGATAGCTTCTGAAACGGTTTTTGCCCATCTGGTCGCGGATATTCTCCACGTAGTCGTCGATGTGGAAGCTTACGATGTGGTTTTTGTCGGTGTTGCGGCACATTATCGAGCCGACCGGAATGCTCTGGTTGATGAGTCTGACCGTGGTGTACGTGTCGAGCGCCGTCGTGACGATGACCGTTCCCGATTCGTTGGCGGCCTTCAGAACTCTCTCCGGCGGAGTGTGGGCGCACGTCACAATAATGCACCCCGCGCCGATTCTGATCGCCTCGAGCAGCACGTCCTCGCGATCGCCCGCGATAACGATGTCGCCGGGTTCGGCGTATTCCTTGATGTTTTCCGCGCGGCCCGCCGCGACGATCACCTTTCCCTTAGCCTCAAAATGCTCCGAGTCTCCCGCCGCCACGTCCGCGTTGACGGTCTCGAGAATGTTTTCGAGCTTCGTCCCGTACGCCGAGACCGCGTTGTAGTTGAACGCGTCCATGTACTTCTCGGTGATGTCGGACATCGAAACGATGCCGATCAGCTTTTCGTTGTCGTCGACGACCGGAAGTGTCTTTGTCTCCGAACGCTCCATAATGTTCCACGCTTTTTTAATGGTCGTGTTCGGCGAGAGCTTCTCCGCGCGGTCGATTTTGAGGTCGCATACCTGCGTTTTGACCGTCTCGAGGATCGGCGGCACCGGCAGTTTGAAGTAGTCGAGAATGAACGCGGTCTCCTTGTTTATCTCGCCCAGTCTGCGCGCCTCCGCGTCGATACCGAGCTTGCGTTTGAGGTCCGCGTACGCGATGCTCGAACAGATCGAGTCGGTGTCGGGATGTCTGTGACCGAAAATGTAGATAATGTCGTTGCCCATTTTTCCTCCGAAGTTGGTAAATGTTTCCCTGTCTTACTAAAAAATGCGATTCACGCGCCGCAAAGGCGCGAATTTTCCGTGCGGTCGGTTCTCCGGCGGCTACTCCAAATAGACGATCTCGGGAGGCTACTCCAAATAGACGATCTCGGGATCCAGAGTAACTCCGGTCTTCTCGAAAACGGTCTTTCTGACGGCCTCGATCACCTTCAGAACGTCCTCCGCCGTCGCACCGCCCCTGTTCACAACGAAGCCCGCGTGTTTTGTCGACACCTCGGCGTCGCCTATGCGGAAGCCCTTGAGCCCCGCCTCGTCTATGAGCCGCGACGCGAATCCGTTCGCCGGACGTTTGAACGTGCTTCCCGCGCTCGGCATGTTGAGCGGCTGACTTTCCCTTCTTTTAGCGGAATACGCGAGGTACTCCCTAAGAATTTCCTCCCTGCTTTCCGCCCTGTTTTCACATTTGAAGACCGCGGAGACGATTACCGCGTCCTTCCTGTCGCAGAAAATACTGTGCCTGTAGGAGAGGCCCGCCTCCTCCGCGGAGACCGTTTTGAGTTCTCCGTTTTCCAGGAAGTCGCACGACTCCAGAACGTCTTTAATCTCAATTCCGTACGCGCCGGCATTCATTCTGATCGCGCCGCCCACGAAACCCGGAATGCCCGCGAGCTTCTCAAACCCCGCGAAACCGTTCGCGTACGCGCATGAATAGACCGAAGCGAGAGTCGCGCCCGCCTCCGCGTGGATCCTGCCGTTTTCGAACCTCACGGTCGACATTTTCGGCCCGATCTTGATAACCGCGCCTCTCACGCCGCCGTCGCTCACGAGAACGTTGCTGCCCCTTCCGATGACGGTAAACGGCACGTTTTTCTCCCTGCAGAGATCTATGACCGCCTTCAGCTGCGCGGCGGAAGCGGGCTCGGCCAGAACGTCGGCGGGGCCTCCGATCCTGAAGGTCGTGTGCCGCGACATGGGCTCGTCCGCGTACGCTTCGCAGATGCTCAATATTCCGGAAATGAATTCTTCGTTAACTGCCATTTTTCTCCCGCGGCACTTCTCCGCGCCGCCCGCACGCTCGCGTGAAATCAAATTAAA
>CADAZX010000045.1 GCA_902792515.1 uncultured Ruminococcus sp.
TCAATCAGAACAAAGCATTTCAGAATCCGATGGTAGAATACCAGATCGACCTTATATGTCCTTCCACCAATAATCATTTTCTGCTGCCGTCCTACATAGGTAAAACCTTTTCCAAGTTCAAGGAAGAACATACTCAGGTTGTTGACAAGCGCTTCTTCCAAGTCCCCTTCCTCATAAACAGGAAGCTGCGGCAAACCAGTAAATTCAAAAACATAAGGTTCCTTTAAAATGTCTTCGGGCTTCTCAATAATCTGTCCTTCGGAGGCCAGTTTCAGGACTTTCTGCTTATCGGTGCTGAGTGCCAGCCGATGGAAAAGCATGCTCTTCATCTGCCGTTTCAGTTCACGGACGCCCCAATGCTCCGTCTCACATTCTTTTTCATAAAAAGAGCGTTCAAGCGGATCATCTATCTTCAAAAGTTCAATGTAATGGCTCCATGTCAAAAAGTCAGACAGCGTCTGACTTTTTGGATAGGTCAGATAAAGCCTTCTCATATAGACTACATTACTATGACTGAAGCCTTTGCCATATCTATTTGTCAAATCTCTGGAAAGTCTATTCAGTACATCTGACCCATATTCAGCCTTTTCGTTTCCATGCTGTTCATATTCTACGATTTGCCTTCCGATTTCCCAATAAGTCTGGACCATTGCAGAGTTTACAGCATAGACCGCCTGCTGACGTCCTTGTTCAAGAGTTGTACCTACACTCAGCAGCAATCGATCATATTCAGGATTATTGTTTGTAGTTATTATTTCTTTTTTGTTCATTTGATTACCAACCATTTCTTATAATCAGTAATTGTTCTCGCAAGACTAAACATCCTTTGGTTCATACGGCACAGAGATGAAATCGTTCTTTTGGCGGTACAAGCAGCATACCGTCTCGACGTGCCCCGCAAAAGGAAACATGTCGACCGGGCACACCTTCACCGTGCGCCAGCCGAGAGAAGTGAAGCGTTCGATATCACGGGCAAGCGTCGCGGGGTTGCAGGAGACGTATACGATTCTGTCCGCGTTGACGGCGCTTAGCATTGCGGGTATTTCGTCGCCGAGGCCTTTTCGCGGGGGATCGACAACGACCGTTTTGACGTCGTCAAGCATCCGGGCGGCGTTTCCGTCGCAGCCGTTTTTGATACTTTCAAGGACATGCTGCGCGTCGCCGGAGAAAAAAGCCGATTCGCACTCAATACCGTTCAGAGCGACGTTCCGGCGTGCGTTTTCAACCGCCTGGGGGGTCCACTCGATTCCCAAAAGGCCTTTCAGCGACGGACATTTTTTTGCGAAGTAGATGCCGATGGTACCGATCCCGCAGTAGAGGTCGAGCAAAACTCCGCCGTTTTCGCCGGGAGCCGCGTATTCGAAAGCCTTCGCGTAGAGCTTTTCGGTCGCGGAAGGATTGACCTGGAAAAACGATGCCGGCGATATCTCGAAAACCGCCTCGCCGATGCGGTCCTTTATAACAGGCGGGCCGTAAACGTGCCGGAAATCGTCCGAGAAAACGGTATTCGTACGGTCGCGGTTGACGTTTAAAGAAAATGAGACCGGGAAGCCGCACTCGTTTTCGATCCGGCGCGCGATTTCCTCCGCGTGCGGAAGCTTTTCGCCGTTGACGCACACGCAGACGCAGGCCTCGCCCGTGAGCGATGACACGCGTACCATCAAAGAGCGAAGAAGCCCCTTGCCGGTCGACTCGTCATACAGAGACAGCCCCGCTCCGGTCGCGATTTTCGAAAACGACTCGCGCACCTTTCTTGAGGCACCGTTCTCCGTGGCGCAGCGCGGCGTTACGACAACGTCGTGACTGTTGCGTCTGTAGAAGCCGCACTCGATCCCGTTTGAAGTACGGATGAACCTGTAGATGTTTTTGTTGCGGAAGGCGAGTTTTTCGGGCGACGGAACGATAGGCTCAAACTCGAACGAGCCCTCCTCCAGGCGGGCGATGCGCGTCAGGCAGTCGCGCACGAACTTCTCCTTGATTTTGAGGCTCTCAGGGTAGGAAAAATGGAGGAGCGAGCAGCCGCCGCACGCAGGGTACGAAACGCACTCCGGTGAGGAAACGCCTTCGTCCCTCCTCGCGACCATATAGCTCGAAGCGGATTTGATCACCTTTACCTCTTCCGTATCGCCCTCGCGCGCGCCGAAGCAAAACACCTTGCGGGAGTCCTCATGAGACACCGCGGTGCCGACGCCGACGCCTTCGACGGTAACGTCCGTGATCTTTATTCTGACTCTGTCTCCTTTGTTAAGGGAAGCCATACCCCGCACCTCAAAAATGCCAATTTTTACCTATAAATAGCGGAAGGCCGGCGCCCGCAGGCGCCGGCCGCACAGTTTTTCACGCAAATCATTTGATGTCGCGTTTGTTGAACGACTGGAACGCGGTGAACACAAACAGAACAATGAACACCGCGACGTAGATTGCCGAAACAGTCAGGCTGTTGCCGTTGATGCCGAAGTTGCCGTTCAGGATCGCGAAAAAGTTGGTCGACTCCGACTGAAGCGTCGTCGCGAACACTTTTTCCTGAAGCTGGAAGTTCGCGGGCGGAAGCACCTCGTACAAATGCTTGATTATTATCGAATCCTCTCCCATGAGGCGGATTGCGTTCACCGACTCGCCAAGCACGAACGTGCCAACCATCGAGAGCGCGATTGCCGCGCCGGCATTCCTGAACAGCGCGGAAAGCATAAACGCGAAGCAGCCCGCGAAGAATGCCTCCGAGAACGAAAGCAGAATGTACAGCAGGGAGAAAAGGACGGTATTCATGGCGTGAGCCGACCCGCCGAGCACAAACACGTGCTTCGCGAAGCCAAAGCCGAACACCGCGCAGACAAGCATAAGCGTCAGGAACACGATCAGTGCCTCAACAAGCGCAAACGTGACGAGCATCGCGAATTTCGCGCCGACTATCTTTCTGCGCTTTACGGGAGCGATAATGAGCGTCTTGATCGACCCGGTCTGGATCTCTTCCGCGATTATCATGCCACCGAGCATTATCAGCGCAATCTGCGCGATCGAAGCGCCGACAGACGCGATCATTCCGACTCTCGAAGCCTCTTCTCCGGTCTGGTTTCCGCCGAATCCTGATGCCCTTTTCGAGATGCCCAGTGTGATCTCGCTGATCTGCAGCTCGAGTTTCCTGATCTCATCGGCGGTAAACTTCCTGCCGCTGTCGGCCTTGCCAGCGTTCAGCTGTATCTTGTAATTCGAAAGCATATTCAGTTTTTCGTTGAGCTCGTCCCACGACTGCTGGGACATATTGTTCCGGTACGCCTTCCGCAGAAGATCGTTGCTCTCGAGTTTGATTCTCTTCTGCTCCTCTGTCAGCGATTCGTCCTTTTTGACCTGCTCGTTCATCACGTCGATGTAGACGGAAAAGTCAGCCTCGCGGAGTATCTCTTTAAGTTTTTCTTTTTCGCCCGGGTATGTCTCGGGAGCGATTCCCCTCGTGGTCAAATCGATCGTGTAAATATCGAAGTACTCAAGCGCGTGCGGGCAGTCCTTGAAAACGTCCGCCTTTATCTGCTCGTATCTCTCGCTCGCCATGATCGCACTGAGCCTTGTGGCGGTGTCGTTGAAGAAGTGAAGCTTGCTCGAGCTGTCAAGAGTGGAAATGCCGACGATGCCGAGATTGAACAGATTTTTTTCCTGACTGTCGGGGAAATACTCCTTGAGGACCTTCAGGTATTCAATTCTGCCCAGCGGCCATGCGAGCGAGTCCGGAATACTCTCTACCAGACTGAAATTGTACCCGAGCTCGTTGTTGTATCTTTCGCCGTCGACCGTTCCGTCCCCGTTCAAGTACTCCTGCACGAGCGTTTTTTCCATGCCGGACGCGTTTTGTTTAAAATCTTCCACGTAGATTTTGAGATCGTTTTCGAGGTTTTCAATCTCGGTATCGTACATTTGCGGGTCCCCATTGTCACTGTAACCCGCGGAAATGTCGAGCTTCAGCACGAGTCCCGCGAAAAGCATCGACACGACCGTCAACGCGGCGAAAACTATATATAAAGGCTTGTGGACGACCTTTGTTATTTCATTTCTGTAGAGAGCGGAAAACTTACGCAACTGTATTACCTCCTCCCGTTATCGCGATGAACGCGTCTTCAAGAGAATTCTCCGTCTTTCTGACGGCGAAAACGTCGACGCCCTCCGTGACGAGTGCCCGTACGATCGCCGGCACGTCCTTCGTCTCGATCTGAGCCAGAACCGAGCCGTCGTCGGGGTTGCATTGCGCGGACGGTCCCGCGGTTGCGGCGCCGTTTCCGTTGTCGTTCTGAGCGGCTTCGGCGGTCTTGACCGGTTGATTTTCCGCGAGATACTTCTTTATGACGGCGATCGTCTTCATCGGGTTGCCCGTCTCGAAAACGTAGCCGTTTCCGCCCGCCACCCTTCTGTTGAGCGCCTCAAGCGTGTCCTCGCAAATGATCCTGCCGCTTACGATAATCGCCGCGCGGTCGCACATATTCTGCATTTCCGCGAGCTGGTGGCTGGAAATCAGCACGCCGACTCCGTTTTCGTGCGCGAGCGTGGTGACGATGTCGCGCAGCTCTTTAATTCCCGCCGGGTCGAGTCCGTTCATGGGCTCGTCGAGGATCAGAAGCTTCGGGTTGTGAAGAAGCGCCATCGCGACGCCAAGCCTCTGCTTCATGCCGAGCGAGTACTTTTTGACCTTGTCGTTGATGCGGTTTTCGAGGCCGACAAGCTTTACGACCTCGTTGATGCGCTCCTTCGTCACGCCCTCGTGCGTTCTCGCGTACATCTCGAGGTTCAGCATTCCCGAAAACTGCTTGTACATGTCCGGGTTCTCGACGATTCCGCCGGCGCACCCGAGCGCGTTTTCGTAGTCCTTCTTAAGATCGTAGCCGCAGATGTTCACACTGCCGCCGTCGTCGGAAAGGAACCCCAGGATCACTTTTATCGCTGTCGTTTTTCCGGCGCCGTTAGGACCGATGAAGCCCATTACCTCGCCTGCCTTGACTTCAAGGTTGATGTTGTCGAGAATCTTGCGGCGGCCGAAATACTTGTTCAGATTGCTTACGGTAAGAACATTTTCCATAAAACGCACCTCCTCCCGTCACTTCAGCCAGCCGGGGAAGCTGTAGTTGTAACCCGTTTCCCAGCTGTCGATCTTCCACTCGCCGTTCACCTTGACAAAGGTAAACGAGTACATCGCGATCGTATCGTAAGTGTAGCTGTCCCTGCCCGACATGAGTGTAAGGCTGCCGGTGGCTTTTTTGAACGACTGTATTGATACGTCGGTCGAAGAGGCGTCTTCCTTCTCCACCGATTTCCACGTCTCGTTAGTAATGTGGATCGAATCGACGGCCGCGGTGCTGTCGGCGTTCGCGGTGTAATACTTTCCGAGCGCTCTGTCGGCGTCCGCGAGCAGCTGTTCGGGAGTGTCGCCTATATTCGCGCTAAGCTCCCACTTTACCAGATCGGTCTCGAACTGCTTCAAAAATCCGTTCAAATCGCGTCTGTCTTTTTCGTTAATGCTGCACGCCGCTATTACGTAAACGAGCGCGAGCACTATCGCGATTCCGAGGCAGATCAGTCCGATGTTGATCTTTCTGTTTAATTTCATTCGGAGTACCTCCTTTTGTTTGGTGCGCGCGCCGGCCGCCCGCGGCGGCCGGCGGCGCTTTTCTTCTGTAATCTATACGTTTTTGCCGGATATTCTCCGGCTTTACTCAGTTTTCCTCATTAAGAACAGGCGTTTCGTCCGCAGCCGCGGCCTCCTCTGCAGGTTCTTCAGCGGCCTCCTCTGTATTTTCGCCTTCGTTTCCGCCATTTTTGCCGGCGTGGGCATAGCCGACCGCCGCCACCAGGATGAACCGCAGCACGTTCACGATGAGCAGGCCCCACGTGATTCCCCAGATCCCGAACTTCCAGACGAGCGGAACGACGATCGCCGCGAAGAGAGCCGCGTAAATCATGTTAATGATCAGCTGGTAGCGTTCGTGGACGAATCGCAGGACCACGACCATCATGGTGCCGGAGATGAAGTAGAGTACCTGGCCGGCGTTCGCGACAAGGAAATAGACCGCTGCCTCGCTGTAGACGTCCGGATACATCCACTTTACGAAAATGTGCGACACGAGCACGCCGCCTGCCGTAAACACCGCCGCCACGACAAGCGACGCGAGTGTCACGACCGTAAAAAACTTCGCCGTGAACCTGCCCTTGTACCTCGCGAGGTAGCCGATGATTATGCCGTTGAGAGGCGTCGTAAGCATCGCAATGACCTTTCCGATCAGCGTGGCGATGTAGAAAACTGTCACTGCCTCGCCGTTCACGAATACGTTGAGGAGCAGCTTGTCGGCCTGCAGTACGAGCGCGTTGATGAAGTTTGTGGCGACGAGGAACATCACCGTCTTCATGTTCGCGCCGAACTCCGGGCTGACCTTGAGCGCGTCCCTGCCCTTAAAGATCGAACCGCTGACCGCCACGAACCCGACAGCGAGCAGCTCGCCCAGGATTATCGCGACGACCCACGTAAGCCTGTCTCCGAAAACGCCTCCTTTAATGAGGAACGTGCCGGCAACGTAGCCGACCGAAATCAGCAGGTAGTACACAAAAAACAGTACGAAATTGACGTTCAGCCTGTACTCGACGTCGCCGTAGTACCGGAGAACGCTCAAAAACGACAACGTGATGAACAGCGCGTTGAACAGGAACCCCTTCTCGCCGAGAATCGTCACCGACGAGATCACGGAGATGACCGCGACAGGCACGAAGGATATCAGAAGGAAAACGTTGAAGTCGCCGTTTCCGCCCCTGTTTTTTGTCTTTGCTACCATTCTCGCGTAATTCGCGCCCGTTCCTATGGCTGTCGCGAGCACCGAAACGACGGCGAGTATCGACAGGATGTCGCCGAATTTCTCGCTGCCGAGCGTGTTCTTGATCTGGGGGTAAAGAAGGAGCTGGATGACTCCGTTCATCGCGACAAGGCCGCCCACGCTGAATATCAGGTCTCTGACAACCTTTAAGCTGAATTTATTCTTTTTTTCGTCCATGGTTGTCAGTTCTCCGTTTTTTCTGATTTTCCGGTGATATTATACTATCACCGCTTATTTGTTGCAACTTTCGGGCTTTTTCTCTTTAAGCCTTTTTCAATACTCTTTATAAAAATATATTGCGCGCTTTTAAAGGTCCGGCAGCACCGTGCGCCTGAACTCGTACTCAACGAGCTTTTCGAGTTCCTCGCGCGTTCCCTCGTTGTCGATCACGACGTCCGCGAGTGCGGAGTATTCGCTGTTGGAGAGCTGCGCCGCGATTCGCCGCTCAGCCTCTTCCTCTGTGTAGCCGTTCCGCGCCATAAGCCGCTCGATCCTCAGGTCGTCGTTGGCGACAACTGCCCACACGCAGTCGGAAACGTCGAAAAAACCGTATTCGACCGGTATCGGCACGTCCAGAACGGCACACGCGACGTCTCTCTTTTCGAGAACGGTAAGCCGCCTCTTTATCTCCTTCGCGACCGCCTTGTGCACGATGCGGTTCAGCACCAGCAGGTCCTCCGGATTCTCAAAAACGCGTTTTGAAAGCCAGCGTCTGTCGAGCTCGCCCGTCTCCCTGTCGACCGCCTCGGAGCCGAAATGCGACACTATGTCGCGAAAAACCTTCGTATCCTTCCGCTGCAGCGACTTAGCAATCTTGTCCGCGTCGATCACCGCGCAGCCTTTTTTTCTCAATATTTCGGTCACGGTCGACTTGCCGGTGCCGGTGCCGCCCGTTACTCCCAGAACACGCATAAACGCCTCCGAACTTGATTTTTACTTTGTTACTTGAAATTAGGGAACAATTGCTGACGTATCGTGCGGTTTATTATTTTTCCCACGAATAGCCCGAAGACGTCGAAACCGGAAGCCTGAGCCCGAAGTCCGCCACGCCCTCCATGCACTCTTTGAGGAGCTGTCTCACAGTCTCCTCCTCTTCGCGCGGGCAGTCGACAAGCAGCTCGTCGTGGACCTGCAGCACAAGCCGCGACTTTAGTCCCCTCTTTTCGAGCTCGTTTTCGACCCTGACCATCGCCAGCTTGATGATGTCCGCCGCCGCGCCCTGTATCGGCATGTTTGTGGCGACTCTCTCGCCGAACTGCCTCACCGGGTACTTGGGGTTTATGAGCTCAGGCAGGTACCTTCTTCTCCCCCACGGAGTCACCGCGAACCCGTTGCGCTTCGCGAACGATTTTAGCTCCTCAAGGAACGTTCTGACGCCCGGGAACTTTCTGAAATACCCGGCGATGTAGCGCCTGGCCTCCATTACCGGGACGCCGATCTCGCGCGCAAGTCCGTACTCGCTCATGCCGTAGACGATTCCGAAGTTGACAGCCTTCGCCGCCGAACGCATCTCGTACGTGACCTCGGAAGGCTCTATTCCGTTCACGTCTGCCGCCGTCAGCGTGTGAATATCCTCGCCGCTCTCAAACGCCGCCAGCATGTTTTCGTCGCCCGACATCACCGCGAGAAGTCTCAGCTCGATCTGAGAGTAGTCCGCGTCCACAAGCACGCCGTCCGGAGTTCCCGCGACGAACGCCTTTCTGATCTCGCGCCCGAGTTCGTGCCTCACAGGTATGTTCTGGAGGTTCGGCTCGCTTGAGCTGAGCCTGCCGGTAGCCGTCACGGTCTGGTTGAACGTCGAGTAGACGCGTCCCGTGTTTTTGTCGATAACCGAGAGCAGGCCGTCGATGTACGTCGATTTCAGCTTCGCGTTCTGGCGGTACTCGAGGATCAGCGGGATCACGGGGTGTTCGTCGGCGATCTCCTCGAGAATCTCCTGGCCTGTCTTGTAGCCTGTTCTCGTCTTGTTCTTTTTGCCGCCGCCGAGGCCGAGCTTTTCGAAAAGGACCTCGCCCAGCTGCTTCGGTGAATTGATGTTGAACTCCGTTCCGCAGAGCTCGTAAATGCGGGCCTGAAGTGATTCGAGGTTTTTCGAGTACTTTTCGCCCTCTTTTTTGAGCACCTCCGGGTCGACCCTTACGCCTCTCGTCTCCATTCCCGCCAGAACGGAGATCATCGGAAGCTCGATCTCTTCAAGAAGGCGCTTCATTCCGTCGGCGCAGAGTTTTTTGTAAGCGGCGTCGCACACCTCGGGCATAAAGTCGATTTGAGGCCTGTCTTTTCCGGTGAAAAATCTGACCGCCGACTCGTACTCGTCGAGCTTCCTAGTGGAGTCCGCGAGGTACGCGCAGATTGCGATATCGTTCGTGACCGGCACTACCTTCGTACCGTTTTTCAGGCAGGCGGTGATCAGCGGCTTCGCGTCGAAAAAGTACTTCTTTACGCTTTCGTCGCCGAGTATCTTCGAAAACGCCTCCGCGAACGTTTTTACGGCCACGCCGTCTTCAAGCGGAATGCGGTAGAACTCTCCCGCCGTCTCTCCGCCGCCGTTTTGGGCTTTCGCCCCGTACACGGAAACCGCCGATAGGTCACCTTTGTTTTTCTCTATAATAAGGTAAATTTCTTCGTTTCCGGCGAGCGCTTCGGCCGCCTTTTCGACCTCTTCCGGCGTAACGGCCTCTATTTTGACCGCGCTGTTCCTGGCGCTGCCCGCTCCCGGTTCGCCTGCCTGACGTCCTTCGCCCCTGTTGTCAAAAGACGCGTCGAAAAGCGACATCTCTCCGTCGTCGTCATCCTCCGCTCCGGTCTCGCCGGCCGCGCGGGTGTCGTTTTCCGCCAGCTCCTCGAGCTTCATCGTCTTAATGAGCTTCCTGAACTCGAGTTTTTTAAAGAGGCGCAGCACCTCCGCGTAGTCGGTCTTCCGCCTTTCCAGAGACTCAAGCGAGCCGTCGGGCGTGATTATCCCAAGCGGCACGTCGCGTTTGATCCTCGCGAGCTCGAGGCTGAGGTAGCAGAGGTCCTTGTTTGCTTCGAGTTTTTCGCGGGTCGACTTGCTCGCGACGTTTTCTATTCCCGCGAAAATGTTATCGAGGCTGCCGAACTGCGTGAGCAGCGCGAGCGCGCCCTTGGGGCCGATGCCGGGACAGCCGGGAATGTTGTCCGAACTGTCGCCCATCAGCGCCTTCATTGGAACGACCCACTCCGCCGGCGCGCCGTTGAAAACCTCCGCGACCTTGTCGGGAACGACCCTGTTCACGGTCGTGGTTCCGGCGGCAGTAACGGGAAGCAGCACGGTCGTCATACCGTCGACAAGCTGGAGCGAGTCCTTGTCGCCTGTCAGGATCACCGACTGAACGCCGCGCGCCGAAGCCTCTTTTGAAAGCGTGCCGATGATGTCGTCCGCCTCTATGTCGGCCGCCTGCGAATGCGCGATCCCGAACGCGTCGAGCACCTCTTTGATCACGGGCATCTGAACCCTCAGTTCGTCGGGCATCCCCTTCCGGTTCGCCTTGTACCCGCTGTACATGTCGTGCCTGAACGTGTGCCGCCCCGCGTCGAAAGCCACGCAGACCATATCGGGCTTTTCGCTCTCAATCACCTTCATAAGTATCGTCACGAAGCCGTAGACCGCGCCCGTGTAAAGGCCCTCGGCGTTTTTGAGCATGTTCGCACCCGTCCCGTAAAAGGCCCTGTTCGCGATACTGTTTCCGTCTATAAGAAGAAGTTTTTTCATCAGATTTCCTTTGTTTTCCCCTGCGGGACCGATTCTTTCCTGTTCAAAAAGCGCCCTCTCCGGGCTGATATATTTTACCACAAAACGGACGGTTTTAACAGCGAAGAATTATTTCCCGGCCGCGCGTGTTTTTTCCGCTTAACCAAGCCTGCCGCCGTTTTACGAAAATCCCCGGGCCGCTGCGGGTATCCGGGGAGTCGTTTTTCAAAAATGTCAGCCGAGCTTCGGGTAGTCCGACTGTTTCGCTATATTCAGGAGAATTCCCATTGAGCCGAGAATCGTCACGAGTGACGTGCCGCCATGGCTGAACATCGGAAGACCCACGCCGGTTACCGGGATCAGCGCCGAAACGACCGCCATGTTGAAAACAGTTTGAACAGTGATCATCACGATGATTCCCGCCGCCATCAGGCTTCCGAGACTGTCCTTGCACGAGAACGCCACCCTTATGCCGCGGAGGATCAGCGCGAGATATAAAAGGATAATGACCGTGACGCCCGCGAAACCGAGCTCCTCCGCCGTGATCGCGAAAACGAAATCGTTGTACGCCTCGGGAAGATACGAGTATTTCTGGATGCTCTTTCCGAAGCCCGCGCCGGTAAGGCCGCCCGAGCCGATCGCCCACAGCGAATTTCTGATCTGCGCGAGCTGCGTTTCCGACAGGGTCTCATCCGCCGGCAGATTCATCGCCGTGTTCCCGAAAAACGTCGCCTTGTAGACCGCGAGCCTGTTTCCGATGTGTTCAAAAAGGTCTTTCTTGATAACAATGATCAGTCCCACCACGCCGGCTCCTGCTGCCGCTCCTGTCAAGTAAATATACCAGCGCATACCGGCGAAAATGATGATCGACGCTCCGATCAAAGCAATGATTATCGTCGCGCTCGCGTGTTTTTGAATCAAAACAGACACCAGCGCGATACCGAAAGGTGCGATAACGGTGATCATCCCGTACCAGCCTTTTGAACGCTCACCCATTCTCGAATCCGACAGAACCGAAGCAAGATAAATAATGACAGCCACCTTGAGGAATTCCGACGGCTGAAATCTGATCGCGCCGCCGCCGATGGATATCCAGCGGCTCGCGTCGTTCCACGTTCTTCCTATAAAAGGCGTGATCAGGTTAATGCCAACGACGACCCAGAGAATGATCCCTGCAAACTTCTTGTAAATTCTGTAGTCGACGAACGAAACCCCGATCATCACCGCGAGGCCCAGCGCCGCGTAAATAAACTGGCTGCGCATCATTCTCGCAGCGTCGCCGGACAGGTAACTCGACCGCACGAAGCCGGAACTGGCGCACATAAGCAGCCCCACGCCCAGAATGGCCAGGATGATGAACAGCAGCACAAAATCAAATTGCTTGTTCCTAAAACCGGCTTTCATCTTGCGAAACCTCTTGCGAGAACGTAAGTCACAATGCAGCAGACAGCCACGAACGCCCAGAAAGTGTACGTGACGGTGAGCTCCTTCCAGCCGCACTTTTCAAAGTGATGGTGGAGCGGAGCCATCTTGAAAATTCTTTTCCCATGGGAAATCTTGAAATATCCGACCTGGAGCAGCACCGAGAGCGCCTCGAAAACGAACAGCAGCCCGCCGAAAAATAGCAGGAACGGATGTCCGCACATAAGAGCCGCGGCCCCGAGCGCTCCGCCGATCGCAAGCGAGCCGGTGTCGCCCATGAAGATTTTCGCGGGGTGGTAGTTGAACACCAGGAATCCCGCGAGCGCGCCGACAAACGTCGCCGAGAAAACGGAGACGGTTTTGTTTACGAAAAGATAGACGCACGAGATCGCGAGCAGCACGAAAACTAATATCGAGGAGCCGGCGCAAAGTCCGTCAAGTCCGTCGGTGAGGTTCACGGCGTTGCTTTCGGCGAGCATCGTGAACGCGACAAACGGTATGTAGATCCACGCGAGGGAGATCGTGCGGTTTTTTCCGAGGAACATGAAATCGATCGACGCTCCGTTTTTGACCGCGAACTGCATGTAGCAGGCGAACCCGACGCTGATTGCGATCAGAATGAGCAGCTTCTGCCACCAGATGAAGCCGTCCTTGTTCTTTTTCTTGACCTTGAGGAAGTCGTCGACGAAGCCGACAGCGCCGAAAAGCAGCGTGACTGCGGGAAGTATGAGCTGCCCCCAGTCCTTTTTGATCAGCGCGTATACTACCGTGACAAGAACGACCGGAATCATGAAGATCCAGCCGCCCATCGTAGGCGTCCCGTTTTTGGCCAGGTGCGATTCGACGCCGTTGTAGCGCTCGGTCTGCCCGAACTTCAGCCTTCTCATGAGCGGAATCACCGCGGGACCTGCCAGCACCGCCAGCACGAACGCAATCGCAAGACATGTCAATTCAGCTACCCACATAATGTTCTCTCCTGTTTCTTAGCGGTTTTTGGCCGTTTTTTCTGAAAGTAAAAATGATTTATCGCGGAAATTCCCGCCGTTTTCCCGGAAATATCCGCTTTTCCCGGAAATATCCGCTTTTCCTGGAAATATCCGCTCTTCCCCGAAACGTCCGGTTTCCCGGAAATTCGCCGGTTGCTCCGTCGCGCACGCTCCGGTTTTGAGCCTATCCGAGATTTTTTCCATGTGCATCGCGTGAGAACCCTTCACGAGGACCGCGTCGCCCCTGCGGACAAATTCCGCGGCTCTTTCCGCAGCCGCGCCGGAGTCCGCCACGAAGAAGAATTCCGTTTTGGAACGGTGGCGCGCGCCTCCGAAGCCTATATCGCGCGCGCGATCACCCACGCATACTACTGTGTCGATGCCGAGGGCGGCGCACTTTTGGCCAACCGCGATGTGTTCGAGCTCAGAGACTGGTCCTAATTCCAGCATGTCGCCGAGGAATGCCACCCTTCTGCCGCCTTCGCCGACAGGCAGGTTCGCGAGCACTTCTAGCTGCGCCTTGACGGACTCGGGTCCCGCGTTGTAACAGTCGTCAATGATCATGCAGCCGCCGTATTCCGCGACGCGCTGGCGTCCGATCGATTCGGGCGTAAGCGAGGCAATCGCGGGAAGCACCTTCTCTCTGATGTCATTTTCCGGAAATCCGAGCGTTTTCGCCGCCGCTACGGCAGCGAGCGCGGCGTACACGTTGTGCCTGCCGCTCATTCCGATCGAGGCGTCCGCGAAAAACGCGCCGTCTATGTAGAGTTTGAACTTCACGCCGCCCACAAAAGGTTCGATGTCGCCCGCGAACACTTCGGGCCGCCTGCCGTCATTTTCGTTCATTCCGAAGCGGATTATCGAAGGCGAGGCGCCGTATTCGCGCAAAATCGCGTCAACGGCCTCAGTGTCGGAGAGCAGTCCGTCGTCGCCGTTCAGTATCAGCGTGTTGCCGGGGCCCATCCCTTGGGCGATCTCCAGCTTCGCGCGCCGCGTGTTTTCCATGCTTCCGAGCAGCTCCATATGAGCCGCGCCGATGTTCGTGATTATCGCGACGTCGGGGCGGACAATATCCGCGAGGTAGGCAATCTGGCCGAGGCCGCGCATTCCCATCTCGACGACGGCCGCGCGTGACGTGTCGGAAATGCCCAGAACGGTTGCCGGCACGCCCACTTCGTTGTTGAAGTTCGCCTTTGTCCCCTGCGCGGGAACGCACGACGAGAGTGCCTTTAGAACGTACTCCTTGCACGTGGTCTTGCCCACGCTGCCTGTCACGCCGCAGATTTTAAGTTCCGGGTTTGCGGCGCGCGAAGCCTTGGCAATGTTTCCGTAGGCCTTAAGCGTATCCTCGCACGAAACGATCCACGTCCGGGCCGAAGCGCCTGCGGCCGCTCTTATTTTTTCCTCGCACGGCCCCGCCACGACGAGCGCGACGCCTTTTGAAACCGCCTCGCCAATAAAGTCGTTGCCGTCGAATTTTTCCCCTTTTATAGCCAAAAAAGCGGCGTCCGAAAAATCCTCTCCGGCGCTTTCCGCACCAGAGGGACCATTCCCTAAGCCGCTCTTCAGCAGCCTTGAATCTGTTATAACGCGGCGAATCTCACGCGAAAGATACGACTCCTCGCCCTTCACGACGGTCTTCCCGCCTGTTGCCGCTATAACACTTTCAAGCCTCATTTTCATATCGTTTTCCTCTTCTTTGGTAAGTCCTTCCGGAAGACTGCGCCGCAGCGCCGCGGCAGTTTAAATCCTGACGTCTCAGCGCCTGAGCGATTCGAAAAGCTCGTTCATGAGCGCGTCGCGGTGTATAAAAGTGACCCTTCTCATCGGGTGGCGTCTGACGTCGTGGCTGTAGTGGTGGTCGTACTGCGGGATCGGCGCGGGAACGACCTCCGAGAACATGAATCTGTCGCCATCGTTGAGCAGCCAGGCGACCGCCGTGACGTCCCAGATAACGCGGCTCCACACGCGCCCCTTCGCGTACTGCTCCGCCGCCTCGACGGTGTGCGAGCAGAGGTAGTCGCAGAGCGGGTTCTGCCCTTTTAGCCAGTACTCGAGCTCGGGTCCGCTCACGTAAAACGCGGAAACGACGCCCATGCACGGAAGCTGAACGAGCGGGCAGCCGCAACCCATCACGACTCTCGCCGCCGCGACGTCCTGCATCATGTTGAACTCGCACGTGTCGAACCACTGTTCGCTGTGGCCGCCGAGCCACACGACGACGATGTTTTCTTTAATTTCAGGCTTTTTGATAAGCGCCGACGCGACGTTTGTGATCGCGCCGATGGCTACGACGTAGAGAGGCTTTTCCGGCGAGTACTCCGACGCGAGCTCGATAAGTCTGTCCGCAGCGGGGCTCTCCACAGGCGTTTTTTCGTCTTTAAGGTATGTGCGCGATCCCTCGTAAACGATTTTTTTGAGGTCCTCGCGGCCCATCAGCGTGAGCAGGTTGAGAATTTCGTCGTAGGAACGCACCATGCCGTCCTCGGGCGACGTCGAGTTCGAGTTGAAAAACGGAGCGGCCAGGAAAGCCTTCACGTTCAGCTTCGGGCTCTTCACCATCATGGAGAGCGCGAACTGGTCGTCGATCTCATTGTACGTGTCCGTGTCCAGAACGCAGTCCGCGACGCCCTTCGGTACTTCAAGATTCTTCATGAATTGTTCGTGAGTCATTTTCAAATTCTCCTTCTCATGCGGTGCCTCTTCTCTTCTCTGCCGGCCGCCGCGAAAACCGCGTCTTAAATATTCGTGCGTGCGCGCGCCCACGCGAACACCTTGCGCAATTATTCAGTTTATATTATAGTGCAATCCCCGCCTCCGGTCAACAGGAAAACGCCTCTCATCGCCGCCGCGGCGCGCTTTTTGCCTTTTTTGCCTTTTTTTCTCTGTTAAATCGCAAAAATAAACTTGAAAAAAACTTGAAAAATGGTATAATCGTAAAAAATGATTTACACGGAGCACGCGCTTTGTTATAATTCGGCATTTGTATGAATAAGCCCCCGAAGTATTCATATGATTTGCACAATACACGGCGCTCCGTGCTCATACCCCGGTTGATTTCCATTCCCCCTGAGAAACCCGTTCGGCGTCCTTTCAGAGGCGGAAACGTTTTACCGCTACCGGTAAGCAGGCGGTCAACGGTCATTGCGGACGCGACGCCGTTTTAGATAAAGGAGATTAATATGCCTATACTTAAGAAAACTACCCAGAAACTCAGAGTCATCCCGCTCGGAGGACTCGGCGAAATCGGCAAGAACATTACCGCTTTCGAAAGCGACAACGACATCATTATCGTCGACTGCGGAATCACGTTCCCGGACGAGAACATGCCCGGCATCGACGCCGTCATTCCCGACTTTACGTACCTGGAGAACAACTTCAGCAAGATCCGCGGAATCTTCGTGACGCACGGCCACGAGGACCACATCGGCGCGCTCCCCTACCTCCTCAAAAAGATAAACGTGCCTATTTTCAGTACAAAATTCACGATCGCGCTGATCAAGCGCAAGCTCGAGGAGGAGGACATGGCAGACGTCGCCCAGCTTGAGGAGGTCCACTACGGAGACATCGTGATCAAGGGCGATTTCGCCGTCGAATTCATCAGGACGAACCACTCGATTTCCGACAGCTGCGCGTTCGCGATCATGACTCCGGCAGGCGTCGTGATCCACACGGGCGACTTCAAGGTCGACTACACGCCTATCGACAACGCGCCGATCGACCTCATGCGCCTCGCCGAGCTCGGCGAAAACGGCGTCCTGCTCCTTATGTCCGACAGCACCAACGCGGAGCGGAAAGGCTTCACGATGTCGGAGCGCACAGTCGGCGCCACTTTTGACGACCTCTTCTCGAAGATCACCGGCCGCATCATTATCGCGACCTTCTCGTCCAACATCCACCGCGTGCAGCAGATCATCGACATCGCCGCGAAATTCGGCAGAAAATGCGCGATCTGCGGCCGCAGCATGGTAAACGTCGTCGAAGTCGCCGTCGAGATCGGCTACATCAAGCACGCCGAGGACACGATCATCGACATCGAGGACGTCAACAACTACAACGACAACGAGATCGTCATCATAACCACCGGAAGCCAGGGCGAGCCCATGTCGGCTCTCACGCGAATGGCGAGCGCGACCCACAACCAGGTCGAGGTCTCGAGCAACGACACGATCATCATTTCCGCCAGTCCGATTCCCGGCAACGAAAAGGCGATCGCGCGCATGATAGACGAGCTCTTCAAGCGCGGCGCAAACGTCATATACAAGGCGCTGGCCGACGTTCACGTTTCGGGCCACGCGTGCGAGGAGGAGCTCAAGCTCATTCTCTCAATCACCAGGCCACGCTACTTCATGCCTGTCCACGGCGAGTACCGTCATCTCGTTGCGCACGCGGGAATCGCGAAGCGCCTCGGCATGTCGGCCGACGACATTTTCATCATGGGCAACGGCAACGTGCTCGAATTCCGCGGTCCCGACCTCGTTATCCGTGAGGAACAGGTCGAATCCGGCAACGTTCTGATCGACGGACTCGGTGTCGGCGACGTCGGAAGTCTCGTTCTTCGCGACAGAAAACACCTCTCGGCAGACGGTCTCCTCGTTATCTCGCTGGCGGTTTCGGACAAAGACGGTTCGATTCTCTCCGGACCCGACATCGTATCGCGCGGATTCGCGTACAGCCACGAGTCCGAGAACGTGCTCAATCAGGTCGCTGACGTGGCGGTCGAGGCGTACAACTTCCAGCACGCGCAGTCACGCGACCGCTACAGATCTGACATCAACCTTAAGCGCAACGCGATCAAGGACTCGGTAAGAGCGTTTATTTTTGAAAAGACGAAGCAAAACCCGATGATCATTCCCGTCATTATGGAAATCGGCGCCGAAAAGTCGAGTCTGGGGAGCGCCAGCGACGCGATCCCGGTCTTCTCGTCCGAAGGCCAGGTCATCACCTCGCCGACGATCGAGACGGTGCCCTCGAGACCCGCAGCCGCCCGATGCTCCTCGGAGACGAGAAGACGGCCGGCTTTATCGAAGCTGGCCATCTTGGCGCTCCTGCTCATGCTGGTCATGATCT
>CADAZX010000046.1 GCA_902792515.1 uncultured Ruminococcus sp.
GTGGCGACGGCGTCAGGCCTTATGAACATGCCGCCGATGTTGCCGGTTACGGAGTTGTAGGTGTCGGCCATGCAGCCGTTGTAGGCGCCTTCGAGGTAGAGGTCGTACGTCGCGGGAATGTTGTGAGGACGCCAGGTCGGGTTCTCGCCCGTCTTGTTGAAAAGGTTGAAGGCCGCCGTGACGACGCCCTCCGCGAATTTGGCCCAGTCGAGCTCGCGGTCGACCTCTTCCCAGCGGATGCCGCGCGAAACTGCCATGTCGTAGCAGTGAATGACCTCCCACTGCACGAAATCGCGCACCCAGTTGGCGAAATACCAGTCGGACGAACAGAGGCAGGGCTTTGTGTTGTAGAGCGATTTTACTCCGATACCGTTGCGGAGGTGCGTAAACGCGAGCAGAGCTCTTAAAAATCTCACGGCTTTTTCGCGGTAGACTTCATTTTTGGTCAGTCTGTATGCCTCGTAGTAAGCGCAGACCGCCTGGCCGGAGGCGAGAAGGTTCGGTGCGCGAAGAGGCGTTTCCCAGTAGTCGCCCGCTTCGGGCCGCTGTTCGCCAAGGCAGAAATCGAGCGCCGCGAGCGCGGAGTCGAGATATTTCCTGTCGCCGGATTCTTTGTAGCAGTCGATAAGAGCGAGCGCGGGCTCGGTGTTCATATATAGGGGCGAGTCGCCGTCGTGACCCATGGGTTCGATGAACTCTCTCGCGACGCGGAAGTCGTCCTTGCTGTAGTGCGCGCCGTCAGGCTCGAAGCAGAACGAACCGTCGTCACGCTGTCGCTTCATTATTCTGTCGCCGCGCTCTCTCGCGCGCTGAGCCACGGTCCCGGCATGACTGCCGCCGTCCGATTTGCCGGTCTCCTGAGGCTTTTCGAACGTCGCGATTTTCGCGGCGAGCCCCTTAGCCGTTTCGCTGTCGGGATTTTCGGCGATATATCTCCTTATAAACGCGGGAACGCTGAAGCTTATCTCGCCGAGGCTGTCGCCTTCAAGATGCTGCTGACGGTAACCGAACCCCTCGCCCTCGTGCCAGAGATTCGTGTTGTAGGCGTCCGCAAAGAACTCGATCGCCTCTTTAAGTCCGAACCTCGGCTCGGGCTCGGGCATGCCGCGCCTTTTCACAAATTCGACAAGCGCATCCAAGCTGTCTCCCTTCACGGTTTCGATCTCCGCCGAGAATTCGAAGCGCTGTCCGATGTGAATCTCGAGCACCTCGTCGGCGAACGGCTTGTTCTCCTGCGACTCGGTCTTGACGTCGGGAAGCATGATTCCGAGGAGATTGTTGTCGGAGCGCTGAACGTAGTTCGGGCAGGCGAAAACAGGCTGCGCGTAAATTGCGTTGTAGTTGAACCAGCGCGTTACCGGCGTGTTGAGGTCGAACGATACGGAGACAGCGCTGCCGCCGTGCGATACTGCCATAAAAGGCGCCCCGATCTTGTTGGGATGAGGGATTGCCCTCGCCGCCCACGGATCCTTAAAAAAGTCGTCGCCGCCTGACCACTCTTTTCCGCGGGGCCAGTCGACTCCGGGCAGAAGCGCGTCTGTTTTTTCCGTGCCGTAGGAGCTCTCGCCGCAGAGCAGCCAGAGAAGTCTCAGGTATCTGGCGTAGACGTTCGACGTCGACGTGAGAGAGACTCCGTACCGGACGAAAGTGTCGTCACCGGAGAGGCTGAACACAACTTTGCCTTTTAAAACAGGCTCCGAAAACGGGAAATGAACCCATTTTTCGAACGACGTTCCTTTTAATTTTTGAGCGGGAACGGTCGTCTCGACGAAGAATTCGACAGTTTTGACGCTGCCCTCTTCGTTTATCTTATATTCCTGCGCCTCGAGCCTCATCGGGATCTCCTGGTCGCGCAGAAGCAGCTCGCCGAAGTGGTCGAGAACTGCCATCAGCTTGCCGTCCCTGTCGTAGACTTCGCCGAAGCCCCAGCCGCAGAGTCTCTTGTACAAAATGACCTTGATGTTTTTGTTTTCGAGAACGATCGTCTCGCCTGAAAAGCTCGCGCGCCTGTAAAGTGGTTTCATATTACGTTGACTCCTCTCTCGGTGAAAAATTGACTCGCGAACGCCATGTCGCCGGCGTCGGGAATGAGCGAGGCGTCGCCGTTGTCTTCCCCTCCGAGCTGAACGTTTTTCGAACCGAAATACGCGTGGTAAGGAAGCAGTTCGAGCGCCTTCGCGTGTTTTAAACTGTTGTAAACGTCGGCTATAGCCGAGTAGCTGCCGGCGTCGCTGTTAAGCCCTTTAATAATGATACAGCGGATTATTATGTCGCCTGTCGCGGCGCGGTCGGCTTTTTTCAGTGCCGCGACGATATTTTCGAGCGGCACGCCGACGTTTTCAAGATGCCTCTCGGGATTTCCGTCCTTGAGATCGAAAAATAACGTGCGGCAGACGCGGGCGGCCTTTTCGGTGACCTCGGGAATGCCGGCTCCGGACGTCTCGACGCAGCAGTCTATTCCCTCCGTGGCACACATGTCGAGAAGCTCAGCGGCCTCTTTAAAAGCGAGCGGCTCGCCGCCAGAGAGCGTCACGCCGCCGTTTCCGCCGTAGAACGGAACGTCCTTTTTTATCTCTTCGAATACCCCGGTAACGGTCATGTCGTTCGCGCAGAGTTCGAGCGCGCCCGAGGGACACGACGTGGCGCAGAGGCCGCAGACCGTGCAGGCGGTCCTGTCAAATACGTGCTGCCCGTTTTCAAACGAGTGGCAGCCGTTCGGGCACACTTTTTCGCATATCCCGCAGCCTATGCATGATTTTTGGGTATAAAAGATCTCGTTTGTGAACTTTTTGTTCTCGGGGTTGTGGCACCAGGGGCACTTGAGCGGACAGCCTTTAAAGAAAACGGTTGTCCGCAGGCCCGGACCGTCGTGTGTCGAAAATCTTTGGATTTTTGAAATCAGCATTTTTCGTTTCTTTCGATTATCATCTGCTGCCAGTGCTCGTCAAGCGACACAAAGCGCGCGTTCCAGCCGGAGACCCTTACCGAGAGCGACTTGTACTTCGCGGGGTCCTTCTGCGCCTCTTTGAGTATCTCGGCGTCGGTTACGTCGAGCTGCATGAAATATCCTCCGAGGTTCATGAGGCCTTTTATAAGCGACACGATGCACTCGGTCCCGTTCGGGCCCGATACGGTGCCCGGGAAGAGCTTGACGTCGAGCGCCGAACCCGTGACCTGCTTCTTAAGATCCGCCGCACAGTACGATTTAATTACGGCCGTGGCGCCCTCTCTGTCCGTTCCCGGCGTCGGCGACGCGTTACCCGAGAGAATCTCGCCCTTAAGCGTCCCGAAAGGAGTCGCGGTGCGCGAACCGAGCCACTCGAGCTGCCTGCCGAACGTGCTCACGCCGGAAGGTATGAAAAGCTTGTACTTTCTTCCGTATTCCGTGCAGAAGCCCGCGAACGAGTCGAAAACGACGGCGGCGATCGAGTCGACCTCGGGGTTGTCGTTCCCGTAATAAGTATATTTGGAGCGCACGTACGTCCTAAGGACGTCTTCGCCCTCCCAGTTGTTTCCGAGAATCTTCAGAAGCTCTTCGAGAGTGATCTTATTCTCCTCGAAGCAGAGCTTTTTAATCGCGTAGAGGCTGTTCGCGACGTCGGGAACTCCTCCGATATGGAGCGGAATGACGCTGTAGCGCGGCCCTCCTTCCAGATACCCTTTGGCGTTTTCGATGCATCCGTCCTCAAAAAGATCGATCACTGAGGTAGCGAACGGCTGCGGCCGGAAATCCGCGTCAAAGCCTTTTGCCGCGCGGTCTTCCAGACACGAGTCGAGAAGCGAATCCGCGAGCCTTCCGCACGTCTCTTTAAGGTCGCCGAGGTACGCGTTCAAAACGTTTTCGAACGAATCGAAAACGGGTATAACTCCGGAGCCGATTTTAAGAGTCTGATTGAGAAGTACGCCGAGTCCGTCAAAAGGAAGATAAGAAAATCTCGTGCAGCCCGGTATCTGAACCTCCCAGCAGCCGTCGTTCGCGAACCTCGCGGCCTCACGCTCCGGATAGCCGAACTTCGTGAGAGACTCTATAATCGTCTCCTCGTTGTAGCACGCGACGGTTCCGCCGCCGTGCCTTATGACCTCTGCGACTCGCTTAAAAAGCCTTTCGGGGCTCTTTTTGTTAAACCTTACGGTGATCGGGAAATCTCCGATCGGAAGCTCCTCCACGACGTCGAGAATGAGATAAGTGACTCCGTTAGTAACGTCGCGTCCCTCTTCGTCCGTTCCGCCTAAGACTATATTCTGGTAGTGCTGCGCGTCTCCCGAGCCTCTCGGCGCGTCAACGCCTCGCACCCACTCGCAGCCCTTGATGAAAAACGAAGCCAGAAGCTCTCTCGCCTCTTCCTCCGTGATCAGCCCGCGGGCCAGGTCGCGTTCGTAGTAATCGCCTAAAATAAGGTCAATTCTGCCGATTCCGGGCCAGTTGCCGGTGAGCCTTGTGAACGAAAAGAGGAACCACAGACTCTGTACGGCTTCGCGGAAATTCACGGCGCCGCAAAGCGGAACGTTTTTAAGGTTTTTATAGATGTCGGGCCGCTTTTCGCGCACAAGCCCGAGATACCTGCTGTGGTAAATTTTGAGCGACTCGATAACGGAAAGAATGCTCCTAAGGTGCCTTTTCTGCCTTCCGGTGAGCTCCGGGTCGCGCATTCTCTCGAGAATCTCGGGAACGTACGAGAGCACGCCGCACTTGACGCCCCTGAAGAAATTAAGCGTAAGATGGTTGATCGACGGACATACGAAATTGTCGCCGAGCTTTACGGGGACCTGGGCTGAAATCGCGCTGCCGAGCGTGGCTGCGCCGGATACAAGCTCTTCATCGCAGAGCCTCAAAGGCGCTTTTTCGCATATAAGCCTTATCGCCTCGTCGTAAACGTCGTAAATCGCGTTTTCGCCGGTCGCGCCAAAGGACGGGTCAAGCGTTAGAAAAGGCGTTTTCATCGCCTCGTCGCCGTACCTGCCGTTTAGAGAATCGCGGCAGAACGACCTCGTCTTTTGAGAGAGCCTTACCGGTCTCCCGCCAGCGTACGCGCTGTAGAATTTGATTTCGCTTTTATTGTTTTCCATGAGAGCGCAGCTTCCCGTTAAATGCAGTCATTAATTTCTCTAAAGATTTACGCGAAAAGAGCAGAAAGCCGTCCTCTCATAACAAGGCGGTCTTACTGCTCTTTTTCGTTTTTAAATCAGTTGTTTTTCATCGATTTTACTTTTTCGAGTCTCTCGGCGGTCGACTTTCTGAGCTCCTTCATCGATTTTACTTTTTCGAGTCTCTCGGCGGTCGACTTTCTGAGCTCCTCGTACTTCGCGAGCTTCTCGCGCTCCTGGTCGATGAGCCTCTGCGGCGCCTTGGAGATGAAGCCCTCGTTCGCGAGCTTTCCGCCCACGCGCTTAAGTTCATACTCGATATTTTCGAGCTCTTTCGTAAGTCTCGCAGTCTCCTTTTCGACGTCTATAAGCTCGCGGAGCGGGATGAAGATCTTGGCGCCCGGAATAATCGCGGTTGCGGAATCCCCGGGAGCTTCGGACTCGTCCTCTGCCGTAACGATCTCCTGCGCGAAGCCGAGGCGCTTAAGAGCGCCCTTCGACTCGTCGATAAGCGCGAAGTTTTCGCTGCCTGTCACGAAAATGACGGTCGTTTTGACAGAGTTCGGAACGTTCATCTGCGTGCGGATGTTCCTGATGCTCTTGATGGACTCGATAACGAGCCCGAGCTCCTTTTCCGCCGCTTCGTCGATGAGACTGTCGTCCGCCTCGGGCCACTTCGAGATCATGATGCTCTCGGCGTCCTTTATGAGGTTCTGATAGATTTCCTCGGTGATAAAGGGCATGAACGGATGGAGAAGCTTCATCGAGTTGACAAGCACTCTGTTGAGAACGTACATGCACGCGAGCCTGGACTTGTTCTCGGGGTCGAAAAGGCGCGGCTTGACAAGCTCGATGTACCAGTCGCAGAAAACGTCCCAGATAAAATCGGTGACCTTCGTGAGAGCGACTCCCAGTTCGTAGCGCTCCATGTTGTCGGTGACCTCTTTAATAAGGCGGTTCTGGAGAGACAGGATCCACTTGTCTTCGGCCGTGAAATCGGCGCGGTCGACATTCGAGAAGTCTACGCCGTCGTCAAAGTTCATGAGCACGAAGCGCGTCGCGTTCCAGATCTTGTTGCCGAAGTTGCGCGCGAACTCCACTTTCGACGTGAGGAAGCGCTGGTCGTTTCCGGGTGAGTTGCCGCTGATAAGCGAGTAGCGGAGAGCGTCGGTGCCGTAGTCCTTGATGACCTCGAGCGGGTCGATTCCGTTGCCGAGCGACTTGGACATCTTTCTGCCCTGCTCGTCGCGGACGAGGCCGTGGATCAGAACGTGTCTGAAAGGCACCTCGCCCATCTGTTCGACGCCGGAGAATATCATTCTCGCGACCCAGAAGAAGATAATGTCGTAACCGGTGACGAGAACGTTAGTCGGATAGAAATACTTAAGCTCAGGCGTGTTCTCCGGCCAGCCGAGAGTCGAGAACGGCCAGAGAGCGGAGCTGAACCACGTGTCGAGCGTGTCGGGATCCTGCTCAAGCGTCTCGCAGCCGCAGTCCGGGCACTTCGCGGGCTTTTCACGCGCTACTATTATTTTGCCGCAGTCCGCGCAGTAGTAGGCGGGAATTCTGTGGCCCCACCAGAGCTGTCTCGAGATGCACCAGTCCTGAATGTTCTCCATCCAGTTGAAGTAGATGTTTTCGAAGCGCTGCGGGATGAACCTCGTTTTTCCGTCGCGAACGGCCTTGATGGCGGGTTCGGCGAGCGGCTTCATTTTTACGTACCACTGAGAGGAGACGAAGGGCTCGACTGTCGTTCCGCAGCGCTGGCAGGTGCCGACGTTGTGCTTGTAGGGCTCGACCTTCACGAGCAGACCCTCTGCCTCGAGATCCTTAACGATCTGCTTTCTCGCCTCGAAACGGTCCATGCCGCAGTATTTGCCGCCGTTTTCGTTGATGACGCCTCTCGAGTCCATGATCTGGATGACCTCGAGATTATGGCGGGCTCCGACGTTAAAGTCGTTCGGGTCGTGCGCGGGTGTGATCTTGACGGCGCCAGTACCGAAGCCCAGCTCGACGTAGTCGTCGGCGATGACGGGAATCCTGCGGCCGACGAGAGGAAGAATGAGCTCCTTGCCGACGAGATCCTTGTATTTTTCGTCCTCGGGGTTGACGGCAACCGCGACGTCGCCGAGAAGCGTCTCGGGTCTCGTCGTCGCTATCATCAGGCTGCCGCTGCCGTCGGCAAACGGGTAGTTGATGTACCAGAAATGGCCGTCCTGCTCCTCGTAGATAACCTCAATGTCGGAAATGGACGTGTTGCAGCGCGGGCACCAGTTCGTGATACGCTCACCTTTATATATAAGGCCCTTCTCGTAAAGACGCACAAAAACCTCTGTGACGGCCTTGGAAAGTCCCTCATCCATAGTGAAGCGTTCGCGCTCCCAGTCGCAGGAGCTGCCGAGCTTTTTAAGCTGGTTGACGATGCGTCCGCCGTACTCCTTGCGCCACGCCCACGCTCTCTCAAGAAACTGCTCGCGCGTTACGTCCTCTTTTTTGAGCCCCTCCTGAGCCATCTTGTCGACGATCTTCGCCTCGGTGGCGATGCTCGCGTGGTCGGTTCCGGGAAGCCAGAGCGTCTCGTAGCCCTGCATGCGCTTGAATCTGATTATCGAGTCCTGCAGAGTGTTGTCGAGCGCGTGGCCCATATGGAGCTGGCCCGTGATGTTCGGCGGCGGGATAACTATTGTAAACGGTTTTTTGTCCGGGTTTACGACGGCGTGAAAATATCCTTTATCGAGCCAGTTTTGGTAGATTCTGTCTTCCGAACCGGCGGGGTCGTACGTTTTAGGCATATTTTCGATCGATTTCATTTCTTCTCCTCCGTTATTTTGAACGTATAGACACGCGCGCGTTCTCGCACACGTTAATAAATTATTATAGTTTTTACGCGGCCCGAAGTCAACCGGAATAAAGTCCTGGAAGGACGGAAACGCCGGAAATTACAAAATGCCGCGGGCTTTTAAGATCTCGTCTGCGAGCGTCATCATGCCCGCCTTGTCGGGATGAATGCCGTCGATCGCGGTGACGGGCTTTTCGTTGCGGTTTGCGTCGACGAAAACGCAGCCCTTTTCGGCGGCGACCCGCCCTATCGCTTCCGCGTACTCTCTCAGGTGAATGCCGCCGAGGTAATACGGGAACTGAAACAACGGGTCGGACCTGTTGGTCGAAACTGCCGGCGAAATGCACCAGATCTCGGCGTCCGGGTTGTACTTTTTGATAAGGTCGAGCATGATCCGGTATGAGCCGGTGAACGAGCGGCGCTCCTCAAGGCCGTCTTTTGAGTCAATCGGAGTTCCCGACGCCCAGTCGTTTACACCCATGTAGATCATTACGACGTCGGGCTTTAATTCGCCGTCGCCGAGAAGAGACATTCTCGATTCGAGATGCGCGAAGCTTCCGGGCGTGAACCCGTCGTGAAAACTGACGGTGCTTCCGGACCAGGAGTTGTTTTTGAGCAGCCTGCCGCCGAGGCGCTTGATGATCTGCCCCCACCACGTGTCGTCGGGACCTTGGATCCCGGCAGTTTCCATGATGGCCGGCTCGTAGCAAAGAGCGTAGCCGTCGGGAATGTAACCGTATAGCGTGCTGATAGAATCTCCTACAACCGAAAAGTATTTGCCTTTGTAATCCATAACCGTCTCCTTGTTAATACGGAAATAATTTTTAAGCTTTTGCGCCGCGTCCGCACGCGTGTTTTGCTTGATTATATTTTACCACCGCAGGCGCGTGATTTAAAGCGCTTTCGAAAAAAACATGACGAAACGGTGCGTAAACAACCGCTAAACCCGGTTTAAAACCTGTTTAAAACGGGGCCTGCGGATTGAAAAGCGCCCTAAAACATGGTAAAATGTAACGTCGGCCCGCGTTCGGGAAATCGCGAGAGAAATTCCCGTTCCGTGCGCCGGCTAAATTGCCGAAAAGGATAAAAACGAAATGTTCGAAAAGTTAATCGAAGCGTTGAAAAAATACGACACCGTCATCGTTCACAGACACTCTCACCCGGACGGAGATGCGCTCGGCAGCCAGATTGGCTTTGCCGGCATCGTCGAAGCCAACTTCCCCGGGAAAAAGGTTTACAAGGTCGGCGATCCCGCGGGACGGTACTCTTTTATAAAAGGTTCCACGATGGACGATATTCCCGACGAGACTTATAAAAACGCGCTCGCCGTCATTCTCGACTGCCCTACCGCGGAGCTTGTTTCCGACAAACGCTTCACGCTCGCGGCAGCAACTGCACGCGTTGATCACCACATCTACTGCGAGACGTTTACGGATATGGAGATCGTCGATACGTCCTTTGAGAGCGCCTGCGGAATGGTCGCCGAGTTCGCGAGAGAGCAGAATCTGAAGCTGACAAAAGACGCGGCTGCCGCGATTTTTACGGGAATGGTCACCGATTCGGGCCGTTTCAGATTCGACAGCACGACCGAAAGAACGTTTTCGCTCGCGTCGTTCCTGCTCTCCGCCGACTTCGACATGGATGAGATTTACCGCAACCTCTACACACGCGACCTCGACTCCGTTCTGAGGCAGGCTGAGTTTCTGAAAAAGATGAAGATCTTTGATAACAGCTGCGTCGCGTACATCTACACGACCGCGGAAGAGCTTCGCGCGATGAACGTCAAGGACCCCGCTTCGATCTCGAGAGGCATGGTCAACGTTATGTCTGACATAAAAGGCATCGACATCTGGGTAAACTTCACTGAGGACGGCGACAAGGTTCTCGCCGAGCTACGCTCATCCTGCTATAACATTAACCCGGTAGCCGTCAAATACGGCGGAGGCGGCCACAAAAAAGCATGCGGCGCGGACGTGAAAGACTTTAACGATGCGATGAGGATGCTTGAGGATCTGAAGCAGCTGTCGCAGAACGCCGGGAGAGAATAAGATGATTTACAAAAACAACGCACGAATCAAGAGAAGAATTCTGAACGAGATCAAAAAAGCGGATACTGTCATTCTTTGCCGCCATAAGAGACCTGACGGCGACGCTGTCGGCTCCACGATGGGACTTGCCGATATTATTTCCGCGTCGTTTCCGGAAAAACGCGTTTTCCTCGACAACGGGGACTATTCCGAGTATCTCGCGTTTCTCGGCTCCGAGGGCCCCCGCCCTTCCGACGAAGACTATAAAAACGCGCTTGTGATTGTTCTCGACACGGGCGGCTCGTCCAGGATATCCTCGCAGCGCGCTCTGAAAGGTGCCAGAGTCGTGAAAATCGACCACCACATCAAAGACGACGACTACGGCGACGTGCGCTGGGTCGAGGAGGAACGCTCTTCCGTATGCGAGATGGTGGCGGATTTTTACTACTCGTTCCCGAAGGAACTGAAGATCACGAAAAAAGGCGCTGAGTGTCTCTACACGGGAATGGTAACCGACTCCGGAAGGTTCAGATTCCGCGGTACCACGTCTCAGACGATGCGCCTCGCGGGCAACCTTCTCGACGAGGGCGTCGACTTCGAGCGTATCTATTCCATTCTTCGCGCAGACGACTTCGAGACTCTCCTTTTCGAGGCGAAGCTGACCGAAAAAATCGGTATCACCGAACACGGCGTCGCGTACCTCAAGATCAGCCGCGCGTTCAGGAACCGGCATCACATCTCCCTCGAGGACGCCAGCAATACGGTGTCGCTTATGGAGCACATCAAAGGCAGCCTTATCTGGATCGCGTTCATCGAAAACGACGACGGCACAGTGCGCGTGAGGCTTCGTTCGCGGTTCGTGGAGATCCAGCCGATCGCAAAAAAATACCACGGAGGCGGCCACGCCTGCGCCGCGGGTTCGACTGTCTACAGCGAAGATGAAGAAAAAATGCTCCTGGACGACGCGGATGCCCTTCTCGCTTCGTTTAAGGCCTCAAATCCCGACTGCATCTAAAAGAACGGTAAATTTGACGTCTGACATATAACGCGCCGTAAACGCTCTTAAAACGCGCCGGACGGCAGAGGCTTTCGACCGGCACATATATCCTGCAAACAGAGTTATTAAAAAAGGATCATTATGAAGATACTCATTGTAAACGACGACGGAATTGACGGAATCGGCCTTCGCATGCTTGCTTCCTGGAGCCGCAAACTCGGAAAAGTGACCGTCGCGGCGCCCAAATTCGAACAGAGCGCGAAGTCGCAGGCGATCATTCTGAGAAGGGCTTTTAAAGTAGAGAGAAGCGACGCCCTTGCCGACCTGGGCATTGAAGCCTACAGCGTCGACGCGACGCCTGCCGACTGCGTCAGATACGCTGTGGACAGGATCGGCGACGATTTCGACCTCGTTTTCTCCGGAATGAACAACGGAATAAACCTCGGCCACGACATCTCCTATTCGGGAACAGTCGGCGCTTCCTTTGAGGCGAACTACGCCGGCATAAAGTCGGTTTCGTTTTCGACTGTCTTCGGAAATATCGAAAAAGCGGCCGCGTGGATCGACCCTGTCTGGGAGTTTATGGAGAAGCGTTCCGCCCTCGCCCACTGCCCCCTCTGGAACGTAAACATCCCCGAGGAGCCCAAGGGCATTCTCCTCACCGAACAGGGCCGCAACTTCTACCGCGACCACTTTTTAGAGCCTGAGCCGGGAATGTTCCGCGCTCAGTACTATGTAACGCGCGAGGCCGGCGACGCAGAGATCGACGTCAATTTCGATATCGACGCGATCCTCGAGGGCTACTGCTCCGTGACTCCGCTCACCACACGCAAAACAGATTACAACGCGCTCGAAAAGACGCGTGCTTTCGAAAAACTTTAACTTAAGATTTTTTCTTTTTCCTGACGACAAGCGCCGTGACAACGGCAGCTCCCGCCGCGACAACCGCCGCACTTCCCGCGACGATTGCCGCGGTTGTTTTTTTACTGTTTTCTTTATTTTCGCCCGGGTCGCCGTCATCGACGTCAGGGTCTTCGGTAAGGCCGGTTTCGATAACGTAGGTCCCGCCGCCGAACGTGTAGAGGAACTCGCCGTTTTCGCCCGTGCCTTCGAACTTTATACCGTCTCCGTCTTTTTTATAAATGTTCACGCCCGATTCGCGGATGCTTTTCGCGTCTTTGACAGGAATGATAACCGAAGCAGTCGAGTTGGCGGGAACCGTGACGTTCCATTTGAGAATACCGTTTTCGTAAGTCCAGTCAGAGAGGCAAAGTCCTGCGACTGATTCGACGGACGTTTTGGCGTGCGTGAGGCCGCTCTCGAGCCCGGGTCTGTACGTTATGTTTCTGTAGCCCGCTCCTGTCGCCTTGACTCCGCCGATTCCGCCGAACATCCAGCACGCAGGACCGCCGCCGAGCATCACGTGGTTAAGCGAGTCGAAAAACGCGAGAAAGTCGCCTGTGTGAGAGTTGAAATTGTTGCCGGGAGTGTCCCAGTATTCCCACAGCGACGTGGCACCGTTGTCGATCATGAAGCCAAACGAGCACTTTTCGTGCGAGACCGTCATATCGAGCAACAGCTTGTGTTCGTTTGCGGCGCTGAGCGCGTCATAGATCGACTTTGTGCCGAGTACGCCTGTTCCCAGCGTTCTGCCCTTCTCCTCGGACACTTCAATGACTGAACCCAGCACCTTCTTTACGTTTTTCGCCGGAACAAGCCCGAAATCGAGGGCCATCGAGCAGCAAGTCTGCGATCTCGTAGCGTAATAGTCCTTTTTGAAGTATTTTTTCTGGATCGCGTCGTAGACCGAACTCATATGCTTCCGGAGCGCGGTGCTGTCCCTTCCCACGATATCAGTCATCTCGGCGAGAAGCATTCCGCAGTTGTAAAAGCAGGCTGCCGACAGGAAGCCGCTGTCGAGCTTTCCGGCTCCGTTGTCGAAGCCGACCCAGTCTCCGTAAACGTTCTGCGTGACTATATAATCCTTTTCGTACTTTTTCGCGTACTCGAACACCTCGTACAGTCTGTCGAGGCTGTGCTCGACGTAGTATTTGTCGCCTGTCTGCATATAGAGCTCGTACGGGAAGATGAATATCGCGCTCGCCCACGTAATGTCGTACTGGGCGCCGCTCTCGGTTCCCGTAGCACGCGGAACGACGATCTCCGGCCGGCCGTCCTTTTTGATGTCGAGCAGCATCGCGTCGAGGTAAGCCTCGGCTGTCGGCCAGTCTGCGAGAAGTACTGCCGCCGACTCTTTTGTGACTGCCGCGTCGCCTGTCCAGCCGTTTTTCTCACGCTGCGGGCAGTCTGTGTAGTTGCCCATCATGTTTGAACGCTGCGAAACGCGGTACATCTCGAACACTTTGTTAAGCCTTTCGTCGGATGATTCGAAAAAGCCTGTCTGCGGGACGTCGTCACTCGTAAAACACGCGGTGAATATATCCGGGTTAAAGCTTCCGGCGACGCTCTCCGGCGGCGTAACTCTTATATATCTGAAACCGGTGTAGAAAAATCTTGGCTCGAAAACGTCGTCGTTTCCGGAAAGAGTATAATTGGATACAGGCTTGTGCGCTGTAGTGTTCGGCCAGATGTCGCCGGCCTCGTCCAGCATTTCCGAATATTCGATCTTGTACTTGTCCTTCGCGTTCCCTTTTACGGTCATTTTTACGTAGCCCTGCATGTTAACGCCGAAGTCGAGAATATAGAAGGTTTTGCCCTTTTTCTCGAATTTCGTGCTTGACACGGGCTTTATCTCCTCAATGACCTTAGTGCCCGCCGGCGCGGGAACGAGTTCGGGTTCTCCGGGGAACGTCCATTTCGACGAATCGACCGTGTCGAAATTGTCCTCCCACACAACTTCTCCGTTTTTGGTAACGGTGATGCGGTCGTAAGTCGCGACTTCGTTTACAGCCGAGCGGATCCCGAGCGCGCCGTCAGTCTGGGACTTCGGGAACTTCCCCGAGTGAACCTTACTGCCGTTGATAAATGTCGTCACCGTGCCGTCTTGAATTTCGATCCGCATCGTGACCTTTTTGTTTGCGCCGAGACCCTTCGCGGAAGGCGTCTCAATCTCTGTCCAGCCGACGTGGTGGAGCCGAAGGCCGCTGTTCGTGACCTGCCACATGAGAGGCGAACTGACTCCGTCCTTCGCGCCGAATTCTATCGCCGCGACGTTTTTGTTGACCGTGAGGACGGCTTCGACCGTGTAGTTTCCTTCGAACGTATCGTAAGTCGTAAACGTACCGGAGTTGTCGGGAACTGTCAGCTCGCCGTTTACGGCGCTGAATGATACCTCCTCAGCTTTTTTCCAGCCGGAGCCGGTTTTGAAGCCGGGCGTGTCCCAGTCAGTCTTTTTTGTGAGGTTGATATCCTCGCCCTTGGAGAGGTTTTCTGTCACTATCTCCGAATTGGCGCATGACTGCCACCCTTCTCCGGTCGCGACCGTCTGAACGCTTCCGTCTTTATAAATAATGCGAAGCATTCCGCGAAGACACTTGCCGAGGTATGTTCCGCCGCCCACGTACGCGCCGACGCAGTTGATGCCGTCCTTCAGCATGCCGGTTACGTCGAAGGTGTTGTAATACGCGATCTTGTCGGGAACACTCTTGCGCGGCCCCCAGATAAGGTCGCCGACTTTACTTCCGTTGAGGCGTATTTCGATAATGCCGGTACTCGCGAAGTAAATTCTCGCGCGCTTGATTTCAGACGCAGGCCTGTCGAGAGTGAATTCCCGCCTCAAAAGCCTGGCGGTATTGAGCCAGACGCCCTCTGGAGTGGAAGGCGCAGTCTCGAAAACGAGCTCCTTTCCGAAGCCGGATTCGACGCCGCCTGTTGTCTTAATCGAGACCTTTGCCGAATAAACCGTTTCGGGTTTAAGGTTTTCGGGTCTTACGCCTGTCTGCTCGCGCCCTTTCACCCAGCCGCTGTCCCACGCGACGTTACCGTCTTCGGCTGTAACGACAAGGTTGTACGAGTCCTGAATCACACCGCGCTTTTCCGTTACGATCCTCCAGCCAAGTCTTACGTTCGATGCGTCGATGCCGAGGTCGTATGCGGATGACGTTTGAAATACCTCTGTTCTGACATCGTATCCTCCGTCCTGCGAACCCTTTGAAGCGACCGGATTCAAGCCTCCTGAAGCTACTCCCAGAATCGCTGCGGAAAGGCCGAAACATAGAGCCCTTTTAAAAATCTGCGAAAATTTAGGCATGTCGATATCTCCCCTTAGGTAATAAAGCGGTTTTGAAACCATTTGTTATTATGCATTCTACCCGACATTGAAACGGTTGTCAACCTTTTCCGTTCTATGACAGACGTTCATTTTTTTATGCGAAAAGGCCCGGTTTCCTCTAAAACAAGGGGAAACCGGGCCGGGTTCAATAACTCTGTAAAGAAATCAGAATTCTCTCTTTTTCCTTGCGACGAACGCTGCCGCGAGAGCGATAACGATCACGCACGCGAAGATCGCGGCGGAAACTGTATCACCCGTGGGCGGCTGAGGTCTGTCGGCGTACTGTACTTCAAGAATCGTGCAGCCCGCGTTGAACTCGCGTGTTCCGTTGTAGTTCTTGAGCGTTCCTTTTACGGTAATCGTGTCGCCGGCCTGGATCTTGTCGGCGCCTTCGCCTTCAAGTCTGTAGCAGAGGACCGGACGGTCTTCGTGACCCGCGACTTTGATAACTACGGAAACGTTTTTGAACTCCGCGGAGTAAGCAGTCTGAACCTCGGTGATAACGCCTTTCAGCGTGTACGTTCCGGGAAGCGATTCTCCCGCTTCAAGAGCGTACAGAGCGTCCATGATCTCGTCGGTCGTCTCGGGGAGTTTTACCTCTTCCTGCGACTTTTCGATCGCGAGGCACTTGCAGCCTGCGTCGAATTCGACGGTTCCGTGGTAGTTCTTGAGCGTGCCCTCAACGGTGATCTTGTCCTTGGGCATGAGGCCTTCAATGCCTTCGCCTTCAAGTCTGAAGCACTGGATCGGCTTATCCTCGAAGCCCTCAACTACGATCGTCACGGTGATGTTCTTGTAGCGGTCGCTGTAGGCGGTGTTGATTGCCGTGATCTCGCCTGTGAGCGTGTATGTGCCTTCGAGAGCCTTGTCGGTCTCAAGTGCGTACGCGGCGTTGATGATCTCCTCGGGAGTCGTGTACGTCGGAGCGGGATCGTCGGTAGGTTCAGGATCGCCGCCCGGAGTCGTCGCCTTGACGTAGGAGTCGAGGTTGCAGCCCTGGTCGAACTCATAAGTGTCGTTGTATCTCTTGAGCGTTCCTGTTACGGTGATGGTATCGCCCTCTCCGATGACGTCGACGCCTTCGCCTTTAAGTCTGAAGCACTGGACCGGGTACTGGTCGAAGCCTTCGCAAACCATGTTGACGGTGACGTTGTTGTATTCGGAGTTGAAAGCGGTAACGACTTTGGTGATCTTTCCTGTGAGCGTGTAAGGTCCGCCGGGAACGGTCTTGCCCTTTTCGAGAGCGTAGAGCGCCTCGAGAATTTCCTGAGTCGTCGTAGGCGTGGCCGGCTCGGGCTCTGTGCTCTGTACGTGCGTGTAGGAGTCGAGCGTGCAGTCCTTGTCGAACTCGTACGTGTCTTTGAAGCGCTTTAATACTCCTGTTACAGTGATGGTGTCGCCTGTGTCGATAATGTCTACGCCTTCGCCCTTCAGTCTGAAGCACTGAACGGGATACTGCGGATAGCCTTCGCAAACCATATTGACGGTTACGTTCTTGAATTCGGCGTTGTAAATCCTCACGGAGCCGCTGCGGCTTTTATCGCCGTTGTTGGCGGAAACCTTGAAATCGAAGCCTTCGTCCGTCCTGCTGGCGGTAATCCAGGAAGGGACGTCCGCGGCAATTTCGAGGTTGGTCGTCACGGAAACGGAGAAATCCTTCCCGGAGGCGGCGGCCTTGACGTCGGACACAGTCCCGCTGAGCACAGGCTCCTCTCCCGACTGGGAGATGGTAAGCCCGGCCGTCCTGTCGCCTGAAGTCAGTCTGATTTTGGCGGAGCGGGCATGAACGTCACGGTTTTCGGAGACCGTGACCTGGACAGACTTCTCATCCACAGCCTTGCCTCCCATTTCCGTAACCTTCAGCCATTCTTCAGCCTCGGCGGGGACATTCATCACATACTGCACATTCGCCTGGATATTTGCCACATAGACTCCCCCTTCCTTGCCCACGGTGAAATGGTCCGGGTCGATGGAGAGCAGGTCTCTGGCCGTCTGAGTTACACGGACGGTGTCCTTCGCGCTGCCGCAGGTGAAAGCCACATAGGCGGCGCGGGCTTCGTATCCGTTGTTCGCCTTCACGCCCAGCAGGGCCTCGCAGCGGCCGTTGAAACCGGACGCTGGGGCAAGGCTTATCCAGTCGGCGGAGCAGACGGCCTGCCAGGGCTCAGATGCGGTGAAAACCAGTTTTACATTATCGCCTGCAACGTCGGCTTCAATGGTTTTGGAGCCTTCGAATACGATGGAGTCGCTTTCTTCCCGGGGTTCAACCGGCTGATTGTTTTCTTCGCAGGCCAGGCAGAACAGGGCGGCCGTAAGTATGAGGAAATACTTTTTCATAAACTCTCGTTCTATCTTGTTCCGAACTCGAAAACGCAGTGGCTGGTATAGGTTTCTCCGGGCCTCAGCAGGGCCGAAGGCCATTCGGGTTTGTTGGGAGTGTCGGGAAATTTCTGGGTTTCCAGGCATACGGCGGTGCGATGTCCGTAAACGACGCCGCCCTTTCCGGTGACCGTGCCGTCCAGGAAGTTTCCGCAGTAAACCTGTATGCCGGGTTCATCGGTATACACCTTCAGTTCAATCCCGGAAACCGGAGAATAGAGAGATGCAGCCACTACGCTGTCGTCGCCTGCGGTGTCCAGCACCCAGTTATGGTCGTAGCCGTGACCGTTGCGAAGCTGCTCATAGTCCGCATCGATGTCCTTTCCTATCGCCTTGGGGACACGGAAATCCATAGGGGTTCCCTCCACGGGCCAGATCTCGCCGGTGGTCATGAAAGTGTCGTCCACAGGAGTGAAACGGGATGCGTTTATGTAGAGTTCGTCGTTCAGGATGTCATGGCTGCCGGGGTCTCCGGAAAGATTGAAATAGGAGTGGTTGGTCATGTTGATGACCGTAGGGGCGTCGGTAACGGCTTCGTAGCGGATGTCAAGCCTGTTGTCGTCCGTCAGGGTGAAGGTCACGCTTGCGGTGACGTTGCCGGGGAAGCCCTGGTCGCCGTCGGGAGAGACCCGCTCCAGTTTCAGCCGGTTTGCCGAGACCTCCACGGCTTTGTAGAACTGATATTGCCAGCCCCGGGTGCCACCGTGAAGGCAGTGTCCGTAGTTGTTCCTGGGCAGCTGGTACTGTTTGCCGTCGATGCTGATGAGGCCGTCCTTGATGCGGTTCGCGTAACGGCCGATGCTTGCGCCGAAATCGGTCTCGTTGCGCTCCGGATAATAATCCTTGAGATCGTCGAAGCCCAGCACGACATCGCGCATGCGCCCTTCGCGGTCGGGCACCAGCAGCGAGACTATGCGCCCGCCGTAATTCGTAATGGAGGCCTCCATGCCGGAAGCGTTGCGGATGGTGTAGAGCTCGGGGTCCCGGCTGCGGCAGGCCGCAAGCGCCAGGACCAGGACGGCGAAGATCAGTTTTTTCATAACTATTTGACTCTTAATTTTCTGCCTATTCTCAAAGTGGTGGAGGGGCTGATTCCGTTAAGCTTGCAGATGGCGCTCACTGTAGTGTGATATCTGGCCGCCAGCCCCAGCAGGGTATCCCCCGATTTGATAGTATGGTACTGGGCGGCCGCCATCTCCTTTGCGATGCGCTCGGCCTCGGCCCTGTCCTCTTCTTCGGTCTTGTAAATCTCCTCTTCCTCGTCTTCGGACTCCGGATAGTACTTCGAGGTGTTCGAGAGATACTTGCGCTTGAGCACGAAGTATCCGTGCCGGAGAGTGCCGGTCTCGAAGTCCATCAGCCACTGAGGGTCGAAGGCGTAGCCCTCGTAGCGGGTCTCGAAGTGTAGATGAGGGCCCGTGGAGCGGCCCGTGGAGCCGCCGAGGCCTATCACATCTCCCGCCGAAACGAAGTCGCCCGCCTCGACCTTGCGCGCCGAAAGATGGGCGTAGCTGGTCTCGAGCCCGGAAGCGTGCCGGATGACCACGATGTTGCCGTATCCCTTGTAATACATCGAGCAGCGCACGCGGCCGTCGAAGGCCGCATACACCGGAGTGCCGTGCGCCAGAGGCAGGTCCACGCCCGTATGATTGCGGCGCCTGCGCCAGCCGAAGGGGGAAAACACCTTCACCTGACGGGGGCAGCAGAAACGGCTGGCGGAGTCCGCCAGGCAGAGTGTGACCCGGAACGGCAGGTCCTCGAGTTTCGAGTCGTACGGGTTGAGCACGTTCTCTTTCCAGGCCTTGCGGAAAACGGCGCTGTCCGACATTGCCGCGACGTCCCGCATATAGTGCCAGGTGCCGTCGTTGCAGAGAACTATCTTGATTACGGGGTCGGATGTTTCGAGGGTGTCGTGGACGGAAGGATTGTTGCCGGGAATCAGGGATTTCACCGGTTTGAGGACTTCGCGGGGTATGAGTTCCTCGGCCTCCTTGAGGCTGAAGCGATGCTCCTGCGCTCCCGCCGTCAATGACAGGAACGCAAGCAGCACTGTTATCACCTGCTGTTTTCCCATCTATGCCCGCTTCCCTCCGAACTGCCCTTCGATGATGGCCGCGGCCTCGGCGATTTTCTCTTCGAGGAGTTCGTCGGTGGTCGCCTCGCAGATGAAGCGCAGGTAAGGCTCCGTGTTGGAAGGACGGATGTTGAACCACCACTGCGGGAACTCCAGGCGGTAGCCGTCGAAGTCCATGACCACCTCGGGCTTTTCGGCGGATTCGAAGTGCTTCTTCACCGCCTCCATGGCTCCGGCCTTGTCTTCCACGCGGAAGTTCACCTCGCCCGAATTCTTGTATTTCGTGAGTTCGTCTATCTGCTGGCTGAAGGTCTTCCCCTGCTTCTTGAGGGCCGCCACGATGCGCAGCACGATGATGCTGGCGAGCATTCCGCTGTCGGAGTAGAAGAAGTCCTTGAAATAGTAGTGCCCGGCGAGTTCCCCGCCCCAGAGGCCGTCGATTTCGCGGAGCTTGGGTGCGGCGAAGGCACGGCCGACGCGCCAGGTGTGGAGTTCGGCGCCGTACTGCTGCAGATACTCCCCTACCGCCTTGGAGGAACGGATTTCCTGGAGTACGCGGGGGTTCTTCTCTCCGCGCTCGACGCAGAAGTAGAGGGCCATCATGGCGATGATGAGGTCGGGTGCCACGAAACGGGCCTTGTCGTCGACGAACATCACGCGGTCGGCATCGCCGTCATAGATTACGCCGATGTCGGCGCCGGACTTTGCCACCAGCTCCTTGAGAGGCTGCACGTTCTTGGGAATCAGCGGGTTGGGCTCGTGATTCGGGAAGCGGCCGTCGATGGTGTCGAAGAGCCATTCGGCGTTCTCTCCCTTGTAAATCTCCTTGGCGAAGAGGTTGGCCATGCCGTTGGAGAGGTCGAAGGCGATCTTGAGATTGCCGTAGTCTCCCTTGTACTGATTGAGGAATGCGATGTAGTCCGGCTTGATGTCGATTTCCTTCACCACGCCCTTGCGGGCTGCGGGAGGGGTGGGGCGGCCTTCTTCTATCCAGGCCTTGATCTGTCCAAGGCCGGTGTCGAGCCCGACGGGAAGGGCGTTCTCGCGGGAAACCTTCATTCCGTTGTACTCCGCGGGATTGTGCGATGCGGTGATCTGCACGGATGCCTTGTAGCCATATTTGGCGGTGCCGAAGTACACCAGCGGAGTGCTGCTGAGGCCGATGTCGTCGACATCCGCGCCGGCATCGGTGATGCCCTTGACCAGATAGTCGTGCACCTCGGGCGAGGATACGCGGCAGTCGCGGCCGACCAGCACCTTGTCCGTTTTCAGTAGTTCAGGAAGGAAATAGCCCACCTTGTAGGCTGTATTCTTGTCGAAATCAACATTGTAGATTCCACGAATGTCGTATGCATGAAATGCTCCCATATTCTTTATTGGTTATGTATTTTACAAATGTAAGAATTTTTCGTAAATTTGACGTCATTAACTTTTTAGGACATGACTCCCAGACTGGACCCCCACTCCGAATCCATACTTCAGGAATACCGCGGCAAACTGCCCGTATTTGAAGAGCTTGCAGCACGCGCGAGCAAGGAAATCAAAGACATGCTTGCCTCCGCCGGCATAATCGTGGCAGCCGTCGAATCCAGGGTGAAAACCGAGTCGTCGCTCGCCGGCAAACTCGAACTGAAGGGCTCGAAGTATTCTTCGCTTTCCGACATTACGGACATCGTAGGGCTCCGGGTGATAACCTTCTACATCGACGACGTCGACAAGGTGGCTTCCCTCATCGAAAGGCTTTTCGAAATCGACTGGGAGAACAGCGTCGACAAGCGCAAGCTGCACGAAATCGACAGTTTCGGCTATCTGTCCCTGCACTACATCTGCAGTTACAAGGGCTCGGACATACGCTTCGAGGTGCAGCTCCGCACCGTCCTCCAGCATGCCTGGGCCAATATGAACCACGACACCGGCTACAAGTCCGGAGTGGAAGTTCCCAGGGAGTATCTCCGCAATCTGGGGCGCCTTGCCGGGATGCTGGAACTGGCCGACGAGCAGTTCAGCCGCATCCGTTCCGAACTCACCGACTACCGCAGGAGGGTACAGGCCCTGGTCGCATCCGGCAACCTGGACGACGTCCTGCTGGACGGCGACACCTTCCGCAGCTATCTGGATCTGGATCCTTTCGGCACCCTCAACCGGAAGATCGCAGCCGTGAACCAGGCCGAAATTCAGGAAGTCTCCCTGATGCCCTATCTTTCCGTGTTCAAGAATCTCGGATGCAAGACCCTGGGAGACATAGACCGCATCATCAAGAAGTATTCCGACGGCGCGTTCCAGATCGCCTGCTACCAGCTCGGCCTGACCGACCTTGACATAATGGACCTCTGCATCGCCTTCCTTCTCAGGAGCGGCATAGGCAAAGCCGGCATCCGCATGCTCTTCGACGCCCTCAACGGGCCGTCGGAAGGCAATGAGATGATGGCCGAAATGCTGATGGAGCAGGCGCAGGACCTTCCTTTCATGAATCAATAGAAAACATACGATATGAAACTCGACGAACAATTCGTAATCACCATCAGCCGCGAGGTAGGTTCCGGCGGCAGGACCATCGGACGCGCCCTGGCGGAAAAGCTCGGCGTACGCTTCTGCGACAAGAATCTCATCAATTCCCTCGTGGAGAAATTCGACCTTTCCGCAAAGAACATCGAGATGATCAAGGGCCAGAAAAAGAACTGGCTCGCAGACATCCTCCAGCGCATCACTCCGGTCCCGCACGCAGGGGCCCTCGGCTCCACGGGCCAGGAATTCGCCCCGGCCGTCACCAACGACGAACTCTTCCGCGCGGAATCCGAGATTCTCAAGGAGATCGCGGCGCAGGAGTCCTGCGTGATCGCCGGCCGTTCCGGCTTCTTCATCCTCAAGGACTGCCCCAACAAACTGGACATCCTCATCCGCTCCTCCCTCTCCAACCGTATCAGCAGGATAGTGGAGAAGCAGAACGTCAGCAGGGAAGAAGCCGAGAGGATAGTGGAAAGGGTGGATGCCCAGCGCGAGAATTTCGTCCGCCGCTACACCGACACCAGCCGCTACGACGCCCGCAACTACGACCTCGTCCTCAACGTCGACGGGCTCACCGGCGATGAGGCGGTGGACATCATCCTCAAGTACATAGAAGACAGCTCGAAATAAAATGGCCAACAAACCCCTCGACACCTCCCTTCTAGACAGGGCCATCATCTATGCGGTTCGCGCCCACGCCGGCACCGAACGGCGCGGGAAGGGCTTTCCCTACATAGTTCACCCCATGGAAGCCGTGGAGATCGTGGCCACCATGACCGCCGACCAGGAACTTCTCGCGGCGGCCGCGCTTCACGACGTCGTTGAAGATACGGACGCCACGGTAGAAGACATCCGCGCCGAATTCGGCGACAGGATAGCGGAGCTGGTGGCCTCGGAAAGCGACACGTTCGAAGAAGGAGTGAGCGAGGAAGATAGCTGGCACGCGCGCAAGAAGGCCGCCATCGAAAGGCTCGCTCGCTCATCTCATGACGCCAAGATCGTGGCGCTCGGAGACAAGCTCTCGAACATGAGGGCCATCGCCCGCGACTATGCGGTGAAGGGAGATTCTTTCTGGAATATATTCCATACCAAGAATCCTGCCGACCACGAATGGCACTACCGCGGCCTTGCCGACTCCTTGAGAGAACTGCAGGACACCTTTGCATTCAAAGAATTCGAAAATCTTATCGACCAGGTATGGAAGCATTGAAAATATCCCTCGACGACTACGTCCTCTCCGGCGGAGGGGCCAATGGCGAAAGTTACGACCACAAGAGCGATCCGTCCGTAATGCTCAAGCTCTACTTCCCCGGCAAGATCCGGCAGCCGCTGGACGAGATGCTGCTCGCCCGCAAAGTATATGATCTTGGCATTCCGACCCCGGAGCCGGGAGAATACGTGGTAACGGAAGACGGCCGTTACGGCATACGATTCCACCGAATCCTTGGAAAGAAGTCATACTCACGTGCAACCGCCGACGAGCCGGAGAAACTGGACCGGTTCGCCGCGGAATTCGCACAGATGTGCCTCAAGCTCCACGCTACGAAGGTAGATACTACCCAGTTTGAAAACGTCAAGGAACGCTACTACCGTCTGCTTGCGGAGAATCCTTTCTTCAGTACGGCAGAGAAGGACAAGATAGGCAAGTTCATCGCCGATACCCCGGACGAGGATACAGCCATCCACGGCGACCTGCAGTTCAGCAACGCCATTTTCGCAGGTGACAAGAGATATTTCATCGACCTGGGCGACTTCTGCTACGGTAATCACCTCTTCGACCTGGGAATGGTCTATGTCTGCTGCTGCCTGAGCGAGGAGGCCTTCATCAAGGAGACCTTCCACATGCCAAAATCCCTCTCGGTGAAATTCTGGCAGAGCTTCGTGCCGGCATATTTCGGAGAAGGCACCACCGTCGCTGAGGCCGAAGAACTTATACGGCCCTACGCCGGACTGAAGACAATCATCATCGAAAGAGACACCAGACGCCCCATGCCTGAATTCAGGGCCGCCCTCACCTCCGTATTATGAAACTGAAAGATACTGTCAACAAGGTTTTCCTGAAGCAGTCGGCCCGCGCCGGCCTGCTTCTGGTGATTGTGGCCGCCCTCACCCTCGAGGCCACGGGAATCGTGCAATACTATTTCTCGCAGAAGGGCATCAAGGAAGAGGCGACCAGGCGGGCCGAGAGCCAGCTGGAAGCCACCAAACTCAAGATCATCAACATCATCGACCAGGCCGAGGCGGCCGTCCGCAACAGCGTGTGGCTCGCCCAGTGGGCCCTCGAAGTGCCGGACAGCCTCTACGCCGTGTCGCGCCGCATAGTCGAGAACAATCCCGTGATAGTGGGATCCACCGTGGCCCTGGTTCCGGGGTACGACAAGAAGCATCCCCTGTTCTCTCCTTACTGTTTCCAGGCTCCGGGAGAAACGGGCATACATGTTTCCTCACTTGCCACTGAAGAATACAATTATCCTGAGCAGGAGTGGTTCACCAAGCCCCTGGAACTTCAGGCCGGGTACTGGTCAGAGCCTTACATCGACGTGGGCGGAGGAGACATCCTGATGACCACCTACTCAATCCCCCTGCGCGACAGGTACGGACGCATTGCAGGCGTACTGACCGCCGACATTTCCCTCGACTGGCTGACGGACCTGGTAGGCAACGTACAGGTGTATCCCAACGCCTACAGCATGATGATCAGCCGCAGCGGCCGGATCATGGTCTGCCCCGCAGAGTCTCTGGTGATGCGCAGGACCGCCCAGGAGGTGATAGCCGATATGGACGACACGGCCGCATTCGCGGGTGTCAACCGCTCGATGATAGCCGGAGAACGCGGGAACGCCACCATCCGCTACAACAAGGACGTGACCCACATCTTCTACGCCCCGGTCGAAAAGACCGGCTGGTCCATGTCCATCATGGTGCCGGACTCCGAGATTTACGGCAACATACGCAGGATGGGCCTCATGGTGAAACTCCTCCAGCTGCTGGGCCTGCTGATGCTGATACTGATACTGAGGGCCCTGATGATGAACCAGCTGAAGTTCATCGACCTCAACGAGCGCAAGGAGCGCATCGAGAGCGAGCTTCACATCGCCAGCGGCATACAGATGTCGATGATTCCCAAGATTTTCCCTCCCTTCCCGGAAAGGAAGGACCTTGACATGTCAGCGACCATCGTACCTGCAAAGGAAGTAGGCGGCGATCTGTACGACTTCTATATCAGGGACGAAAAACTATTCTTCTGCATTGGAGATGTCAGCGGCAAAGGCGTGCCGGCATCGCTGGTGATGGCCGTAACGAGAAGCCTTTTCCGTACCGTTTCCGCACATGAGAGTTCGCCTCAGCGCATCCTCACCACCATGAACGATTCCATGGCGGAGGTGAACGAGAGCAACATGTTCGTCACTTTCTTCGTCGGTATCCTCGATCTCGCCAACGGGCATATGCGCTACTGCAATGCGGGGCACAATGCTCCCATCATGCTGACGGACGCAAAACGCCCCCTGCCCGTAGAAGCCAATCTGCCTCTCGGTGTATTGAAGGGATTCAACTTCAAGGAGCAGGAAACCGACATGAATTATGACGATGCGATCTTCCTTTATACCGACGGTCTCACCGAAGCCGAGAATCTCCACCACGAGCTTTTCGGAGAAGACAGGATGTACAATGTGCTGTCCGCCAGACGGCCTTCCGACGGGCAGATGACGGCTATGAAAGAGGCCGTCCGCGAGTTCGTGGGCGACGCTCCCCAGAGCGACGACCTTACGATGCTCTTCATCCACTATCTCCCGGAGGCTGAACCCGAAGAGACGGAGCGCCATCTGATACTGCACAACGACATTCAGCAGATTCCCCAGCTCGCGGAATTCGTGGAGACCATCGCCGATGAAAAGAAACTCGACCAGGCCACCGCGCTGAACCTCAATCTCGCTCTCGAGGAGGCCGTGACCAATGTCATAATGTATGCCTATCCCGAAGGCTCCGACGGGCTTGTGGACATAGAGGCCATCATACGCAAGGACAGCCTCGAGTTCATAATCAGCGACAACGGAGTGCCCTTCGACCCGACAAAGGCTCCCGAAGCCGACGTCACCCTCGGCGCCGAAGAGCGCCGCATCGGGGGACTTGGGATCTTCCTCGTGCGCAAAATAATGGACTCCGTTTCCTACGCCAGGAATGACGGGAAGAACATTCTTTCAATGACAAAAAAGATTTAAGCAATATGGAAGTAACTATCAACAGACAAGACGATAAAACCATTGTGGTATTTGCCGGACGCCTCGACACACCTTCTTCGCAGGAAGTCAGCAATGCTCTGGAACCCGTCGTTGCCGACGCCAAAGGCACTATCATTCTCGACTGCAAGGATCTTGAATACATTTCCAGCTCCGGGCTCAGGATATTCCTTACCGTCCGCAAGGCTGCCGCCGCCCAGGGAGGCTCCGTCATAGTCAAGGGAATGAAGGACGCCATCCGGAACATCTTCATGATGACCGGCTTCCTCAACCTGTTCCAGATAGAGGCGTAGGCGGAGAGCCTACTTCATCTTCGACTTGTAACGCGTGGGAACTTTTCCGGCGGCTATCCGCTGGAGTTTCTTCATGACCAGTTTCTTGCGGATAGGGGCCACCAGATCCGTGAACAGCACTCCGTCAAGGTGGCTGAACTCGTGCTGGATCATCCGCGCTGCGAAGTTGTCGAACTCCTCAGTGTGCTTCTCCAGATTCTCGTCGTAGTACTCCACCTTTATCTTCTTGGGACGGACGACGTCGCAGTATACGCCGGGCACGCTGAGGCAGCCCTCGTTGTAGGTGCTGGTCTCCTGGCTTTCCTCCAGCACCACCGGATTTACGAAAGTGCGCTTGAAGCCCTTGAGGTAGTCGTAGATGTCAGCCATAACGTCTCCGTCCACGACAACCACGCGGACGCTCTCCCCTATCTGCGGGGCGGCGAGGCCGCAGCCCTCGCTTTCGGCAAGGGTGTCCCAGAGGTCGGTCACCAGCTGCCTGATTTCTTCTTTTTTGCCAATGTCTGCAGGGAGGGCCTTCTCGCGAAGCACTCCGGATCCGTACAAGTAGATAGGTCTTATCATTTACTGTCTTTTTTTCTGTCGAGGTAACTTTGGAGGATGATGGCTGCGCTGATCCTGTCCACGGACTCCTTCTTGCGCCTGTCGCTTTTCTTCATCCCCCCGTCTATCATCGCCCTGTGGGCGAGGACGGAAGTGAAACGCTCGTCTTCCAATTCGACGGGGATGGAGGGGAAATGCTTCGCAAGCTGCTTCAGGAACACGTCCACGTCCGCGGCGGCTTCGGCCGGCCTGCCGTTCAGGTTCATGGGATATCCCACGACGAAGCGAACAACAGTCTCGGAGGTGGTCAATTTTTGAAGATAATCTATTATCTTTGCAGATACCACGGTTTCGAGCGGAGATGCAAAGATGCCGAGCGGGTCGCTCATTGCCAAGCCCACTCTCGCACGTCCGTAATCGATTCCTATCATCCTGTCCATCAGGGTGCAAATTTACGAATAA
>CADAZX010000047.1 GCA_902792515.1 uncultured Ruminococcus sp.
GCGCGGCGTATATCCTTTCAGGCTGGAGTATGGGATACAGTGTTCCGGAAGAAGATACCAGCGATTATCCGTCTTCAATGGGGAACGCGGCGCACGCCTCCCGCTTCTGGGGAATGACGGCGATTATCCGTTACAGCGACGGAACGTCGGAAACAACAAAAGTTGCCTTCAATCCCGCTGTTTCAGGCGAATGGCAGTACGCTTCAGGTGTGATAATGCCTTCCGAAGCCAATCTTTCAAAAACAGTCACGTCCGTTTGGGTATATTTAAGATATGACTTTAACGCGAACTATGCGTTTTTTAAAGACATATGCCTTGTTGAAACGGACGCATCGGCTTACGAATATGATTCGAACGGCAACGTCACAAAATGGCGCAATACTGAGTCTTCGACCGATCTTGCTTATACCGGAACCGATCTTACGGCTATAACCGATTCACAGGGAAACAGTATCTCGTATACTTACGTTACAAACAAACATAAGGTGCTTACGGCTACCGACGCGCAGGGCATAACCGCGACTTACGGGTATAATACCAACGGACTTGCATCATCGGTAGTTATTACTCCTTCTTCCGGGAGCGGGCAGATGTCGTCTACAGCAACATACACTAATTACGGTCAGCTCTACAGTGAGATTGATTCGCTTGGCAACTTAACTGCATATAATTATACGAGCCGCGGACTTTTAAACTATGTGATCAATGCCAACAGCCACCGCACGCAGTACGTGTATGATCTCGGCGGCAAACTTGAAGAAATATATGCGGATAATAACAACAACGGCACACACGATTCGTCAGAAGCGGGCGTCAATTACACCTACAACGCCAAAAACTATCTGACCGAAATATATAACGGAGCGACAACTTACCACTTCGTTTATGACAATTACGGCAACGTTACGTCCGTAACCATCGGGTCAAATACAACTCCTCTGGTGTCGTATGCCTACGCAAATTACAATGGGAAACTATTATCCACCACCTATGCCGACGGCACTGTCATTTCCAATACTTACGATAACCTTAGCAGAATTAAGTCTGTATCATATAACGGTGTTGTCGCATATACGGTGACATATGACGGAGACAGTAATATTGACTCATACACTGACTGCGCGACCGGCAGAGTGTATCGGTACGAATACGACGCACTCGGAAGGGAGATACGCTACTTTGTAACTCTTAATGGCTCAGAATTATTCACAGCGGAAAAGTCTTATGATTCAAGCGGCAGAAGTGTGGGATACAGATACTCGATCGGCAGTATTGGCGCAAGAACGTCTTCGAATACGTATGACCAGTATAACAGACTCTCCCAGGAAACAACAGCGTGCGGTGATACAGTCAGTTATGTGTATGACGGGTTTGGGCGGGTTATTTCTAAGACAGAGGGTAATTACACCTACTATTATGAGTATTTGTCAAACGGTACAAATACATCAACACTGGTCAGCAAACTGACACTTAAGTACCAGGGCGTAACGGTTAGAACGGTTCAATATACCTACGATAATCTCGGAAACATACTTACCGAGGATGACGGCGTAACGTACAGGCAGTACACTTATGATTCGCTCAACCAGCTGCAATCTGAGCTTTATTACGACAAAACCACACTGATCGGCGAATACAAACAGTACATCATCAGCAAAACCGGAAACATAGGCTTCATAGCATTTAATTACAACAATGGTTCTTATACGACGGCATACTCCTCCGGTCAGAGCTATGGTAGCGGCACCGACTGGAAAGAGCTGATGACATCGTATAGCGGCACACCGATAAGTTACGATGCCAACGGCAATCCGCTTTCATACTATAACGGTCAAAGCTACACGTTCACCTGGGAAAAGGGCAGACAGCTGGCATCAGCCGTTACCGGCAGTAACACAATCGCCTACTGCTATGACGTCAATGGTCAAAGAATGAGCAAGTCCGTAAACGGCACCACCCATACATATACCTACGACGGCACGCTGCTCCTTTGCGACAAATGGGGCAGCCAATATATTGAGTATTTCTACGACGCTTCGGGAAGTCCGTACGCTTTAACGTATTTCAACGGAATAATGCCGGAGAAGTACTACTTCACTAAGAACCTGGAAGGTGATATACTTGAAATCAGAAGCGGAACGAACACTCTTGTGGCCGTATACGTTTACGACGGTTGGGGTAAACTGCTAGAGGTCCGTGACGCGAGCGGCAACGAAATCACTTCATCCACCCATATTGCGAACCTGAACGCTCTAAGATACCGCGGGTATTTCTACGATACCGAGACCAAGCTCTTCTATCTTCAGAGTCGGTACTATGACCCACAAGTGCAGAGATTTATCAGTCCAGATTCATATGTAAGTACTGGGCAAGGCATTATTGGGCACAATATGTTCGCATATTGTGGAAACAATGCACCATGTCGTTTAGATAATACTGGGGAAAAGTATATTTCAGTCGAGTTGCTTTATCACTTTTTCTTTGGGAACGGATCATCGCTTATATATGACAACAACAGTTTTGCGGCAGACAAATTGAGAAAGTCAAAAATAATGAATTCACACTTAAATGATGAAATCCATAAATATGAGAGAGGAGAAAAACATAACGGAGGAAGTGTTTGTTTTGATAAAAGCGAGCCAGACTTATGGCTAGCTTTTCGAAGAGCAAATTACCAAGTCTCAATTGTTACAGAGTATAAACGAATACTTATTGGCGTTTTCTTCAATACTGCCTTTTACATTGAAAGAAGCAGATATATTGTTTCCGTATCGCTGACAGATTATTATGATTTCAATATAGGAAATGAGACCGGTGACGGCCTTGGCAGCACTCTCAATAATATTGGACACAAATTTCAAGAAATGGGATTGGGGAAAAACTATTATGTGGAGGTGAACTATAGATATGAGACGAAGTGGAAAAATAAGCTTATTATTACTCATTATTGTTCTCGAAATCGTCACAACATCGTGTGGTGTAATTCTTGAGTCTTTAGCTCCTTTAAATGGCGATTGGAGTTTTGATTTGCCTGGTGATTACAGTATCTGGAGAATCAATTCTTTTGATATAACGCTATTTGACATTCAAGAAGCAAATCGTGCGGATAGAGTTTTTAGAGAGGATAACAATATTTTTTTTATTCAGGCTTTTTGTAATAATAATCATTATTTATGTCTAAAATACGTAACTATACCATCGCGTATTAACGGTACAACAACGGAGGAGATTTACAGATTACAGAGTTCATTTTGTTTGTTTGATCTAACAAGAGAAGAGGAACCACTATTCTTTGAATCCGAAAAGGACCTTGCTGATAAATTGTCTGAGTTTATAGATGCATTGATTATTGACTGGATATCAACGGAAACAAAACCTAAAGGCGCATATTATTCTTAAGATGCAGTGGGCTTCCGCCCGAAAAGGATGTATTTGCGGCAGCTGCCTAACAGAGCAGCGAAAGCCAAACGCGATGCCCGCACTGCGCAATAACCAAGTGTTATTCCGCAGGAAATTGGAGTGTGGTGAAAAAATACTAGTGGTTTTGATAGCCACCGTGCTGTGTTTTTTCACCAAGGTAACACTACCATCAGGTCCGTGTGGGGGCGACTCCATACAGGTTCAAGTCCTGCTATCCGCACCACTAAGCAGCCTCGAGATCAACGTCCCGGGGCTGTTGTTTTCTGCTTGATTGAGAAAGAATTCATGGTTGACTGAGAGTTCAAGATGAAGTATCATTTCAGTGGAGGTTGAAAACATGTTTTCCGGATATTATTTCGGATTCTATGTTGAGTTATCGATTCCAACATGGATTATTGCTGTTTCTGCAGCTGCAGTTGCTGTCGTAAGCATCTACGCTCCTCCTGTAGGGGCCGCAATGACAAAAATAATCGCTACTTTGCATGCCTCTAAACCGGTTGCTGCTGCCTTACTATCTGCTTTAACTGTCTGTTTGATAGCAAGTTACGCTAAATAATACTTATATGAGAATTATCCAATGGCTTTTCCCGAAAATGAATAGAAAAGAGTTAACTAATTCTGCAAATAAAGGCATAAATCCAACTATAACATGCTTTTCTGCGGGAAATATATTAATTCTGATATATAGTGACAAGCTGAAGGAAAAATGGATTGAGACATCTAGAGGAGGGTATTATGGTTTTAGAAAAGACGGATTACTATTGATCGGGGTTCTGCATCAAACTGGAAATGGTTGCAGATATTCTGCCATTTCGTTTTTTGATTTTTACTTATTGCTTGCCCTGTTTATGACCTCTATTCTATTTTCATTGCCAAACTTTTTTCGGGTTTAATCTGGGGGTTATTTATTGTGAGTATTGTTTCATTAATCAATCGTTCGAACAACTCCGACGAAGAAATATTACGCAACATAAAAGACTATCTAACAGATTGCGAGATACGATAAAATGGAGTATGGCGAATGGAGTGTTGTGGAGAAGTATTAGTGGGAACGACAACTGACTGTGCAGCATTTTTTCCCCAAGGAAACACTACCATCAGGTCCGTGTGGGGGTGACTCCATACAGGTTCAAGCCGGCGGCCGCGCACCACTAAGCAGCCTCGAGATCAACGTCCCGGGGCTGTTTTCTTTTTCAGCTGCCTTCCCTTCACAGAGCCGGTCTGCCGAGAAAAATATAGTGACGCGGGCTTAGCTCGCATCCGCATTTGGGGCGGGCGGCAAGGCCGTTCGTACCACAAATGTGAAACTCGCAATATTGCATGAACCGTAAACAGGGGCAATAAGACCGCGCCTGTAATCGATTTTTATGGCAGGGATATAAACTGTTTTTTGTTGACATATGAAACACTTTGTCCAGTGACACGTATGTGCGTCTTTGTTATAATGTACATTGAAGGAGGAGCATAATGACGATTGGAGAAACTATTTTCACATTAAGAACAAAAAACGGATTAACACAAAAGCAGCTTGCTGACAAACTCAATGTATCCCCTGATCTTGTTTCAAAGTGGGAATGCGGCAGTCGAAGGCCTGATTATGCGACGATAAAAGTTTTGGAAGCGCTGTTCTCTGAATCATTAGATTCTGTTTCAGGCATCAACGATCGGCCGTTGTCAAAGTTGAATCGATATATTCCTGCTGACATTGAGGCATTTGAACTGAAGAGTATGATAAACGAGTATATAAAAACGCTTTCGGAGCGCGACGGAAACATTTTTATTCTTAGGTATTATTTTTTTGAAAGCAATAAAAGCATTGCCGGAATGCTGAATTTGAAACCGAACACTGTGAGAACAGTACTGTTTCGGGCAAGAAAAAACCTAAATGACTATATTAAGGAGAGGAATACACATGAAAAAGAACGAACTGTATGATGTCATAATAAGTATTGATGGACAGCTTATAGACAGGGCCGATGCTTTAAGGCGGAAGCAAGGCGCGGAACAGACGAAGAATTCGGAAGGGAAAATCATAAACGCTGGAAATTTTACGCGAATTGCCGCTTCGATCGTCGCAATAGTTGTTGTTGCTGCGGTGGTGATTGTCGTACCGCAAATAATCAGGCGTAATTCGAACCGTCGATCAGATATTGATAACGAAACACCGGTTCAAAATACCACTGTGCAGGTGTCCAATGTTAGTGCTATTTTTTCGACAACTCCTGACGACAGCGCTCCTTTGTATTTTGCGTTCCTGAATGTGCCTTCTGCAATCGGAACCGAGACCGATTTTAACATTGACTGCGCGCTGGGGATCGACAACACCGAATGGATTTTCACTTGGAACACTGTGAATCCCGGAAAAGATTTGGATAATTATTACGATTTATGCATGTACGCACGAACGGCTAAAAATAGTGGCACTTCGTTTTTTGACTTCGAGTCGAGCAACGACATTTCGTTTTACGGTGAATCCGGAGACTGCGTAAGAAAGCTGGAATTTGCTCTTGTAGAAAATGAATTGTCTTTTGATTCGAGCATCAGTTATTCCCAAGCGATCAGTGCGGAAAATCTGCCTTATCATGTTTCTATCCCGGCTCACACCGGCAACATAGCAGATGGGGAGAAAGGCAGTGTTTTCATTGGAATGTTTGTAGAGTCTAATCAGGGGGATGGATTGTGCGGCAATGGCGCCGAACTGTATTATTATTGTGCAGACAAATACATCGGTTTTGGCGCTAACGAAGCCGAGGCGTACAATAACGCACTTTTGTTTAGCGGAAAAGTGATTGACAATGACAAAAATGATGTTGACAACGATTCAACCGCCTCTCCCGGCGCTCCGGAGAAAAATCAGACCGCAGTATTAAAACATCTAAATATCGATTTTAACGGCGACGGCGAGCCCGAAAAAATAGAAGTACTCCAGTCTTTTCAGGAAGGGTACTACCCTTATTATTCATTATCTGCATCAACCGCAACCGGGGAAGAACTGCTGTTCTCACTGAGCCGCTTCCATTCACAGTGGAAAAGTTACAGTTTATGCATTGCCGAAGATAGATTTTTTATTCTTGAATACACGCCGGACACGTTCCAGGGAATTTCAAATTACAGTTTTGCGCTATATGGGTATTCTAATGAGAATGGTTTTTACCTAGCGGAAAGCCGGTCTGTCGAGTTCGATAAAAATGGTAAAGAATACCTTCCGGTCAACGAAATGGTTACTTTTGCAGAGGCATTGAACGCTTATCTTGAGAGTAGTGAACTATTGGTCAGTACGCTGGACGGAGTCCTTAAAACAGAAGGGAAACTAGCTGAGGAGCGATATTCCTGGATTGATGAATATGTTTCAGACCCTGCGTCAACCCTTGAAGAGAGATTAGACAGCTGCGCGAAAAGCATATATAATAATTACCATAAATAATGGAAAGCGGGGAGAAGAAATGAAAACACTATCACTCTTGAACGGATGAAAAAAGAGTTCGTCTTTGATGACAGTCGTTACCGCAATGAACCTGATTCGAAGCTTTTGCCCTATAATGTTAAAGTTCCTGTACAAATAGGATCAATCGATAACGGCGTTAAAGGAAAGATTATTGTAACTTTTGGCCATAAATACCCAGATGGGCAACAAGGGTGTAATGGTGCAGAATTAATCTATTACGTTAACGGTAATTTCATAGGTTTTGGACTTACGGAGGAAGAGGCATATAATAATTCTTTCCTTTTAATGTCTGAGAACTTGTATATTGGGGCTTTTGATGTAGAGACTCAAAGACGTCAAACCATTGCGGAAAACGTAAATTATGAATATAGACTTTGATGAAAAAGAAGTGGAACTGTCAATCGCTGAAAAGATGAAAGAGCTGTTCGATAGTAAGTACAAATATGAGTATACTCAGGAAAAGAAATTGCTGACATATGCTATCTTTCGGTCATTGACGATTTGGGCCCTTGTATAGAGTATGAAATCTCGGTCAAAGTGTTAGATGAAAACCCCGCGAATGATAGCGAGAGCGATGGCGAGTTTTTACAATAACACGGTTGGATTAATGATGATTAAAGTATTATAAATCATTAAGAAAAACATGGGACAGTGTCAAACAAAATAAAACACCTATATTTAGGGCTAAGAATGGCATGATAGTTGTGACAGCAAGCATCATTATTCAGGCATTATTGTTCGTTTTTAGGAGGTGAATTACGATGAAAAAAATAGTAACGATACTTTTGTGTTTTTTAATCCTCATATTAACTGCTTGTCACGCAGAGAACTTTATTCATGATGCAATTGCTGAAGCTGCATCATATAGTGTCTCTGGAAACGAACTGTCAAGCAACGAGGAAACAGAAATAGTATTAAAGAGTGAAAAGGCAGATTTTACCGGCAACGGCATTGATTTTGATGTCATTGTTGCTCAGTATATGGATGGTTATTTTGTACGTGTTCTCGACAAATCAACTGTTATATTTGAGAGGAATTTAAGCATATATCACCCAGAGTGGGATAGTTTCAGCCTTTGTAGAGTCAATGGCAAGACTTGTATACTTGAATACAATCCTTATATGTCAATGGGAATGGGCGCATACAAGTATTTGCTTTACGGCTATTCCGAGTTTGAGAGAGCATTTTGTGTCATTGATGAATCTTGTGTTCAATATGATTTAAACAAACAACAAATTCCATACGAACAGCTTGCTCAATTCAAAGAAACAGTCGATTCGTATATTGATAACAGCACCTTAATTATAAGCTCTCTCAACGGAAATCCTCAGACCGGTGGTAAACTCGAACCGGTAGATTTATCTCTAATTCGAGACCGGTATACTTTTAACGAATGAACGGAGGTTTTTAGAAGCATAAAATTCAATACTATTTTTGAAAAGTGTGTTGTATTCCTTTTAAATAAATGCCTGAAAGTGGTATAATAATGGTGAAAAAAACTATCCGGAGGGCAAATAAAGTGGAACAGATTTCGTTGTTTGCGGAAGAAACAGACTTCAAAAAGCTGAGCGAACTCGGAGACAGTCTTGAAAGACTGAACGTAATCAACCTGGAAATGTTCCGCCCGGAATTAAAGAACGCTCTGCATAAGGAACGCAAAAGCAACGCATGAAGACATCCGTATGACTGTGTGCTGCTGTTCAAAACTCTCGTAATTGATATTCAGGAAGCAATATGATAAGATAGAAGATGTGGAGGCTGATATATATGATTACATATAGAGTTTCTACAATAGGAAGAGAACTGCATTCATACTTGGGGTACATACCGCCTGCAGAATACAGACTGAAACGATACACAGAGGATTGTACCGGTACGTATGAATTAAAATGAGTGTCGTTTTTTCGACGCACTCCGGGGAGAACGTCTCCTTCAATTACGCCTATATTTTATCTTACGACGATGCCTGTGAGACTAGGCTTTGGCAGCATGCAATGAGCGAATTTACCTGGCAGGGAGTCTAAACATGAGAGTCAGAAGGACGGTAATTATCTCGATAGCGGCGGTTCTGTTGGTCTCTTTGGCTGCGATTTTGCTTTTTGTTTTGAAAACAAAAAGCGAAACCGAATCCCTTTGCAAAAAAGTTCTGCTTTTGGACAGCAAGGTGGTACTTCCTTCAAGATACTGTTTGGAGTTCGAAAACGAAACGATAGACAGCGGCCTTCTTGACGAGTTGATAGAATCGTTATGTGCCGAGACTGATGCATTGATGACAGAATCACTCGCCGCAAATTACCGCGAATTAATAGCAACCCAAATGCATAAACAGGCAGACAAAAAATATACTGTCAGCTCCAAGACCAGGGCGTATCAAAAGCTGGTCGGTTTCCGGCTGAAATCCGCAGACGAGGTTGAGATCAGAGCTGAAGTAAAACGGAATTCAACGGAGTTCGCCGTAATTGAAGGCCGCCTTTCCCAATATAAGCAGACCGGCTCGGATGTTTTTCTTTATACTTTTCGATTAAAAAAAGAATCCGGCGTGTGGAAGGTCGATTCCATGCAGTGGTTACAACAGGAGATCAATTAGTATGTACGGGTGTGTAAAAAACGAATTCGTTAAATTTTCGAACAAGTGGCTTCCTTTGACGGCGCTTGTAATCGTTCTGTCGCTTGTGTTGATTCTCCACCTTGTGACTGACATCACGCGCGAATATAAAGAAAAAATCACTCTCTACGAAGCCGGTACAGGCGACGAGGAGTTTGAAGGATTAATTGAAAAGCATATTGAATACTACAAAAAAGAAGCGTCCGAGTTGCGCACAAAAGCGGATCTTTTACTAAAAGGAGGCAATGAAGAGGCTGCAAAGGCGCTGCTGGATAATGCCGACTTTGACGAGCAGGTAATAATCCCGCGGTACGATTCTCTCCTCGCGAAAGGGATCACTGCCGCCATGTGGCAATGTGCCTGCACCAATGAGGCAATCTCCGCGCTCGCCCGTGGCGAGAAAGATCTTCGGAACAGGTTTGACGAAGCACTTGACAAAAACGATTATTTGCTTTATCTGCAGACTATGTGCGACTCGCTGAAAGATCCAAAGGACGACCTGGAGCTTCTTCAATATTACCTGTATTCTTTTTTGCTTGAGACCGGGAGCGTTCCGGACCAAAGATCTGACAACTGGTCCCGGGCGACTAAATATCAAGATAATATGTACTCTATTTTACACACCGGCTCGGAGACGGAAAAGCAGAATCTTATGGCCGAAAACGAGTGGCTAATTGAAGCGGCAAAGCACAATGCCGGCGATCCCGGGATAAATGCGGCACTGGTTTACATTACCGGCATGGCAACGGTTCCATTGGTGCTCTCGTCCGCCGGACTGATTGGGGTGCTTTCCGCCGCGGCCGTGTTCGGTGTAGACAGAAAGCGAAAAAAAATTCCTGCGGTTTACCTTCTTCCCGTGAGCCGGATCAAAATTAATATATCAAAACTGCTGACGTCTTTCATTGTCAGTTTTGCAGGCATTACGGTTTATTCCCTGATTTATTTGATTTCAGCGCTTGTTTTTTCCGGGAAGAGTATGTTTGAAACGGTTTTCATCATGTTGCTCGGGAGACCTGTTTTCTGCACCCCCTTTTCTGTCTTTCTTTTGATGACGTCCGCGCTGCTTCCGGTAACGGTACTCGTGATTACGTTCGTATTTTTCATTTTTTCGCTGACAAAAAATACGCCGGTTGCGGCGTTATCCGGCGTAGCAGCTTCCATACTGTTGTTTGTTTTCAAAATCAGAATTTTAAATGGTGGCGGCGAGGTATACTGGTTAAGGTACAGCCTTGTATCCGTTCCGGACTGGACTCCGTTTATTTTGAATTCTCTGGCGGCCCCGGATCAGAGTTTTTTATGGACTGCGGTTTCGTTCGTGATTCATGTAATTGTTTTCGTGCTCTTGGGGCTTGTGCTTGAAAGATACAGTGAGGATTGAGATATGTCTGCAGTTGTGTTTGAAAATGTTGTGAAACGATACGGAAAAATCACCGCTCTTGACAGCGTTTCGTTCGAGATAGAAGACGGGTCGTGCGTAGGCCTCGTCGGCGTAAACGGAGCGGGCAAAACCACAATAATTAAGATTATTTCCGGTATCGCGCTGGCTGACAGCGGAAACGCATTCGTCCTCGGCTTTGACGCGAAGCGCAGGAAACCGGAAATGCTCGCCAAAATCGGATTGATCAGCGAATCTCCGTCTTTATATCCGTTTTTGACAGGTCGCGAACATCTGAGACTGCTTCAGAATGTAAAACCCGGAATTTCGGACGATGACATCGACGGCATACTCGATACGGTCGGGCTTGCCGGGAGAAAAAGCGACAAGGTATCGGGTTACTCGTTCGGGATGAAGCAAAGACTCGGAATGGCACAGGCGCTTATCGGCAAACCGGAGCTCCTTATTCTTGACGAGCCTACCAACGGCCTTGACCCTGTAGGCATAAGGGATCTCAGGACGATTGTTTCGGACTTCAGGGAAAAGAACGGCGCTACAGTCATCATCTCAAGTCACAATCTTCATGAGGTTGGGCTTTTGTGCGACAGTTATATATTTATTGACAGAGGAAAAATCGTAGATCACGCGAAAAAAGAGGAACTGGGAAGCGATCTTGAGCGTGAGTTCTTTAAGAGAATCGAAAAAGAAAGTTGAAAGCAGCGGGGGCAAAGAGCATGAAAGGCATTCTGAAAAATGAATTCATAAAGCTGTTTGCGCGCCGTGAAATTGTCATTTTACTGGTCGTGTCTTTGTTTTTGCCACTTTTCATTTGCCTTGCGCTTACCGCGGGAGAAAAGGAAGACCCGGCGAAGTATATCGACCTTCCGGAAAATTATTATCAAAACCGGATCTCTGCCGCGGAAAGACTTTTAGAGCAAACCGATCCGGACTATTCTTCTGAAGCTGCCGTACTTTTAAAAGAGATAAAGCTGTGCGAACTTTTGCAGACGAAAGACGTTTTTTCGACTTATACCTGGCAATTTACGATTGCGGAATTATCGCTCCGGGCGGGTTTTGATGAAGAAGCAAGCGAGGCGATAGAGTCGGATGATTACCGTTATTATTATGACAAACTGATAGCTCTGTCTCCCGTCGAATCAAAAAAGGATCTTTTTAAAAAGCTTAAAGCGTTGGACGTATACCCGGACTATACCGATTACAGGTATCTGCTTGCTCTTCGCATTTCCGATGACGCCGATACGCCGGAAGACAAACTGCTGCTTCACCGAATTGAAAACGATATGCCGGAAAGACCTGTCCGCGGAAGCTATGGCGCATTTGTCGAGAGATTCTTCGACATTATTACGCTGACAGTCGTCATACTCGGTTCGTTTGTTTCTTCGTATGCTTTTGCGGCAGACAGAAAATACGAAGTGGCGCATCCTTCCGTTATTCTGCCGGGAAGAGGCAAAATAATAACGGGCAAAATCCTCATTCTTGTACTCGTTTTGATTCCTGCCACGTTGCTTTCATTCGCGTTTGCGTTGGCCGCCGGAAGAGTTCTACCGGTCGCCGGTGCGCTCAAAGAGGCACGGTTAACTGAAACAGGGGAAACCGCAGTCCGGCCCTTTTTTGATACCGTCGCAAGAAATCATTTTAAATCACAAGCTGCAGGTGCGGTTTCAGCCGGCGTTTCCGGATTTTTGTCGTTTGTCTCAAAGAGTGAGCTTGCGGGAATTGCCGTCGGCGGCGTCATCGCGTTGCTGCTTTTAGTATTTAACGTTGCTGTTACGGTTTAGAATATCGAGCCCGGTAAGGTTGGAGTGTGGGAAAATATAATAGTGGGTTTGACAAAGCCCTGTATTAATGATTTTCACCAAGGTAACACTCCCATCAGGTCCGTGTGAGAGTTCTCTCATACAGAGGTTCAAGCCGGCGGCCGCGCACCACTAAGCAGCCTCGAGATCAACTTCCCGGGGCTGTTTTCTTCTCAGTTGCCTGACCTTTGAAGAGCCTGGCTGCCGAGAAAAAAAATAGGGGCGCGGGATTAGCTCACATCCGCATTTGGGGCGGGCGGCAACGCCGTTCGTGCCACAAATGCGCGCCTTGCGATAAAACGGAAAGGGCAGGGAGGGGACAATAATACCGCGCCAATCAACGTGATACCGCACTCAAATATGCGTCGATTTTTCGTCAATCAAACCCCGCGTTTTCGGGGGTAAAATCGCCTGTAATCTATTTTGCAGGGAAGGGTGGTATAGTTTAACCTGCTGAAGGCAAATCGCCTTAAAAGACCGTTTTAGCGATTAAGGATCAGGCGGCATTTGATTTGCCGGCGGATACTGTTCACAACCGTTTAATGCAAAATAGGATTGATAAAAAAGATAGAATGTGTTATCCTTGATTCAAGGAGGTTGAATGTGGCAAAAGGATACTGCTGTTTGCCGCTGAAAGCAAATAAGTATAGTCTTAGCGAGAACAAAGAAAACCGTGGGTTTAGTGACTCAATTATGTGGGGACCGGTTCACAACATCAAGACGAATCGGAATATCTTCCGAAGAGTTTGTTGTTTTTGATGAAACTTCTCCAGGCGTATTTCATGGACACGTTAGAATATGGGACGAATTAACAAACACTATGAAAGGTTCCCTAATTTAAAATTTGCCTTTTTTAGGCCTTTTGTTTAAGCTTTTATAATGGGGGATAATACATGATCGTCTTTTGCTCCGATAAACAACAAATTGCATCGTTAATTGAATTCCTGATCTTTGTAGTGATCTGTGTTGCCATTATGCTTATTGTTGGAGTGATTGATCCGATTAGAATTAGCAAAGGACATTTTATCAAATATATGCGTGAGTTGCCATTTCTATATAAACTTTTGTATGGGGTGATAATAGGGGTGCCACTCTTGATATCTGTTTTATGCTCAATTAATATGATCAATGAAGCAAAATACATATACCAGGCCAATCATAATCTCTTGGAGGTAAACTATTTTAGTGTTGAATCCGACATTTTAGTTAGTGATGCAGAATACAGAGGGGAGAAAATTGGAAATAATATAAGCTTAAAGATTAATGGCGATTTTGTCCTGACAGTGGCAGTGATACCAGATGATGTGATAGATACAATTCTTAGAAGCGAAAAAGTCGAAATATCATTTGGATATGTAGGCAAGGATTTAGAAATATGGAGCATTCGTGTCGAAGACACCTCCTAATTACAGTTGCAACAATAGTAACCGAAGAAAAAACGAACCTGATATAAAGGCTTCACTAGAAATCTTGGGGTTGGTACGCCCGGAGGCGAAGGACACATTGAAGTGAGTTATTCCGGCACAGTAAAGGAAATTCAGTTTAATGTTTTCAATGCTTGCCGAAGAGTTTACAGAAGTATTATGGAGTGGTAGTCATAAAAAAATTGGTTGTTATCATTGATTCAAGAAGGATGAGTGTTGCAGAAGGCTGACTGCCTGCAGGCATAAACAAACGGAGGCTGAACGAAAGATGCGATTTACGATTGATCACGATTTACATATTCACTCGCAGTTGTCGCTATGCTCGGGTGACCCAGGGCAGAACACGGCGGCAATTTTTGCGTACGGCGTGAAAAACGGGCTGAAAACACTCTGCATGACTGACCATATGTGGGATCCCGCGGTTCCGGGGGCTTTCGGCTGGTACGCGGCACAGTCCTATGAGAGAACCAAAACGGCGCTGCCTCTGCCTCAGTCGGAAAGCGTCAGGTTTTTGTTCGGGTGCGAGACCGAGATGGACAGAGAATGTACGATTGGCATCTCAAAGCAGACCGCGGAAGAGCTTGATTTCATTATTGTTCCCACGACGCATCTCCATATGGACGGATTCACACTTGACGGCTGCGAAGGGGCGGAGGAGCGCGCAAGGCTGTGGATCGAACGGTTCGACGCACTGCTTGACGCTGATCTTCCTTTTGAAAAAACCGGCGTCGCTCATCTGACATGCCCGCTTATCTGGCGCCACAGGTACCTGGAGGTGCTGGATAAAATTCCGGTTGCGGAGTACCATCGCCTTTTTGAAAGGGCGGCCAAAGCGGGCATTGGAATCGAGTTGAATTTTGTTGCCAAAGGGCTAAGCGGCGAGGAGGCCCGCCTTACGCTTCTCCCGTATAAAATCGCAAAAGAGGAGGGCTGCAGGTTCTACCTCGGTAGCGACGCCCACCACCCGGAGGAACTGGAGAGGGCGAAGGAGAATTTCGAGGCTATTATCGATCTTCTCGACCTTAGGGAAGACGACAAAATTCCGCTGCTTTTAGGGTAAAACAACGGGTTTAAACGGTTTGAATCCGGTGCCGCGGCACGGGCTGACGACGCGGGGAGGCGCGAAAATGAATTTGAGCGGTTTTTTGCCACCTGATGCTTCAGAGAAACCTCTTGCCGCGGGTGATCTGGAGTCCCTCACTCCCGAGGGTGTCCGGGACTTTCACGACAATCATGATATTTCGTGGGCGCAGTTCCTCGCGCGGATGAGCGGAATTACCGTGTACAATTTTACGCGCGGGAATATGACGGCGAAGGAGTATTGGGAGACGTTCGCGGACGGAATGGGCTTCTGGGACAAGTCGAAGGCTGCGCAGGCGTACGTTATTGCGCTTGGATGCAACGATCTTGAGCCGGAGAGCTCGATGGTCGGGAGCACGGACGACATTTGCGCTGACTATACGGAAAACAAGCCGACGTTTGCGGGCTATTTTGCGAAAATCATTCAAAGGTACAAGGAGATTCAGCCTGACGCGGTTTTCTTCCTGGTGACGATGCCGAGGGAGCCGGAGCCGTTCGTTCCGAATAATATTGCGGCGAGATACGAGGAGCATAGGGTGCTGATGTACAGGCTTGCGGAGTTTTTCGAGAATACGTACGTAATTGACCTTGCGGAGTACGGACCGGTATATGACGAGGCTTTTCACCGGACGTTCTTCAACGGAGGCCACCTGAACATCGAGGGGTACTATCTTGTTGCGAAAATGATCGGCTCGTACATCGATTTTATAGTGCGGAGCAATTCCGGCAAATTTAATCAGGCGGGATTTATAGGGACGCCGTACAGGTACTGCGAGGAGAATTGATGAAACCCCAGCGTGCTGCCGGATCGAACAGAGAGCTTTGTGAGGAGTTATTGAAAATGACTAAATTTAGGGGAAAATTGAAGGAAACGCTATGCGGTGCGGCCGCGGTTTTGCTGGCGACGGTTCTGCTTTTGACTGCGGGCTGCCGGGACGGAAGACCGGGAGGCGTTCCGGCTCCGGACGGAAAAGAGACTCCGGTTTCTACGGGAAGCGCGGAGGAGACGGCCGGCGGACAGTGGGAGACTGTAGCGCCGGAGGACGGTGAGAAGACGCCCGCGGTTGAAGAAACATCGAATCCGGGGGAGACAGAAACGGAGGCGCCTTCGGACGCGCCTTTGACCAGGGACCCGGGCGACGCTACTCCCGGCGCGACAGACGGACCCGACACGACAGACGAACCCGAAGCGACGGACGCGGCGACATTTGTGCCTGAGGAGACGGGGCAAGCGCCGGCTACGGACGTTCCTCCTGATGCGCCTACCGCCGTCCCTGACGAAACTCCCGCGCCTGAAACGACTGAGGCGCCGACCGCGACACCGACGGCAGTTCCTGCAGAAACTCCCGCTCCTGAACCGACCGTGGCTCCGCCGGAAATCGACCCGCTGCGAATCGTTTTCGACGACGCGCTAAAACGCGACGTCCTTTCATATTTTGCAAACGCCAAATTTACGTCTGTTAAGCAGGGGGGCGACGCCGAAGAGGGCGGCGTGGCAGTTCTGGAGACTGTCAACGTGACCTCGGCAGGTACTTCGACGCCTTCCGTTTTCTTCAAGTACAGAGCCTTCTGCGAATCCGCGGGCGTGAAGAGCGCGAGCATTTCCGAGAGGCCTTTTGTGGTGCTCAAACTGAAGGGCGTTAACCGCGCTAACGGCTACGTCAGCGTGATGGCGGCAGGCTCGATATACGACTCGGAAACGATGCGCAGGGAGGCGTTCCTGCGGCTTGAGGATCAAAGCGGCTGGCAGTACCTGTGCTTCGATTTTTCCGGCGTCGCGAACGCGACACTTTTGTCGATGTTCAGAATATCGCTTGAGCAGTTCGCGGCCGGGAACGGTGAGAGAATAGAAATTGCGGAAATACTTTTCCTGACCGCGGAGGAGGCGGAACCGTACAGAAAAGCGGACGTCTACGAAGTGCGGGAACAGAGCGGTGCCGGACTCGACCTGAGAATTCTGCAGTTCAACATCCAGACCGAGAACGGGAACGCGTCGCCTTTCAGAGTCAGGGCGGATATGTACAGAGAGCTGCTCGACAGGCTGATGCCTGACGTTGTGGGAATGCAGGAGGTTACTGTAAACTGGCGCAAGTGGCTTGACGCGTACGTTTTCAACGGCTCGTACGCGGGAGTCGGAGAGGAGAGAACTCCGGGAGGCGAGGCGAATCCGATCTACTACAGGAAGGACAAGTTTGAGCTTTTGGAGTACGGTACGTTCTGGCTGTCAGACACTCCCGACGTTCCCGGCTCCGCGTTCGAAAAGGTAAACTACCCGCGAATCTGCACGTGGGTGCTTTTAAAGGACCGTGCGACAGGCGTGAGCTTCGTTCATTTTAACACGCACCTCGACCACAACGGCAACAACAATTCGACTGACGGAAATACTATCCGCAAGGAGCAGATGAAGGTCATTATACGCTTCTCGCAGCGCTTCAAGGACCTGCCGATGTTCCTGACCGGCGACCTCAACAACAGGCGCACAACGAGCGAAGGAAAGCTCTACGCGCTCTACAAGATGATCACCGGGGAGTCGAAGGTCGACGACGGAAACGGAGGCAAAATAAAAATGCCCCTCGGCGACTCGCGTATCGACGCGCCTGTCACTGTCGACGAAAACCACCTTGCGACGATGACCGCGAACTACAACGAGTCAAGTACGTCCTATAATCCGCAAAAGGAGCCTATCGACTACGTGTTCTACAACAAAGAGAACACAGTCGCGAATTCCTACGAGACGTTCCTGATTTCAAGAAACGGAAACTGGATTTCAGACCATCTGCCGGTGTTTACAACGTTTACGATCAATAAATGATTGAATTATTTGCCTGAAAATAGGTGAAAATAAGGGGACGGCCGCGTGCGGCCGTCCCTTTTGAAGCTTTTTGTGAGTATCGGAAAAAATCAGTTATTGAGCGTGCCGTCCCAGGTGGAGACGTTGGTTGATTTTTTCTCCTCTTCGGCGAACCAGTGCTGGGTGATGCACTTGGCGTCGGTGTAGAAGTTGAGGCCGTCCTTGCCGAGCGTGTGGAGCGCGCCGAAGAAGGACTTTTTGTGGCCGGAGAAGGGGAATACGCCTACCGGAACGGGGATGCCGACGTTGATGCCGACCATGCCGCCGTCAGTGCGCTTCGCGAACTCGCGGGCGTAGTAGCCGTTCTGGGTGTAGATGACGGAGCCGTTCGCGAACGGGTTGGCGTTCATCTCTCTGAGGCCTTCCTCGAAGTCGCGTACTCGCTTGATTGAGAGAACGGGGCCGAAGAGCTCACGGGAGCCGACGTACATGTCGCCGGTCACGTGGTCGAGGATTGTGGGGCCGAGGTAGAAGCCGTTTTCGTACCCTTCGACGACCACGTCGCGTCCGTCCAGAACGAGCTTCGCGCCTTCCTGAATGCCGCGCTCGATGTCGTTGATGAGCTTCTGCTTGTGAGCGGCGCTGTAGACAGGACCGAGCTTCGTCGTCTTGTCGTAGGCGGGGCCGACCTTGATGTTTTTCGCGAGCTTCACGATCTCCGCGACGAGTTCGTCGGCGATCTCCTCCTCGGCAACTACTACCGGAAGAGCCATGCAGCGCTCGCCTGCGCAGCCGAACGATGCGTTGATGATGCCCGCGGCGGTGCGGCCGATAGGAGCGTCCTTCAGAACGAGAGCGTGGTTTTTCGCCTCGCACAGAGTCTGGACGCGCTTTCCGTATTTGGAGGCTTTTTCGTAGATCGAGAGGCCGACTTTCGTGGAACCGACAAACGAGACGCCTTTGATGCGCTCGTCGGCGAGAAGGACGTCCGTCGTGTCGCGGCCGCAGGTGATAACGTTGAGTACGCCGTCGGGAAGACCTGCCTCGCGGTAGATGTCAGCGATCTTAAGCGCGGTCATAGGCGTGGTGCTCGAAGCCTTGATCACAATCGCGTTGCCGCAGGCGATGCACATCGGAGCCATCCAGCCCATGGGGATCATCGCGGGGAAGTTGAACGGAACGATGCCGAGAAATACGCCGACCGACTCGCGGATCATCTGCGTGTCGTAGCCGTTGGAGGCGTTCATCATCGAGTCGCCGAGCATAAGGTCGGGCATCGCGAGCGCGTGCTCCGTGGCTTCCTTCGCCTTCAGAATGTCGCCTTTTGCCTCCTCCCACGCCTTGCCGTTTTCGCGGGCAACGCTCATCGTGAGCTCGTCCATTCTCTCAACGAGGATCTCGCGAACCTTGTAGAGGACCTGCATACGCTTGAGAACGGGCGTGTCGCGCCAGCCCGGGAAGGCCTTGTAAGCCGCTTCCACAGCCGCGAGCGCTTCGTCCTGCGTGCATTTCGGAGCCTGCGCGATGATCTCGCCGGTGCTCGGATTGTATACGTCGTACCACTCGGTGGCGGCGGAGGGAACGTATTTGTTATTAATAAATAAATCTAACTTTTGCATGATTCTCGATCAACTCCTTAAATGGTTTGTGTGAAAACACCTGTTTTATAAGTGCGGGGTCCAGGTTGTTAAGTATTTCCTGGAAATCCTTGTGCGAGGCGCCGCTGACTTCCGCGAGCTTTGCTCTGCTTGCCTGCTGGCTCTCCGCGCGGTGCGGGGGATAGCCGCGTCCTATCGGGTCCGCGAAAAGCTTTTCGAAAATGTAGTCGAGGTTGATGTCGGCCGCCCAGCCGAAGCCCTTGTTGAGCGCCAGCGAGACGCAGTTTCCGCCGTTGATCTGCGAAAACAGCCACGCGTCGAGCGAGTCGAGTATCAGCCCGCAATACACGTTCGGGTACTGCATGGCGGAGATCAGGAAGCCCTGCCCGGTGCCGCAGCCGCCGATAACGAGGTCGACCGCACCCGAGTTGAGAGCTATGCCCGCCATCAAACCGGTGTGGATGTACGTCAGCTCCGGCTCGTTCCCGGCGCCTGTCATACCCACGTTGAAGATCTCGGCGTCGACTTTTTCGAGCGCGCGGATGACCTTTTCGTTCTTGTCCTGTGAGGACACTTCATTGATTACCGCAATTCTCATTGTCTTGCTCCTTTTCCTTGAGGGCCGGGCCGCGGGGCCCGGCGTCTTGCGGCCTGTGACGGATGCTTTGGAGGAACCCCGGTCAGACGGTCTCTTCCTTGATCGCGCTTTCATAGGCCTTTCTCTTCTCTTCCATATATCCCGGAATCGGAACGTCCCACCAGCCGAACGCCTCGCCGCCGGAGAACGGGTGAACCGCCGAAACCGGAACGTGGATCAGTGCCGGTCCGTTCGCGTCCAGAGCGTCCTTGAGAGCCTCGCGGAATTCGCCGTCGTTTTCGGCTCTGTAGGCTTTGATGTGGAAGCCTTCGGCGATCGCGCGGAAATCGGGGAGAACGTCGACCTGGAGGTCCTTGATGGCCATCCAGCCGCGGTTGTCGGCGAGAACGATCACGACCGGAATGTTGTACTGCGCGGCCGTTGAGAGCTCCTGCATGATCATCATGAAGTCGCCGTCGCCGACAAGCGCGACAACCTTGCGGTCGGGAAGCGCGAGTTTGGCGCCCATTGCCGCCGGAACGCACCAGCCCATCGTGGAGAAGCCGCCCGTGGTGAGGTTGCAGTAGCGCTCCTCATAGCAGTACTCCTGGAAGAGCTGAGCCTGCGTGTTGCCGGAAGACGTCGATATTATCGTGTCCTTCGGAAGAACGTCCTTCATGACGCCGATCATGCGCGAGATAGTCATCTCTTCGGTCGGAACAGACTGCTTGCTCTTAACGTAGCCGAACCACGCTTCGCGGCGGAGCCTGATCTCTTCGAGGTAGGCCTTGTTGACCGTGAACGAGGGGTCCTTTTCGAGAACGCGCGTCAGGAACGACTTGACGTCAGATAGAACGCCGACGTCCGCGGCGTAGTTCTTGCCGATCTCATGGCCGTCGAGGTCGACGTGAATGAGCTTTGTATCCGGAAAGTTGAACGCGACGCCTTTTCTGTAGGAGCACGTGGACTCGTCCGCGAATCTCGTTCCGAGTGCCAGAACGACGTCGGCGCTGCGGCTGATCTCGAGGCCGACCTTTGTGCCTTTGCTGCCGGTGTGGAAGCAGTACTGCGGGTGATTTTCGCGAACGGTTCCCTTTGCCGCGAGGGTGGTGATGATCGCCGCGCCCCACTTTTCGGCGAGTTTTTCAATAAGCTCGCCGGAAAACGTTCTCATCGCGCCGCCGCCCACGAAAATAAGCGGGCGTTTTGCCGTCTTCATAAGCTCAATCGCCTTGTCGATCGCGCACTCGTCGGCGTGGGGAAGTTCCCAAATCTGCTGCTTTTTGAGAGGGATGTTCTTCTCGGTCGTGTCCGCCTGAACGTCCATCGGAAGCGTGATGGCGACAGGGCCGCGTCTGCCGGAGAGCATCTCTTTAAACGCGTTGTTGGCGATTCTCGGAAGTTGGTCCGCCGTCTCCGCGCGCCAGCAGCGTTTTACGAGAGGCTCGAGTGCGCGCTGGATGTTGCTGTCGTGGTAGCGCTCGACCTCCTGGAGAACGCCGACGCCGTACATATTTGTGTGAGTGTCGCCGCAAAGTGCCAGAAAAGGAGTCGAATCCACGTAAGCTGTCGCGAGACCGATCGAGAGGTTAAGCGTACCGGGGCCGATCGACGCGAAAACGGCGAGAGGCTTCCCGCAGGCGCGATAGTAGCCGTCGGCGATGGCCGTGGCCGCCTGCTCGTGCTTGACCTGGAGGTAGCGGATCTTGCCCGCTTCGTCTGCTTTGCGGATCGCGTCGAACAGTCCGAGAACGCCGTGGCCGGGAATGCCGATCACGTACGGAACTTCTTCCTGAATCAGTTTGTTGACAATTATTTCTCCGCCTGTTGCTTTCATTTTACACCCCTTTTATTATTTCAAAACGAGGAACGGATAGGTGTCGTTGACTTCGATCTCGACCTTCCTGTTTTCTTCGATGCTCTTGATGCTCGCGAGCACCATCGCGATGCTGTAGACGTTGTCCCAGCAGTCGGTTCCCGGCGTGCGGCCTGTCTCAAGCGCGTCGAAAAGGTCCTCGAGGGCGCCGTCGTGCTGGTCGCGAACGACCTCCGGCTTTTCGAAAACGCCTTCCTTGAACCACTCGCCGTAGTGGAGACCGTTGCTATGCTCAAAATACTGGTAGTGAACGTCGCCGAAGCCGTCCCAGACGATCGAACCCTTTTCGCAGTCGATGCGCCACTGGTTGTCCCAGGACGTCCAGCACGCCTGAGCGCCGTTGTAGCCGCGGAAGAGGAACGTCACACCGTTGTCGAACTCGAAAACGGCGTCGCACGCGGAGTCTCCGGTGTACATCGAATCCTTCGGCCTGAAGCTGTGGTAGATTACCGAGGTAGGCTTTCCGTCGACCAGGTAGCGCGCCATGTCGAAGCTGTGGATGTTGTTGTCCTGGAGCTGCGGGTACTTGAACGTGTTGCGGACGCTGCCCATGTCGGCGTTGACGTAGATCTCGCCGCTGAGAAGGGTGGGATCGCCGAGAAGGCCGGATTTGACGAGGTTTCTCATTTTCTCGACGCGGTCGATGAAGCGGCGGTTCTGCATCACGAAGTAGTGCTTGCCGGTCTCTTTGACGGTCTTGAGGATCTCGTTGACCTGGTCGACGGTGAACGCCATCGGCTTCTCGCCGAAAACGTCGTAGCCCGCTTTGAGCGCCTTCGTGACGATCTGCCAGTGAACGGTAACGAACGTGAGGTCGATCAGAAGGTCGCCTTTTTCGTTCGCGAGGGCGTCGTCTAGGTCGGTGTAAATGGGGCAGGTGAGGTTGTAGCGCTCACTGTACTTTTTCGCGTTGTCCGGTTTTTTGTCCACGAGGGCAACAAGACGGCAGTCGTCGCGTTTGGTGATGTGGTCGAGCCAGCGGAAGGCAATCGCGCCGCACCCGACAAGAATAATGTTGTGCTTGATCATGGTTGGTTTCTCCTTATAAATAATAAAAAATGTGTTTAAATCAAAGCTGTTTCGGAACTCTTAGTTAGGAGCTATTTTTGCGAGCGCGACCCCGAAGCTGCCGCACTTTGCATCGCGCCTCTCACTTGACCGCTTCGCGGAATCGCTCACGACGCCGATGCAAAGCTGCGGCGTTCTACACAAGGTTGCTAACGCAAATTTGCCGAGTCGCGTATGTCTCGCGCGAAGACGACTTTTAGCGCCAGCTAAACCGGAGGCTGAGCGGAGACATACGCGGCTCTACTGCGAGCGGGGAGCTCTCGCAAAGCAAGCAGCCGCAATTGTCGATAGACACCTTTTAGCGGTCTACTTGGGATCCACGAAAAAACGTGAGAAGTCGTACTCGTTTCTTAGATGCCAGGTCGCTGCTTGCGTAAAGAGCCCTAAATAAGAGTTTCTATAATTTTTTTCATTGCGGGGGCTGCCGGTGCGTGCTGTCCGCCCCAGGCCACGTTCCTGTACGACCACGACTCGAATTCCACGCTCGCGCAGCCGTCGTAGCCGATCTCGTTGAGCGCCGCGAAAAGCGCCTTGAAGTTGACGAAGCCTTCGCCGATGATCGGGAACGTGAATTTGCCCTGTTCGGGAATGCCGACGGCGTCTTTAAGATGCACGTGGAAGATTTTCTCTTTGCCCCAGCCCTTGACCAGAAATTCCATGTCGGTGTTGCCGTACAGAACGTCGTGCGACGGGTCGAGGTTGACACCGAGGAATTTCGAGTCGTAACGGCTCTGGAGGTATTTGTTCGTGAAAAAGTCGTGGGCGAGCATTCCCCAGACATTTTCGACGGCCAGCTTCACGCCGCACTTTTCCGCGACGGGAATGATCTCGTCGAACGCCTCGAACACCCACTGCCACGCCTGCCGGGCGGAAACCTGACGGCCGATAATTACCGGATCCGGCATCCACGGAACGGGACCCGTGAAAAGGTTGGCGGTTGTGACGCCCATGTCAGCGAGCTTTTTGACGTTGGTCTTGACGAGCTCGATCGACGCGCGTCTGGCGGATTCGTCGGGAATCACAAAATCGTGCTGGACGAGAACCTCGGAAATCGAAAGTCCGTTCTTTTCGACGGCCTCGAGGAGCCGTTTGTTGTCCGCGGACGTCTTTCCCGGCGCGAATATGATGTCGTCGATCAGCTCGACGCAGTCATAACCCGACTCGCGTACGAAAGAACACAGTTTTTCGTACTCCCAGCCAAGCATCTCGCCGTTTGCTAAAAAACCGAATTGAATCATTTTGTCACCTCGTTTGTTTCTTATTACGCAACGCGTTTCTTAATACGATTATTGTAGCATATTTCAAGCGCTCTGTCAAGACGTTTTCTTTAATAAAAGTGATAAAGTGATAAAAGTGATAAAATCAACGATTCAAATCGTGCGGCGTGCGAAAAACTTGCGAAAACTTGCGAAAAACGCGAAAAAGACATAATTGACGGAAAGGCGCGGCTGTGGTATCATTTACACATCCTGAAAAGGCGGTATTTTTGATGGAAAAACAAGTGCAGACAATAAATTCACTGACGCGTGGGCTCATGATTCTCGACCTGATTCACGAACACGGGCAAATCGGAGTGACGGAGCTCGGAAAGTACCTCGGAGTCAACAAGAGCAGCGCCTACAGGCTTCTTAAGACGCTTGAGGAAAACGGATACGTCGAGCAGGTCGCCGAGGGAGGAAAATACACTCTGGGGCTAAAACTCCTGAAATTCCGCGAGCGGATTCTTGACTCGTATGAGATCCGAACGATCGCGCACCCGTTTCTCGAAGAGCTGACGCGCGTAACCGGAGAGGCGGCGGGGCTGAGCGTCAGGAAGGGCGACGAGTTCTTTTTGATCGACTGCTGCAGCAGTCCGCAGTACCTCGGAGTTATTCTCCAGGTGGGCGACAGAGAGGAATTCAGCTGCACCGCGCACGGAAAGGCGATGTTCGCGGAGCTGCCGCCTGAGGAGCAGAGCAGGCTGATTTCGGAGGCAAAGCTTGAGAAGCATACGTCCAACACGATTTGCGACGCGGAAGAGCTGATCGCAGAGGCGCGCAGAAACAAGGCGCGGGGCTACTCGGTCGACGACGAGGAGACGACGCTCGGAATGCGCTGCGTGGCGGCCGCGGTTTACGATTTCAGCGGCTCGGTTGTTGCGGCGATCGGTATTTCCGGACCGGTTGACCGCGTGACAAAGGAAAAACTCGGGCAGTACGCGGAGACGGTATCCGACATGGCAAAAAAGATTTCAAGAAGACTCGGGTTCTGACAGCTTGGGCCTATAAATAGGAAAAAATCGCGCCGCCATTTGTGATTTTAAGGGGCGGCGCGGTTTTCTTTTTTTAATCTATAAGACTGATTTATTCAACCGATATTTCCGCTATCTCGCAGCCTGTGTTGCCGAATTCGATCCTGAGAGCGTCGGCGCCGCTGACGTTGATGACGGTGCAGGGAGTAAGAGGCGTGATTTCCGCCGGTTCCTTTCCTGCTGTGTCGACGAAGACGCGGATGCCGTCGGTGCGGAGCAGGAACAGTGTGACTTTCGAAGCTTTCGCGGTGTCGATTGTCAGATTTTTGCCTGCGACCGTCGCGAATTTCGGAGAGAACACCGAGAAAATGTTGCCGTCGAACAGCTGGGTCAGCGTTTTCATATTCTCGCCGCTGAACGTGACGCCTTCGGGAAGCGACGTATCAGTCACCACGTCGAATTCGGAGATGATAAGCCAGTTGTCCTGCGCATTCGTGCAGCGGAGGCGTACGTAGCGGGCTCTGAATGCGGTCGAATCGGAGACAGAGCGCTTTTTCACGTCGCAGAGCTTTTTGAACGTCTTGCCGTTTTCCGAGTACTCGATGACGCCGTTGTGCATATAGTCGCCCGCGTGCGAGGCTTCGCCTGTGACAAGGTTGACGCCGGAGATATCCTTTACCGCACCGAGGTCTACCGTGAACGTGCTGTCAACAACAGGCGCGCCGGCAGACCAGAAGAACGTCGAGTCGTCTCCGTCGACAGCGTTTTCGGGGTTGAAATTCTCATACGTGTTTAAGGTGGTCGATACGCTGGCCGAGGAATTGACGTCCGCGGCGTTGCTGCCCAGCACCGAGTTGAGTCTGTTTTTGGCGCCGGTGAGCAGCGGGAAGAGCGAATCCTTGCTGACGGAGACGTTGTTCTTGGCGGCCTGCTCATAGTAGTAGACGAACATCGCGGCGTGGCCCTGCTTTTCGCCCGTGTCGGCAGCGGTATCGAACGCGACCAGCTCAAGCGCGCAATTAATGCCTGTCTCGGCTTTTTCGATCCACTTCTTGATCTCGGACAGGAGCGGGAAGGGCGCCTTTTCGCGCAGCAACGCAAGGTTCGCTTTCATTTCCTCAAGAACGGCCCTGAACTCCACGGCGGAAGCGGCGTCTTTATAGTCGTACTTTTTGACGGCTTTTGTAAAAGCGTTTGAGGACTTGCTGCCGGTGGCGAGCGTACCGCGGCAGAGGTCGGAAAGCGCAAGAAGGGCTTCGGGGGCCTCGGGAACGAGCCTTTTCGCGGCGGATTTAAGCGACTCCTCCGCATCGTAGCCTTCGGGATTCCACAGGTAGTCGGCGACGGTAATCAGAGGCAGCTCGGAAGCGTAGCCCTGGTTCATCGGGTTCGCGACCAGGCCGCTGATCGACGTGGCTACGTTCGCCTTCATGCCGGCCATGGGGCTGAGGAAGAGAAGGTCGGGCATCGTGTCGTTAACGGGGTAGTTCCACCAGAGAAGCATCTGCCTGCCGAACTTGTCGTTGATGCGCGAGATCTGCCGCTCATTGAGATCAAGCGGCGCGACTCCGGCGCCTGTCCACATCATTACGATGTCGCTCTGAAGCAGCGGGGCGAGCTTGTCGGAGTAGGAGGTCAGCATCGCGTCGCAGAACTCGGGGCTAATCATTATAAGGTCGTCGCAGCCGTCGTGCTTCTTGACGAATTTGTTCTGGAAGTCGTTGAGCAGCTTCGCGTGGCCCTCTGCGTTGAGCGTTGTGATGTCGTCGAGCAGGATCGAAAAGCTGCGCACGCCGAGGTTGTACATGAACTCGCACTTGTCGAAAAGCGTTTTAAGGTCTTTTTCGTACTTGCTTCCGAGGTCGATGTCGAGGCCGGGCGAGATCGCGTAGACGAACCGCACGTTGTTGTCCTCCGCGCATTTAACGAGCTCGGACATTTTTTCGAGTTCCGCGCCTGTGTAGAGCTCTCTCCACTGCGCACGGTGCTTCGGGTCGTCCTTCGGCGCGTAAATGTAGGTGTTCAGCTTGTATTTGCCCATGAAACGGAAGAGGTCGAGGCGGAATTCGTGAGTCCAGGCGGTACCGTAAAAGCCTTCGATAACGCCGCGGATCGCGGCCGCGGGACTGTCTTCGATTTCCGCTTCAAGAAGCCTGTCGCCGTCGCGCAGCTGGGCGAGCGTGGAGACCGCGTTGTAAAGACCTCTTTTTGAAGAGGCGGTCACCGTGACGCCGGTGCTTTTAACGCTTAATTTGTACGACTCGTCTGCCTTCCCGGATCCGGCTCCGTTCGTCAACTCGATTTTAACGGGAAGTCCGTTCTCGCCGACGTTGAAGCCTGAATTTGTGAAAATACGGTCATATTCTCTGTCCGACGGCGTGAGCAGGGAGGCGTCCGCGGTTTTGTCCTCCGAAACGTTGGAGGAGACCGGAACGGGAACGATTCCCGAATACGCGGTGATGACCGGCACGTCGCTGCCGGGGGTGACTGTGGGAGAGGGTGCCTCGGTCGGCGCGGGAACGGTCCCGGGTCTGCACGAGAAAAGAACCGTCGCCGCCATGAGCAGAACGAGCGTAAGAGCAATCAGTTCGCGATACATAATTTCACCTCGAATTGTCAAATGATTAAAAACAAGCCCGGAAGCTGTAATCTAATTATATGCCGTGCGGGGCCCGTTTTCAACAGGTTTTGTAAGTCTGTTTTAAGTCTTTTGTAAGTCTTTAAGTTTGCGAACAGTTAATGCGAACAAATCGAGGCAGGGTCAAGGCAGGGTGAGTTTAATTTGTTGACACGCCATTGCGGGAGGGGTATAATTAAGCCACAACACTTGTTATGCGGCTTTGGAGTCAATTTGAGTCCGGATTTGGCGCCCCGCCATCCGCATGCTAATCTTTAAAGGAGGAGTATTTATGTTGAAAAAGTTATCGCTTCTTGTTGCGATAGTAATGCTCGTCTCGCTGTTCGTTCCCGCGCTTTCCGCAGTGGCGGACGACGCCGAAGAGGCCAATTTCGTAAGGTTCACAGCTCTTGGCAACGACCCCTACGCAACGTTCAAGTTCAGCGCAGCCGGCAAAAATGCCACTATCGACCCGGACAAGGTCGTGTGGGCAGCGATCCGCTACAGAACAATCAGCCAGTTTGACACGACCGGTGTCGAGTACAAGGCGCAGTTCTACGTAAGCCCCGCGGCTGAGCCGTGCGTTCCGATCACCTACAAGCACACTCAGAAGTGGGAGACAGCTATAGTCGATCTGACCGCGGTTGCCGAGAGCACCGATCTCGATTCCAAATGGAACAGCGACAACTATACGACGCTTACGAGCGTAAGATTTGACCCGCTCGAACCCGACCGCGACTCCGAAAATACCGAAAACGACGGTGAAAGCGGACAGGTTGCCGAGGGTGACGCGATCGATGTCGCCTGGATCGCGTTCTTTGAGAAGGAAGACGACGCCAAGGCATACACCGGCAAAGAAGACACGCCTTACTGCATTCTCGACATCGACTCGCTCGGCGGAATCGCAGGCGGCAACAACATTAAGGCGGACAAGTTCTTCAACGGCGAACCCGAGGCGACTCCGGAGCCGAGCGAAAAGCCCTATAAGGACGAATACACGCTCTATACCGGCAAGCCGAACGCCAGCACGGGATGGTGGCTCCACCCCCTTAACGAGGGCGACACGATCACCGTCGGTTTTGAAGCTCCCGACTGGTTCAACGGAATCAAATACTTCTCTTTCTGCGCCGAGCATGAGACACCGATGGTCATCAGAGTTCTCAACGACAACGATGACGAGGTGACGTCGAAGGAGACGTCGTGTATTTCGAACGCGGCTTACGAGGTTATGTTCGACACGAAAATGGCTCCCGGCTGGTACTATATCGTATTTGAGGGCGGCGATACGAGCGAGCTGGGAGATTCCTGGTTCGTTCTCGGTTCCGCCGACGGTGACGAAGACGTAGAAGTCGAGATCGAAGGCGGCGCCACGAACGGCGACACAAAGACGCATCCGTACATCACTCTTCTCATCTGCGAACCAGGCGAGACGACTCCGGAACCCGAGGTTACCGAAGAACCCACAGACGAGCCGACCGCCACACCCGAGCCGACGGCTACTCCCGAGCCCGAACCGACCGCGGCTCCCACAGAAGAGCCCAAGCCCGCCAAAAAAGGCTGCGGCAGCTTTGCGGCAGGCGGCGTTTTCGCGGTTTGCGCGATTGCAGGCATTGCGTTTGTGATCAGAAAAAAGGACAACTGACCGGCACGCTGAAACGCGGTCGAAAGCTGACGGAAGAATCGAAAACTGACGGATAATTAGTTTCAGAGGCGGCCTCTTTCCGGACGGGAAGGGGCCGTTTTCAAGATTTGAGCCAAAGTGAGTTTGGGGCGGCGCGGCGGTCGCAAACGGCCTGCGGATCGTTTGCCGAATCTACTGGGGATATCCTTCGGATTTCCTGCGGATTTCTTTCGGATTTTTCGCGGATTTAATTCTGATTTCCTTCTGATTTTCGGGGTGCATTTTCGGAAACGGCCGCCAAAAATTGCTATTGACAGAGCGGCGGTGATTTAGTATACTTTATGCAGTCTGTTGTGGCGCCGCTTGCGGGGTGAAAACGGCCGGGTCCGTGCTTTTTGAGGCGCGGGAAAGGCGTTCCCGGCTGGCGGCTTACGACCTGTTATTATTAAAGTTTGGAGGTTTTGTTTTATGCAAAGCGCGGATATTCGCAACGTTATTCTTCTGGGACACAGCGGTGTCGGTAAGACATCCATTGCAGAGGCGATGCTTTATAACAGTAAAGCGATCGGCCGTCTCGGAAAGATTATGGACGGTAATACAACGCTTGACTACGACCCCGAGGAGATCAAGAGGCAGTATTCGATAAATCTCGCAATTGCGCCGTGTGAGTGGAAGAAGAAAATGATCAACGTTATTGACACTCCCGGAGCGCTCAATTTTATAGGTGAAATTCTTGAGGGTGTCGCCGTCGCCGACGCGGCGGTCGTCGTTCTTGCCGGCGGAGTTGCCGTCGGTGCCGAGAAGGGCTGGGAACTGGCAGGTAAGAGGGGAATCCCGCGTGCCATCTTCCTCAACAAGATGAACGATGAAACAGTCGATTTCGACAAGGTTCTTGGCGAGATCAAAGAAGCTTTCGGCAACTCCTGCGTTCCCGTACAGATCCCGATCATCGAGAACCGCAAGTTCGTGGGCTTCGTAGACACGCTCCACATGAAGGCGAAGAAATTCAAGGCCGGCGGCGACGTCGAGGAGATCCCGGTTCCGGCTTCCGTTCAGGCTCACGCCGAGGAAATTCACGGCTCGATCTGCGAGGCTGTTGCCGAGACTGACGAAGAGCTCATGATGAAGTTCTTCGAAGGCGAGGAGTTCACCGAGGAAGAGATTATCTCGGGCTTCACCAACGCGGTCAAGTCCGGCTCCTGCGCGCCTATACTTCTCGGCGCTGCGAGCGACAACCTCGGAATCAAAGAGCTTTCCGATTTCATCGTCGAGTATTTCCCGTCGCCTGTTGAGGCGGCCGAGGCTGACGCTTTCGACGGCGAAGGCAAGCCGATCAAGGTTGCGCTTCACCCCGAGGAGCAGCCCGTTCTGTTCGTTTTCAAGACCGTTGTCGAGTCCTCGGGCAGAATGTCCCTCTTTAAGGTCATCACCGGCACCGTCAAAAACGGCGACTCTCTCCACAACGTCGAGAAAAACTGCGACGAGCGCGTAGGCCAGCTCTACATGCTCAGAGGCAAGACTCAGATTCCCGTCCAGCAGCTCACCGCAGGCGAAATCGGCGCGATCGCGAAGCTCTCCAACACAGCCACCGGCGACACGCTCTCCGGCAAGGGCTCCTCTGTCGTGATGCCCGCTATCGAATTCCCCGAGGCGCAGTTCAGCCAGTCGATCACCTGCCTTAAGAAGGGCGACGACGACAAGCTCAGCCAGAGCCTTGCGAAAATGCGCGACGAGGACAAGATCTTCACGTTTGGCAATAACATCGAGACCGGCGAACTGGTCATCAACGCGATCGGCGAAAAGCACCTCGACATTCTCGTCAGCAAGCTGAAGAGCAGATACGGCGTCGAAGTCAAGCTCGCGACTCCGAAGGTTGCTTACAGAGAGACGATCCGCAAGAAAGTCACCGAAGAGTACACCCACAAGAAGCAGTCCGGCGGCAGCGGCCAGTACGGTAAGGTCGTCATCGAGTTCGAACCCGGAGAGCAGGATGAGCTCGAGTTCGGCGAGAGAGTTGTCGGCGGAGCGGTTCCGAAGCAGTATTTCCCGTCTGTAGAAAAAGGTCTCCAGGAGAGTGTTAAGAAGGGCGTTCTCGCGGGATACCCGATGGTCAAACTCAAAGCGACACTCATCGACGGTAAGTACCACCCGGTCGACTCCAAGGAAGTCGCGTTCGTCACGGCGGCCAGCATGGCCTACAGGAACGCTCTCCCGAAGGCATCCCCGGTTCTCCTCGAACCCATCTACAACGTTAAAGTCAACGTTCCCGACAAGTACATGGGCGACGTTATCGGCGACCTCAACAAGAGACGCGGTAGAGTTCTCGGTATGAACCCGATCGGCGGCGGCAGACAGGAAGTCGAGGCGGAGGTTCCCGCGGCTGAAATGTTCACTTACGCGACCGACCTCACGTCCATCGCGCAGGCAAGAGCTTCCTACAAGTCCGAGTTCGTAAGATACGAGGAAGTTCCTGCGAACGTGGCGCAGGCCGTTATCGACGCTGCGAAGGCCGAGGCAGAGGAATAATCCTTCTGTTCGAAAATGCTTAAGCGCCCGACTTGGGCGCAAAAGGGAAAATGGGCGGCGGCTCGCAAGGGCTGCCGCCTTTTTGGGTTAAATTTGGACTTCTTTTTGATTCCATTCCGCAGCGGGAAGACCACGCGGGGGATACATGACGATCGTTTTTCGGGTCGCGCTTGCGGGGCGCTTCGGGTGGCGTTTGCGTGTTTGCGAGGCGTGTTTGCGCGTGTGTGCGTTTTAAATTCGCCTTGAAAACGCGGGCGGAAGATGGTATAATAACATTGGCCATTGCGGCAACAAAATAATGAACGGAGATGTATAATCATGCCATTGGTAACATCAAAAGAAATGTTTGAAAAAGCGTATGCCGGCGGTTACGCCATCGGCGCGTTCAACGTCAACAATATGGAAATAATCCAGGGTATCACCGAAGCGGCTAAGGAACTCAACGCTCCTTTGATCCTTCAGGTTTCCTCGGGTGCAAGAAAATACGCGAACCACACATATTTGGTAAAACTCGTCGAAGCGGCTATCATCGAGACCGGTCTCCCGATTTGCCTCCACCTCGACCACGGCGACACGTTCGAGCTCTGCAAATCGTGCATCGACGGCGGATTCACGTCCGTAATGATCGACGGCTCGCACTACAGCTTTGAGGACAACATCGAACTTACAGCGAAGGTCGTCAAGTATGCTCACGATCACGGCGTTGTTGTCGAAGGTGAGCTCGGAAGGCTTGCCGGCATCGAGGACGCGGTTAACGTTTCCGCTGAGGATGCCTCCTATACAAACCCCGCGCAGGTTCAGGAATTCGTTGAGAGAACGGGCGTCGACTCGCTCGCTATCGCTATCGGAACCAGCCACGGCGCTTACAAATTCAAACCCGGCCAGAAGCCTCAGCTCCGCTTCGACATTCTCGAAGAGGTCGGAAAGAGACTTCCCGGATTCCCGATCGTTCTCCACGGCGCTTCCTCCGTTATTCCGGAGTACGTCGAGACGATCAACAAATACGGCGGAAATATGCCTGACGCGGTCGGCATTCCCGAGGATATGCTCAGGAAAGCGGCGCGCATGGCGGTCTGCAAGATCAACATTGACAGCGACCTGAGACTCGCGATGACAGCGGCGATCAGAAAGTACTTCGCCGAGAACCCGGCTCACTTCGACCCGCGCCAGTACCTCAGGCCGGCGAGAGACAACATTAAAGCGCTCGTCAAGCACAAAATTACTGACGTCCTCGGCTGCGACGGCAAAGCCTGAAGCGCTGCTTAAAGGCTCTTTACGCAATTCGCTCGGATATTCAGAACAATAAGGTGTCTTCGACAGATTACTGAGCGAATTGCTTTGCGCGAGCGCCGCTCTCGCAGTATCTTTATACAGCTTCGGCGGCGCGCACGCAAAAATAGTTCTTGAATCAGCGCTTCAGAAATAACGCAGATTTCCGGGCTCTTTACGGCCGCACTTTGCATCACGTCCCTCACTTGACCGCTTTGCGGAATCGTTCGTGCCGCTGATGCAAAGCTGCGGCGGCTCAGAATAAGGTGTCTTCGAC
>CADAZX010000048.1 GCA_902792515.1 uncultured Ruminococcus sp.
TATTGTGGAAATTGAAGAGCAAACAAAATATGACGAAATGGCAACAAAAAAGAGGCTGTTACATCCCCGGCAGAATTGCCAGTTTTTTAACAGCCCCACGCGAGTATGTTCCGCTGCGCCGGAAAAAGGCGCAAGGAAACAAACGAAGGCACTGTTTGTTTATCAAGCTTCTCCGCCGTCGTTTTTGATGTGTACGTCGACCTGGTTGAACGGGATTTTGATACCGTTCTCGTCAAACGATTTTCTGACGGTCTCGGTGAGGTAGAAGAAAACGTCCCAGTAGTCGGCGCTGTTGACCCAGGATCTTGAGACGAGCTTGACGGCACTGGCGTCATACGAAAGAACTCTGACGAACGGCTCCGGATCTGCGAGAACCTTCTCGTTTGCGGACGCAACCTGCGCGATAATGGATTTGGCTTTTTCGACGTCGGAATCGTAGGAGATCGAGAACTCGATATCTACGCGGCGGAGATCCTTTTCGGAGTAGTTTGTTACGGAAGAAGTCGAAGCGGTGCCGTTGGGAATGTACACGACTCTGTTGTCAAGTGTGCGCAGCTTTGTATTGCAGAGACGTATGTCTTCGACGGTCCCTAGATGGCCGGCAATTTCTACGAAATCGTCGACTTTAAAAGGACGTGTAACGAGAAGCAGAATGCCGCCCGCGATATTGCCGAGAGCTCCGTTGACGGCGAGGCCGATGCAGACGCCGGCGGAAGCGACAAGTGCGGATAGCGCGCTCGTATTAATGCCGAGGTAGCCGACGAGGCAGATGACGACGAGGCACTTCGCGAGAATCTTGCCGGCGTTAACGAGAACTCTACCTATCGTGGTGTCGAGTTTGCCGCTCTTTTCGACTTTTCTGCGAATGCGCTTCGCTAAGAAGTTGATAATGATGAATGAGACTATAAGGATTAAGATCGCGATTAATATCTTAATGCCCGTGTTTAGTGCCCATTCGGTAATGCTGGTGAAAACAGTGTTCCAGTCCATGGGTAACCTCCGGGTTGGGAATAATATACGAGAGCGGCTAACCGGCTGTGCGTCCGTTTGAGGAGCGTCTCCGGGTCCGCTGACGACATTTTGAATTATAGCAAAAACCGGCGACACTTTCAATCGCGCCGGCCGGTTTTTGAATGATAGAAATTAAACAATCTAATATTTTATTTTTTGAAAAGCGGTCCGAATGCGGCGCACGCTCTGAAGTCCGCGCCTTCCTTATCCATGCCGAACGCGTTCCATGCGGCGGGTCTGAAAATGTCACTGTCCGGAACGTTGTGCATCGAAACGGGGATGCGGAGTACCGAACAAAGCGTGATGAGGTCGGCGCCGATGTGACCGTAGGAGATCGCGCCGTGGTTGGCTCCCCAGTTGTTCATAACACTGTAGGCGTTTTCAAAGGCGCTTCCGGGCTTTCCGTCGCAGCGGGGCGTGAACCACGTGCACGGCCAGGTGGGATTTGTTCTCTCCATAAGAACGTCGGTAACCTCATCGGGAAGGTTGACTGTCCAGCCTTCGGCAATCTGAAGAACCGGGCCGAGACCTCTTACAAGGTTCAATCTGATCATTGTAACCGGCATCTCGGCGCGGGTGACGAAATGGCTCGAGAAGCCGCCGCCGCGGAAGTTGTCGAAACCTGCTTCGCACCAGACTGTAGCTGCGGTCATCTTTTCGATGTCCTCCTCGGTGACATCCCACCATTGCTTCATAAGGCGATTTCCGTTTTCGTCGGTTGCTTCGCCGCAGGCGTCGAGACAGGCGGCTCCGGAGTTGAGCAGGTGGATTATACCGCCGTTTTCCCTGGCCTTGCCCTCAAACTCGTAGCCGGCGACACGTCTTACGGCGTCGGGGGACCAGTAGGTGCGTACGTCTGCGAAAATCTGAGCGCGGTTGGTAAGGAGCTTCATAAAGAGCATGCCCATACCGTTCAGAATATCGTTCTCTGTCGCGAGTATGTAGGGCTCGCGTGCGCCTTCGAAATCGAAGGAAGAATTGAGCAGAGCTTCAGGATAGTCGCAGTTCGGCCAGTGGTCGGTCCACTGACGCTGACCCTGGAAGCCTGCCGCAATCGCGTTGTGACCCGAGGCCTCTTCCTTGAATTGCTCGGGAAGCCTGTCGCTTCCGCACATAAGGTCTCTGATGATGCAATACATTTTGACGGTGAACTCCCACTGTTTTTCCTTCTGCTCGGGGGAGAACTTCACGAAGTCGGGGTTGTCGTCGCGACCTTCCTTGCAATGCTTCTTGGTCCACGCAAGCGCCTTTTGGTAGTCATCTTCGTTGTAGATGCCTTCTTCCATACGGCGCAGGATCTCGACCTCGTCGACGGATTCGACACGCATTCCGAAGTAGTCCTCCATAAAGGACTGATCCATAATAGAGCCGCCGATGCCCATGGTGACAGAGCCGATCTGAAGGTAGGACTTGCCGCGCATTGTGGCAGCCGCAACGGCTGCGCGCCCGAATCTGAGAAGCTTTTCTGCAACGTCATCGGGAATCTTGCTGACGTCGGAAACGTCCTGTACTTCGTGACCGTATATTCCGAACGCGGGGAGCCCTTTCTGGGCGTGGGTGGCAAGGACTGACGCAAGGTAAACCGCGCCGGGACGTTCGGTTCCGTTGAAGCCCCAAACGGCTTTGATCGTGTGGGGATCCATGTCCATCGTTTCGGAGCCGTAGCACCAGCAGGGGGTCACTGTGAGAGTGATGTCGACGCCTTCGCGCCTGAATTTTTCCGCGCACGCGGCCGATTCGGGAACACGGCCTATAGTGGTATCGGCGATGACGACCCTGACGGGTTCGCCGTTTGAGTAACGAAGATTCTCTTCGAAGAGCTTTTTTGCCGCTTCGGCCATGCCCATCGTCTGATCCTCGAGGCTCTCTCTTAACTTCATGGGGCCGCGACGGCCGTCAATTGTCGGTCTGATTCCGATAACGGGATAACCTCCGATAAGTCTGGATTTTGCCATATTTACCTCCGTAATTTCTTCGGGCGTGTCACACGCCTTGGGTTCTTGGGTAAATGATACACAAAAAACAGAGATTTTTCCAGTGGTTTTTGAGTTGAAGGCGACAAATGTGACAAAAACGACAAAAAGCCCGCCCCGGCTTACCGGCTGCGGCAATAAGGGGCGGGCGGGGAAACACTTAATGAGTATATGGCGGATGTTCGGCGTTTGAAATCCTGTTAAATGATCAAACTTTCGATTCCGAGAAGCTCGTTTGCGCGTGCGATCTTTTCGCTCTGATCGCCGTAGACGAGAGCCCAGTGACGGCCTTCGTAATTGTCCGCAAGCTTTTTGATGCCTCCGGGTACGTCGATTTCGACCTGCGTCCTGCAGGAGGCGAAGGACGTGTTGCGAACGAGATTCCCGCGGACTATGACCATCTTGTCCAGCTTGTCGTGGGAGATTCCCGTGACCGTGACCGGACCGGGCTGTTTGAGAACCTGGAGTCCGCAAGGGAGCGAGCGGATCTCAAAATACGAGTAGGTGTTGAAGTCGTCCTTTTCGCCCGTCGCGAAGCTGTGTCTCGTCGGGGACGTGCAGTGGGAGACGAAAAGCTTGTTGTCGGCGGGGAACAGATATGGGTTAAGCATGAACGAAGGGGCGTTGGACGCGTACGACGTTATGAGCATGTCGACAAGCGTTGTGGCATCCGCCTCGCAGGCGGAAATGATTCCCTCGTCGTTGAGCCTGGACAGAGCGAAGCATGAGGTCGTGTGGCACGAGGTGTGGACGATAGATTCGAGGCAGTTGACGGTGAAAGCCGTCGCGCCGTACTTTTCGATAAGTTTCTTATAAACGTTGTACGCTTTTACGCAGCTGGCGTCGGAAAAGTCGTCCGGAAGACGGTCTTCTTTAGCGAGGGCACGGACGGTACCGGCGGCGGGAGTTTCGCATGACTCGTAGAACTTCATAAAACTGCCGGTGCCCATGTGCATCCACTTGATACCGAATTTCTGCTGGATAAGGCGTATGACCTCGTAGCCCCAGTTGAAGCTGTGGTAGGGCTCGTACATCGCTTCGCCGATGCACAGAACTCTTGTGTTGCGGATCCGGTGACGGACTGTAAGCGCTTCCATGTGAGCGGTAAAATCCGCGTCGTTTTCGCTGAGGTACGTGTCGGGTTCCATGCCCAGATAGGCGTCGATCTTGCGGGAGTCGCGAAGAAAATACGGGTAGAAAACGTTTCCGTATGACCAGAGCTCCGCGAAGGGAGAGGTGTATACCACGATGTGTTTGTTTTTGGAGTGAATCACGACGAAAACCTTATCGATTGCGGTAAAAGGTATTAGAACGTAGGCGTCTGCCTCCGGCACGTCGATCGCGTCGTTCTCGGTTTCGACTTCATATGTGAACGTGTCGATTCCGGCGGGCATAAGCGACTTTACATGCTCTGAGAGCTTCTTCCTGAACGGTTCGTCGGTCACGTTGTTTAGGTCGTTGCAGCTGCGAAGATCGTGCGCTTCAACCTTTCGCTCATCTTCTGTGCGGGTGTAGATCCTGCCGACGAAGACGATTCCCACTTTCATATTGTTCATATAATATCTCCTTCCGGGTTCTTTTTGACCGGCGGGCGGTCTTTAAGATAATTATCATTTTTGACGGCGCATGTTTCAATGGGCATTTGTCGCGACTTTATAGGGTATTCTGCTTTGGCAGCAATCGGGGCAGCGAAGTATGAGGCTTTCGGACAACGGGCGGAGTGCGATTTGGCCCGGTAAATAAGAAAACCGGGGCTTTTATGCGGATTGCGGAACTGCGCGAATGCTTTAATAGTGGCACTTGTGTTTTGCGGTGTTGAATTGCCTATAAAAACGATGTATAATCACCAATATGAAAGAGAGAGGCGCGGCGGCAGACGGCAACAGGAGAGCCGCGCCGTGACAAAAAAAGGTGGGCCGGAATGAGCGAGTTTTATTCGGAAGGGGATACTCTGATTCTGAGCGAACGGAGCGAGATAATCGTTCAGAGGTGCGAAGTCCGGGAGAGTTCGGAGTTCCACAGGCACTCGTTTATCGAAATCGCGTACGTAGAGTCGGGAAGGGGCGTGCATGAGATCGCGGACGGGTTTGTGTCGGCGATAGAAGAGGGCGATCTGGTGCTTTTTAACGCCGGAGTCGCGCACAGGTACAAGGTGGCGAAACCTGACGTGCTTGTGGTTTACAACTGCCTTTTCGACCCTGCGGTACTTGACGCGTCCGTAAGCAAAAGCGACGATTTTATCAACATCGTCTATTCTTTCCTGTTCGGGCAGGCGGCGGGCCCGGAAGAGGATCAGAAGCCGTATATCGTTCTTAAAAACGCCGGGAGCGTCGCAGGAATCATCAGGGAGATGTTTTCGGAATACAAAGGAAAACAAAACGGCTACACGAAGGTCAACGGGGCAAACCTGACGCGGCTCCTGATCTCGGTGTTCAGACTGAAACTCAGCGGCAGAGAGGAGAGCTCCGGGGCGTACAAAAAGGCGGTCGCGGAGAGCGCGATAAAGTATATAAACGAGTACTACGCGGAGAGGATCTCCTGCGAGACGCTGGCGGCGCGCGCGTATCTAAGCACCGGATATTTTCACAGGGTCTTCAAGGAGATCGCCGGAGAGACGCCTGTAAGGTATCTGCAAAACGTGCGGCTCGGACACGCGACGGAGATGCTGAGGGAGACGGAACTCCCGGTCCAGACGGTCGCCTCTAGAGTGGGCTATTCCGACATGAAACACTTTTATAAGATATTCGGCGAAAAGTACGGGATGACGCCGGCGGCCTACCGGAGCTGCGCCGCCGGTTTCAAAGAAACAAGCAGCGGGAAAAGCAAGGAATAAAGGCGCCGGAAGGCTCCGTTACGATTGCCGGAAGGCACGGATTGTTGTATAATAAAGGCGGAGAATTACGGCGGACCGGATTTGAGGTTTATTAACTGAGACTACGGAGGTAAGGAAGAAATGTTTCCCGAGTACAGACCATACTATTATATAGACTTAAACGCGGAGAATTCGAATACATACCATTCCGAGAACGGGAACGACAGCGAGGCGGTGTTTGTCAGCGACGACGGCGACGCGGTTTTCGAAATACCCGGGAGAGACGTAACGGTCAAGATCTCCGCGGAGAATTTCAGCGGAATCTCAACGGTCAGGCAGACGACGACCGTGACGAACAAGGGCCGCGAGCCGGTGGTTGTTGACGCGCTGTCGGCAATCTATCAATGCGGAATAGGTGCGGGACTGCCTGTGACCGAGGACAGATTTGTGATTCACTACGCGCATACCGCGTGGCAGGGTGAGGCGCAGTGGCGTCACGAGACCATGGGAGCGCTAGGGCTTTACAGAACGTTCAACCACGGGTCGCACACAAACGTCAGCTTTTCGTCGACGGGAACGTGGACCACGAGCAGATACCTGCCGGTAGTTATGGTCGAGGATACGCTTCTCGGGAAGACGTGGGTGTTTACGTCCGAGAGCGGATCCGGTTGGACTGTCGACATAAGTCTTCGCGGCGACGGCGAAAACGTGACGCTTGCAGTGTTCGTGTCGGCGGAATACGAGACCAACGACGGGTGGTATACGATTCTCGCGCCAAGGGAGTCGTACACGTCCTGTGCCGCGACGTGCTCGTACGTTGACGGCGGATTCGAAGAGGCGGTAGGGGAGCTCGCGCGCTATTACAGAGAGGCTTTTAAATCGTGCGGAACTGACTTCAAAACGGGTGTGCCGCCGCTCTGTTTTAACGACTATATGAACTGTATCTGGGCGCTCCCGACACGCAAAAAATCGCTGCCGCTTATAGACGCTGCCGCGGAGGCCGGCGCAGAGTATTACGTTATGGACGCGGGATGGTTCGGAAACAGCCGCGACTGGTCCGCGAGTCTGGGCGACTGGGAGATCAACGAGGCGCTTTTCGGAGAAGAAGGTCTCACGGGGATTTTCAGGTACATAGAATCCAAAGGGATGAAACCGGGAATCTGGTTCGAGATCGAATCGTCGAGCGCACGCTCGGAGTTCGTGAAGAACAATCCCGGAGCGGTTTTGAAAAGACACGGGAAAAACATAGGGGGCGACACGGTTTTCGTCGATTTCAGGACTCAGAAAGTATGGGATCATATCGGAGCGGCGATAGACCGTCTCTACTCAATGGGCGTGAGGTTTATCAAAAACGACTACAACCGGACTTCGGGAATCGGAATCGATCCGCGGGACGCCGCCTCGGAGCCTGCCCCGCCGATCCGCAAAGACGATAACGGTTTTATTGAATACGGAAGGGACCGTTCGCCGGCGGAAAACCTCGCCGAATACGTGAAGTGCTTCAGAGCGTTCATAGACGCGGTCAGGGAGAAGTATCCGGATCTGGTCATCGAAAACTGCGGCAGCGGCGCGATGCGGTCCGACATGGGAACGCTGGCGCATTTCCACCTTCAGTCCGTGAGCGACCAGGAGGATTTCAGGATGATGCCGTCGATCGTTTCCGGCAGCGAGGCGGCCATGCCTCCGGAGAGGTGCGGGATCTGGGCCTACCCGTATCCGTCGCCTATTTACGACAGAATGACGTTCGAGCGCGCGCCGGAATTCACTGAGCGGTACGCGGACGGTAGAGAGATATCCTATAATATGGTAACGGGTCTTATGGGCCTCATGTACCTGTCGGGAAGGATCGACCGCGCGGACGAAAACGGAATGAAGCTTATCAAAGAAGCATGCGAGATATACAAAAAGAACAGGGCGGTTGTCGCGCGAAGCGTTCCGGTTTATCCACAAGGCACGTTCGATATGACCGACGGCGGGATCGTCTCGTTCGGGCTTCTTTCAAAAGAGAAGGGCAAACTCCTCCTCGCCTGCTGGAAACAGGATGACACCGGGGACGGCGTCAGTCTGGATCTGGCAAAATACGGAGACTCGTTTGAGATCGGCCTTGTGTACCCGCACATTGAGGGAGTCGACGCGTCTGCGGAGGGAACGAAGGTTAACGTTTCGCTTCCGGGACCGTGCTCCGCGGCTTACGTGGAACTGACGTTAAAAGAAGAAAATGCGGACGGGGACGACTCGGGCGGCGGACAACGTGCCTGAAGGCGATTGAGGGAGACTCGCGGGGGCTGCGCGGCACCGGAACCGTGAGCGGAAATGCCAGCGGAAATGTTGGCGGAAATGTTAGCACGAAACATTAGCACGAAACGAGTTGAAAATACTCTTGAAAAACAGTTGGATGTGTGTTACAATAACATCGAAGAAAAAGACTGCGGCGGAAAAATGCGGTTGACATTAATCTGCGTGCGTAGTATTATACCTTATAGGGAAATTTTTTTCGCTTGTTAGGAGGTTTTTAGATGAAAAAGATTTTAGCAATCATTTTAACAGTCATTATGGCCGTTTCCTGCTTTGCTATTCACGCTTTTGCTGATGAAGAAGCTGCGACCGGTGACGGATTTGACTTTTATTCCATGACGGCTCACTATAAAGAGGCCGTTGTCCTGACTTACAAGTACGTGACCAAGGCCGACGGTATTGTCAAGAAAGACATCTACGGAAACGTTGTGAAGGACGACAAAGGCGAGGACGTCATTCTTGACAAGGCGTGGATTTTTGCGGATCCCGCGGACAGCTACATCGTTCCGATCGTGGCGTTCACGAGCAAAGACGGCAGCTACACCAACGACATGCTTTCCTACGGCAACAAAGAGCTCGCGAAGGGCAAGACGAACAAACTGTTCTACAGTGTCGTTTCGGCGCCTTACGGAATTGATTCTTCCAACCTTGCGATCAACTCCAACTACGGTCTCACGCAGATCGCCGACAACACCGCTGTCAGCATCATCAGCGCGGCTACGCTTTACGGTGTCAGCGAGTACTACGACGACGCCGGCACGCCTAACCCGAACTTCACCAGAGACGCGGACGGATACTTCCTCGATCAGGAACTTGACGCAGAAGGCAACAACCTCCGTATCGATGTCAACAGCTACGTTATCGACAAGAACGGAATCTGGCATGCCAGAGACGGCCACAGGATCGAGCCCTTCATCGAAATCGGCGAAGACAAGTATGCGTGGATCGATCTTAAGAGCCGCAAAGAAAACGGCGACGACAACGGCAGAATCGTAGACTATACGACCATCACCAACGCGTCCCTCATCGAAAAAGGCGTTATTACTCTTCCTGAGAAATACAACTTCGACGACTCCGCGATGAACCCCGACACTGACTACGACGGCGACGGCAAGACAGGAACCGCGAAGGACAAGAGGGCTTTCAACGCTCTCGTAAAAGAGAAGAAGAACTGGATCGACGGATGCAGCATTGAGATGTTCACAATCGACTACATTGACATCGACGGCGACGGCAAGAAGACCGAGGACGATCTCGCCGGCTACAACGATCCCGCTCTCGAAATCAAGCAGGAACACATCATGACCAGGACCGACAAAGAGGGCAACGTCATTTACGTTCAGGGCTCGCCCGCTATCGGAAACCCGGTAACCAAGGTTGTTATCGACAATCTCACGGTTGAGATCGACGCTCTCGGAAGCCAGCTCTACGACGACGTTACCGCCGATCCTCAGCAGAAGAACTCGATCACCATTACGACAGGCGACGTTGTTCAGAACGTTGAGAAAGCGCTTGCATACGTAGCCGAGCACCCCGAGAAGATGTACACCGACGGTGTTGTCATCGGTACCGCGAAGTGCGTGACCACTAAGACTGCTTCCGACGGAACCGACGGCGTTTACCCCTCGACTTTGAAGAGTGTTCCCGTTGAACTCGTAGAAGGCGTAAAGATTCCCGCCAACGCGACTCTGTTCTTCAACTTCCATGTTGAAACTCAGCAGCCGGCTAACGAGAAGAAGTTCATGAACAAGAAGGACTACCACCTCTACACGATTAACAAGCTCGCTATCGACCTTGAGAGACTTCCGAACGCTCCGAAGCCTGAAGAGCCCGAAAAGCCTCAGAAGAAAGGCTGCAATAACTTTATCGGCGGCGGATTCGCCATGATTTCTCTGCTCGCGGTTGCGGCGGTTGTGATCAAAAAGAAAGAGGACTGAAAAGCCGCTTCCTGATGATTTAATAGTTTAATTGTACCGGCGGCCGGAATTTGTTTTGCGGCCGCCGATTTTTTCGATTACGGCGATGCGCCGGGACGGATATGAGGTTTTCGCAAGTAGAACCAAGCTGTGGGCAATGGTTGCGGGAGAGACGGGTTTGTGGTAAAATGAGCGGGCGGATTCAGAGAGAGTGTGTGTGACACGGACCGCGGAAGGGAATTTGGTTTATGTATCCTTACGAGCTTTTCTGGGGAATTGACCTGTATTCGATTTTTTTGCTGGCAGGCGTTCTGGCCGCGTTCCTTGTATTCAGAATTTGTGCGGACAGGAGGAAAATGACCGCGAGGCTGCAGAATTTCATTCTGTTCGACGGGTTTTTGTCGGTGGTCGCGGGGTACCTCGGAGCGGTGCTGGCGCAGGCGGTTTTCGACTATTGGAAAACGGGCGTGTTCAGGCTGGACAAGGATACCGGGGCGACGTTCCTGGGCGGGCTGATTGCGGGGACGGCGGTGTTTTTCGTCGTGTATTTCGGTGCGGGTGCAGTGTTCTTTAAGAAGCACGAAAACGCGCACCTGAGGCAGTTCCCGGATCTGCTTTCGATTGGCGGCGGGTGTATAGCGGTCGCGCACGCCCTTGGGAGAATAGGGTGCTTTTTCGCCGGGTGCTGCTACGGAAAACCGACGGACAGCGTTTTCGGGATTCATCTGGTCGGTATGGACCACAAAACGATACCGGTGCAGCTGATGGAAAGCGCGTTTTTATTCCTGCTGTTCGGCGTCATTATGTTCTTCAATATGAAAAAAGAACGGTTCCTGTTCGGGATGCCGGTCTATATGGTGAGCTACGGGATCTGGAGGTATTTCGCGGAGTTTCTGCGGGACGACGACAGGGGAGAGTTTTTTATAAAGATTTTTACGCCCTCGCAGTTTACGAGCATTCTGCTTGTCGCGGGCGGCGTCGCGCTGTTTTTGATTTTGTACAACAAGTACTATGGCAGAAAAAAAGTTGAGGCTTAAATGGACTACGGTCGCCGAGATCGTGCTGCTCGCGGGATGCGTGGTGCTCGAGTTCGGGAAGTTCGCTTTTACGGGCGACAGCGTGCACGACCTGATTTTGAACACGGGGCTGACGCGCCTTTTGGCGGGAGTTTTTTTTCTGCTGCTTATTAAGGAGAGCGGCCTTCGCGTGTTCTCGTGGACGCCTGCCGGAGAGTTCGCGACAAGCGTTTTGCTTACGCTGCCCGCGCTTCTTGTGGCCGTCAACAACCTGCCGGCTATCTCGCTCGCAACGGGCGACTGCGGAATCACGGACACGCCTTTGTGGGTCGCGATTTTCTTTGTGCAGTGCATGTGCGTGGGCTTTTTTGAGGAGCTCGCGTTCAGGGGGCTGCTTTTCCCGTATTTCCTCAAAAAATGCAAAACACGGCTGCACGTATTTCTCTGCATTGCGGGAACGAGCTGCCTTTTCGGGCTTTACCACCTCCTAAACCTTCTCGAAGGCGCGGGGATAGGGCCCGTGCTCCGGCAGGTCGGGTATTCGGCGCTTGTTGGCGCGATGTGCGCGGCGTGCATGCTTCTTACCGGCAACGTCGTTGTTCCGGTGATTCTTCACGGCGTGTACAATTTTTGCGGTCTCGTCGTACCGACTCTCGGCGACGGAACGTGGTGGGACGTGCCCACGATTGTGATCACGGTCGTGCTTGCGGTTGCTGCGACAGCGTATTTCGCGGTCGTTTTCGTGCGGAAGAAATCGTTCAGGCTTCTTGACGCGCTCGGAATAAGGCTCGAAAACGGCGAACGCCGGCAGGACGGGAGCATTCCCGAAAACGGTAATGGCGAAAACGATTCTGACAACAATAAGAGCGAAAACGATTCCGGAGCGGTCCGGAAAATGCCGGGAAATAATATTAATGTTGCGGAAGAAGAGAAAAAAGAGTAAACTAAGGGCAGCGTACGGAGCGGATAGATCCGAAAACGGGAAAGCGGAAAGGCGGTTGACGAATGGCTGACGGCTCGGGAAAATCGAATAAAAATGTCGCGGCGCCGGTATCGTTGTTCGTTGTTCTGTTTGCCGCAGCATTGGTTGCGGTTTTCGCTTTCACAGTGCAATACACAGGTTTAAAAGCGTCCGCGGCAGGCTTTTCATCAATCGCGCGCTGGCCTTCCGGTATATACAACGCCGGTGAACAGGTCGAGGTCGAGATCGCCATCGAGGGGCTCTCCGGCAACGGCGAGATAACAGGCGGAATCACCGTGGAGGTTGACGGACTTTCCGTGTCGCTTGTGGAACCGGTGAACGGATTTTCGATCAAGACAGAGTACAAGAACTCCGTTCTTTCGATCGAGGCCGAGTCGAACGCGAATCTTTCCGTGTCGGGCGGAAGCGCGACAGTGTGCATAATCCACTTTACAACAGGGGAAAACCCTGCTTCGAAAATCACGGTCCAGGCGTACGTATCCGAGGGCAATATGTCGGGAATGACGTCCAAAACCGTTTACGAGATCGCGCGCGTGACGCCTCCGCCGACAGACACACCCGTTCCGACCGACACGCCGACACCGACGCCCGATCCGGAACGGACTCCGGACCCGAACGCGACAGCCGTGCCGTCAGAAGTGCCGACCGACACGCCTACACCAACGCCTACACCGACGCCAACGCCTACGCCGACGATGGCTGTGATAGAAACGGAAACCGCTACGGAAACACCCGGAACGACGGAAAAAGCGACGGAAACGCCCGAACCGGAGCCGACGTCTGACGTGATCAGACCGGCTGACGTACCGGGAGGAAGCGGGAACGGCGGCGACAGCGCGATACCTGTCGGCGCGGTCGTGTTCTGGTCGCTCCTTTCACTCGTGGGAGGAGTCTGGCTGGGAATCGCGCTCGGTGCCGCGATCTGGCGCAGAAAGGCGATTTTCGTAACTGACGAAGAAAAGAAGATAATCGGCAAAAAGTGACGGAAATGACTGGAAATGCGATTCTTGCGGTGACGGCAGCCCGCTTGGGAATATTCTTGGGTGCCTGCGCGGTCGTGGGCCTCTGCGTTTTTCTCGTGTGCTACTCGCTGACAAAACGCCTGAAGGTCACGGAGATTTTCGCCGACGTGAAAGGAACGGAGCGCACGGCAGGGTACGCCAGGATCGGACTTATTTCCGACCTCCATTTTCCGATGTTTGAGGCGGGAAAGGCGCGTGTCGCTGCTGCGCTTGAAAAGGCGGACGTAGACGCGGTGGCGGTTGCGGGAGATTTGTGCCAGAACGGCAACGGCGTAGAAGAAATGCTTGAATTCATGCGTTTCCTGGCGGCGGAGCTTCATGACAAGACGATTTTCGTAGTGCCGGGCAACCACGACGTTCACCATGTCTGTGCCGAAAAAGAGGAGAAAATCGCGGAGTATTGCGCGAAAATCGCCGCCTGCGGCGAGAATATTCACGTTCTCAGGAACAATATCGAGCGGCTTCCGGTTGAAGGGCTCGGAATCAGCCTTGTGGTTTGCGGGTTCGACGAGATGACGGTTTCCAACGCGGACGCGCAGAGGGCGCTTTTCGAGAGAGCGGCGGCGGAAACGGGCGAAAACGACAGACTCGTCCTTTTGATGCACAACCCGGACATAATGGCAAGCATTAAAGAAGCGGTCGAGAATTCGAATACCGGCAGTCTCGCGCTCGCGGGGCACACCCACGGCGGGCAGGTTTACATGCCTTTCAATCTCGAGTTCCGGCTTCTGCGGCACGACGTGCTTCCCAAGGAAGGCTACGTCTACGGAAAGTACGACTACTGCGGCAACAACGTTTTGTATATTACCTGCGGACTCGGTCAGAGCTTCCTGCCCATAAGGCTCGGAACGGTTCCCGAGGTCGCGGTGGTGAACTTTTAGTATTTATAATTTTATTATTAATTATTTCGGAGGGGAAAATGAAATTATCGAGAAAATACGGCGACAGATATGACGGATACCGCGTCAAAAATGTTGACGGACCGTTCCTGCTCATTCCTTATATCATGAAGGAACGTGTCGACTCGCAGGTCTTTTTTGAGGACGACATCGAGATCACGGCGATCGAGAATTTTATAAGGGAGCACCAGGAGGAAATGCCCGGTCTGTCACTCTACCACGTTGTCATTGCGGCTGTTCTGAGAACAATCTCGCAGCGCCCGTACCTCAACCGCTTTGTAGTCAACAGCAAAATCTACGCGCGCAACCATTTTTGCCTCTCGATGATGATCAAAAAGGGACTCACCGTTTCCGGAGGCGAGACGCTCGTCAAGCCCGAACTTCCGCTCGACGGCACGCTTGCGGACGTTGTCGAGATATTCAAAAAAATCGTCGAAGAGAATAAAGTGGTCGAAAACTCGAACGACACCGACGACACGATCAACATTATCGGAAAGCTTCCGCACTGGCTCTGCAGGTTCGTCGTCAACACGCTGATGTTTATGGACCGCCACAACTGCATGCCGAAATTCATCAACAAGGTCAGCCCGTTCCACACAGGCTTCTTCATCACCAACATCGGCTCCATCGGAATCGAGCCGATATACCACCACATCTACGAGTTCGGCACCACCTCGATTTTCCTTGCTATAGGCAAAAAACGCACAATGGTCGTCCCCGACTCCGACGGCAACATCATCAAAAAGCGCTTCATGGGAATCAAGATCGTCGGCGACGAGAGGATCTGCGACGGCCATTACTACGCCGAGAGCGCACGCCTTCTCTACAAGTACCTCAAGCGCCCCGAAAAGCTCCTTACGCCGCCCGAGAAAATCTACGTCGACCGCGGCATCAACAAGCTTGAGAAGCGCTACCTTATCGACGAAAAGACCGGAAAAAAGACAAAGGAAAAATTCCACGAGTCGGAAAAATACGCGGTCCATTGATTGCTTTATTATTGATACGGAAGGCCCGGCCCCCGCTCTAATGTCTGCAGGGGGCCGGGCTCTTTTGCTTTATTGGCGGTGCCTCTCTTTATTTACGGTGCCTGTCTGCGGTCCGGTTTGCGGGTGATAAGCGCCTTATTCCGACATTTCCATGCTGCGGCCGGTTGCTTAAATTTGTCGCTTGGCAAACGACCAAAAACGCTTGTGAAAGACTAACTATTAAATGTCAAGTCTAAAACGGAGGATTTTTATGGATTAGATGAACAATCTCCTAAGTGGCGCAAACAAATAAGCGTCCGGC
>CADAZX010000049.1 GCA_902792515.1 uncultured Ruminococcus sp.
AAAGATCGGACTCAGGAAGGGCGAGATGCTCGACATGCATCCGGGCCTCGAAGGCTTCGTCCGCCTCGAGTTCAAGATCCCCTCGAGAGGGCTCATCGGCTACAGGAACGAGTTCATGACCGACACCAAGGGCAACGGCATCATGAACCACATTTTCGACGGCTACGAGGAGTATAAAGGCGAGATGACGCAGCGCACCCGCGGCTCGATGATCGCATGGGAGACCGGCGAATCTGTCGTTTACGGCCTCTTCAACGCTCAGGAGCGCGGAAAGCTTTTCATCGGAGCGGGCGTAAAGGTCTACGAGGGAATGATCGTGGGCGAAAACGCGCGTCCCGACGACATCGTCATCAACGTCTGCAAGAAGAAGCACGTATCCAACGTTCGCGCATCCGGATCGGACGAAGCGCTCAGGCTTACGCCTCCCGTTGTCATGTCGCTCGAGCAGTCCATCGAGTTCATAGCTGACGACGAGCTCATGGAGGTCACTCCGAAAAGCATCCGCCTCAGAAAGAAGATCCTCGACACGGAACTCCGCGCAAAAGCCGACAGCAAGAAGAAAAAGGCCTGACGGAGTATTTCCAAAGCAGAGATTCAATGCGGCGGTTAAAGATTTTTCAATAACAAGGCTGTATAATCAGCCTGAGATTGCAAATCAGGCACCCGAAGCGGTGCTTTAACATGAAAACGAAAGGAGATTCCCGGTTTGAAGGACACGGGCGGCAAGAAAAGAAAAACCGTTAACGACGACGACTTCTACGTAGAAGAGAAGGGCTCGTCGTCTTCTTCCCGCGCCTCCGGTACGTCCAAAAACACCGGCAACTCCAAGACAAAATCTTCGGGAGCGTCGTCTTCCGGCGGCGAGAAAAAACTCTCCGGCGTTCAGAAGTACAGCAGGAAAATGCATCTCAAAGACGGCTCCTCCGGGAGTTCGCCAAAGAAAAACACGTCTTCGCGCGCACCGTCCGGCGGCTCGAGAACAGGCGTCACGAGGAACACCTCTTCAAACGCCGCCTCTTCGTCAAGGACAGGCAATACGCGCTCCTCAGGCACCGCAAGAAAAACAGGCGCCGGCTCAAGGCAGAGCGGCTCTTCTTCCGGAATGAAGCGAGCCACAGAGAAGTACAAGACCGGCAGGGACAAGAGAAAAGGCAGATTTTCGACGCACGGCCGCGCCGCGCTCATTTTCGTTTTCATACTGCTTTTCATCGCCGTCACCGTTTTTTCCGCGTTTCTCTCCTACACCTACCTCGTCGACAGGTACGAAAATCCCGTCTACGCCGACGAGATCGACCTCGACGAAGCGACAACGGTCAAATTCCACATCGACAAGGGCTCGACGACAAAAGACATCACGGCCAAGCTCAAGGAGAACGGGCTCATCAAAAACGAGTTCATTTTCAAGCTGTTGTCGAAATTCAACGGTTTCGACGGCGAGTACAAATCGGGCACTCACTATTTAAGCGGCGGCCTTACGTACGACGAGATCATGGTGCTTTTGTGCGCCGACCCGGAGACCGTGGACGTCACGTTCCCCGAGGGCTTCACGACTGTTCAGATTGCTGAGAGGCTCGAGGCCAACAGGGTTTGCGGCAAGGACGATTTTTTGAGAGCGCTCAACAACATCGACGTCACGAGCTATCCTTTCGCGCCGGCAGAGGCGAACGGAAGGGACTACTTCCTCGACGGATATCTTTTCCCGGACACCTATAAATTCGAGACCGACTCGACTCCCGACACCGTAATTTACAAGCTCCTCAACAGGTTCAACGAGATATTCAAGCCTGAGTACTACGCCCGCGCCGAAAAGCTCGGCCTCACCGTCGACCAGCTCGTGATTCTCGCTTCTTTCGTCGAAAAGGAGGCAAAAGTCGCGTCCGACAGACCCATCATCGCCAGCGTTTACTACAACAGACTGAACAGCGAAGATCTGAAGCTAATGCAATGCGAGTCGACCGTTCTTTACGTAAAGAGGCGCGCATCGGCAGACAACGTTTCCGACGTCACAGCCGAAGACCTCAAGATCGACGACCCGTACAACACGTACCTCTACGAAGGTCTTACGCCCGGACCGATCTGCAGCCCGAGCGAGGACTCGATAAAAGCCGTTATCCAGATGAACCCCACGGAATACTATTACTACGTTCTCAAAAACGACGGCTCCGGTACCCACATCTTCTCGAAAACGTACGAGGAGCATCTCAAAGCGGTAGAGGAGCAGCGGGGAGGCTGACGCGTTCGCGCAATGCGGTAAAGTATTTCAGGTTTTAAAAAGATTATTCCAAAAATATGAACGAAGGATTGATCGAAAGCTTCAACAGAGCGCAGATTAAAGACCAAACGCTTAACAGAATGCGTGAATCGGCGGCGCGCGACAGAGATAATCTGCCTATAATAAGAGAAAATTCGGCGGCGCTCTACAGGTTTCTGATCGCCGCCTTCAAGCCTCTTAGCCTGCTTGAGACAGGTACGTGCCGAGGTTATTCAGCGATTCTCGCAGCCAAAACAGCCGCCGGCTATACCGACAGCTTCCGGTGCTACACGGTCGAGCTCGACTCGGGAAACGCGCAGGAGGCGATCAAAAACATAGCGGCCGAAAACCTTCAGGATCATATTAAAGTCATAAACGGAGACGCTTCCGAGGTCCTCGCCAGCATGACCGGCAGATTCGACATGATCTTTCTCGACAGTTCAAAGTCCCACTATGCGGAAATGCTTCCGGACGTGAAAAGACTTCTCAGGAGCGGCGGAGTTCTGGCGGCCGACGACATCGTCTACTACGGAAAGACAGACGTTCAAGGCGACGTTCCCCACAAGCACAGAACGATAGTAAGCAACCTGCGTTCATTTATAAATCTCATCGCCGCGGACGATTGCTTCACCGCGGTGATTGACACTATGGACGACGGCATGCTTCTCGCGGTGAAAAAGTAATGCCGCCAATCTTAACCGACACGTCCGATAATATTTACACGAAAGGGCAGAAATGAAAGCAAGGCACATGGAACTACTGGCGCCTGCCGGCAACTTCATAAAGCTTAAAACCGCGTTTTTATACGGTGCCGACGCCGTCTACCTTGGCGGCAACGCGTTCGGACTTCGCGCCAACGCCGGCAACTTTACCGACGAAGAGATCGTTGAAGCCGTGTCGCTCGCGAACTCTCTCGGCAAAAAGGTTTACGTCACCTGCAACATAATCTCCCGCGACTTGGATATGCCGGGGATTGGCGAGTATGTGAAATTCCTTGAGAGCGCAGGAGTTCACGGCGTCATAGTTGCCGACGTCGGCACTTTTTTCGAGATTCGTGAAAAGGCTCCGCGTCTTCCCGTTCACGTCAGCACCCAGGCGAACAACCTTAACTCCAAGACAGTTCTTTTCTGGCTCAAAAACGGCGCCTCTCGCGTCAATCTCGCACGCGAGCTCTCGCTCGAAGAGATAAAAGAGATCAACTCGAACGTGCTTGACGCCATGCCTGAGCTCGCCGGGACCTCCGAACCGTATCTCGAGGCGTTCGTGCACGGCGCAATGTGCATGGCGTATTCAGGCCGGTGCATGCTCTCCGACTACCTGGCGGGGCGTTCTTCCAACAGGGGCGACTGCGCGCAGCCGTGCCGCTGGGAATACTACCTCTCTGAACAGACGAGGCCGGGAGAATATATGCCGGTTGTCGAAAACGAGCGCGGAACGTTTCTTTTCAACTCGAAGGATCTCTGTATGCTCGAGTACATTCCCGAACTCGTGGAAGCGGGGATCGGATCGCTGAAAATCGAAGGCCGCATGAAGAGCGAGTTCTACACCGCCACGACAGTCAGGGCCTACAGGATCGCGCTCGACGCGTACGAAAATGACCCCGAAGCGTTTGCCTCCGACAGCGCACTCAAGCAGACACTCATGAACGAGCTTCTCAGCTGCAGCCACCGCGACTACACGACAGGTTTTTATTTCGGAGAGAAGGGCGGCCAGATCTACTCGAGTTCCTCGTACGTGCGCAACACCGATTTCGTCGCGGTTTGCGAGAGCTGCGAACCTGACGGAAACGGCGGTTTTACAGTCGGAACAGTTATGAAGAGCGCGTTTTCCGAAGGCGATGTCCTTGAGCTGATGTGCCCCGGTACCGGTGAAATCCGCGATATTACCGTCTTTAACCTGAGAAACGAAGAGGGCGAAAAGATCGCGCGCGCCCACGTTCCGATGATGAAAACGTATTTCAGCCTGCCGTTCGAAGTTCCGGCCGGCAGCATGCTGAGAAGACGGAAGCAGCCATGAACCGGCTGATAAAACCGCCAAAAATCTTTAATCAAAAATTTCGGTGAATTTTAAAAAAAGTACTTGACAGCGGTTCGTTAAAGTCTTATAATTGCTAAGCGTCCTTGAGGGACGTGATAAATTGCGATCGTGGCGGAACTGGCAGACGCGCACGTTTGAGGGGCGTGTGGGCACACCCATACGAGTTCAAGTCTCGTCGATCGCACCAGCTTGAAGCAGGAGAGCTCCGGAATGCGGGGCTCTTTTGTTTTACCTGCGAGTCTCTTTTGAGGCGGTTTACGTAGTTCATGAAGGCACAAAAAAAGCGGGGCAATTTTAACGTCGTCCCGCTTTATTTTTGATTATTGAAACTCAGTCCGTTCAGATCTTCTTGAGACCGTTGAGGATGTCCTTGAGCTGCTTGACTTCCTTTGCGGAGAGCGTGATGCCCTTGCCCATTCTCGAGTGGTCTTCATTCCAAGAGCGAAGATCGTATTTCGGTTCGTTTCCGTTCCAGGAAATGAGGTTGAGCTCCTTCGCCCAGCCGCCTCTGGAGTCGCTGTCGTCGAGAACCGCGAGAGTTTCGATAATGTCGTATTTAATTTCTGCCATAATAATTCCTCCGTAAACATGTATGCAATTAGCCGTCTTTTAAAGACGTTCCTTTTTCGGTTTTTAAGATTACATATTTAGCGTGCCTTTGTCAAGCATTTTTTAATAATATTTTATTATAATTTCGTAAAATAGCCGAAAACGCCTTCGCAAAGCGCCATTAAAGCAAAAATCCGCGCGAAAATAACATCCATCCTGACGCCGGCGTTTGATAAGGGCCGCGAAACGTGGTATAATAATAGTGCGGTTTGCGGGCAGAAACTAAAGGCGGCGAAAACCGCCAAGCTTTGACGCCTTAAAAGCGGCGCAGGAATTGTTTCAGAGAGATTTCCGAAAGGAATCTCGCGGAGGAAATATGAGCGAAAAATCAAACGGTAATATAGTTCCGTCGGGTCTTTCAGACGAAGAGGAAGAGCTCCGGAATCTTTCGAGAGATGAGTGCTGCGAAATACTCGGTCTTCCCGGCGACGCCGACGACGAGTCGATACGCCAGCGCTACGGCGCGCTTTTAAGACAGTACAAGCGCAAAGTCGACGAGTACGGAACGACTTACGAGGACCTCGCGTACTACAAGAGAATAACCGCCGCGTACGACACCGTTTTCGGATTTTCGCACGATTTTTCCGACGACAACCCGACCTCTCCGGTCCCGTACAAGCTCAGGAAAAAGTGGGGCAGGTTCATCGCCTGGCTCGACCAGTACAAGCTCGCCGTTTTTCTCGTCGCCGTGATCGTTTTCCTCGCGGTCATGTTCACGGTTCAGACGCTCAACCACGGCAAGACTGACATCAAGATCAAATTCGTCGGTGCTTTCGCGCAGAACCCCGAGACGAATCTCACAAAGGAGCTGAACGAAAAATCGGAGGTCTTCGACAACGCGCAGATCACGTTCTTTACCGTGACGACTTCAACGACGATGCTTGACGCGAGCGCCAGAACGGGCGCGGAGTCTTTTCTGGGGCAGCTGATGGCGAAGGGCGCGCTCGACGTGATACTGATCGACAAGGAGTCGTTCGACGTATACGTCGCGCAGAACGCTTTTCTGCCGCTCGACACGTTCTACGAGGATTACCTTTCGTCGCATCCGGGCGCGTACAGTCTCAACATATATCAGTACGAATCCGAACCCGACAGCAGGGGGAACGTTCTCGTGAAGGCCGGCATCTACGGCATAGACGTAACCTCCACCGCGTTTTTCGAGAACACGGGCCTTACGTGGCTTTACGACGAAGCCAAAGGCCAGGAAAAAACAATGATATTCTGCATCGCTTCCAAGACGCGGAACAGCGAAAAAGCGTGGGCTTTTTGCGAAGAGCTTCTCGCCGCAGAGTGATTCTTAAGAAACAACGATCCCGTTTTGTTTCCGCTTTTAACGTACGCCAAATCAACCATGTGGTAAACGCGGTAGAGGTTTCAGCGGAGGAAAGGAGAAATTATGAGAATACTTCTTATCGAAGACCAGCGCACATTAAGAGAGCCTCTTGAGGCCATCCTCAGGAAAAACAACTACGACGTCGACTCGTTTGAGGACGGAATCAACGGTCAGGAGGCCGCCGAGACAGGCATTTACGACGTCATCGTTCTCGACCTGATGCTTCCGGGCAAGAGCGGTTTTGACGTGCTTAAAGAGCTTCGCGAGGGCGGCATCATCACGCCTGTGATCGTTCTCACCGCGAAAACGTCACTTAAGGACAAGGTTAACGCGTTCGAGCTCGGTGCCGACGACTACTTAACGAAGCCGTTCCAGGCGACAGAACTTCTTCTCAGGATCAAGGCGATATCGCGCAGAAAAGGCGAAATCGAGGACACCTCGATCGTCTACGGCGACCTCTCTCTCGACACCGAAAACTGCCTTCTTACCTGCAAAACCACAGGCAAGTCAATCCAGATCAGCGCCAAAGAGTACCAGATGATGGAATACATGATGAAGCGCGGCGGAAAGAAGATCACGAAAGAGGATTTTCTCGACAAGATCTGGGGAGTCACGTCCGACGCCGAGTACAACAGCGTCGAGGTGTACATTTCCTTCCTGAGGAAAAAGCTGCGTTTCCTGGGAACGGAAGCCAGCATCAAAGCCATCCGCGGTGTCGGCTACAAGCTGGCAGCTAACGACGACGAATAATTACTTTATGGAAGCAGGCGGCCGGCAGTAAAGTGCTATGACTAAGACATGCCGCGCCGCATTACCGGGTTAAAAGGGTCCGACAGGGTGATAACCGATGTTAAAATCGCTGAAGCTCAAACTGACATTCATGCTTGCCGCCGCGATGAGTCTTATCATAATTCTCATCAACGTGACGGTTATTGTCATTTTCTATCAGCAGAACTCGATGTCTATCTACTCCGAACTCGGAAAGGCCGCTTCGCAGATAGACGAGGTCACGTTGATGTCGATGGTTCCGAAGCTTCCCGAAAACGGCGATTCTTCGCCCGAACCCGCGACCGCGGCGCCGGACGACCCTTCAACAGGCGATTACACTCAGGTAAATCCCGGTGAATCCCCTGACGCCGAAGACCCTGATAACCTCGTTTTCAACAACATTTCGGCCGTTTTCGTCGAGAACCTCAGCAGCACGTTCCGCGGCAGCTTCAAGTACCCGCACCTTCTCAGCCATGTCGAATCCTCGGTAGTAACAGGCGACCAGCTCAAGCTCCTCGCGCTCGACAAAGCCGGCGGGAAAGCCGACCGCGGCATTTCCGGTTACGTTTTCTACTTGAAAAAAACATACTCAAACGGCACGCTCGTGCTTTTCAGCGACGACGAATCGTTCATGACAAAAAGCAGAACGCTCTTCAGCAGCAGCATCGCGATATCGACTCTCGGTATCATTTTGAGCATCTGGGTCGCCAACTTCGTCGCGGGCAAGATCATAAAGCCTATAAAGGAGACGCTCGACGGCCAGCACGAGTTTATCAGCGACGTCAGCCACGAGCTCAAAACTCCACTCGCGGTGATAAACGCCAACGCCGAAGCGCTTGAATCGGAGCAGGGCGGCAGCAAATGGGTCAATATCATCAAGTCGGAGTCGCTCCGTATGAGCGGCCTTATAAACGAGCTGCTCGCGGCGTCGAAGCTTGAAAATCCTGACACCGAGAAAACGTTCTCCGAGGTCGATTTTTCGTCGCTTGTCGACGAGACTGTCATGACTTTTGAGGCGATGGCGTTCGAGAAGGGCGTTCTGATCGAGTCGGACATCCAGGAGAACATTAAAATCACCGGAAGCCGCGAAAAGCTCCGGCAGCTCACCGCCATCCTTATCGACAACGCCGTCAAGTACGTGAACGAGAACGGCTCCATCAAGATCAAGCTCTTCCAGCGCTTCGGAAGCGTGAACCTGCTTGTCACGAACACCGGCAGTTTTGTCGAAAAAGAGGACAGAAAGAGGATTTTCGAGAGGTTCTACAGAGTTGACGAGAGCAGGGCGAACAACGGACCGCGCAGAAGCTACGGACTCGGGCTCTCGATCGCGAAGGTCATCGCGGAGGAGCACGAGGGCAGCATAACCTGCTACAGCGTTAGAGGCACTCCCGACGAGACCACGTTCAAGCTGACGATATAAAATATTTCACGTATTGACCGGTTGCAATGACTTTATGAGAAGAAAAACCTTTTACGGCAGCTCAAAAGCGAATATCAAGGACAAATACGGTCTTACGCCGCGCGACTACTATAAGCTGCTCTCAGGCGGTGTCTGGTGCGCGGAAACGTGCGCCCCTAGGATGAGAAAGGACTGGACACCTGGCAACAAAACGCTCGGGCAGTGCTCCGTTACCGCGTTTTTAATGCAGGATCTCTTCGGCGGAAATGTCCTCGGAGTACCGCTCGAAGGCGGCGGTTTTCACTGCTTCAACGACGTTTCCGGTTGCGTTTTCGACCTGACAAACGAACAGTTCGGCGACAGGCTGCCCGACTACAAGGCGGCCGTAGAGCAGAGTCGCGAAGTCCATTTCGCGAAAGAGGAGAAATATCAAAGATACCTGCTTTTGAAAGATAAACTATTTGAGAAGCTTCCGCGAATTATCGAGACGCCCCGTCTCGTTTTAAGGCCGTTTACACATAACGACGCCGCCGACGTCGAAGATTATCTCGGAAACATCGACGTCAACTGCTTTCTCAGCATGAAGATCTCCGGCAGGAAAGAGGCTTTAAAAGCGGCCCGCAGGCGCGCTTCGAGCCGCGATTATTATTTTGCGATTGCCGACAGGGAGACGGGAAAGGTCGCGGGTGAGATCTTCGGCGAGCCGGAAGCCGAGGATCCTGAAATGAAAACGCCCGACACGGTTAGCGTCTGCTGGATGCTGGGTAAAGGTTTTCGCGGGAAAGGGTACGCTTACGAGGCGGCACGGGCTTACATCGACTATCTTTTCAATGAAAAAGGAATGCGCCGCGTGTACGCGTATACGGAGGACACAAACGTTTCAAGCCGCAAGCTTTGCGAGAGGCTCGGAATGAGACAGGAGGGACTTTTCCGCGAGTTCGTGACCTTCGTTAACGACGCCGAAGGAGAGCCTGTTTACGAAAACACCTGCCAGTACGCGATCTTGAAAAAAGAATGGAATTCAAAAAAGATTTAATTATCTTTTAGAATTATTTGTCACCGGCCGCTCGGCGTTGAGCGGCTTTTTTATATATGCAAGCGGTCCAAACGCATGTAAAAGCGTGCATTTTTCCCGCTTTTCCGGCATCCTTAAAGATTTCTTAAAAATTCATTAAAAAGTTCAAGAATGTGTTTGACAAGCGGAAAATAAAGTGGTAAACTTCCGTTAGCACTCGAAAAGGTTGAGTGCTAACAGTCTGCAAAGGAGGCGACGAAATGGAGGAGAACAAAGAACTCGACGAACGGAAGCTTATGATTCTCAAGGCCGTTATCGACGACTACATTCAGAGCTTCGAACCGGTCGGATCGAGAACGATCGCCCGTAAATACGATATGGGTCTCAGCTCAGCCACGATCAGGAACGAGATGGCCGACCTCGAGGAGATGGGTTACCTCTCATCGCCGCACACTTCTTCGGGCAGAGTTCCGTCCACAAAGGGATACCGCACCTACGTCAACCACATGCTCGAGCCCGCCGCCGAAAACCCGGCGCTCGCCGCGGAAATAGTCGGACGCCTCGAGGACAAGATGACCGAGTACAGCAAGCTTATAAAAGCATGCACGGAGATCGTTTCCGACATGACGCATTACATCGCGATCGGTTCGACACACGGCCGCGACTCGGTAAACGTGAAGGCAATCCAGATCGTTCCTGTCGACGAGACAAGCGTTCTGACGGTCGTGGTCGCCGACGCGAACACGGTTAAGAGCAAGCTGGTGAGCATTCCCGAGCCGCTCGAACCGGAGCGCGTTATCGAGCTTTCCGGCATCGTCAACAGATCGTTTTCCGGAAAACCCGCTGAAATGATCTCGCTGATGACCGTCAACAGGGTCGCGGACGAGTCGGGAATCTCGAGAAATACGGTCCTGCCGATAACGGACGGAATTTTCGAGTGCATCAAGCAGTGCGAGACCGACGAGTTCTTCACCGAAGGCGCCGCGAAGCTTCTCAAGAGCCCGGAGTTCGACAACATCGACAAGGCTCGCAGCTTCATCGACATGATCCAGGACAAGGAGACGATCGAGAAGATCGTTAACGCGTCAGGCGACAGCGAGAGCGGCCTTACGGTTTCGATCGGTACGGAAAACTCCGGCGAGGGACTTTCAGACTACTCGGTTGTAACCGCCAAATTCGAGGTCGGCGGAAGCTGCATCGGCTCGGTCAGCGTCGTGGGTCCGACGAGAATGGACTACTCGAAGGTCATTTCCTCGCTCGAGTACATGAAACAGATGCTTGAGAAAAAGGCTCGCGAAGATGGCGGAAGATCGATTCCCGAACTGACGGTAAAAACGGAAGACAACGAAGGCGGCGGAGGCGCAAGCTGAAGCGCCGGCACAAAAATATAAGCGCGGACCGTGAGATTTTTGACGGCGCGCCGAACCAAGGAGATTTTTTGAAATGACAGACGTTATAAAGAACGGAGGAAAAAGACATCCGGACAGGGAACCCGCGGAAGCTCCCGATAAGGAGAAGGGCGCTGCGGCCGGCGTAAATGACACCGAAGAGTTAGCGGCAGAATCCCTTGTTCCGGAAGACCTTGCCGGCGAACAGGAAGACAAAGAGTCTTCCTGCGGCGAAGGCGGACAGATCAACGAACCGGAAGGCGGAAATTCAAAAAAGAGTTTCTACTCGAAAAAGCACGGCGACAAACACTCAAAAGAAAAAGAGGCCGCCGCCAAGCTCGAGGCCGAGCTCGAAGCGTCGAAGGCAATGGAGCAGGAGCTCCGCGACAGATATATAAGACTATCCGCCGACTTCGACAATTTCAGAAAGCGAAGCCAGAAGGAAAACGAGGCGAAATACCTCGACGCGAAAGCCGACACGCTCAAGCAGTTTCTTCACGTTGTCGACTCGTTCGAAAGAGCGGCAGCTGCGGAGCCGGAGGACGGCGAAGCGAAAGCTCTCACAGAGGGCTACAGACTGATCTACAGCCAGCTCACCGAAATTCTCAGAAAAAACGGCGTCGAAGAGATAAAGGCGCTCGGAGAGCAGTTCAACCCGAACCTCCACTACGCGGTGATGCACGTTGACGACGAATCTCTCGGACAGAACACTGTTTGCGAGGTTTTCGAAAAAGGCTACAAAATGGGCGACAGGATCTTAAGATTCAGCACCGTGAAAGTGGCAAATTAAAAAGCACTGACAGCGGTTCGAAATCAAGAGCCGCAATACTTTAAGGGACCCGCGGAAGGCAGCCGCCAACACAGGCGACAGGGCAGCCGGAGGGCTCCCGGAAATTAAAAAGAATTTAAGATTTTCTTAAGGAGGAAATTATCATGGCAAAAGTTATAGGCATTGACTTAGGTACAACCAACTCGTGTGTAGCGGTTCTCGAAGGCGGAGAACCTGTAGTAATCCCGAACGCTGAAGGCGCCCGCACGACTCCTTCAGTCGTAGCGTTCACAAAACCCGCCGGCGGCAAGCCGTCCGAAAGACTCGTAGGCGACATCGCAAAGCGTCAGGCCGTCACGAACCCGGAGCGTACGGTCATCTCCATCAAGAGAGACATGGGCACCGACAGAAAGATCACGATCGACGACAAGAGGTACACGCCCCCCGAGATCTCCGCGATGATTCTTCAGAAGCTGAAGGCTGACGCAGAGGCTTATCTCGGCGAGAAGGTCAGCCAGGCGGTCATCACCGTTCCGGCATACTTCAGCGACTCGCAGCGTCAGGCGACCAAGGACGCCGGTAGGATCGCGGGCCTCGAAGTTCTCAGAATCATTAACGAACCTACGGCGGCCGCTCTCGCGTACGGTCTCGACAAGGAAAAAGATCAGAAGATCATGATTTTCGACCTCGGCGGCGGAACGTTCGATGTCTCCATTCTTGAGATCGGCGACGGCGTTTTCGAAGTTCTCGCGACAAACGGCAACAACCGTCTCGGCGGCGACGACTTCGACAAGAAGATCATCGACTGGCTCGTTTCCGAGTTCAAGAAAGAAAACGGCATAGACCTCTCCAACGACAGAATGGCAATGCAGAGGCTCAGGGAAGAGGCCGAAAAGGCTAAGATTGCTCTCTCGTCCGTCACCTCGACCGCGATCAACATTCCTTACATCACGGCTGACCAGACCGGTCCGAAGCACCTCAACACGACGCTCACAAGAGCGAAATTCGACGAAATGACGCAGGACCTCGTCGAAAAGACAATGGGACCGACGCGCCAGGCTATGCAGGACGCGAAGCTTACCGCGAACGACATCAGCAAGATCATTCTCGTCGGCGGCTCCACAAGAATTCCCGCCGTTCAGGAAGCGGTCAAGAAATACCTCGGCAAAGAGCCTTTCAAGGGCATCAACCCTGACGAGTGCGTCGCGATCGGCGCTGCGATCCAGGCGGGCGTCCTCACAGGCGACGTCAAGGATCTGCTCCTTCTCGACGTAACTCCTCTGTCCCTCGGTATCGAGACAATGGGCGGCGTTTTCACAAAGCTCATCGAGAGGAACACGACCATCCCGACCAAGAAGAGCCAGATCTTCTCAACGGCTGCTGACAACCAGACCGCTGTCGACATCCACGTCCTCCAGGGCGAGAGAGAGATGGCTGCCTACAACAAGACGCTCGGCAACTTCCAGCTCTCCGGCATTCTTCCGGCAAGGCGCGGCGTTCCTCAGATCGAGGTAACGTTCGACATCGACGCCAACGGCATCGTCAACGTTTCCGCTAAGGATCTCGGCACCGGCAAGGAGCAGAAGATCACGATCACGTCTTCGAGCAACCTCTCCGAGGAGGACATCCAGAAGGCGGTCAAGGACGCCGAGGAATTCGCGGAGCAGGACAAGAAGGCCAAGGACGCGGTCGACACGAAGAACAACGCCGAGAGTACAGTTTACCAGACCGAGAAGCTCATTGCCGACATGGGTGACAAGCTCGACAGCTCCGACAAGGACGAGATTGAGCAGGCCGTCTCCAAGGTCAAGGACGCTATCTCCGCGAACGACACCGAGGGCATGAAGCAGACAACCGAGGCGCTCCAGCAGGTGTTCTACAAGATCTCCGAAAAGATCTACAAACAGAACCCCGACGCTTTCAACCAGGGTCAGGGACAGGGACCTCAGGGCGGCTTCGGCGGCCAGCAGGGCGGTTACGACAACAGCGGCGACACCGTTGTGGACGACAACTGATTTTCCCCTGATTCAGGCAATTTTCAAGATTTAAACTTATAACGATATGAACGGACACCCCCGGTTTGGATAACGTCTGATATTTCGGGCGGAACTCCTCCCGGGGATTCCGTGTAAGGATCGGAAATGGAAAAAAGAGATTACTACGAAGTCCTGGGCGTCGCGAAAAACGCCAGTGACGAAGAGATAAAAAAAGCATACAGACAGCTCGCGAAAAAGTACCACCCCGATCTCCATCCCGACGACAAGGAGTGCGAGGAGAAGTTCAAGGAGGCCAACGAGGCTTACGAGGTGCTCGGCGACCCTGACAAGAGGGCCAAGTACGACCAGTTCGGTCACGCGGCGTTCGACCAGACCGCAGGAGCGGGCCAGGGGCCGTTCGAAGGCGGCGGGTTCAGTTTTTCAGGCGGCTTCGACGACATTCTCAACTCGTTCTTCGGCGGAGGGTTTACGAGATCCTCGTCGCGCGCGTCGCGCAACCAGCCAACAAAAGGCGACGATCTGAGAGTCTACATTGAACTGACGCTCGAGGAGGCCGCGTTCGGCTGCACGAAGGAGTTTTCGGTCACCAAGAACCTCACTTGCGAACAGTGCGCCGGAACAGGTTCCGCCTCTAAAAAGAAAACGACGTGCAAGGCCTGCAACGGCACTGGCATGCAGCGCAAGGTCACCAGCACGATCCTAGGCCAGATGGTCCGCGAGACGACTTGCGAGAGCTGCAACGGCAGCGGCTATACGGTTTCCGACCCGTGCCCGGCTTGCTCAGGGAAGGGTATTATCAGGCGCACGGTCAAAGAAACCGCGGAATTCCCGAAGGGCATCAACGAGGGGCAGTCCTTAAGAAAAGCGGGGAAAGGAAATCCCGGCACGAACGGCGGTCCGAACGGAGACCTCTACGTCAGCGTCAGGCTCAAGAAGCACAAGATTTTCACGCGCGACGGCAACGACGTCCTCCAGACCGTATATTTAACGTACCCTCAGGCAGTCATCGGCACCACGGTAAAGATTCCGGGACTTGACGGCGACATCGATTTAAGGATCCCCGAGGGCACCCAGAACGGCAAGGTCTTCAGGATCAGCGGAAAGGGAGTTCCGGTTCTCAACAGCAAATCGATGCGCGGCGACATGCTCGCGGAGATCTCGATAGTTATCCCTTCGAGGCTCACCGAGGCGCAGAAGGACATTTTGAGGACGTTTGACCAGGCGACCGACAACGTGCTCGGAAGTGACAGCACTGCGGACCCGAAAAAGGGCGGAGGCCTGTTCGGCAGAAGGAAAAAATAATTGC
>CADAZX010000050.1 GCA_902792515.1 uncultured Ruminococcus sp.
CGGGCGGTAGGAGTTGTAACCAATCCACAGCATCCCCTACAGTATAGCATATGACCTTGGAGAGGGTCACTAAAAACTACTACTCTATAATACAAGGAGAAACTTCTTATGGGCCTTTACGGCGACAGCTTCATAATAATCGAGAGCGACGGTCTCGTCGTGACCGAAATGTCCGAGCCCGCAGCGCGCGCGATATCGTGCTGGAAGTACGGGCCGCCGTACGAGATGTACGATTTTGACGGCGACGAAGAGGAGCTCGAACAGGTTATGAACGGACTCCACTTCCCGGTCTACGACTCGAAAGGCTTTGACGATTCGAGCCGCGAGAGCATAGCCGACCCGGCCGGTTTCATCGCCGTGGGGCCTGCCGCGAAAATAAAATGCCACGGCGCGGAACGGATCTACCGCAGAAGCAATTCGACGGATATCGCGATCGGTCTAAAGCCGGAACTGTGCGGCCTCGGGAAGGGCTACGGCCTCAGGCTCACGGGGGCGGCTGTCAATTTCGCGCTGCAGGAATTTCCCGACGACGGCGTCAGGCTCTCGGTGGCAAAGGACAACCTGCGCGCGTTAAAAGTATACGAAGAGGCGGGTTTCGTCCGCACGGGGCGCTTTAAGAAGTGGATGCGCGTGAAGGGGAGACTGAAGCTTAAGACTTTTTACGTAATGGAGACAGGACAATAAAAAATGGCGGACCGCTCGCGCGGCCCGCCATTTTTTAAAAATTACCTATTTGCAGGTAAAATCAGTGTTTCTTTCTGACGATCGCGAGAGCCGCGCCGGCAAGGCAGATGACGGCAAGCGTTCCTGCGGCAAAGCTTCCGCAGCCCTTCTTTGCGGGCTTTTCGGTAGGCTTTTCGGCGGGTTCGGCAGTCGCTTCCTCGGGGGCCTTTGTGGGCTCTTCAACCGGTTCTGCCGTAGGTTCTTCGGGAGCCTGGGTGGGTTCCTCAGGAGCCTTTGTGGGCTCTTCGGGAGCATCGGTAGCAGGCTCGGCAGTGGGCTCTTCGGGGGCCTCGGTGGGCTGTTCGGCAGGCTCGGTTGCTTCTTCGGTCGGGTTTTCGACAGGAGCTTCAGTGGCAGCCTCGGTGGGAACTTCGGTAGGAACCTCGGTAGGAACTTCGGTGGGCGCCTCAGTCTCGGGGGCAGCCGCCTTGGAACCTGTTACCTCGATCTCGCCGATTCCCGAATAGTGCAATCCGTCACCCGGGTCGTTGCCCATTTCGGTGATGTGGATCATCACGTATCTGGCAGCCTTCCCGTTGGCAGCGAAGGTCGGAATATTGACGTCTGTGTAGCCCTCCTCGGAGTAAGCGTTGCTGGCGCTATAGCTGGTGAAAAGAAATTCGCCCTTGTGCGCGCCGGTCTCGCCGCCGATCACTTCATAGTTGTTACCGTCAGCAGAGATCGAAACCTCGTACGTCGACGGGAACGTATAGCCGCCGATGAACTTCTGAGGGAGAAGCTTCACTTCGTTGATGGAATAGACGTCCTCGAGGTCGAGTACGAGAGTGATATCGACTTCGGTCACGGGGCTGCAGGAATACCAGCCGAGCGGGACGACGCCTTCGTTCAAAAATGCCGGCCATTCGCCGTCGGTGAGAAAATCGACGCTCCAGTAGCCGTTGCCCATATCGGCAATTTCATTGGGGTTGTTGATCTCCATCTCCACCTCGACAAGCTTGTCAAGCGCGAGGTTCTCGTCATCCGCGAAAGCCGGAATAACGCAGACGCCCAAAATTAACGCGAGCGCGAGCATGGCGCAAATCAGTTTTTTCATTGTTTCCTCCTTGATTCTTCGCAGTCCGCGATCGGAAAACCGCGGCCGGAAGAAGTTATTACAGTGCGTATTATAACATTAAAAAACGGCGGGCTCAACTGTTTTATTTTTCCGGTTGGCCGCCCGGGGGCTCAGCCGTCCGCGGATTTCCGGCTGCTTTTAGCAAGCTTGAACGATTCCTCGGCGCCGAGTCTTGCTTTCGCGACGGGAACGCGCGCGGCGGGGTCGGGGAAGCAGTAGTAGAGAAAATCGCGGTTTCCGGTGCAGATCATGTCGCCGAGTTCATACCAGAAATAGTCGGCGTACAGGCTGTAGGAGGCGGAGGCGGGGTGCGTGAAGTCGAGTTCACCGTTTGCGCCGGTTACGCGGATCCCGGTTGCGTCCTGCGTGAGATGGCCGCGGCCGATATCGTAGACCGCTTTGAAGTCGCGCAGCACGAGAATGCTTACGTCGCAGTCGATTGAAAACGTACCTTCTTTAACCTCCTTCGCAATCTCCGCGCGCTCCCATGAGTACCACCGCGGAACGGAATCGAACCCGAAGTCGCCCGCGAGGCTCCCGAACTCGTCAAGCTCCGCGGAGGCGCCGCAGGATTCGCAGAAAATCCGGGTGCCTTTTCCCTGCATAAAGCCCTCTTTGCCGCAGCACGGGCACCTGAAGAGAATCCTCTCGAGGCCGTCGGCGCGGAACGGCTCCGCCACACGGACGTTGTTTTCGCGCTGCCAGGCGAAGTTGTCGAACGTGAACTTTTCGTCTAAAACAAGGTCAATTTCGTCAACGGTCATCTCCTTCAGGTCCTCGCGCGAGAAAAGCATAGACGTCTCCGAGCGGACCTTGACGCCGCGTTTTTGGAGCATGTTGTAGAGCGGGTCGCGCGTGAATGCGCCGTACGTTCTGATCATCAAAACGGGCACTCCGAGCTTCTTGAGAACAACGCCCATCCTGCGTGGGAGAGGGGTGGCGCAGCCGTCGAAGGAGTAGCTGGCCTCGGGGTACAGGAGCACGTGCGTGCGGTTCTTTTCGAGCGCGTACTTCATATCGGTGATGAGCCTTACGTCCGTCACGAATTTGTTGGTGGGAATGCAGCCGAGATTGCGCATCAGGCTCTCTTTCCCGACAAAGCCGTCTGAGGTGCACACGATCGCGAACGGCTTCGGAAAGATGATCGAAGACGCGATCTCGAGGTCGATAAAGCTCGAGTGGTTCATCAAAATGAGGCAGGGCTCGTCCGGAAAGCCTTCCGGCCCGCCCGTGAAAATGTTCTCAAAGGACGTCGCCTTGAGGTCGCCGGCACCGAGCGACTTCATCAAAAAGCGGAAAAAGCGCGCCGGCCTCTTTGGGCTCACGCGGGCCGGCGCCGGCAGAGCTTTTACCTTTTCGTAGGGAAGTTTTTTGACTTTGATTTTCATTTTTGTGCGGGTCCTCCTGAAAAACTAATGAGCAACTGATGAGAATCTAATAAGAAACTGATAAGAATCTGAAATGGGAAGACTCGCCCCTCCGGGCGGGAGCACCCCTCAGAACCGTTTCCCGGCACTTATAAATTCTATCAGATTCACGTTTTCAATACCGTTCCGGTTTTGAAGCAGCCAGTCGGTAGTCATGACATATTTCGGGTAATTGTCTTTGATGTTTTCCAGAGATCTGTATTCGCGGTCTTCCGTCTCTCTGCTGCTTGCGATAGTATATGCGACCTGAACGTAGGAATACGACAGATTTGTATCGCGGAGAATGAAATCGCATTCGAGCTTTCCGATTCTGCCGACGCTGACTGAATAGTCATGACTCCGGGCATAGACAAAGACAATGTTATCAAGCACCGGCCCGTAGTTGATGCGGTTGTCGGTATTCTGCGTAAAAAAGAAACCAAGATCGGAAAGATAGTATTTTTTCTCACCGTTGAGAGATTTTTTGGATTTGAGATCGAAGCGCGGGCATTCGTAAAGGATCTTGGCGTCGACAAGGGCCTTGACATATTTTGAAACAGTATGCAAGGTTACGGCGCTGCCGGCTCTGCCGAGCTCATCGACAATATTTCTTAGACTTGTAGTTGCGCCGAAATTGTTGATAACAAACCGCATAACTGTTTCAAATGTCTCTCTTGTGCGGATCTTTACACGTTTGCGTATATCCTTCTCGAAGATCTCGTCAATGACTCCGCTTACGTACCTGCGCTTGTCGGCGGGAGTATCGAAAAACAATGCCCGCGGGAACCCGCCTTCGGTAATATAGGCGTTCAGTTCAAGCATCGGATTCCGGTTGATTTCTTTACCGTAAAACCGTTTCATCCCCTCGTATTCCTCAAAGGAAAGCGGGAAGATCTCAAACTCGATGTAACGTCCGGTAAGCTTTGTAACAAGTTCGCCGCTGAGAAGATATGAATTGGATCCGGTAACAAAAATTGACCAGTCGCCTTCGTTTCTGAATCCGTTGATGACTTTTTCAAAATCCGTGACGTTCTGGATTTCGTCGACAAACAGGTATTTTCTCCCGGGAGCGGTCCCTTTTTTTAGAATAAGGGATTCAAGCTGATCAGCCATCGTTATTCCCTTGTTCGGGCGAGAATCAAGGTCAATGTATATGACGTTCTCCTTCGGTACACCTGACTGCATGATCTCATCGGCAATCGTAACCATGAGACTGGATTTGCCGCAACGGCGGACGCCGGTTATTACCTTGATAATATCTTCCTCGTGATAGAATCCCCGTATCTTCTTCAGGTAGTTTTCTCTGGGATAAAGATTCATAAGCGCCTCCTGTTTTCAAGTTAGAATCAGTATACCACGGGCCTGCTGAAATGTCAAGTTAACGCACTCATTTTTATTAAAATTTAAAAAATGAGTTCGTTAAAGCGCGGTTTCGGATTAACAACATATAGGTCTTCCCGGCTCTCTTGGCCGGCAGGAGCAATGCTTTATCCGGGTTATTCATGACAGGGGCCCGTACCGCAGAGGCAAGGCCCGGCGTGCCGGGAGAATAAAAAAGCCCCGCGGAATTATTATATCCGCAGGGCACCGGTACGGTCGACGTTATTAAGACCTGTTAATTTTTGGATTTTCGCGTTTCGGAAAAATCAAAGACCTGTCAGTCCTTCTTCTCCCAGTTGAGACGTCTCTCCTCGACGACGAGCGGCCTGTTCGTGACGCGCTTGCTCACCGAGATGACGTACTCGCCCACGAAGCCTGTGAAGAACATCAGCACGGAGCCCACCAGGAAGATCGCGATGAGTATCGGAATGACCCAGATGTTCCAGGCCGCCGGAACGCAGATCGCCACGATAATGTAGGCGAGCGCGAGCAGCAGGTTGAAGCATGTGAGGGCGAATCCGGCGCAAACAGCCAGTCTGACGCCGACACGGGTATACGACGTGGCGCTGAGCATCGCACCGTCGAAAAGGCTGACCCAGTTGTTGTGGGTCTTTCCCGCACGGCGCTCCGCCTGGCAGTATTTGATGTCTTTCCGCTTGTAGCCGTACTCGGCGACGATTCCGCGGAGGAACGGCGTCGGGTCGTCAAGGCGGCGCAAAATGTTCAGGAAGTCGTTGTCGTAGAGACCGAAGCCGGTGAAGTGCTCGATCTGGTCCACCGTCGAAAACTTCTTGATGAGCTTGTAGTACATCGTTCTGAGATTGTAGACGAACTTGCTCTCCATGCTCTGGCTTTTGATGCCGCAGACGATCTTGTAGCCGTTCTCCCACTCCTTCACGAACGTGGGAATGAGCTCGACCGGGTCCTGAAAGTCGGCGCACAAAAGGACAAGCGCGTCGCACTCGGCCTGGAGCATTCCGTAGAAGGGCGAGTTGAACTGGCCGAAATTTTTGACGTTGAAAATGGCCTTCACGCGCTTCTCACGGGCGCAGATCTCCTCGAGCTTGTCGCGGGTGCCGTCAACAGAACAGTTGTCGATGAACTGGATGTCGAACGCGTACTTTTTGAGCGTCTCGTCCTGCTCGAAAATGTCGATCACGGCCTGGCTGATCGCCTCGACGTTCTCGACTTCATTGTAGCACGGAATCATTACCGTAATTTTCTTCATATTTCCTCTGTCCTCCGTTCGAGCCGCGGTTTTGCGCGTGATGTGACCGGTTTCGGGCGGTCGCGCAAAAAAGGTTGCGGCTGGAGCATGAATTTTTCCTATTTTAAGGGAATTCCGGAGTCTGATCCGTCAGGCTTTTTCCGGCGTCTCCCTTGTTTTGCAGTGTTTTATCGCGTCGTCGGCCCTGACCGCGTCCGTATCGAGGCTTGCGAGGTTCTTTTCGAGCGCTTTGTAGAGGCGCGCGACCGACTCCTCATACGGCAGGAAGCGGTACTCGCGGCCGAGGTTTTCGAAAAGGCGCCGGTTCGAGCCGGTGTACTCGAAGTTCATTCCTCCGTTCGCGACGCTTATCGCGGACTTTCCGGTTCCCGCCCGGTTGACCGCCTCCGCGAGCTCCGTGAGAGTTACGGATTGCGTGGGCGTGATGTTGAACACCCGGTGGCGCGGCTCACCGTTTTCAATCAGGGCGGCGATTATCGCGCAAAAATCGTCGACGTAGAGGTAGTCGAAGCGCACGTTCTGGTTGATACGGATGTCCATTCCGAGCATGTTTTTGACGCACGCGTTGGAGATGAACTTGTAGGTGTAGTCCTCGTTGGGCCCGAACAGACCGAAAATCGTGGGGTAGAGCGTCATTTTGCGACCGCCGTTTTCGACGTATTTCGCGAGAACGTACTTCGAAAATCCGTACGGGTCGGCGGGAATGCGCTCACCGAGGGAGGTCTCGCGCACCTTCACGAGGTCGCGCGACTTGTCGTACTGCGCGCCGCTGCCGAAGAAAATGTAAAGCGTCTCATCGGGAAGCGCGCGTTCTACGTTGAAAAACATCCTGAGATTGTTCTCGACAACTCCGCCGCCGTCGCCGTAGCCTGTCTTTCTCGCGCCGCCTTCGCTCGCGCAGTTGATGACAACGTCCGGCTTTTCACGCTCAATAAAAGAAGCCACCGCGTCGCCGTCCAGGAGACTGAAGTCGCTCCTCCTTACCCCGACAACGTCATAGCTTCCGGAGAGTGTTCGGAAATATTCGCAAAGGCTTCTGCCGACAAATCCGCCGGCGCCGAGAATCGCGATTTTTTTCATAAAGTTGTGAATCACCGGGTTTCCAAAGTAAAAACGGCTGACCGCTCAATGTCTTAGTATACAACGTGCGTGCGCGAATGTCAAACTTTTCGACAAAAAAGACCGTGTCAAGTATTTGCCGGTTCTCTGGAGAGCCGTTTCAGGTACATCCGGGTCCCGCTCGCTGCGTCAATGTAGTATGTTCCCCAGTCTACCCGGAATTTCTCCTTGATAGCCTTCATGGTCTCTGTTTGCCGCTTATTTGTATAGTGAATAGTTTTTTGGGATTCGTTAATTAAATGTTAAAAAGCTCTAACTGTTTTGGCTTTGACGCATCGTGCTCCGCGTCTTTCTCCATGTCCGGGTAGATAACGTCGACCGTAACTTAGCTACACCGTCCCGTTCTCGCAAATAAACAAGCTTTCCCCGAGCCTTCAGATTGAAATCAAAGGAAGCAAAAATACAGCCGGAGTCAGGTTGAAAACCAGAATTCCGGCCGGATTAAAGTTCTGAGTGTATACGGTCTTGATTTTTAGCAAACAGGGATTTGAAGAGAAGTATCTAAAGGAGTTCACCCGCTGATCTTCTTTATGGTTTCATTGTAGAAATCCACCCATGGCTTTTCGGTGAAACTATTATTAACGCTTTCTGCAATTATGTAGAATTCGACCCCGGTGGGCGTAGCAGATGGAGTAAATAGCATTTTTCCGTCGGTTCCTGCCACTTCAGATACTGAGACGTTCGAGCCGTCGCCAAACAGCGCTTCTTTTGCTTCGCAATTGTTTTTGTTGAAAGCAGATTCTTCGAACTTCATGCTTTCGGTCATTATCCGGACGACCTCTGGATCATTTACAAAATACTGAATGACAGCGTCCTTCGTAATCTTCGGTGTAGGGATACCGCCAACACTCTCCAGTGCATTTTGGTACGCCGTAGCCCTTGCCGCAATAAACTCGTCCACGGACTCGGTGTTCGCATCTCCGTATTTACCTAGCGAGACTGATTTTCCGGAAGCGCCTGTTACCAGCGACTCGGTCTCGCCCACACGATAGAGCAGATAATATCTCCCATTGAATGAAACTATCTGGTTGCTAAAATAAACTCCCTCTTCTGTCACATACCTGGCACAGGCGGAAAGCAATAGACTAAAAAGAATGACCGCGATAAACGGTATAAAAGTTTTCTTAAATAGCTTCATAGTATACCTCCCGAATATGATTAATTTGCAACATAATTATATAAAAAAAAACAAATCGTGTCAACGCTTTTTTTGGTTCTCGATCGTGTCAAGTATTTGCCGGTTCTCTAAAGAGCCGTCTCAGGTACATCCGGGTCCCGCTCGCTACATCATACAAAAAGAGACATTTCCGGGTTTACCGCATTCACGTAGAGCAATCCGAAGCCGCGATTGCACTCCCGCACTTTTGTGAGTTTTCTCATTGAATAACGCCGGGAAAACGCACAAACTGCCGGCTTCGTGAGTTTTCTCTCTCAAATAAGGCGAGAAAATGCACAAACTGTTGACTTTGTGAGTTTTCTCTGCTAAACTGATACCGGAAAAATCAAATTGGAGGCGATCCGATGAAGACCCGTGCAGGAAGAACGGTGCAAAACCTCGGCGGTGAGGCCGCTTACTTTTCGTATTATCCACAGCCGCTCCCGCCTCAGCCGGATATCGAAATTGATGCCGAGATGCAGGCGCTGCTGATTGACGCGCATAAAGAGCTGGCGTTGCTCGAGGGAATATCCGGGCAAATACCGGACAGAGATTTATTCGTATCCATGTATGTTAGAAAAGAGGCGCTTGTTTCGTCGCAGATCGAAGGGACACAGTGTACTCTCGAGGACGTGCTGAATCCCGAAATTGACGAGAACGCCAACGCGGACGTATCCGACGTCGTGAATTATGTTCGCGCTGTCAACTACGCGATCGAAAGAATGGAGACGCTGCCCCTGTGCAACAGGCTGATCCGTGAGACACACAGGGTGCTCATGACAGGCGTTCGCGGAAATGACAAAACCCCGGGGGAATTCCGGACGTCGCAAAACCGGATCGGCGGCGCAGGAAGCACATTAAAAACCGCGCGGTTTATTCCTCCGAATCCGGACGATATGATTGAATGCATGTCTGACTTGGAGAAATTCATGAATGACGACGACGGCATCGATCCGCTTGTTAAGGCAGCTCTTATTCACTATCAGTTCGAGACGATTCACCCGTTTCTCGACGGGAACGGGCGCGTCGGCAGACTGCTGATAACACTGTTTCTGATGGGCGTGAACGCGATATCGTCGCCTGCGCTGTACATGTCGTGCTACCTGAAGGAGAACCGGGTTGAATACTACGACAGAATGAGTGAAGTCCGGAGAACCGGAAACTATGAACAGTGGATCAAGTTCTTTCTGCGGGGAGTTTCCGAAACGGCAGCCGACGCCGCAGAGACGGTCAGGCGTATGGATGAACTGCACCGGAAAAACGCCGCGAAACTGGCATATGCGCCTAAACGCTCGCGGGAAAACCTGCTGAGACTGTTGGCGTATATTGAGAGCAATCCGATTATCACTACTGTCAGGACTGCGGCGGCACTCGGGCTTTCCCAAAATGCCATCGCTAAATACATTTCTTATCTTTGCGACGAAGGTATACTGCTGTACTACGCCAGGTCCGGGAAAACGCGCGTTTTTGCATACGCAGAGTACTTGGAGATTTTAAGAAAGGACACTTAATGAACCCGGAAAACACCGGCGCAGCCATTCCCGATAAAGACTAAAAACCGGCCCCCTCTCAGTCAGACTGTTAAAGCCTGAAACCGCGGAGGGGGCCTCGCTTGCAATTATAAATCATTCATAAATCCTAGGGCTTTAAACTCACACGAACCGCGAGCTGCCGTCGTTCGTTTCCCACGCGCCGCCGGTGAAGTCCGGGACCTCAACAGGCGCCGAGTTGTTCCTGATCGACTGCTCCGTGAGAGGCGTGATGCACATGAACGCCGCCGCGTCGTAAACGTCGAGCGTCATGGGCTTTCCGTCCTTCACGCGCTCGAAAAAGTCGTCGTAAACCAGGAAGTCGATTCCGCCGTGACCGCCGCGAACGCCGTCCTCAAGGTAGCGCCTCCAGATCGGGTGTTCGTACTTTTTGAGGTACTCCTCGGCGTTGTTCCAGTGGATTTTCCAGTTCCAGTGGTCCGCCTCGGTGAAATCCGTGTCGAGATAGACGTAGTTGCCGTCCTCCTGGTACATTCCGCGTGTGCCGCGAATCGTGAAGCCGCGGGAGTAGGGGCGCGGGAGCGTCGTGTCGAGCGTCAGCGTTACGGTGGCGCCGTCGGCGCATTTGATGTTGGTGACAACGATGTCGCCCTGAGCGAACGGGTAGTCGCGAAGGGCGGGGTCTACGTTTTCGTGGAGCCGCGCGTAGTCGTTAAGGCCGGCTGCCTTTGAGGCGGTCGAGGTGAGCGATACCATGCGGTTTCCGCGGTTGATGCCAAGGATCGTGGCGATCGGTCCGAAGTTGTGGGTCGGGTAGTTGTCGCAGTTGCGGTGCTTGTAGTTTTCGAGGCGGTAGTGGCGGTTTTCGCGGCCGAAAAGGATCTCGGTCCTCAGGTCGTGCATGTAGCCGCCCTCCGCGTGAACGATCTCGCCGAAAAGACCGAGGCGCGCCATGTTGAGGCACATGAGCTCGTAGCGGTCGTAGCAGCAGTTTTCGCAGAACATGAGCGGCGTTTTCGTGCGCTCCCACGTCTCAACAAGCCTGAAGCAGTCCGCGACAGAATAGGCTCCGCCGACTTCGAGACCGACGGGAATGTGCGCTTCCATCATATCCAGGGCGATCTTTACGTGGTCCTCCCAGCCCGTGCAGACGAGCACCGCGTCGCACACGTTCCTGCCGATGATCTCGCGGTAGTCCGTGGTGCAGAAAGGCTTTTCGCCGCAGGCTTTTTCGACCCTCGCGGCGCAGTTTTCGACGCGGTCTTCGTAAACGTCCGACAGCGCGGACACAAATACGTTGTCCATCGTCAGGAACTGGTCGACGAGCCAGCCGCCGCGGCTTCCGAGACCGATAACCGCGAGTTTTACTTTTTCTGTGTTTTTCATAATAAACTCCTTTCGGAAACGCGTGCGCCGGCGTCAACCGAAGCGCACCACGATCACGTCTTCAAGTTCTGTTATTTCACCGGTTTCGTTGAAAACCGGGTACTTTTCTTCTTCTTTCGAGAGCTCCTCGTAGCGCTCCGCGGTCCCCTGAATGAAACGGTAGCCGAGTTGGTCGAAAACGAGCAGGAGCCCTTCGTTGCAGGAGTACGCGTCGAAAACGCCCCACGTTATCACGGAGCCGAACCCTGCCATGCACGTCTCAAGCACAAACTTCTCGTCCAGATCTGTCGTAGCGAGGTTGAAGCCGGCCTTGTTGGCCGCTTTTTTTACAAAAACGTACAGCGGGTCGTCGCTTTTGACGTATTTCCGCGCCAGCACTTCGTCCGAAAGCCTGTACTCGCCTATAAAGATGACCGGCTTGTTTTCGACGTCGTAGCCGCCCTTAGTGAGCGTTTCCGCGCATGCCGTGAGCACCGTTTTTTCTTCGCGCCAGCGAAGATCGTTCGAGTCGAAGGCGTAGTTCATCGCCGCGCACTGCGAGAGCACGAGTACCGCCGCCAGCACCGCCGCGACGATCTTTCCCGCGTTCTTTTTAAGACTGCGCGTCAGAACGTGGAACAGGAATGCGATAAAAAACGCCGCGAACGGAGCGAGGCTGACGCACGTTCTGTATTTGACCGAACCGCCGACAAGCAGACCGATTCCGAAGAGGCCGGCGTAAACTCCGAGTGCTGCGAAAACGACCGCCAGGCTCTTCTTTTTGACCGCGCAGACGATGAAAACCGGCACGGAAATGAGGAATGCGGCCGCGAAAAAGGCTATAGGCAGGTACCACCCGCCCGCGAGGAAGAACCTTCTGAACAGGAGGTAGAAGACGTCCTTCACGTAGCCGAGCGAGAAATTCTCGGGAATCGCGATGTTGTTGGCTGCGTAATTCGGGATACCGAAGTCGAAAATCGCGTTGACCGCAAGCCCGAACAGGTACTCGAGCACCACGCCCGCGACAAGCGGAAGCGCAAGCAGCAGAAGGTCGCGCAGACGGCAGGGCTTTTCGCAGTTTTCCGCCTTTTCACAAGCCTCCGTATTCCCGCCGTTTTTCCGGAAATAAACGCAGGTGAAAAAATAGATTCCCGCGAGCACCAGGTAGACCGCCGCGAACGACTCGTAAAGCGACACCAGGAAGAACTGGATTGCCGCCGTCACGACGGCTCTGCCGGCCGTCCCGAAGCGCTTTTTATTGCCGTTGTCCGGGGCTCTGTCACTGAAAATTCCGTCCATCACCAGCAGTGAAACCGCCGACAGAAAGAAACCGACGCCCGTGTAGAAATCGGAGCCCTTGTACACGAAAATTTCGGCAATCAGCGGGTATGACACGAACAGACTCGCGAAAAACGACAGCACCGGTACCGGCAGACCGTCTTTTGATGCGCGCCGTAGCAGGATCGCGAGCGTAAACGATGCCGCAATCAGAAACAAGACCCCGAAAAACGGCTCGAAAAACGGGAACGGTTTGACAAACCCGGAGAGCGTGCTGAGCACCGGCCCCGAGAACCGCCCCTGCGCGAAGAGGCCACCGGTAAAGTACCGCTTGCGGACCACGTCGTCGATACCGATGTTGAAGCGCGTCAGCTGCCAGGCAAACGACAAAAGCGCCGCCGCGAAAACGGGCACCGAAAACACAGGCGTTTTTATGAGATTCTTGAAATCTTCAAAGTACTTTTTCATAGAAAACAGGGGTTGTGCGCCGGAAATACATCCGGGTCTGCCGCAAGAAGTCAGTCCTCGAACGAGACGGTGACTGCCGCGATGACCGCGATCCCGAGGCCCCTTCCGAAAGAAGTCAGCCGTTCACCGCTGGTGGCGGTAATTCCGCACGCGTTTTCCGGAAGGCCGGAGAGGACGGCGAGGGAACGCCTGATTTCGTCTATTTTTGGGGCAAATTTCGGGCGCGAAGCCTCGACGGAAACGGAAATGTTCACGAGCCTGCCGCCGATCGCCGCAAGGTCTTTGAGGGCAACTCTGTAGTATTCCGCCGAGTCGGTTATGCCGCGTTTGCACATGTCGTCGGCAACCTTGCCGAGAATGTTTTTGCAGGTGATGCCTGAGACCGCGTTCGTGAGGGCGTGAAGGATCACGTCCCCGTCGCTGTTGGCGGAGAGGCAGGGGTAACCGTCGAAAACGACGCCTCCCAGAACGAGTGGCTTTGCGAACATTATTTCTGTTGATTTTTCGAAAGCGTGGGAATCCTGTCCCACCGCGAATCTGAAGGTCATCGGCTGCCACCTCCCTTTCACGGGAAGTTTACCATATCCCGCGAAGGATTTCCACTTAAATTATTATGTGAGCTTTTCACGTGTGAGCTTTTCACTGATCTTTTCAGCCCTTTTCCTGCCCCTTTTCACGACCGTTTTCCGACCGTAAAGAATTAATGAATGTCAAATAGGTTTGATTAATCTGAATTTTAAAGCAGAAGAGGCGTCCGGCTTCCTACGCTTTCAAATTGCAAAAAAGCTGATGCGTGAGAGATAATCCACGATTGTGACTTGCCTCAGTCTAAGATTGGTGTACCCGCGTGAAACGATTGCTTTTAAGCAACTTAGGTGATACAATTGACTGCAGAAAGACGCTCGCATTTTCGAGTTACTTGAATTACCGGAGGTTGAACTATGCGCATATTAAACAGGCATTTTGGATTGAAGCTGATAGCTCTGACACTTGTTGTAACTATTTTTGCAACACTGCTTC
>CADAZX010000051.1 GCA_902792515.1 uncultured Ruminococcus sp.
CTGTGTATAGGAAAACGTACTTTCCGTTGATCTTTTTGACCGAGCTGCCCTCGTGAAAATCGTGTTCCTTCACCGAGAGAGGCTGCGTGACGCTCGACAGGTCGATCGTTACCATGTCGTCGTTCAGCTTCGCGCTGCGGACGCCGTCAAACTGGCCCCAGTAAATGTAAGCTTGGCCGTCGTCGTCGATAAAAACGGCCGGATCGATTCCCTGCATTCCCTTGATCTGACCAATGTCTTTAAAAGGTCCGCACGGGCTCTTGGAAACCGCCACCCCGCACCTGCCGTCGGGAACGCAGTAATACAGATAGTAATTCCCGTTCCTCTCGGCGCAGTCAGGCGCGTAGAGCGCTCTGTACGGGCAGCCGGCGGCCCATTTCGCGTCCGTGAACGTGAACGAAACGCCGTGGTCGGTCCACTCGCGCATATCTGCCGACGAAAATACGTGATACTCTTCGCTGCAGTAGTTCTTCGCCCCGCGGATGTCGTACGACCCGTACAGGTAGATCCTGCCGTCGCTCCACACGTGCGCCTCAACGTCGGGAATGAAATATTTATCGTCAAGAAGCGGGTTCTTCATAATTAGTTCCTCTATATTCATCATCGATGGCAAAAACTCAGTGAGGATTCGGCGCTGCCGGTTATTATCTCCCGCCTTCACCGAAAACCGCCTCGGCATCGTCGAGATCCGCGCCTCCGAGCGTCGCCGCGTATTCTACCATCACGCAAAAATCTCTTGGCCCGTAAACGCGGCCCGTTATCGACGTAACGGTGCCTCCTTTGTCGAAAATGTTTGCGACGACGTCAGGATCAAACGCGTTCCGGACGTATGTTTTCACGCCGTTTTCAGGGGTGATGTAAAGGCACGGCTCGAACGGGTGACACGAGAGCACATATTTATTATCGCCGGCTTTCAGATGCACCGCGCCGCCCTCAATGCCGAGAACGAACCGCTCGTCTTTATATACCGTTGTGGGTTCTGTTTTCTTTCCGATGTCTGATTCATTCATAATTCCGATAACTTATCTTATATTATTGCCCTAAATACAGGGAAAATCAGCCTTTTCTCCACTTCTCGAAGTCAAGCCAGTAGGTTATGTCCTCGGGCTTGTCTATGACGGCGTTCCCGATTTTTGAAGAAGCGAGCGAAGTGTATTTCTCGCGCTCGTCATACGTCTCGAAAACTGCCGCGCGCTCCACCGGTCTTATGTCCATTCTCGGCCAGAGCGCCTTTGCGGCATCGGCGAAAACGAAAAGCGCGCCGTCGTACGTTTTCAAGTCCTCCGGGTCAGCCGCGGGAGGGTCAGATTCGCGTCTTTCAAAAACACGGGCAAGCCTGTCGCGAAGTTCTGTCTTCTTTTTTATCTTTATTCCAACCGGCGCCTCCTTCGAATCAGGAAGCTTGAAAGAGATTGCATCTTCCTGCGTTTCTATCATGGCGGAAGCACCCGTCAAAAAGAATACGATCAGGAATTTCATATCGCCGCCGGCTTTTTGAAGCACTTGCGGGCATGATGAAGCCGCAAGTTCGGTCAAAGCTTCATCCTCAGTAAAAACCGCCTTACCCGATAGCCAGAACGTCTCGAAAGCTTCACCGCCCGGCACGCAGAACTGAACGTAAGGCTTTATACAAAGCTCGGCGTACATTCGCGAACTCTTGAGAGTCAGAAAATAGAGTGCGCCGTCGCGTTCATACGCAAACGAGGCGGGTCTCACCTGAGGCCTGTTGTCGAGTCCAACGGTCGCCGCGTAAACAAACGGTGCGTTTTCAAGAATCGCGGCGGTTGCGGCGGTATAGTCTTTTTTAGCAAGAAAATTTTTAAGCGTTACTTTGTCCATATCTGTATTCATCCGGATATTCACGGTTTAAAAGGCGTCCAAGCGCCGTCTGTAAGCGTCTCATAAACTCCCCACTCGGGTTTTCCTTCGTTTCTGCCCTTCACGCGGACGGGAATGAACGCGTCGTGCTGACAGTCCGGCAGCGGGTCATCGAGCAAGATCCAGCCGTTTTCGTCAATCAGGCCGTTCCATTCATTAAAAAGTTCGTCCAAGGTACCGTAGAAACGGTCGGAGTCGCTCATAACCGCGTCGGGAGAAGAGTACGTGAAAAGATAGAAACCGTTTTCCGACTCATAAAGCATGACCTTGTAAACGGAAGCGCTTTCTTCGATTTTCAAGGGCTTTTTGAGCCTTGCGTACATTCTCATAATTCAAACCCTCGCGTAATTCTTTTTAAAAGAAGTCAAAAATGTGTTTAAAACACGCAGTTCCAAACTTTTTTAAATGATACCACAAACGTAGCGTGAAAGTCAATTTAATCGCGCAATTTAATCGCGCTTCGCATTTACGAGTGCAAGCGTTATATGTGGAAAAAACTGCTTATACGTAGTATAATGGAGGCGTATTTTAGGCTGGCGCTTCAAAGCGCATGCGGAAATGGCTGAGAGAAAAATGATCATCAACACGGGACAGAGAACCGACATACCCGCTTTTTATTCGGATTGGTTCGCGAACAGGCTGAAAGAGGGGTTCGTTTGCGTCCGCAACCCGTATTTTCGCTCGCAGGTCAGCAGATACCGTCTCGACCCGGGTGTTGTCGACTGCATCGGTTTCTGCACGAAAAATCCCGCGCCGATGCTCCGCTACATGGATCTTCTTAAAGATTACGGCCAGTACTGGTTTGTAACGATTACGCCTTACGGGCGCGATATAGAGCCTAACGTTCCCGACAAGAACCGCGTTTTGGATTGCTTCAAAAAACTCTCGGATACCGTCGGCGTAAACTCGGTCGGCTGGCGCTACGACCCGATACTCATCACCGATAAGTATACTGTCGACTACCACCTTGGGAGCTTTGAACGTATGGCCTCCCTGCTTGAAGGCTACACTGAAACTGCGGTTATCAGCTTCATCGACCTCTACCCGAAGGTTCGCAGGAACTTTCCCGAGGCAGTTGAGGTGACCCCCGGAGACCGCCTGCTGCTCGGCAAGGAAATGGTGAGGATCGCCTCCTCCCACGGGATGACTCTGAAGCCCTGCGCGGAAGGCGACGACCTTGCAGTTTTCGGGGCCGACTGCGGCGGGTGCATGCGCATTTCAGACTATGAAAAAGCCATCGGAAAACATTTGAAAGCGTATAAAAAGAAAGGCGCTCGCGAAGCCTGCGCATGTTATCTGTCGTGCGACATCGGCGCCTACAACACCTGTCTTCATTTTTGCAAATACTGCTACGCAAACGCCGACCGCGAGCTCGTTCTCGCATCAAGCAGAATGCATGACCCAAAGTCCCCTTTCCTGACCGGAAACTACGAGGACGGCGACATTATAAACGACGTAGACCAAAAATCGTGGGCACTTGATGACAATCTTTTGAATTTCATCGATATTTGATGTGACGCGAATGAATCACTCCGAGCAGCGTATTTACCTGATAAAAGCACTTCTCGCGGAGAATAAAAACGCTCTGTTCGCGACAGTCAACTTCAGCGAGGCGGTCACGCTCGAGGAGATCAAAAACCGCTCGATTATGATTGAAGGCGATATCGGCGAGGTGCTTATAGACCTCAAAAACACTGAAACCTCACTTTAAAACAATTCTATTTTGAAATGGGAGACAAAAATGAAATACGGAGAATCGACTTTTGACATACTCTACCTTCTGTTCGCGATCGTCAGCGGCATCGTGATTTTGATAAAGGCGCGGACAAAAACCGAAAAACTCATGGGCATTTCCGCGCTTGTTTTGGGGCTCGGCGACGCTTTTCATCTCGTTCCGCGCGTCCTCAATTATTTCATCGAAGCGGATTTTACGGTTTACCTCGGCGTCGGCAAGTTCGTGACGTCCGTGACTATGACGGCTTTTTACGTTCTCATATATTACGTGTGGCTCGGTCTGTTTAGAGAAAAAGCGAATAAGGCTGTGACGTGCCTCGTCTGGCTGTTCGCTGCCGTGCGCGTTGCCCTGTGCGCGTTTCCCCAGAACGGGTGGCTCAAAAACAGCAGCGGAATGACGTGGGGAATAATCCGCAACGTGCCTTTCGTGATGCTCGGCGTCATGATAATCGTCCTATATTTCACGAAAAGAAAAGAGAGCCGCAGGTTCAGGCCGGTATGGCTCTACATACTGCTTTCGTTCCTGTTCTATATGCCGGTCGCTGTCGGCGCGGGGCTGCTTCCGATACTCGGAATGCTGATGCTTCCGAAAACGGTCTGCTACATTTTGATGATTTTAACCTTCCTGCTCGCGACGCTCAATGATCCCGTTTTTCCCGAAAATACGGGAAAAAAGTGATTTCTTGCTAAAAATCTGTCATGAATCAGGAACGGACCCGAGGTTTAAAAATTGCCGCGGGTCCGTTCTTCTTTTTATTCAGTATTTTTTCAAAACGTTTTTAACCGAACATCGCAATCTCGACTGAGTCGAGGAACCGGCACATGGAAATGTTAAACTTTTTGTAATCCGCCTCCTCGAATTCTTCGTTTACGCAGCGAACGCTGACCTTGACGTGGTCAGTCTGGTTGTAAAACGTGATCTTAACGGGAACCTTCACCATCTGAGACGTTCCGGTAATCGTGAGCCAGCCCTGCTCTTCGATCTCAAGTACCTCCGCCGCGTTCGAGACGTCGGCTTTTCTTGATTCGTACGAGTCGCCGACAGTAATAATCGGATCGTCAGTGTACTCAAACAGGAGCGAAGCGGCTTTGAGTATACCGTGCCACCCTGTCCTGTACGTCAGCCACCACTCAGAATACAAATACGGCAGTTCGCCGTCGATTTTTTCAACGCCCAACAGTGTCATACGATTCACTCCTCAATTAAACACTTATTCACGAGTAAGCAGCCATGAAAACGCCTTTGCCGTACGTATATCCGGCTCTTTAAAATGGTTGCCCTCGTTCCATTCAAGCACGCACTCCGTTCCGCGTGCGGTCAAAACACCGTGAATTTCCTTGATCCTGCCACCTACCGTTGCCATTACGGGATTACGCGTCTTTTCCTCCCTGTCGCCGAGGCTGAGGTATACCTTCCTGCACAAAAGGGTATTCTCTCTTACAAATCCGTCAAAGCCCGGGAACCAGACGGACGGCGAGGCAGCTGCGACTCCCGCGAAAACGCCGGTCTTAAAAGCGGCCCAAAGAGAAAACAGACCCGCCAAAGAATACCCGCCCAGGAAGTAAGTTTTAGTCCCGTCTGCGCAAAGGTCCAGGATCGATTCAAGAGTCGCCGCGGCGCCGTCACCGAATCCGTTTTTGCCGAATACCGGCGGCGCCTCCCATGGAGAAAGATCACTGTTCCAGTCTTTTACCGGAACAGCCCTCAGCAGGAAATCCTCTCCCGACAGCTCTTTAATAACTCTGATCTCGTTTTCGATCGTAGAGAGGTCGTATTCGTCTACCGGCTGAACGAGCACGTTCCCGGAACAGCTGTCGCCGAAATCGATTGTCTGTATCATCTTTTTTCCCTAAATATCGGACTTTTCCGCGGCTTTACGAATTGCCGTCGCGGTCTTTTCCGCGCATCTTCTGTAGCCTTCCTCGGTGAGGTGCAGAAGATCCGGGCACTTGTAATACGTTGGGCTCTCAAGGCACATTGTGTAGAGATCGTTCACGGCGACGCCTTCGCTCTCCATAAACCCTACTGCCGCCCTGTTGTACCTGACGACCCAGTCGTTTTTGTAGAAAAAGCGCTGAATTCCGTCTCTCATTGCGGCCGCCTCGGCCTCTTCCGGAAGGATCGGCAAGGAAGTCGCGAAAACGGGCACGGCACCGTTTCGCCTTATCTCGGCAAGTATCCTGCCAAGAAAATGAATGTACTCGGGCACCGGGTGGATCGGCTCTGTCATCGGGCTCTCGACGTTCATATCCCAGTATCCATTGTTCCAGTGAACGACGTCAAACTTCCCGCAATTTTTGAAAAACTGATTCGCCTGCCAGAGAGTATACGCGGCGAACCGTCCGTTGTCCGCGTCGTCGTAAACCACCTCGAACTCGCCGTCAAGCAGCTCTTTCACGAAGCTGTCGTAACCCATCCTGATTGAGTCACCTAAAAGAAGGACCCTTTTCATATTGAATATCCTTTCCCGTTTCCGCGTATCACCGGAAAGGCACGCGGAAAATAATTGTCCCGCTCATATTATATCAGCCGCAAAAGGCGCTTTTCAAGGCATTTCAGCTCAAAAACCGCTCAAAGAAGATGAAAAATGATTGACGGCAAAACGGTAATTTAATAAAATATGCGGTGAAAGGGCATCATTATTTAACGAAATTTTATAAAGCGGCGGATACGGGCCGGATGCAACTCTCTCCCCCTTCCGCCGTTTTGCAACAATCAGGCACGTACTATGAAAGAAATTGAAGCAGAGATTATAAAAGAATACGGTGAAAACCGCCTGATTATACGCGCAGTCTCCGGCAGCGGAGACAAAATGGCGTCCGGCGTGTTTTCGATCAAAGAAATGCGTTTCGGCGGCGGATACGTGAAATATCTCACCGTCGGCGGTCTCGAGACAGATCCAAGATTCAGAAGGCGCGGGCTCATAAGGCGCATGATCGCAGAAGGCGAGGCTTACGGACGCGAAAACGGCGCTGTTTTTTCGGTCCTTCACCCGTTTTCTTTTGATTTTTACAGGAAACTCGGGTATGAGCGCGTAAGCGACACGGTAATCGTCTCGTTTCCGATCGAGACGCTTCGTTTCGCGCCGTTTTTTAGAGAAGAACTCGTTCCGCTTACGAAGGATCTCGTTCCCGCGTTTGTGGATTATTACGACGCTTTTTCGAAAAACCGCAATCTGATGTTCAGGCAGTACGAAGAAAGCGTAAATTCTGACGGAACGTACGTTCTTAAAGAAGGCGGCAGGATCACAGGCCACATCAAGCTCGAAAACAGGAAGCACTTCGACGGCGTCAACCGCTGCGAGCCGGACGGTCTTTTCGTGTCTGAAATCGGTTTTCTTTCACCGGAAGCGCTTCTCAAGCTTTTCGGATTTTTGCGCATGTTCGAGGGCGAGCAGAAGCAGGTCATCATCCGCGACGCGGGGCCGGTTCCCGAGGTCGATTCGGTCCTGAAAAGCTATATGGAGACGAGCTACACAGTGCGGCCGGACATTATGGCTAAAATACTCGACCCGGAAAAGGCGCTCGCGCTTGTTCCGTACAGACCCGGCTTCGGGTCGTTTACGCTGAGGCTCGACAGCCCGGAATCCGGTATTTGCGGTACGTACCTTGTAAAAGAGAGTCTCACCGGAGCGCCCGCGGAAATTGAAAAGTTGCCGGAGTCTTTCGGCCAGGTTCCGGACCTTACCGTGTCGCCTGCCGCGTTTTCGAAGATCGTTTTCGGGTTCGACTCTTATACGCCCGAAACGTTTTCGTACCTTCCCGGAGCTTCGGCAGGCCCCGGTTCAAAAAAAGCGCTCGACGCGTTCCCGAAACAGATAAACGGATGGTTCGAGCATTTCTGATTATTAAAGGAGGCAGTTATGAAAAGAATTTTATCACTTACGCTTGCCGTCATACTTGCCGCGCTGCTGGCTTCCTGCGCGTACACAGAGGGATTTATCGGTTCGATGATGACAGAGAAACGCGTTAACGGAAGCCTCGAGCTCACGTTCGGCTCGTTTAAAGGGAAAAAAGTATATACGCTCCGCTGCGGAGAGGACGAGGTGATCGTCTACAGTGCGTCGGTAGGGACCGGAGAGCTTACGGTGAGCTTCGACGTCAAAAAAGAGACGTTTGATTCTTTTATAGTAAAACAAGGCGAAAACATATCCGGCCAGACGAATCCGTCTCAAAAAGCGACCGTTTACATTACGATATACGCGTCCGACACGTGCCGGAACGGAAAGCTCGTTTTCAAAACAAAAAAGCCGGCCGATTCGTGAACCGGTTATTCTCCGCAAAATCCTGTGCCTTGCCGGCGTGAAAGACCGTCCGGCAGGGCATTTTATTTCCCGCTTAAAAAATCCAAAATAACTTTTTTTCTTGAAAAAAACGCTCCGCTGATATATAATAAACTTAACGTTTTTAACGGTGGTACGCTTATGACAGACAAGAAAAACAAATGGGTTCTCCCCCGTCATAAATTCATACGAAATCTTGTTTATCCGGTTCTTGTGCCTATAATTCTCATCAAATACGGTCTGAAAGCGGATCAATTCAAGAACCGCGGCAGGCAGTACTTCATTATGCTCAACCATCAGACGCCGATGGATCAGTTTTTTGTCGGCATATCCTTTTCGGGCGCCGTTTACTACGTCGCGACCGAGGACATTTTCTCCAACGGTTTTACTTCGAAGCTCATCAACTGGCTCATCGCGCCTATCCCGATCAAGAAGCAGCTCACCGACTTCAGGGCAGTCAAATACTGCATGCAGGTCGCCAAGGAAGGCGGTACGATCGCGATAGCCCCCGAGGGCAACAGGACTTACAGCGGAAAAACCGAGTCGATCAACCCCGCGATCGTAAAGCTCGCGAGAAAGCTCGCCCTTCCCGTTGCGACGTACAGGATCGAAGGCGGCTACGGCGTTCAGCCAAGGTGGAGCGACGGCACACGCAGAGGAAAAATGCACGCGTACGTTTCGAGAGTTATCGAGCCCGAGGAGTACGCCGCGATGACAGACGACGAATTTCTCAAGGCCGTTACCGACGGGATTTTCGTGAACGAAGCGCAGAAGGACGCGTTCCCGAAAGGGCTTTTCAGATCTAACAGGCGCGCGGAGTACATCGAACGTGTCGCGTACGTATGTCCTTTTTGCGGTCTTTCCGAATTCGAGAGCCGTAAAAACGTTTTCAAATGCAAAAAATGCGGCCGAACCGTATCATACGGCGCCGACAAGAAGCTTAAAGGGATCGGATTTGACCTGCCTTTCGAGTATTTCGGCGACTGGTACGAATTCCAGAACGATTTTATAAACAAGCTCGACCTGACTGAGTATACAGACGCGCCGCTCTACCGTGACACCGCGAAACTTGTCGAAGTTCATCTTTACGAGTCAAAAAAAGTTCTTGACAAATCCGCCTCACTCGCGCTCTACGGGGACAGGATCACCGTTAACGAGGGAACGGACAATGCGCTTTCGCTCGGTTTCGGCGACGTGAAGGCGGCGTCGGTTCTCGGCAGGAACAAACTCAACGTCTATTATAAAGACAAGGTCTATCAATTCAAAGGCGGCAAGAGGTTTAACGCGGTTAAATACGTGAACTTCTACCACCGCTACAAAAATATCATCAGAGGAGACAACGATGGAAAATTTTTGGGACTTTAACGTTTGGAGTACCTTCAACATTATAGCGGTGCTGCTATTGAGCCTGCTTGCCGCGAACGTACTGAGAAGGTCGATCAAGTTCCTCAGGAACTCGCTGATACCGGTTTCGGTGCTCGCCGGCGCCCTGCTGCTGCTCGTAGCGTCGGTTTACAAGCTTATAACCGGCGACGTCATGTTCGACACCGCGTTTTTCGGCGGGAAAGGCAGCGTTTCGCTTGAGATAATCACCTACCACTGCCTCGCGCTCGGTTTCATCGCGTCGACGTTCAAACCCTCGGGTCAAAAGCTCAACAAAAAACGGACCTCCGAGATCTTCAACACCGGTCTCCAGACAGTTTCGACTTATCTTGTCCAGGGCGTCGTCGGTCTCGGAATCTCACTCCTCGCGGTTATCGCAATTCCAACGTTTTTCAAAGCCGCGGGAATCCTTCTCCCGTTCGGCTACGGCCAGGGAACTGGCCAGGCGCTCAACTACGGCGGCATTTTCGAAAACGAGTACGGCTTCGCGGGCGGCAAGAGCTTCGGGCTCACGATCGCTGCGCTCGGCTTTATCAGCGCGAGCATCGGCGGCGTCATCCACTTGAATATCCTCAAAAAGAAGGGAAAAATCAAAATCAGTGACTCGAAGGACGTCGCGCTTAAGCACGAGGACATAGAGGCCGAAAACGAGATCCCGATGCAGGAGAGCATCGACAAGCTCACTATCCAGATCGCTCTCATCGCCCTCGCCTACGTCGTCACCTTCCTTTTGATGTTCGGCCTCGGGAAGCTCATCCCGGGAATGAAATCTGTCGTATACGGCTTCAACTTCCTGCTCGGCGTCATTTCCGCGACGCTTATAAAGCTTCTGATGAACTGGCTCAGGAAGATCAAAGTCATCAAAAAGGAGTACGTCAACAGCTTCCTGATGACACGCGCGAGCAACTTCTTCTTCGATGTGATGGTCGTTGCCGGTATCGCGGCGATCAGGCTGAGCGCGCTCAAGAACTACTGGGGCGTCATCATTATCATGGCGGTCGCGGGACTGCTGGTCACCTACTTCTACAACCTGCTGGTGTCGAGAACGCTCTTCAAGGACTACCCCGAGGAACAGTTCCTGATGATGTACGGAATGCTGACAGGCACCGCCTGCACGGGAATCATCCTGCTCCGCGAGATCGACGGCGAGTTTAAAACACCGGCCGCTGAGAACATGGTCTACCAGAACTTCCCCGCCATCGTGTTCGGCTTCCCGATGATGCTCCTCGCGACGCTCGCGCCGACGAAGCCCGTTTTGACACTTTTAATTCTCGTCGCCCTCCTCGCGTTTATAGTGGTTCTTTTGTTCAGGAGTAAAATATTTAAGAGGAAAAAGCCTGCGGCCGCTGCCGGAGATGAAAGCGGAGGAGCTTCGGGTTCTGAAGATTGATTTTACATTGAAAAAAAGTCGTGGGGCCTGCCGTCCGGTAAGCCCCATAATTTTATACGATGCGTCCAGAAGCGCGTAAATACGGTTTAAATCGATTTGGCAGTTAAACGTTAAATTTACCGTCTTTAATGCCGGAAGCGGTTTGTGACGCGTTTTTGAGGCTCCAGGGGCAAAACGAAAGGCCGGCCGCTCTTTTATTTAAGGAAAGCGGCCGGCCGTCAACTAATTATGTCTCAAAATACTTTAAGCACGCGCCGAGCGCCGGCACCGTAACCTTCTCCCCTTCAACGTCGACCGTCTCGTCAACGTCCTGAGGATTTACGAATATCTGAGCGATCCGTCCTTCTCCCGTCTCCCACGCGGACGAGTGGATCGAAGGCAGTATGTGATGCTCGCGCGGGATGAACTTCGTTCCGAATACCGCGGTTCCGCAAGTCATCTTTTTGCCCTTTGCCATCCTACCGGCCGAGAGGAATTCGAACGCTTCATCTTTATAAAACGCTGTGAGGTTTTTGATAAACTTGAGCGCCTTTTCGCCGTCCGGGTAGACCGAGAAATCACGGAGTCCCCACGCGGATGATATCCTGCCGTCGTACGAAAGTATGACCGTAAGAGCGTCGCCTGCCGCGAACGAGTAGCCGAGTCTGTACCTGAGCGTATCCTCGCTGTCCTTGAACGGGTTGCAGCACTGGTTGCCCATGAAGTTCCTTATGTACTCGTGGTAGACGAAAGCGTAAAGCGGAACGGGCCTGCCGAAAAAGTAATTCAGCTCGAAGCGGTTGTCGTTAAAACCGAGGTTCCCTATAAAGGGCTCGGCAGACGCCGACTCGCAGCCGAGTATCATTTTGCCCGCTTTTTTGCGCCAGTCTTTTTGAAGCGCGTCCATGCTCTCCGTCATCCACACGCCCGGGCCGGGGCCGTGACCGTGCTCCCTGCTGTAGCAAATATACTGACCGCCGCCGTGGTTCTGATCGAGAATCTGCGTGTAGTCGACGACGCTGCCGAAAAGGGGCAGATACGCCTCGTCGAGAATTTCCCTGCCGTGCTTTGACGCGGGGCAAGTGTCGTAACCGCTTCTCTGATCGCGGCAGATGCGGCTGATCCTGACTTTTCCGTCGGGGCCGGCGCACATCGCGTCCTCAAGGCCGTCGGCTTTATATTTCTCCTCGCAGCTGTAGTCCCAGAGATTGCTCTTAAGAGTATATCCGAAGCCTGAACAGTAAACTCCGATGAGATCTCCTCGCCTGTGCAGCTCTTCGGCGAACTTCCTGAAGTTTTCTTCGCCTCCGTAAGGCGGCCAGACGTAAGGCGGCGCCCAGGGGGCGGTCCCCTCCCAGTGCATGAGAAGCACAAGAAGCTTTGCACCTGTCTCCTTTTCGATGCTCTCCAGAACCGGCAGCGCGTTCGTGTAGGGGTAAAACAGCGGGTTCTCGTTCATCTCGTCTGTATCGTGCCTGCCGCGAACGGGGTACGATACGACAAGCGGAGATGTGACGTACCAACCGGGAAGATTCCTGTTGTCGCGTATTTTTTCGACACCCGTGGGGAGATTGTTCTCGAACCACTCTCTGTACTCGGCCGCGGAGGATTCCCACGAGCCGTCGGTCGCCTTCCAGACAACAGGATATTCAGGTTTGAAAGGCTCTCCAAACTCCGTTCCGGCGAAAAGCCTCATCAGGAGCGTTACGCCTTCCTTTTCTCTGTAAAAATCGATCTGCTTAGGTCCGCGTCTCACGTCGCATGCCGACTCGTAAAGTCCTGAATTCTCCCACAAATAGGAAATAAACTGCGACGAGACCATGTTTGGGAACATGCAGTAGCAGCCGAGTGAAGGGTAATCGGGGTCCCAGTATCCGAAGTCTGTCGCCTCTCTCGCGGTGATGTCGTCGCAAACAGCTCCCTCGTTGAAAGGAATAAGCACCGCTCCGCCGTCGCCCTCACTGTTGTTGGCTCTTAGCGGAGGAAGATTGACGACCGGGAAGTCGCAATAATCCACGAAGAATTCACTGTCGCGAAGGTCTATGTCAATATTCCAGAAAATCTTTTCGCCGTCCGAAAGAACCTTGACTTTGACCGCGAGACCTGCGTTCAGGCCTCTTAAACCCGTCGATTTCGCGAAGAGCCTGAATTCCGCGCCGTCGCCGGTTTCTTTTACATCGGAAGCGTCGTAGGCGGAGAAGTCGTAAGCTCTCCCCTCTTCTTTGTTTCTGAGTCTGAACCTGAAAAGAGGCACGCGCGTTCTGACACGCTCGCGTCCGCCAATTATTAAAGAAGCGATATCGCCTTTTTGAAAATCGATTTTTAAATCAATATCTTTAGCTTTAATACCGAACATTTAATTTTCCTCACGCTTTCAGCGCATCGCGCCACTCGCTCTCCTTGAATCCGAAGATGACCTTGTCTCCTGCCAGCAGTACAGGCCTTTTTACAAGCATTCCGTCCGCAGCGAGAAGCGCGAACGTCTCGTCTTCGTCCATCTCCGCGAGCTTCGTCGAAAGGCCAAGTTCCCTGTAGTGCATTCCCGACGTGTTGAAAAGTTTTTTAAGCGGAAGGCCGCTCTTTTCATGCCTATTGGTTCCGATGTGCGCAAAATGTGCGCATTGATGCTCAACTTTTGTGCTGAGTTCTCGTTAGTCATTCATATCCTCCTTTTGATAGCAGACAATAACTGTTTTCATCGTAAAACTCCGTTTAAATCGTAAAACTCCGTTTAAATTCAAATTGGCATTTTGAGGCAGTTCAGCCCTTAAGGCTCTCCAAATCAAGCGCGAAAACGTCGAAAAGCGAAAAAGGAATGATCCCTCCGCCGTATTTTTTCGCGCCGCCCTCGAAGCACACAAGTAGTTTGCCGCCGCGGAAGTCAACGTCCTCGCTCATGTGAGGCGCCTTGACGGTTTTGACAAAACGCTTCGAATCGAGTATCTTCATCGGGATTTTCGAGCCGTTGTAAGTGAATTCCGAGTCGTTTTCGCCGCCAGCATTGTATATTTTGAGCTCGGACGGCTTCAGGCTGAACGAACACGAGAGGATCGCGCTTCCGCCTGCTGTAACGGCGAAGCCCTGCACCTTGTCGCAAACGGAATACACAAGCGCCGGATGCTCCGGATCCTTGAGACCAAACGTTCCGGTTCCGTCGTTATCGAGTTCATAGGCGAAAACGAGCGCGTGGTATTCTCCGCCGTCAGATGTTTTAACCGTGTGATCCTCTTCCGTCTCATAGCCGTCAGCGTGAAAATCGCCGACGTAAACGTATTTCCCGTCGGAGGAGCAGAAGGACGCTCTGCAAGGGACCTCGACGTGGCCTTTAAACGCAACCGTGTCGCCGTCGCGAGCGTTCATGACCTCATTGCGGTCAAGCACGAAAAGCTTAGACGCGTTGCTGATATAGAGGTAATTCCCGGTAGCGGTTATGCCGCCGGCGTGGCCTCCGTATTCAGAGCCGTCCTCACGTTCGAGGATGACTTCCCTGCTTCTGCCCTTTTCGTCGAAAACGTAAAGTCTGGAGCTTCCTTTTCCCTGCATGTAGCCGCAAACGACGGAATTCGTGTCGCCTTCAAACGCGGTGCAGCCCTGGGGGATGAAGCCCTTTGTCATAGACGGGATTTTCGCGTCTCTTGTCGCCGATTTGTAGAAATCCGGGTAGAAAAGGCGTCCCGCAGCGAGGCAGAAAAACGAATAGACCGCCGCGACGGCAAGAATCACGAGAATGACCGTAAGCAGGATCTTTCCGCCTTTATTCTTTTTTGCTTTCTTCTCTTTCATGTCTATATACTGTTCCTGGCGCTTTAAATCAGCCTGTGTTTACTGTTCCTGGGACTGTATTTCTTTAACGAGTTCCGAAACGTAGCGGAGGATCTCCTCTCTCGCTTCTTCATAATTCACAGGGTGGGCTGTTCCCATCGCTTCGATGTGACCTTCTTCGTACGAAACAGATATCTGGAACCACTCCGAGCCTGCGTCATCGGAATGCTTGTCAAAGCCCATCCATTCGCACATCCCGTTTTTCCTGACGATCTCGTCAAGACGCTCGAATTTCAGCCGGTCGTCGTCGACAAATCTGTGGAAAACGAACTTGCCCTCCGGGAAATATTTCCCGTCGGAATTATCGACAGTCACCTCGAAATTCGTGCGCGCGCCGCGACCCGTGTGCATGAGGAAGCCGTACTTCGGTCCGCCCGACCTCGAGTAAAAATTGCACAGGAACGAATCTATCCTGCCGGAGACGCCCTTTTTGACAGCCTCGATGCGCTTTTCCTCTACAAGCCTCTCGGCGTACGGTTTGAATAGTTCGTCGATCCTCTTTTTGAAATCACGGTACCTCGGCGGGAACGAGTTCGAACCGTTCGCGCGCATCGAAGAACCGTCCTCGAAATACATCGACGTCGAAAATCCGCTTCCGTCGCAAACGTATATGTTTACCATGTCGAAGCCGTCCCACTCGCAGAGCTTCAGCTCCTTATATATAGCCGTGAGCCCCTCGAGTAGTTCCGGTCCCGCCTCAGTTTTCATCTCGCCGTAATCCGGATAAACCATCGATTCGTAGGCAAAAACAGCCGGTTCCTGTTCGGCGTCGAACCTGTACCAGTAGGAGTCGCCGCCTATCGTTCCGTCGTAGCTGAAGCGGAACGATTTGACCTTCGCATCTGTCGGCACCGCCCCCTCGCCCGCGCCGGGAGAACCGCGGTCTCCGTAGTCATCGGGACCCGGTCCTTCCGGAACAGCGGGAGGAGTTTCCGGCTTCTTCTTTTTAAATACGGATTTAATCTTATCGAAAAATGACATTTTTGTACTCCGAGTAAATCTAAAGTCTTTTGCCGGATCGGGTGTAAATCAGGCTTCTTTTCTCTTCGCAAGCACGAAAGCGGCCGTAAGCATCGAAGCAAACGCGAAAACGGTACCGCCGCATATTACGCTGCCGCAGCCCTTCTTTTCAGCGGGCTTTTCCGTGGCAGGCGCTTCGGTGGGAGCGTCGGTCTTGGGAGCTTCCGTAGCTGGCACGTCGGTAGCGGCAGGCTCGGGAGTCGCGGTGGCGGGCGCGGGCGTCGGAGTCTCGGGATCCTTCTTCATGGCGTCGTCGCCCTTCTCTTTGTAAAGAGCGACAAACTCCTCGGCGTCGGCAACGGACGCGAAGAATCCGAAATAGTAGAGATTGTAATCGATGTCGTTGTCACATGCCCAGACCATGTCGAACCGGCAGTCCTGGATATCGCCCTTCCACGTTCTGGCGCGCTCGAAGTTGAGAATTACGCACTGGATCGCGTCAGTCTCCTCGTAGTTGTAATGGAGGTTTCTGCTCTCGGAATAAGTGGAGCCGCCGTCGGACTGGTAGTAGAACGTACCTTCCACCTTCTGGTCGCTGTTCAGAACGCTTCCGTAGTCAAAACTCGCGATAAACACGGCCGCTTTGCACGTATCGGCGGAGATGTTGGAGAAATATTCAACGTCAGTGTCGAGGAGGAGCTGGCCGAAAGGCAGAACCACGTTCGGGTCCTCGCCGGCCATAACGCTAATGACGCAGCAGTTTTTTTCCTCATCGTACTCGATGGCGCCGATGTGAGCGTTATTGGTGCTGTACATGAAGAAGTCATCGACTTTTTCGTAGGAGTTGAACCTGATCTCGTCGATCGACTTGTTCTCGAGGGATGAAGCGGGAGTGGCTTCCTCACCCTGGCCTTCGGGTGTCGCAGTGGGCTCGTCGTGCTTGGCCTCGGGATCGGAGTAGAAGAACTCGACGCCGTCAATGTTCGGCGAAGGCAGCTCGACAATATCGCCGTTTTCAAGCTTTACAACAAATTTGACGAGAAATTCGCCGGGAAGGCCCGCGGTGTCGAACGATATCTCATATCTCGTCGCATAGTCAAGCTCGCGTTCCTTTGCGGCGTCGTGAACAGGCTGCTCGGCTTCCGTGATAAACTTATCTGAAAGGACGGGCTCGCCGTCATCGATCACATAGCCGAACTGCTCAATCTTGTAGCTGGAAGCTACCCATCCCCTTGCCATAAAATGAGAGGCGTGAACCTCGACGCTTCCGTTATGATCGATGATCCACTTGATCGCCCCGCCGTCTGTGATGTCCTCGCCGTCAATCATGAGCGAATCCCAGTGGCCATAAAGATCAAGGGAGTATTCCTCGGGCGTTTTAATTTCTGCGGCAAAAGAAAGGACCGCGAGCATTGACGCGGCGATTACGAGCGCGACCGTAAATGCAAACAGTTTCTTCAGAATATTCATAAATACCTCCAAAGAGAAAAAGATTAAAGAGAAGGCGCCGTTTGGGCGGCGTTATTTGTCTTATTATGTAAACGGAAGGCGCCCGCGGCTTCATGGAAAACAAAGGCCGCGGGCGCCGCCCAAAAAGCTTCAAATATCAGCTCAGCTTTTCGCCGTTTCTTACGCGGCGCATGAGGTCGATGACTCTCTCGGAAGGAGAAATGAGTGCCGAGAGAGACTCGTTGTAGTTGAGGTCGTCGATGATCTTCGCGACGTATTTTGTCATGTCTACCTTGTGGAACCACTCGCAGCCGTCGAGTTCGGGGCGCAGATACGTGAGGTTTGTCGCGTATACGCCGTCGATCAGGCCGTTGGTGTAGTACTCGTCGAATACCTGAACGCCGCCCGTGAAGAGAGCGTAGGTGACGAGGAAGAATACCCTTTTCGCCTTGCGCTTTTTGAGTTCCTTCGCGATGTCGAGAATCGATTCGCCCGAAGAGAGGATGTCGTCGATAACGATAATGTCCTTGCCCGCGACGTCGCCGCCGATGAATTCGTGAGCGACGATCGGGTTGCGGCCGTTGACGAGCTTACCGTAGTCTCTTACCTTGTAGAAAACGCCGAGATCGAGCTTGAAGATCGAAGCGTAGAAGAGGTTTCTGTGCACCGCGCCTTCGTCAGGGCTGACGATCATCGTGTTGTCGTGCTCGAAGCCGAGGTCCGGAACGGTCTTCAAGAGCTCCTTGAGGAACTGGTAATACGCGACGCCGTTCTCGAAGCCGACGTGAGGGATCGCGTTCTGGACTCTGACGTCGTGAGCGTCGAACGTGATTATGTTCGCGACGCCGTAGTTGGCGAGTTCTCTGAGCGCCTCGGCGCAGTCGAGAGATTCGCGGACCATTCTCTTATGCTGGCGGCCGTTGTAGAGGAGCGGCATGATGACGTTGATTCTTTTCGCCTTGCCGTCCGCCGCGGAAATGATCCTCTTGAGATCCTGGAAGTGGTCGTCCGGCGACATGTGGTTCGTGAATCCCATCATATCGTACGTCTCGCTATAATTTCCTACGTCGCAAAGGATGAACAGGTCGCGGCCTCTGACGGTCTCGTTGATGATACCCTTGCCCTCGCCGTTCGCGAAGCGTTTCGTCTGAGCGTCGACGATGAAATTCGAGTCGGAAACGCCCATACTCTCAAGTCTCAGCTGGACGATCCAGTCGTTGACCTGTTTTGTAAACTTCTCGTACCCGCGCATTCCTATCAATGCGAGCGGCCCGATTGGGAATGAAATATTGCTCTGTGACGATCTTACTATCTCCATAAAAACCTCCGTAATATATCACTTTGCTTATATTCTTTTAATTTTTCGCTTTAAAGCGGCTTCGAGCCAGAGGTTGATTCAATCGGGAGGAGGAAGCGGCGGAACAGCAGCGCTCCTGTTTGACGTCAGCCCTCGAACGAGTAAAGCCAGCTGTCCTTCCACTTGATTCCGCTCTTCGACTTCACAAACGATCCGTCCGGCGCGATTTTGAACCAGCAGACCGAAACGCCGTCAGGATTCTCGACAACGGAGCACTCGGTGGCGGGCGTCGTTCCCTCTATTATTAGGAACACCTTTTCGCCGGCAGCGTTCACAGCCACGTCCGCGACTATGACGGCGTGTCCGTACGTCACAGATTCAGCCGCCTCCTCGCTGATCAGCTGCGCCTGCGCTTTGAGAGTCGATGCTGAAGCGATGAAAATGTCGCCGGGCTTCAGGTCGTTGATGCTCTTCTTCGGATACTGCGTAACGAGCGAGTCGGTGTTTGCGTAAACGTAAACCTCTTTCAGGTAGTTGTAAAAGTTTGCGTATGAGTAGTCGTTTTCGTTAACGCCCGGCTTGTCCGTGGCGAGCTCCCAGCGGACGTTTCTGCCCTCGACGACGTCTCTGTAGCCCTTCGCCCACGTCACGAAGTCGCATTTGAATCCACTGCTGTAGTTGAAAACGATCTCGTCAAAGCGCCCCTGGCCGTACAGATATTCGCCGTAGAGCATTATCGCGGTGTCGGCGCACTGCTGGTTTTTGATGAGCGGGTCGACCTGGGCAAGTACTCCGAGGCCGGAAGCCGTGTCGCTCTCGGCGCCTGAGAAAAGAAGCGGCTTTGTACCGTACGGCTTAAGCGGATAGTTTCTTAAGTACTCGCCGAAGCTTCCGGGCGCCGTCTCGACTCTCGTGTAGCCCTTTGGCGGATTAAAGCGCGTCGCTATCGTCATGCCGTCTTCGTTGACCGGGATCCAGGGCTCCTCGGTGGGTTCGGGCGTAGGCTCGGGAGTGGGCTCCGCCGTGATCTCTGGTGTAGGCGTCTCCTTTTTCGGGTTGAACGGAAGTCCCCCGTTCTTTAGTACTGAAATCTCAAGAACGATCAGAAGCACCACCGCCAGCAGCGCGAGTCCGATCAGTACGTAAAAAAGTATTTTATGATTCTTCTGATTTAGAGTTTCAAAAGCCATTTTAATTAGTTGCTCCGTAAGTATATTTTTATTCGTCGTAGACCCACATTCCGTTTTCGAAATGCCCTGTCTTTTTCTCCTCCGCCGGTTTTTCTTCCTGCTCCTGTTCGTGTTTGGCTGACTTGTCGGCCGCCGCGTTGTCGATGCGCATGCCCCTGGCCTGCGCCATGCGCGCCAAACGCTTGGGAAGGTCCCAACGCTTTGCGGGCGAGCAGTCGATGACCGACTTTGCGCCAAGTGCGGCCATAGCTTTGTAGAGCTTCGTCGTCTTTGCCAGCTTCTCGGCCACCAGGCAGGGGATGCAGCTGGGGTTTGGGTCCTTGAGGTAGGCCACCAGCGCGTCTGATACCGGCTTGGAGAGGCGGTCGGCCCCCGTCACGACGACCAGCCTGAACCCCGAGCCAAAGGGCATGGTGTTGAGCGACGAGAGCAGCTCCTGCGGCTCAAGGTCCGGACTCGCAGGACGCTCGTCGAGGTTGAAGGCCTCGAATCCCGGCTCGAGGCGACGCTTGAGCCTGGAGACCGCCTCCTTGGCCTTGAGCTCGTCCG
>CADAZX010000052.1 GCA_902792515.1 uncultured Ruminococcus sp.
CCGCACCGCCCGCACGCTCGCGTGAAATCAAATTAAATCAAAATAAATATGACCAGCAGCACCACCGCGACAGCGATCACGCACGCGCCGGCCGCCTTGATACCGTTCATATTCTTCCACTCGGGCACCTCGTCCTTATCCTTCTTGTAGACAATGTGCCAGATCTCCTCGGCAAAAAGAATTATCAATCCGCCCGCGAGCGCCACTACCGCCACGATCGCCGCCTGCCAGAACTTGACGAACCTGTCCTTGCCCTTGACGATCATCCGTATAAGCTTCTCGGAGTACGTTTCGAACGCCTCCGGGTCGTCCGTTTTCGCGCCGTCCTTAAAAGCGGTCACCGCGAACTTCGTCTTGTCGACAGTGTACGAAAAATCGCTTCCGTCGACCGAAACCGTCACGACCTCGCCGTCGTCCGACGCAAGGCCCGTTTCGACCCTTCCCGGCTCCTCAAAATAAAACTCCAGCGTTTTGACGCCGTCCTGTTCGGAAACGACTATATACCTGACGCCGTCGGCCACGCCCTGGGTGTTGTCCCTCTCGAAAAGAGTAAAAAACGCGAGCACGCTGACGCTTAGAAGACATATCATTATCAGCAGAATATTCCGTCCTTTGTTCATAACACGTGCCTGCTCCTTTTCGTTTAATAAGCACCCGCCTGATTAGCGTCCCGTTATTACTGTTTGATTACTCTCCGAACTGCGCGATATACATCTTTCTCGCCGTCTCCGGGCTGTCGTTCCCCTCCCGGTTCTTGACCGGCGCGAACTCGCTCTCACGGTCGACCCTCAAAATCGCCAGGTCGTCGAATCTCCCGAAAGCGTCGAAAATGAACGACTCGAACTTAAACGCGTTCGGCTTGTCCGGCGTATGAATTTCACCGTCCGCTCCCACGTAAGGAGTCTTTTTCCGCGCCGCGTGGTAAGGAAGGCCATCCGCGTTTTCGAGAATGTCGCCGATCGCGTCCATGCTGAAAAGGTTGCAGAGAATGTGCGCGTCGCCGTAGACAAACTGACCGTCGGCGCCGCGCGCCTCCGCCATTTCGTCCGAAATCTCGGTGTACTCTACCACGTACGGTCTCCCGTTACGCCTGCAGAAAACGCCCACGCCCTCTTTGGCGTCGCGCTTCACAAGCGACTTGGCGGCTACCGGCGCACCGCTCTTTTCACCGAACCCGACGAGAACCGGATCCGCGAGCTTCAGCAGCACGTTGTCGATGCCGCCGACAAAAACCCATTTGATACCGCGTTTGCGCATATCCGCATAGCAGCCCGAAGACTTGAGCGCCGCGAAAACGCCGCCGTGGCCGTCCGCACCCTCTTTAATGTGTCCCGGGTTGTCGAGAATGATTTTCCCGTCGAAGCCCACCATCGGGAGCATGTTCTGCACGAAAAACCTGATCTCCGTGCGCGGGTAGCCGAAAAAGCCGTGCGCCTCAAAAAACGCCCGCGTGTCTGCGTCGTTCTCGCGGCTCGTCATAATGTACCAGGGAATCGTTCTGCCGTACTTCGCGGAGGCGTCGGCGAGCCGGCGGCACTGTATCTCGAAAAGCGATCTGTGGCAGGAAAGACCGATGTCGAAGGTTCCCTTCGGGCCGTTGTGGCCGAGTCTCGTTCCCTGTCCGCCCGCCATCGTGACTGCCGCGAACATGCCGCGCGCCATTATGTCCGCACCGGCCTTTTCGTATTCCGCGAGTTTCTCCGCGGGAAGCGACGCCTTGTCCGTATAAGGAAGCGGCTCGAAACTAAAATTATTCTCCGCCGCGTCTCCCTGTTCGCCGCCGGTAGCGTGCCTGTAGAGGCTCAGCACTTTTTCGAAGTCGATGCCTGCCGCCTGCGCGAGCAGCGCCTTTTTTCCTGCACCGTCGAGTTCTTTGTAGTGGTCGAGAACATGCAGTTGACCGTACTTTTTGAGTTTGGATCGGGTTCCGATGTAATTCATTTCGCATTCTCCGTTTTCCGGCGCACCTGCGCCGGTGTGCTTTTTTTGCTGTCCGAAAACAGTTACACACTTTTATTATAACAGTTTTTTGCCGGAAAGTGAATAGAAAAAGCCGCTTCCGCGAAGACTTCCGCGAAGAAATGAATCATGCTTTCCCAAAGCACATAAAGCCGGACGCGCCACCATTTTTCGACGGCGCGTCCGGCACTAAAATCAACCGGGTATTATCTTGTTCCAAATCAGGGAGAAAATCAAATCTGCGTGTAAACGGTGAATGCGGTCGCAAGATTGTCCGGACCGGATTTTGAAGCGAATTTTACCGCCGCATAAATCTTGCCGTCATTTCCGAAACAGATGCTTCTTGTTCCCGTATCCTCTGCTTTATCGCCAAGCTTTTCGTGCATATATTCGAGTATGGAATTGATTCCGGCTTCGACTTTTTCTATTGAAGGCTGCGCAAAATAACCGGAAATTCCCGCCTCTTTCGCAGAAACCCCGTATATGTATCCGCTCCTCGCAACTCCTACGACGATAGTGTCGTTGGTAGGTATTCCTTCCGTCTCAACGGAGTATATGAAGCAGTAGCTTCCGTCACTGTCTTCAATTTCTCTTATTGCCGAATACTTCGACAAGTCATACTTCATTGTATCTGCAACGAATCCCTTGAAAACGTTCCTTGCCTCATCGAGGTCAATTTCAACGTCCTCATACCCGGTTTCGTCGGCAGGTTCAAAAACATATCCGGCGAGCATATCAGTGCCGCTCAAATAGTCAAGAACAACCGTAAACGCGTCGGTTGTTAATTTGTAGTGGTCATACGATCCGTATCTGAAAAGAACGTTCTCCCCCTCCGGATCGCCTGAATCTGTCTCTGTCCACTGGTATTCCGCTTCGTAAGTCTCTCCGTCAATATCGATAACCTTTGTTGCGGCGGCGTTCTTTGAGGAAGTCCTTTTGACCTCGCCTCCGTTCAACGCGGTAAGTTGCCCCAGTTCCGACAAACCTGTAAAAAAATCTGCCTGCACAGCGTCGGATGCGTTAATAAAATACCTGGCAGTCGGTTCCGAAGCGTTTGCGTTTTCGTCCGAAGTTGACTCTCCGCCGGCAACATGCAATTGTTCCGCGTCATTTTCGTCAATTCTTGGTTGCGAACATCCTGCCCCCGCAAAAAGGAACAGCATCGCAAGTGTTAAAAGAATGCATCTTTTCATTGTGGTTTCCTCCGTTTCTTTGTTGTTTTCGTTATTCTTGCAATAGGTTTACGACGGATTCAGATTCTGTCTCCCATCACCTCTACCCAGTTACAGACAAAAAAATGCTAGTGCGCACAAAATAAATCTCTTCATATTTGGTTCTCCTTCTAAAATAAAACCTCTTAAAACAAGTAAAGTAATCTTAAACCGAATACTTATTGATTTATATTTGCATTATTACATTCTTCAATTTGTACTGTCAACTATTTTTCTCCCAAAGGCAGGTCTCATGGGTTTATTTATGCCCCAAACACAATAACTATTTTACACGAACAGTCGCTTCCGCTAAGTTAAACGGAAGCGGCAAACGTTACAGAAACTTCGCGGGTGTCTTATTCGTTTCGGGGTAAATCATTTACTGTCTTTCGTCCCGTTCGGGTAGATTACGTCGACCATAACTTCGCCGTCCTCGTTTTCGTAAATTTTCAAACTGTACCCGGTTTTTTCTATTGAGATCAAAGCCCATGACGTTTCGTCCGCCAGCTTGGCATAACTTCTGACGTAAATGCAGTCGTCTTCGATTAAATACATATCCTCGTCTATAAACGAATACAGGTATTTGATATCGTCAAGCGTTACATCCGCGTTCCACCTTCCGGGACTGTCGTATTTCTTCGTCTCCGGGTTCTGAAAATGCGTCCCGTATGTATCCACCGGGCTGTACATAAACCTGCATACATTCTTCGATACGTATTCAACGTCATTGTATACCGTATCCAGTGAAGATATCATTACAACATTGTTCATTACTCTCACGTAAAACAATTTTCCTTCTACCGGAATATATATAACGGTTGAGAACGGACTTTTCGAGTTTTTAAACTCAAGTTTTTCATCATACAATTCGCTTCCCCGCAAATAATCAAGAAAAGCGTCAATGTCATCCAGAGTCGCGTTATAATACTTGATTCCGCCGGACAGCTTTCCTTTCCACTCACCCAAATCAAGAACCGTGCCGTCAAAATACTCCCATGCCACCTTTACCAGTCCTGAATCTTTTGGACGCAATGAAAGGATTATGAACACCGCCGCTATTGTGACAACAATAAGCACAACGGCAATCAGCGGAACAAGCACTTGCGGTCTTTTAAAGAGAGTCTTTTTCATAGCTTAATTTCTCCTCAATGATTACACAAGTTATTGTAAAATATACGCAGCACCGGCGTACCGGCATTTAATGTATTTCTTGTACGGGCTCTCTTGTTAAATAGCAAAAATCTTTTCATAAAACCCCCAAGAAAAACGCGAGAATAAGATTTCAAATCAATTATATTTTTTTTTTAGTTAATTGTCAACGCTTTTCTCCTCCGTAGACCGTAGACCGTGTTTCCGCGATGTGTTTCCGCGATGATAACGCAAAGGGTTCGTTTTTGCACGATTTTTGTTTCATTTTCGGGCAAAAAGTGGTATCATAAACACGTAAAGACGGATTCACGCACATTTTCGAAAAGGAGGGCCGCTTTATGGCCGATACGATTTATACAATTCCCGTCAGTGAGGCGTTTGAGGCGGACTGCGAATGCCCGGTCTGCGAACTCAAGAAACGGTTTGAAAACAGTACCGTCGAGTACTTCGCGGGACCTTCGCTAATGGAGCCCGACACCCGCATCGTCACGAACGACCTCGGTTTCTGCGGCCGCCACTTCAACATGCTCTACAACTCGCAGGCCAAAAAACTCGGCCTGGGTCTGATGCTCGACACGTACATGCAGGAACAGCTGAAACGCATCAAAAAATACGCTCAGGCAAAAGATACTACCAATTATGAGGAGGATGCTTTACCAGGTGCGGAGGCAGGCGAGGAACGGAGCGGAAAGCGCAAAAAGTTCAGCCTTTTCGGCGGGAAGAACGCCTCGAAACCTGCCGCGAGCCAGCCTCTCGTAAGGTACCTTCGCGCCCACGAAAAAGAATGCGCCGTCTGCAAAAAGCTCGACTACACGATGGACCGCTACGTAGACATCATTTTCCACATGTACAAGACCGACCGCGATTTCAGGGCGAAGTTCCGCTCTTCGAAGGGCTTCTGCGTTCCCCACACCGCGCTTCTGCTTGAGGAGTCCGGCAAAAAACTCGGCGGCTCGACGCGGGACGAATTCCGCGACACGGTGACTTCGCTTCTGGTCACCAACCTTGAACGCATCGAGGGCGAGGTCGACTGGTTCACCAAGAAGTTCGACTACCGGAACGCCGAAGCCGACTGGGGCAATTCGCGCGACGCCCTTCCCCGCGGCATTTTAAAGATGACCGGCGATACCGACATAATCAAGTAACATTTACCTAAATATAGGTTATAATTTATCACCAAGAACAGTTTTGAAAAGGAGGTGAGCGCATGAAGATCTACGCGCTTGTCGGCGAGAGCGGAACGGGCAAAAGCCACCGCGCCGCCAGAATAGCCCGCGAAAAGAACATCGAGTACATAGTCGACGACGGCCTTCTCATCAAAGGCGGCACCATCGTCTGCGGCAAGTCGGCAAAAAAAGAGAAAACGCGCATCGCCTCCGTAAAGACGGCCGTTTTCGTGAACGACGACCACGCGTTCGAGGTCTCCCACGCGCTCAAGTCGTCGAACCCCTCCAGCGTTCTTATTCTCGGCACCTCCGACGGCATGGTCAAAAAGATCGCGGAGCGCCTCGGCCTTCACGGGATAGACGAGACGATCTACATTTCCGACATCGCGACGCCCGAAGAGATCCAGCTCGCGCTCAACACCCGCCGCAGCCAGGGAAAGCACGTCATCCCGGTGCCCACGATGGAACTCAAGAAAGACTTCTCGGGCATCTACCTCGACCCGCTCAACGTCCTCAAAAAGAACAAGAGCGGCTACGTCGAATCCGCCGGCGAAAAGTCAGTCGTGCGCCCCACGTTCAGCTACCTCGGCAATTTCACGATCTCGGAGTACGCGATATACCAGATAATGGAGCACTCGGTGATGGCCTCCCCAGCAGTCGCCCGCATCAGCCGTTTCCGCGTCTCGAACGTCGTCGGCGGCATCACGATGGAAGTCGACCTCGTCCTGAAGTACGGCTACCCAATACCCGAACTCATGAACCGTCTCCGCGCCAACATAACGCGCGAGATCGAATGGCTGACGTCGCTCAACGTAAAAAGGCTCACGCTGGCCGCGAAAAGCATAGTTGTATAATAATACGGCCGGGCCGCCCCACAAAAAAATCGGGGCGGCCCGGCCGCTATTTATTGTGTAAATTTATTTAGTTTTTCTTACCGAAGAGGCCGCCGATCTTGTTCGCGATTCCCGCGATGCCGTCGAGGCCGAGCTTCGCCTTTACGAGGTCGACAAGCTGCTTCAGGATGTCGCCCTTGAGGTCCTTGTTCACGAGCTTCTTGACCGTATCCTCGGGCTTGCTTTTGAAAGCGCTGAGGAGGCTGTCGTCGACCTGAATTTTCTTTACGAGTTGTTCTGCTGTTGCTTTGATGTCCATAATTCTACCCTTTCATAAATTGAATTGAATTTGCCGGCGCCGGGCGCCGGGTTTGCCTCTTTTAAAAGCCGGCTGACTTGTTTTTTACACCTTCATGTCGGCTTATTATTTGACCTTTCATGCCGGCCGTTTTCAGCCCTGAGCGCTTTGAATTTTCGCCGCCTCGGCGTAGAAGTTGAAGAGCGCCTTCACCGTGTTTCCCGCCTCAGGGTCGCCGAGCATGTTCGCGATGTAGCATTTTCCGCTGTACACCAGCCTGTTCGGGCCGTTTTCGACAACGATGTTCCTGAACAGATTCGTGAGCGACACGGCCGGCGTCAGAATGTAGGTAACGCCGTCCTCTTCTTCGGTTTCGCACGGGAAGCGCTCTTCGGAGCCCTCAAATCCGAATGTCGCGCCATCGGTCGACGCCGCCGTAAACCTGAACGAAAACGCGTTCCACAAAAGCAGTGAGGCGCCTGTTATCGCCTTCGCGGGGTCGGTTTCCTCGTACACGCTGTCGTCCGTTATCCCGTTTTCATCGGGGATCTCAACGGTTGTCAACGGTTCAGCGGCAGGCTCGTCCGTGCGGTAGTGAGCGTACAGTTGCGACTGCGCTCCGAACTGAAGCATGGCCGACGCGAGCGGCGCGTAGTCAGGCATCTGCGCCGCGAGGTTTTCGACATACTGCCTGACCGTGAAATCCGTGCGGCTGTCCAGCACCTTTTCGCCGTCGTTAAGCGTGAACGATATCCTGTCGGTCATCGCCTGGCACCCTATTCCCGCGTAGCTGAAATGCCAGAGTCCGTCGTCGCCCTTCGTGCCCTTCACCGTGACGGTATCGGGCGCGTCAAACCCGAACCGCGCGTGCGTGAAGGTCATTGAAGGCGTGTTTTTGCTGTATGGAACGGACGCGGAGACTTTAAGTGTGAGATCTGCGCCAACGGAGACGCCCGCCGTGAGAATCGCCGGATTTTCTCCGATGTTGACCGCGAGCAGCTTCGCGAACTCCCTGCCGCCGTCCAGGAACTGCACGTACGCGTATACGACGGTCTGAACGCCGGCGGTTTTGGGAACGAGCGAAAACTCCAGAAAATCGCACGGCGCCGCGGAAGGCGCAACCGCAAACCGGCGCGGGCTCTCCCACGCGGCCGCGAGCAGATACATATTCTTCTGCGCGTCATAAGAGGTGTCAAGCGGTACCGCCGGCTCCGTGTAGCGCGGAGTTTCTGTATTCAAAAGGATGCGCGCGTTGATATTGCCCCACGTTCCGCCAACGTTTGGCGCGTCCGGGTCGAAAACGGTAACGTCGTAAGCCGGAGTCACGCCCGCTATCTGAGCCGCCGCTCCTTCCGGCCATTTTTCGATCGAAACCGTAAACGTGACCTTACCGTCGTCAAGAGAGTATTTGTCCGCTCGCATAACGACTTCTATGCCGTCCGCAAGGTCGTTTTTGTTGATATTCGACTCGCTGCCGCCGTAGCGCTGAGGGTACCTGTCAGAGGCATAGCCGTCCGGATGGCCGTATTCGTCGGAATCCGCCGAAACGCCCGTCACGAGCAGCGCCGTCATCACGGCCGCTATTAAAATGGCTAACAGCTTTTTCATACCCTCCTCCGTAAAAGGGGAACCGCTGATTAAATGCTCTTTACGCAAGCGGCGAATGACCGGCAGTATGCAATATAGTGCAGTGCGTCAACTTCAACAAAGCTTTAATCGTATAATGGGTCTTGCGACAGATCTGCTGCCGCTTGCTTTTCGAGAGCTCCCCTCTCGCAGTATCTTCATACAGCTTCGGGGGCGCGCTCGAAAAAATAGCTATTAAATCAGCGCTTCCCTGAATTGTACGGTAATACTGTTTTACGCTTCGATTTTAGCATTTCCGCCGTCCGTTTTCAACGCGTTTTTTGCTTGCCGAAAGCTACCGTGTTTTGATAATATATAACCAGCCTGGAAAAGCGGCGGTCGATCCGGCGCGTTAAGACCGCCTGAAGGGAGGCTTACGATCATGTACAAAGCGGTAATTGAAGGCAAAGAGTTCGTTTTTGAAACGGCGGAAACCGTTTTCTCGCCGGCGCACGCCGACAGAGGTACACTTGCCATGCTTGCGGCCGCTCTCCCCCGGATCAAAGCGCACACAGAAGCGCACGCAAAAGCGGAAAGCGCCGGAAACACGCCCAAAATCCTCGACCTCGGGTGCGGCTGCGGGATCGCCGGCATTTTCCTCGCGCGAAGCTTTCCCGGCTCGGAGGTTGTATTCACCGACGTCGACCCGGAAGCCGTCGCACTCTCCGAATCAAACGCATCACTCAACCGCGCCTCCAACGTCTCCTTTTTTGCGGGCGACGCCTACTCTGCCGTCCCGTGCCGCGATTTTGACTTCATTCTGTCCAACCCGCCCTACCACACCGACTTTTCGGTCGCGAAAAAGTTCATCGAAGGCGCGTTCCCGCGTCTGAAAACGGGCGGCTCCTTATTTATGGTCACGAAGCGGAAGGACTGGTACTTAAACAAGCTGAAAGCAGTTTTCGGCGGCTGCAGAGTCACGGAGGATGACGGATATTTTGTGTTCGAAGCAGTCAAAAAGACGACGGAACGGCCGAAAAAGAAAACCGCCTCCGACAAAAACCCCGCGGGAATGTCGAAAAAGCTTCTCCGCAAATCGCAAAAGCAGGGTCGCGTGAAATAAACCGCGAACCCAAAAAAGCGGGAGCCAGTGACCGCCGGTGCCCACTTCTTGAGAAGGCACCAACGCCGCCCCCGCCTGCCGGACAATTTGAATTCCTTTTACCCCGCCGCGTCCCTCTCCGGGTCCGCGGCTCATTTTTTCAACCTTTATTCGACGCCTATCACGATCAGCCTGTCACCGTCGTCAAGCGAAAGAGCCGAATCAAGCGGCGGGTTGAACACAGGCACCGTCACGCCGTTTTCGTCGTCCATAATTCCGAGCAGAACGTACCCCTGTTCGAGCGCGGCGATACGCGCCTCCCGGACCGTGAGATCCTTTTCGAGGCGCAGTTCGGACGCCTTTTTCAGGAAAATCTCGTTTCCCTCGTCGGAAATAAGCTCCCGGAAAACGGGCTCAAGTCCCGGTCTGTCGGCAAGCTGCGACAGGAAGAGCGAAACCATGTTCGAGGCGACGACGAAGTCAGTCATATCCCCCGAATCCACAAGCCGCTGGCTGAGCTCGCGCCTGAGCTCCGCGGTAATGCTGAAACGCAAGCCCATCGAATCGCGGACCGTTCTCAGGTTGAGGATGCGAAGAATGTTCTCCGTATCCGCCTCGTCCTCCTCCTTCTCGTGGTCGTTGAGAAGAACGACGTGCGCAGAGTCCTCTATTATCGCCGCCAGCGACTCAAGATGGCGCGGAACAGTATCGCGCACAAATTCGACCGCGTAGTTTCTCCTGCCCTTTTCGCGAAGCTTCCCGCACGTTTTCAGGATCTCCTCCCGCGCCTCATCATCCGCTCCCGCAACGCGGATTTTTCTCGTATTATAGGGCAATTCTTCAAGTATCGTTGCGATCTCCTCGTTCACTCCGAGAATCAGAACCGACTCGGTTTCCGTCCCTTCGCCGCCCTGCTCCGCGCAGACCTTGACCGCCACATCCGTGCGCTCCGTCAGCCTTACCGAATCCTGGAATTCCGTAAACACGAGCAGACTGTCATTCACGCCGACCTCAAAATCAGCCGCGGGGTTAAGCACGCACTTCTTTCCTTCGGATTTTATAACGCCGACAGGAACGCCGCCCTCGAGTCTCCCGGTGACCTCCCCGAAAGTCAGACCCTCCGCCTCCGGAACCCGGATCTCGCAGAGATTGCAGCCGTCATAATCAAGAAACTCCATGAGCGTCTGTGAGAGACCCGGCTGCGTGCACGAGTGGGCAATCACCTTGGAAAGGATCCTGTTCGCGAGAAGCTGCGTGATCCCGCGCTCCTTTTTGTAAGCGTCGGGCAGCAGAAAGCTCGCCCTCGACACGACCGCGTAGACGTGAACAAAGCTGCCGCTTTCTTCAAGCACAGAAGCCACCGCCAGCAGCGCCTTGACCGTCTCGATATCGTTGCGCGGATTTACGATCACGGCCTGCGCGTGCTCGACACAGCACTTTTTGACCGAAGCGGGGTCGTAAATATCGATATTTCTGCACACGAGGCGCACGTTTTTGGGCACGTCGACGTTGTCGCGAATCGCCGCCTCCATCTCGGACCTCTCCGCGTCTCCTGCCACAACGATGCACCTTTTGTCGTCGGCAGAGGCGTCGACAAGCTGCTTTATAAGCGTGAATTCCCCCTCGGAATAGCCCAAAACGACAATGTGGTCCTCCTCGATGATCGCGGAGTTGCCGTTTTTGAGGCCGGTTATTTTCTCCTCGATCGCGGTCGAAAAGATACCGATCAGCACGCTCGTCACGAGCAGACCCGCGATTGCCGCGACAGCCATCAGGATAATGTACCCGATGCTACCGTCCTCAAACGAAGGCATCCACGCGTTTATCACGGTCGACATTGTCTCCCAGAACACGCCGCCCGCGTCGCCGTCCTCACTGAAGCCGCACACAAGAATGATCACCGATATCACGACGATAATGATTACCGTGACGATCAGAAGCAGTCTGATAAGTCCCAGACTCCCGTTCGCCATCCTGTTGTCGAACCAGTAGCGGAAACGGTCCTTAAACTTCGGCCTGTTGTCTTTCTTTTTGCTCATTTTTGCTTTCCCTTCAATTTCCGTTCAATTTCCGGAAAATAAATCTGTCTCTTAAGGCTATTTTACCCTTTCGCGCTGTTTTTATCAACCGGAAATTGCGCCGCGCCGCGCAAGACGCGTGTCAGCCGCGTGTTACGCGTGTCACGCTCAAGATTTTTGTTTACTTTTCCGCGCGCGGGTTGTATAATCAAAGAACAATAATGAAAAACTTCAAGGAGGTTTTTATGAAGAAGTATATTGCTGAATTCATTGGCACATGCGTTCTCGTGACATTCGGCTGCGGAACCGCCATGCTCGTCGGATGCGACGCATCCTTCGGCGGCGGATACATTCTCACCGCGCTCGCCTTCGGTCTCGTGATCGTTGCCATGGCCTACTCGATAGGCAACATCTCCGGATGCCACATCAACCCCGCGGTATCGCTCGCGGTACTCATCAGCGGCGGTATGACGTTCAAGGATTTCATTTTCTACGTGATTGCCCAGATCCTCGGCGCATTCGCGGGCGGCGGAATCCTTCTCGGCGTGTTCAAGCTCGGCGGCATTGAAGACAAAACGGGCGGCTTCGGTTCCAACGGACTCGGCGGAGTCAGCGGCAGCATCGTCGCGGGACTCATCGTGGAGTGCGTTCTGACGTTCGTATTCGTTCTCGCGATTCTCGGCGTCACCTCGAAAAAAGCCGGACACGGCTCCTTCGGCGGCCTCGTAATCGGCCTCACGCTCGTACTTGTCCACATTCTCGGCATCGGCCTCACCGGAACGTCGGTCAACCCGGCCAGAAGCATCGGACCCGCTCTGATCGCTCTCATCACCGGAAACACAGCCCCGATCATCAGCGTCTGGGTATTTGTGGTCGGCCCGTTCGTCGGCGCGGCCCTTGCGGCGCTTGTTTACAAAGCACTCGAAAAAGAGAAGAAAGCCTGACGGCAAAAACGCCGCCTGACGCGGCGGAAGTAAAAAAGACGCCGGCCCCGGAAAAACACATCCTCAGGCCGGCGTCTTTTTATTTCGCTTTTTATTTCCCGGATTTTCCGGAAATAAAATTCCGCGTTTTCCTAAGGAAACGCTGATTTAATAGCTATTTTTTCGAGCGCGACTTTTACGGAAAGCGCCGAAGGCACCTTTTTCTCACGACGCCGCACTTTATGTTGCGTCTCTCACTTGACTGGGCAAAGCCCAGAATCGTTCGAACCGCAACATAAAGCAGCGGCGTCTCATTTAAGGTTGCTAATTCTTGCTCGCCGAGTCGCGTATGTCTCGCGTGAAGACGACTTTTAGCAGCCGCACTTTAAGTTGCGTCCTTCACTTGACCGCTTCGCGGAATCGTTCATGCCGCCAACATAAAGCTGCGGCGTCGTTGAATTAAGCGTTTGCCGCTTGCGCAAAGAGCATTTAATCAGCGTTTCCTACAGGTCCTGCTTCTCAAACATCGCCAGCGCCAGCACGACCGCCAGCACAGGCAGCAGAATCCACAGAACGCTGATATTATAGTACCATTTCGGCACGTATGTCATGCCGTTGGAATCTCCGAGCCCTATAAAGTCCGGAACGCGCCGCAGAAATTTCGCGGCAGCGACGACCAGCCCGGTAAGAGCCGCGGATATCAAAAGGTGCGGAAGCGTTTTCTTCACGGTTATCGCGACAGCCACGTACGTAACCGCGCCGAAAAGCGTCATATACAAATACCTGATCAGACCGTAGACCGTCTTGTATTTGCCGATATTCATGAAATACGCCCTGTTCCTGTCCACCACGACCGCCTTCGTGAACACCTGCGGATACGTTCCGGACGCCAGGGACAGAAAAAGATACATTGCCAAAAAGAACACAACCGTGAAGATCAGCACCACCGCGCCGCGTGCAAGAACGTTCCGGGTCCGTTTCTCGTAGTAGACGTGAATGTGCACCCCTTCGTCGAATTCACGCGTGATAAGCACGCAGCTTAAAATGAAAGCCGTCGCCAGCGACATGAACAGCGCCACGTTTATCAGGTTGAACAGATACGCCGTGGAATCCTCCGCACCGGTCATCATCGGCCCCTGGTACAATTCGTCCGCTTTGACAAAAGGAAAGTTCCGCTTCAGTTCCTCAAGCACAAGAATTTTGTCGCGATAACCGCGGGCAAGGCTCTTGGTGTATCCGGGCGTACTCTCGAGTTCGGCAAGTTCATTCTCGATGTTGTCAATTTCCCTGTCGATGTCTTCAACCGTGTCGGTGTCTCCGAGAGTATACCTGAAAGTCCTGACCGACGTATTGACTTTAAAAGTGACTACGACCGCAGCCATCACCAGGAAAGCCAGCACGACCCACACGGCAAAAGCCTTGCTCTTCAACACTTCTCCAAACTGTTTCTTCATAGCAGATTCTCCGAATAAAAGCTGTCGGCGTAGTCGAGTTTTCTGTACTCGAGCAATCCGAACGGAATCAGTGACGCGGCGGCTTTGTCCTCCTCGCCCGGCATCACCTTCACGACGTACGAGTCGGGACCCGGTCTTCTCGCAATCATCGCCGCGTCCGCGGTCAGCTCGTTTTTCGTCCTGACAAAATAGTAGGAGTAGTCAAAAAGGTCGTCCCTGTACTCCTCTATCTTCCTGTCTTTCAGCACCAGAATGCGGTCCACCAGCTCAGGGTCGAAAAACGACGCGTCATGGCTCGCGACGATAACGGTTTTCTCTTTTTTGTACTCCTTGAGTACGCTGTAAAGCGTAACCACCGAGTTCCTGTCAAGTCCGTTCGAGGGCTCGTCGAGAAGGAGCACGTCCGCGTTCTTCGACAGACCCAGGACCACCGCCAGTTTTTTACGCATTCCCTGGGAATACGTCTTGAACTTCGTGTCTATATAGTCCTCCATGTGGAAGTCCTGAACGTATTTCCGCGACCTCAAGTACTCCTCTTTGTTCAGAAAATAGCGCAGGTTGTCGTCGCCCGATCTTGTTTTGAAAAAAGCCGGCGTGTCCTCGACGAGAATATACTTCTTCCCGCCGGTGGTTCCCTCGAAGCGTCTGATAAGGCCGTTGAGAGTCTTGAAAAGAGTGGTCTTGCCGGAGCCGTTTTCGCCTACGATCAGGTAAAGTCTGCAAGGCTCGATCTCCGCGCAGGCGCTGCTTAGCACTGTATGCTTCCCGAAGCTTTTTGTTATCTCAATCATTTTCGCTCACATAAACGGCCCGGATCCTGCCGTCGCCGTCCTCCCCGATCTTCACGAACGTTTCGTCAGACGCCGCATATCCGCCGCCGTCTGTCTCCTCGAATACCCTAAGGTAAAGCTCTTCCCCGCGGACTTCATATACTTCGTCCGGCAGCAAACTGTAGAGGAAGAGAATGTCCGCCATTTTTACCTTTCCCGACTGCCACTCGAGCTCCGAGTAC
>CADAZX010000053.1 GCA_902792515.1 uncultured Ruminococcus sp.
AGACGGGTTCAGAACCAGAAAAACACTTGTGTCCAATGCCGGAGTTTCAACGCAGATAAACTATTTTTGGGTTGGAAACACTCTCAAATCTGAGTGGGCGGAAGACGGGTCATATGAGATCATATACGATTACGATCCTGCAGGGAGAATATGTGGCTTCGCGTATTCGCAAAACGGAGGCAACGCCACATACTACAAGTATATCCGGAACGCACAGGGCGACGTAACGCATATCGTCAACAATTCGGGAACAGTCGTTGCCGCATATACCTATGACACCTGGGGCAAACTGGTGTCAATCAAAGACGGCAGCGGCACGGATATAACCCACAACACGGCAAGCATCGGCTATATCAACCCAATCAGATACCGCGGGTATTACTACGACAACGAAACGGGTTTCTACTATCTGCAGAGCCGGTATTATGACCCCATGATTGGGAGGTTCATCAACGCAGATTCTCAGTTGAACGTTGGAGAAGGTCCGCTTGGGTGCAACCTGTTCGCATATTGCGGGAATGATCCGGTGAATTTTGCTGATCCGAGCGGTGATATTCCATTTATGTTTATCACTGCAGCTATAGGAGCTATTGCCGGAGCTGTTGTTGGTGGTATTATAGCTGCTGTAAATGGGAAAAATGTCTTGGCATGTATTCTCATTGGTGCAGCAGCAGGTGGCTTAATTGGATTAGGAGCAGGTGCTGCGGCTGCAACCCTACTTACAGGGACTGTTACCGCGACTGCCGCTCAAGTTGCAACTGGAGCCACTTTACTACATGCAACAATTTCTGCTGGTGGCTTAGGCGCTGGATTGACTTATTTGGCCGACAACTTTTCTCGTGCTGTTAATGGTGCTGGAACAGTCCTTTATTCTGGCGGAGAACAGGCTTTACAGGCAGCGAGAGACGCAGAAGGAAAGATTATACTTGATTCTATAGGAAAGGCGGCAGAAATTATCACAAAAGACTTGCCTTGGGAACAAGCAAAACCAATATGGGAACAATTCTCAATACAATTTTGCCAACAAGCGAGTGGTGTAGTTAATGTATACATTTGTAATTCTGCTTATCAAGGAGTTAATAGTATTTTTTGGAGTTGTGAGATGCCAGCACTTTTATGTAATTCGAAAGTTACCGAGATTATTATACATATTTTTGAATGATTATACGGGAGAAATTGACATGGATTTAACAATTAAATATTTTTATTTAACTATTAATTTTTCTTCAAAATACAATAACGAGTTTACGCTTATCAACGAAGACATATATATAAACACATTAACTGGAGAACACTTCCGTAAAAGATTATTGTATGATTTTGGTTGGGGTCAAGAGAACGGTTTTGAAAAGCTTCCTTCTTTGACTTTTGATGAGCTTATAGAATTGGTCGAGAATGCAGTCTTAACAGTTAAGAAAAAAAGAATATGGGAAAAGTATTCTGAAGAAGAAATAAGAAATAATGACGTCAATCAAAGCAATTTATTTGGGGCAATTTCAATAATCATGCAAGACCATATTGAGGAACTGATTAAATTTTTAACAGACAAAATTAAAACGAACTATTTTTCAAATACGATAATACGTAAAAATTTTACATGGTTTTCTTTTAGCACAAGAAAAATGCGAGAACTTGGATATTCACCTGGAGGAATTGGCAAAATGTCTTATGAAGAGGTTCTAAACAAATATGAGCAATGGAGAACAATTTCAAAAACCGTTGTTGAACAAGTGTATGGATAGTGGAGTGTGGTGGAAATATATTTAGTGGGTAATGCGCAGGACAGCTATGAAATTATTAGTGTTTTTCTTACACAATAAAAAGGAGGCATAACTTAAAATGATTAATGAATTCAATCCTCGTTCATTTGAAATAAATAAGGAGTGTATAATACTATATTCGCGAAAAAAAGGATTACGATTTCTTTAAGTGAATGTGCCCAAAACTACTCAATAGAGAATAATACTAATTCTTTATGCGTGGCAACTAGGGACATTACATGTTTGACATTTATTTTTTATTCTAACCCAAAAACCAAAGTGGTTTTAAAAGATAATCTGTTATGGCATTTGTTTAAAGGCCGATCCGCTGTAAGATTATTTTTGGATTTGGAAAGGGCAATAACTGAATTAGGGTATACAAGTTTTGATTTGTCCTAAACAGTGGACTTTTGTGATTCGCATTTTTATATTGCCAAAATATGTACTTGTTTTTAGTATTCAACTACTGCGAGAATAACAATTATCGCAATTCTTGTTTAACTGACGTGAATTGCACAGACATTTTTATGGGTTTGAAGACTTTGCTTCAATCCAAATAGAACCAAATAGAATCAACTTTTACATACTTTTACATCCATATCCATATGTGAAAACGCGATAGACACTAACTGTAATTAATGGTATAATGATAAAGAAGGTAATGCTTTCGTCAAGTTTTCTCAACAGAGTTTTTTAAGGATAGCGAAAAATTATTTATAAGATCGGTGAAGCCCCTATAATAGATGGTGCTTTTAAGGAAGAATTAACGAGCGAATTATATGAAAGTATTGAAACAAGCTCGAATAAGTAAATGGGTTCTATTGCGCAATGCTTAATTAGAATGTGTGGGGAATTAGATTATTATAAGAAAGGAGCAAGTTGCAGTTATGAATGATTATTGGAATAGTTTCAGGCTAAGAAGACTTTGCACAGTATTTATTGTCCTTGTAGTTTTAATGGCAGAGTTATTTCCGGCAAACTGCTTATTAGTATATGCCTCTGATCCAACAGCGGGAGTAGGGAACAAGACTTATCTTATAAAGAATTATTCATCAGGCAAGTATCTTACTTATTCTAATAGCGGGTTGGCTCTTAGTTCTTATACAGGCGAAGACAGTCAAAAATGGCAGATTGAGCACTTTTCTAATGGTTCCGTGAGGTTGGTTAGTCTAAAGGATTTTGCATACTGGTATGGCGATCGAAACGTTGTTTATGCGTATTCATCCACTAATCTGGGAATAGCAGTTGGAAGTTCTAGTCTCCAGGCGGACACGCAACAATGCTGGAATTTGAATGGCACACTTCAGTATTGTTCTATCGTCAGCAGTGCTTTTACGTCCTACAGGCTCGCGTCTTCTGTTAGTAATACGCCATGTTTGTCAACTTCATCTAATGGGGCGTCCTCTTGGGTCCTAATAGAATGCAGCAATTCTTATGTTCTTCCTGAGGCGACGAATGGGACCTTCAATGTGAATAAATATAACTCTCAGGGGAACAATGGACTTTTATACAAAATGAACTGTTACGCATATGCTGTGGGCTATTACGGGGAGTATTATTGTAATTCTGCCGGAAATATAGATAATAATCTATATGATGAAGTACAGCCCGGGTATATGTCAGACAATCAAGTAGACAGTTACGCTTTGAGTACCTACTTCGATTGGGATTCCGTTAATAATCGATTTGCTTTGAATGATGATGGGGTATCCTATTATGCAAATGCCATAATAGATGCGTTGGACACTGATCTTCAATATATGTTCAATGAATCGTTCTCTACGAACCGTATTTTTCCATCTTCAGCCTCCGAAATAATGACCGGACCATGGAAAAAGGTGGCTTTGGTTATTTCTTCTTATGCTGTAGACTATCATTGGTTTATAGAGAGTTCTGATGGAATTTGGAGTCATAAACCGGGCTCTGGATCGGTTACGCAGGAAGACTTTGGATCACCGGCAACTACCATCACAGCGCCAGATTCTTGTAATTTAGGCATTTATGATCATTTCGTTGGTTATTATAAGATTAGAATTGATTCAATCCCCGATCCGGTATTGTCGCCCGCCTCTATGACAAATGATATTTATGATTACGAAAAAGATAACGCAGGCGACATTCCTTCAATGGCACGCAATTTGGGAGTTATTAGTCCTGGGGTTCATTATTTGTCAACAGATTTTTATTGTGCTATGGAATACAGTTCCGCTGTTAATAATTATGACTGTACAGATATAAGTAATGGCAAGGTTGTAACAAGAACTTTTATATGGGATGCAGACGCAGACTGGTTTGAGTTTACTGTTAGTCAGACCGGCACGTATAATATTTATAGCGGTTCCTGTAGTGAAGATTTGTATGGTGCATTATATTCGCCTTCCGGGGTATTGCTTGATGAAGATGATGATACAGGAACCGGTTATAATTTTAGTATGTCAGTATCGCTGTCGGCAGGGGTACTTTATCGGTTGTGTGTCTCAAGCTTCGCAGATGACAGCGATACTTTCACATATTCGATTTCGTTTTATTGAAAAGGAGCTGAGAAAAATGAACAGGAACAGTAGCAGTAGCAGAATTGTCAAAATTTGTGTCTTTACTTCGCTTGGATTGCTGGTACTGATTGCTTTGGGTATCGGTATTTTCGCAAACGCCTATGGCGGAGGCAAAGGCGCGGCGCGAGGTAAAAACGGCAGGAATTCTTCTCAACCCGTTGATTTTCATAATTGCAAAACCGTCAAAGAAGTGGCGGAACTGGCAACGTCTGCATACTCAAAAAGCGAATTGCCTGTCCTTTCCGAAGACCTGTGCGAGTACGTTGTCGGTCTCGACGGATGGGAGACGTTAACCGCGGATCAGGCGTATACCGTTGGAAGGATGCTGGAAGGCTATTCCCGGAGACTGGTTTTGAGTAACGAACAACAGGGACAGAACGGTATGTGGAATATGTTCCACATGAACGTTTTGCTCCGCGATACGGGATGTGTCTGCATCAATGACGCTATGGCCGCGACGGGAAAATACGACGGCGAAGCATCCGCGCTTGTCGCGGTGGTTCACAGCGGGGAAACGGAGGGCATGAACATTCCCGAACCTGGCAAATCCTATCCGGTGAGCGAACACCCGGAGTTTTCGGACTTTGCGCACCTTATGTGGGACCGTTCGATCGCGCCTGCCGAAGGGTCTTCGATCGAGCATGTTCTGGACATTTGGGGAGGCGTGATTCCCGGCAGAGACGACCGTTATTTTTCCTGCGACAGTATCTGGGCGGTTCTCTCTTATACGCGGGAACGCTACGGTGACGGCGAATTGCCTGTAATTTCGGACAGATGCCGCAATTATATTAAGAGTCTTGAAGGGTTTGAACTGCTTGCGGGCGAAGATGAAGCGCTTATAAATAGGCTTCTTTCGGAGTGAACGGAACACGCGGCCAAAGCCGCAAAATGCAGGGCCAAAAATACAACAAGCTGCGGCTTCTCCGTAAAGAGAGGCCGTTGTTTTTTTATAGGCGGATTGTTGCCTGCTTGTGAAATCACGGCTCCTGTCGAGGACGGAGGACAGGCAAACGGAAAGTTTGGCTCTTTTAAATTACCGTGAACTTCAAACGGATTCCTGTTGACAATTTTTGTTTTTGATATATAATCGCGCAACGAAAGCGGTGCCCCGGCACAGGGCTCGAAACGTCCGGCGCCAAATGCTTCAGGCTTGGCTCTTAAAACTTTTCGCCGGCACCGCCGATATTCTTGAAACAGAGGCGAAATATGACTGTTTTGCTGGCGCTCTCGGTGGCGCTTTTGGCGGGGCTGATGATGTCCCGTGTGACGAAAATTTGGAACCTTCCCGCGGTCACGGCCTACCTCGTGGCGGGAATACTGATCGGCCCCTACTGTCTCGGACGGCTCGGAATCACCGGGCTCGGCTTCGTGTCGGCGGAGGACGTGTCGCAGTACTCGATCATTTCAGAGGTCGCGCTCGGCTTTATCGCGCTCGCGATGGGCAACGAATTCAGGCTCGAAGACCTCAAAAAGACCGGCAAAAAGGCCGTCGTCGTGGCGGTAATCCAGGCAGTCGCGGCTACTGTGATGGTTGACGCGGCGCTGATCGGGCTTCATTTTCTGATGCCTGAGGTGATGCCAATATCCGTTGCGGTGACAATGGGTGCAATCGCTGCCGCCACAGCGCCTGCGGCGACGCTCATGATCGTCAAACAGTACAAGGCCGAGGGCCCTGTCACGAAAATGCTGCTGCCTGTCGTGGCGCTCGACGACGTCGTCGGGTTGATCGTTTTCGCGGTGTCGTTCGGTATCGCGAAGGCGCTCGAACACGGCACGGTGGACGTTTTCTCGGTGGTCGTGAACCCGATCGTCGAGGTCGTGCTTTCGCTCGCCCTCGGAGCGGGTCTGGGCCTTCTTTTCCACTGGACGGAGCGGTTTTTCCACTCGCGTTCGAAGAGGCTCTCGATCTCGGTCTGTTTCGTGTTCCTGGCGGTGGCGCTGTCGATGCTCGAATTCAAAATCGGGCCTGTGACAGTCGGCTTTTCGTCGCTGCTGGTGTGCATGATGCTGGGAACGGTTTTCTGCAACCTGTGCGACTTCTCGGCGGAGCTGATGGACAGGCTGGACAGGTGGACGGGCCCTGTGATGGTGCTCTTTTTCGTGCTGAGCGGCGCGGGGCTGGAGCTGGCGGTCTTTTCGAGCTGGCAGGTCGTACTGATTGGCATCGTGTTCATTATTGTACGGTCTCTAGGCAAAATCTCGGGTGCGGCAGTCTCGTCGAAGCTCATGAAATGTGAGCCGACGGTTCAGAAATATCTCGGAATCACGCTTCTTCCGCAGGCAGGCGTCGCGCTGGGAATGTCTCTCAAGGCGCTCTCTCTCGGCGAGGCGGGCGTGATCATCAGGAGCATCTCGCTTTTCGCGGTTCTGATCTACGAGCTGGTCGGTCCGCTGCTCACCAAGATCGCTCTTGACAAGGCCGGGGAAATCAAAGAAAAACCGGTCGCTCCGCGCAAGCAGGCGCTGGAGGAGTCGAAAAAAACGAAGCGCGCGGCAAAAAAGTAACAAAAAAGTAACGGATTGTCATATTGCCGTTAAGAGCCCGGGTGTGGTAAAATAAAGCCGCCCCGGGCTTTTTCAAGTCAGCGCGAAAGACAGTGTCCCGCGCAACCCGGGCGACTTTCCGGAATGAAAGGAAGAGAAAAATGACTATCGACGAAGTAAAAAGAATTAACGCCGAAAACGCCGCGAAAACGGTCATCGCAGGACTTAAAAAGAGAAATATGGAGGGCTTTTACGCCGCTGACCGCGGGGAGGCGCTCAAAATCGCGCTGTCACTGATTCCCGAGGGGTCGAGCGTGGGCTGGGGCGGCTCCGTGAGCGTTGCCGAGATCGGCTTGCAGGACGCCGTCAAAAACGGAAACTACCGGGTGCTGGACCGCGCGAACGCAAAGGACGATGAAGAGCGGCGGCAGATATACGCGCAGATGGGCGTGTGCGACTTCTTCCTGATGAGCACCAACGCGATCACCTACGGCGGAGAGCTCGTGAACGTGGATGGAACCGCCAACCGCGTGGCGTTCCTGTGCTACGGACCGTCGAACGTTATCGTGGTGGCGGGCGTCAACAAGATCGTGAAGGACGTGAACGCCGGAATCGACCGTGCCCGCAACGTGGCCGCTCCCGCCAACGCCGTCAGACTCGGCCGCGCCACACCCTGCACCCGCACCGGAAAATGCGAGGACTGCCAGTCGCCCGAGTGCATCTGCTGCCAGACCGTCATCACAAGAAGGTCGTCAAAAGCGGGCCGCATCAAGGTGATCCTTGTGGGCGAAGACCTGGGACTGTGAGTATTGCTGATTTTGGACTATAATTAGGAAAAAAAGGCGCCCCGGCCGCAAACGGCCGGGGCGCCCTGTATCAATCGGACTGCATTTATCTTAAAGCCTTGATCGACCTTATAATGAACTCGCCGTCCACGTGCTCGGTCACCACGGCGTAGACGGGAATTTCGTATATTTCCGTCACGGTCACGGTGCAGTCTTCGTAGGTTGTCGCCATTTCCTCGGGGGTGGGCGGGTCTCCGTTTTCGGCGTTTTCGTAATAACCGTAGCCGTAGCCGCCGTAGGAGATCTCACGGATGTAGGCCACATTCACGCCGGTCATATCCTCCGGTTTCTCCTTCGTGACGTACAACGTGCTGAAAACGTACCGCGTGCCGTCGACTTCGCAGCCGCCTTTCTTGTAGTATGGGCGGAACTTCTCGGGACCGCTGCCGCCTAAGTGGATCTCATCGTTGAGGGTGATGGTGACGACGCCTTCTTCCGCAACGTAATCCGCCGTGAACAGACCGTTATCGTAAACGGAAAGATCCTTCATACCTGTGAAGTCGGGCTTCACGCCAAGCCGGCTGACAAACCAGTTACCGAGCTGCTCCGCGGAAATCGTGAACCGCCACTTGGTGACGTCGCCGGCGTCGAAGGGAACCCAGACGTCCTTTGTTCTGTAGACTTTGCGGATCGCGTCGGTCTCATAATCCAGAACGCTGAAATAGTACTCCATCAGTTTTCCGAGGGGAAGGGTGGACGCGTCGTCGAAGGGGCCGAGAATGCGGCGTGCCTCAAACGCGCAGTGCTCCATGTCGTCTATTTCCGATTCGTCGGGAACGGTGTAGTTGACTCCGGAGAGCTTGGGGATGACCTGCTGTTCCTGAAGCACCTCGCCGCAAATCGAACAAATCATGCCGTCGGTGAGGCCTTCTTCCGTGGCCGTGGCAGGCTTTCCGGGAATGAATTGCGCCATATGGTCGACCTTGGGGAGCTTTTCGACATGCTCGTAGCCGCAAATCGCGCAAAGCGTTATCGTCGAGCCCTCGACAGAGCAGGAGGGCGGCGTAGTAATGGTCGCGCCGGAAAAATCGTGCGGTTCGACGGCCGTTTTTTCGCCGCAATCGCACTCGTGCCAGTGGCCGTTTTCGTCGGATTTGAATTCTTCCGCAAAGACGTGGACGTGGGGGGCCGCGGTTTCCGCGGGGGCTTCCGTTACCGAAGGGGAATTTGTTACCGGAGGGGCTTCCGTCTCTTTAGGTGCGTCTGTTGAACCGGAAATACCGGGAGCCGCGGTCGGCGAATTCTGCCCGGGATCGCGGCCGCACGACGCAAAACAGATTGCGAGCGCAAAGACAAGAATTATCGCAATAACCGGCTTTTTCATAATAGATACCCCCCGGAATTCTCAAAAAATCATGCGTGCGCCCGTTTCAAACAACCGTTTCGGACAACCGCTTTAAACAACAGCTTTAAATAACAGCTTTAATCGCGTCCGCAACCTTTTCGGCGCAGAGCTTCGCGGCCGGTGGCGTCAGGTGGATGAAATCGTTCGCGTCGATATATGCGGGAATGTCTTCCGCCACGACGCCGTAGAGGTCGTTGATCTTGACGCCCATCGGCTCGAGCACCTCACGCGCTGCGTCGTTGAACGCGCGCACGTCCTCGTTCCTGTTGTACGGATTGCCCTCGAGAATGGGTGTTGTCGTCGCGAAAATGACCTTGTCCGTGATGGTGAGCAGGATTTTGGCGATGCGCCGCAGCTCGTCCTTGTAGACCTCGATCGGCGTAAACGTGTCGCCGTCAGGCAGAATTCTGCACAGGTCCCACGCGCCGTTGTTCCAGTGGATTACGTCGGCGTCCTCGATCTGCGCCTTGAAGTCAAAAAGCATCCTCAGCGTGTAGTGCGCAAACCGGCAGTTGTCGTCCGGCTGCCAGACCTCAAAACCGTCCCCCAAAAAGCCGGGAACGAACTCGCCGTAGCCGATAAGCCTTATCGAATCTCCGAGCAAAACTACTTTTTTCTTTTCCATTTTGTCCTCCTTACAGGGAAAAACGTCATGTTTGAAGCGTTTGAAAACTTCGTCTAATTATACAATAAACTCCGCGCGATTTACAGCGGATTTATTTCCGCTTTCTAAGCTTTCTAAGTGTTTCAGGCGTGTTTCAGGCGGGGTCGTCCGGACTGAACGCGGTGTAGAGGTGCCTTACAGTAAATGCCGGCGCTCCCGTCGCGTCCTCAGGGTCTTTCAAGGTTATCAGGGTGCTACCGATCATATCGTCGTTGTGGTAGTCGTAGAGGCCGGTCTTGAGCCCGAACGTGTACCTGACGCCTCCACTGAGTATCGAAGTGGAGTTTTTGTGGTAGTGGCCGACGAAAATCCCGTCGCCGCCGTTCGCCTTGAAAAACTCCATGAAAGCGGAGTTGTCGCCGACCTTGCCCTGCGGGTCGTCCCTCTTGCCGAAGTCGCCGTTTTTCGCGGGAACCGTGACCCCGATATCGTATTTTGCCCAAAAATCGTCCGCTTTCTGGTAGCCTGCGTCCTCCGCTGCGAGACAAAACTCGTACGAGGGAATGTGATAGCAGGCGAAAAGCGGCGGCACCGTTCCGGTTTTTTCTTCGACCTCTTTTAAAGCTTCGCGGCAGAGCCCGATCTGGTCTGCGCGGATTCCGGGGTGATGCAGGCAGCCGTGGCTGTCGAGCATAAGAAAAGTTCTCAGCGGGCTGAAATGAGTTCCTTCGCCATTGTTTTCGCCGGGTTCGGAGGATGGCCTTACGAGCGTGACCGCGTAGTTGCCGTTGCCGGTGACGTTTCCGTGCATAAAAAGGCAGTTCTTGAGGCCTTCCATGTACTCGCACTGGCTGATGACGTCGCATTTTGTCTGGTTGTCGTGGTTCCCGAAAACGGGCGCCCACGGGATTCCGAGCCCTTCAAAAAACTCGCAAAACTCGCGGAATCTGTCCCCGGAGTCGTCGAACTCGCCGTAGACGTTGTCGCCCGTGATCACGATCAGGTGAGGCTTGGCTCTGTCGGCTGCCTCCTTTACGTACCTGTACGCGTTGTGCCACACTTTGTCAGCGGTCCATTTCAGCCGCTCCGCTTCTACAAGTCTGTCCGGCGTGCGCATCTGGTCGGAGTCGATAATCTGGATGTCCGTCAGCTGCAGTATGCGCACCTCGCCGCGCGGCACGATGAGGAAGAAACCGTATTTTCCTTTTGTTATCTTTGAGTTCGCCGTTTTCATTTCAGGCCCGCCTTTTCGGTTAGTTGTATAAATTGTAATCCGTTTTCTGCCGGAATACAAGAGAAATCGTTTCCCTTGCGGGTTTCCGGGTCTTGAGGCGGTTTTTTAGCATGCTTTGGAAGCTGTTTTTGGAAGCTGTTTTTGGAAAAAACGGAGGGTGGCGGGAAATAATTTTTTGGTACACATTTTCGCGCGGAAATGGTATAATAAACTGAGCATTGTGCGGGTTTTCGCGACAGGCTTACGGGTGCGGCAAAAACGCGCCGGCGAAAACCGCAAAAATGATCTTGAACGTGCCGGGGCGAGCCCGTTGAGGCGGTGCTTGCGGCGCTTCGGAAAGAGGATAAAATGGATAATCAGGCAAACAACCCAATAAAAAGAATCGGCGTTTTAACTTCGGGCGGCGACGCGCCGGGAATGAACGCGGCCATCAGAGCGGTCGTGCGCGCGTGCACGTACTACGGGATCCAGGTTTACGGAATCAAGCGCGGCTACCGCGGACTGCTTGACGGCGACATGTTCGAGATGAACGCCAGGTCGGTCTCGGATATCATTTACCGCGGAGGCACGATCCTGCAGACCGCCCGCTGCCACACCTTCAGGTCCCACGAGGGCATCGTGAAGGGCAAAAAGATGGCCGAGGTGTTCCAGCTTGACGCGCTTGTTGTGATCGGCGGCGACGGCTCCTTTAAAGGCGCGCTTGAAATCGCGCGCGAGGGCCTTCCCGTTATCGGAATTCCCGGAACCATCGACAACGACATCGGCTGCACCGACTACACGATCGGCTTCGACACCGCGATGAATACGGTTCGCGACGCGATAGACAAGATCAAAGACACCGCGTCATCTCACGAACGCTGCAGCTTCGTCGAGGTCATGGGCAGAAACGCCGGCTACATCGCCATGAACTGCGCGATCGCGGGCGGCGCCGAGGTCTGCCTCATTCCAGAAAAGCCCTACAACATCGACGTCGACGTCGTGAAGAAGATCATCGACTGCCGCAACAGGGGCAAGCACCACTATGTGGTCATCGTCGCGGAGGGTGTCGGCGGAACGATGCTGCTCGCCGAAGAGGTCAAAAACATCACCGGAATCGAGACGACGGCAACAATTCTCGGACACATCCAGCGCGGCGGTTCGCCGACCGTCAAGGACAGGGTCGTCGCGGGAATGATGGGCGTTAAGGCCGTCCAGTGCCTCAAAAACGGGGAAGTCAACAAGATTATCGCGTACAAGGGCGACAAGTGCGTGGCGATTGATATCGAGGAGGCGCTGGCTGTGCAGAAGCAGCTTGACCCCGATATCATCCTGGCCTCCGAGATTCTGAACGTGTAGGAACAGCAGATTCCGGGCTCTTTACGCAGTTTGTCGGGAAGAGTGTTTAATAAGGTGTCTTCGACGATTATGCGACAAACTGCTTTGCTTGCACAAACCGACAAACTGCTTTGCTTGCACAAACCTCTCGCAGTACACTTGTACAGCTTCGGATTTGTGCAAGCAAAAATAGCTCCGGACTTTGCTGTTCCTAATAGTCGCAGATTTTCGGCTGCTTACGCAATCCGACGAAAAGAGAGAAGAGACAAGGTGTCTTGCGACGATTGCCCGTCGGATTGCTTTGACCGGACGGACCTCTCGCAGTATCTTCATACAGCTTCGGGTCCGTACGGTCAAAAATACGCTGAACCTTGCAGTTCCTACAAAAACGTTTATTCTCGGTTCTTTACGCGGTTTTCCCGTGGTTTTATAAATCACAAGGTGCCTGCGGCGATTTGCTCGGGAAAACCGCTTTTCGCGGGCGAACCTCTCGCAGTATCTTCATACAGCTTCGGATTCGCACGCGAAAAAATACCTCGAGAATAAACATTTTTAGAACAGCAGATTCCGGGCTCTTTACGCAGTTTGTCGGGAAGAGTGTTTAATAAGGTGTCTTCGACGATTATGCGACAAACTGCTTTGCTTGCACAAACCTTTGCTTGCACAAACCTCTCGCAGTACACTTGTACAGCTTCGGAGCCGCACTTTATGTTGCGTCCCTCACTTGACTGGGCAAAGCCCAGAATCGTTCGTGCCGCCAACATAAAGCTGCGGTGTACGGAAATAAGGTGCCGGAGGCGATTGCTTTTTCGGCACGCAAGAATAGCTCAAAACTTTGCGATTTCAAAAAAGCAGATTCTCGGCTCTTCACGCGGCTTTCCAGTGGTTTTATAAATCACAAGCTGCCTGCGGCGATTTGCCCGGGAAAACCGCTTTTTGACTGACCGGGCGGCGCTATGAAACCCCTTTAAACGGATGAGTAATTGATATGGACGAAAGACTTTTTAGAATTCTTGAATTTAATATCATTCGAGACAAGCTCGCGGCGCTGACGTCGTCGGAGATCTCGCGCAGGACGGCAGAAAATCTGGTCCCGCAGACCGATCCGGAAACCGTTCGCGAGACGCTTAAGGAGACAGACGACGCGGTGGCGCTCATTATGAAGCGCGGAAGACCGCCGCTTGGGGGCATTGTTGACGTCACACCTTCCGTGAAGAGGGCGTGCGGCGGCAGCATGCTTGCGTTTACCGAGCTGCTGGCGATTGCGGGCGTTTTGAAGGCCGCGAGGCGGACGGTCAACTACTGCGGCGAGGAGAAGAGCGCGGAGGAAGGCGGCGAAAACTCGGTCGTCGACAAGATCGTGAGGCTGACAGAGGACTACAGACTGGAGACGTACATTTACCGCTGCATCATTTCCGAGGACGAGATGGCGGACGACGCAAGCCCGGAACTCGCGGACATCAGGCGGAAGATCACGCGCGAGCAGAATTCGATTCGCGACAGGCTGAACGAGTTTATCCGCTCGCAGAAATACGCGAAAACCATTCAGGACGACGTTATCACGATGCGCGGCGACAGGTACTGCATTCCCGTCAAGGCGGAGTTCAGGTCGGAGTTCCCGGGAATCGTTCACGACATGTCGGGTTCGGGGCAGACGCTTTTCATCGAGCCGGCGGCGGTCGTGGAGTCGAACAACAAGATCCGCGAGCTGAGGATCAAGGAAAAGCAGGAAATCGAGCGTATTACGCTTCTGCTGGGGAGCCTGTGCGCCGAAAAGGCAGACATAATTATCGAGGACGTGAAGCTTTTGTCGGAAATCGACTTCGATTTCGCGAAGGCGTCGCTGGCGATCTCGATGAAGGCGGTTCTGCCGCAGATAAACAGTCAGGGAAAAATTCGAATCGTGAAGGGGCGGCACCCGCTCATAGAGCCGCACAAGGTCGTGCCGATTTCCCTATATATAGGAGAAAAATTTAGAACACTGGTGATCACCGGTCCGAACACCGGCGGCAAGACCGTGACGCTCAAAACGGTCGGACTTTTTACGCTGATGATGCAGGCGGGCCTTTTGGTGCCGTGCGAGTCGACGTCGGAGCTCGCGATTTTCGACAACGTTTTCGCGGACATCGGGGACGAACAGAGCATCGCGCAGAGCCTGAGTACGTTTTCCGCGCACATGGGAAATATCGTGAAGATCATTGACGGGACCGACGACAGGACGCTCGTGCTTCTGGACGAGCTCGGGGCGGGAACGGATCCGACCGAGGGCGCGGCGCTGGCGATGGCGATTCTGGAGTGCCTTTACCAGATGGGAGCGATAACGCTCGCGACGACGCACTACAGCGAGCTGAAGGCGTTTACGGTGTCGACGGACGGGTTCGAAAACGCGTGCTGCGAGTTTGACGTGGAGACGCTGAGTCCGACCTACAGGCTGATGATAGGCGTGCCCGGGAAGAGCAACGCGTTCGCGATTTCGACAAAACTCGGCCTTGACGGCGCGATCGTCGACAGGGCGCGCGAGTTTCTGTCCGGCGAGGACGTCAGGTTTGAGGACATGCTCAGCGACATCGAGAAGAAGCGCGCGGAGATCGAGCGGAGGCAGCAGGAGATCAGGGAACTGAACGAGGAGGCCGACCGCGTTAAAAAGGAGATCGAGGCGGAGAAGACGGTTCTGGCGGACAGGAAGTCCGAGATGATGGCGAAGGCGCACAAAGAGGCCGCGAAGGTCGTTGCCGACGCGAAAAAGGAGTCGGACAGGCTGCTTTCGGAGCTCAGGGCGCTTTTGAGAGACGCGCGCGAGGGCGGACGCGAAGGGCTGAGGGCCGGAGAGGCGCTTGGAAGAGACATTTCAAAACTCAGCGACGAGGCGGAGATCGAGCGGTACAATCAGCAGCGTTCGGGACCTGTGCGCGGCGAGAAGATCACTGAGGACACGGCGCTTTTGCCGGGAACGACGCTTTTCAGCAAGAGCATCGACGGAAACGTGACCGTCATCAAGCCTAAGGACAAAAACGGAAACGTGTACGTGAGCGCGGGAATCATGAAGATGTTCCTGCCGCTTGACGACCTGACGTTCATCGCGCCGCCCGAAAACGAAGGCGGAAAAACGGACGCTTCCGCAAAGGCAGGCAAAAACGGCCCGGGTATCGAAAAGGCGCTCAGCCTCAAGCCGGAGCTTGATTTGCGCGGATTTACCGCCGAGGAGGCGCTTTCCGTGACCGACAAGTACCTTGACGACGCGGTGATGTGCCACCTTGAAAACGTGACGATCATCCACGGCAAGGGAACGGGCGTGCTTCGCAGGGAGATCCACAACATGCTCCGGCGCGACAGGCGCGTGAAGGAGTACAGACTCGGCGAGTTCGGCGAGGGCGACTACGGCGTCACGGTCGTTAAGCTTAAAGTATAAAAATGATACGAACCGGCCGGCGCCGCGTCAGTATATGGGGCGGCGCCGGCGGAGAGAGGTTGAATAAATGGACAATTTCATTGACGAACTGCTCAAGAGAGCCAAAGAGAAGAACAGCCGCTTGATTTTCAAGCTTTCCCCCACCGTTTCGATGATGAAGGAGGATTTCAGGGCGCGCTACCAGACAGCGGGCGCGGCACTGTTTTCGCACTGCGTCGCGTGCATTGAGGGCGTGAAGGATCTTGTCGCGGCGGTCGTTTTCGACAAGGCAGCGTTCGATTTTTACGGACTGGACGGCGTGATGGCGATGTCGATGGCGGCGAAATACGCGCACAGCAGGGACCTTTTCGTGATCGTCGACGGATGCTTCGGCGGCAGCGGTGAGAGCGTTCTCCGGTATGCGGAGTCGTATTTTTACGCGGACGGATCGGAGAGCGACAACAGGTTTTTCGCTGACGCGATCACGGTTTCGCCTTATTGCGGCGCCGCGACGCTCAAAAAGCTTGCGTCGATGTGCTCCGAGGAGGGGCGTGCGTCGTTCGTGACCGTGACGACGACGGTTTCCGGCGACAAGGAAGATTTCGAAAATATCAAGACCGGGGACGGCGAGGCGCTCTACAGGGCGGCTGCGGACGACGCGGCGGCTTACGGGGAGATGTTCGTCGGCGAAAACGGCTACAGCGTGCTCGGTTTTGTGACGGAACCGGTGAAGGACACGGCGGCGCTGCGCGGGATAAACCGCTGGGGCATCGCGCTCGTGAACGCGAAGGTGCCTGATCTTGACAGGGAAGAGACTTACGGGCTTTTCTACCGCGGCGAGGGCGAGGGCGAATTCGTCGTTTTGAGCGACGCGGACGTGTGCAGGTTCAGCGGTACGTATGACGGAAAAGCGGACGCGGGAGAGATCGCGCGCTGCGTGAAGGAGTGCGTTTCGAAGGTCGAGGCGCACAGACTCGGCAATAACTGAGATTAAGGAAGCGTTGATTTTACCGGCGGTTTCCGGAGGGACGTTAAAAAGATGGCAAAATCGAGCAAGGGAGTTTTCTTCTGCAAGGAGTGCGGATACGAGTCGAACGGCTGGCTGGGGCAGTGCCCTTCGTGCAGGTCGTGGAATACTTTTGTGGAGGCGCCGGCGGCTGCGGAAGCGTCAAAAGGCGGTTCGAAAAGCGGCGGAGGCGCGACCGTAAGCGCGTCCGGGCTTCTGCCTGCGGGAGCGGGCGAGGCGGTGCTTCTTAAAAAGGCGCCGAAAACGGAGCGCGAGAGAGTCTCTTCGGGCATAAAAGAGCTCGACCGCGTACTTGGCGGCGGACTCGTGAAGGGTTCGATAGTGCTCGTTTCGGGCGACCCGGGAATCGGCAAGTCGACGCTCATGCTCATGCTCTCAGGAAGACTTTCCGACAGGATGAAGGTGCTTTACGTGTCGGGCGAGGAGTCGTGTGAGCAGATAAAAATGCGCGCGGACAGGCTCGGAGTCGGCGGAGAGGGCCTTTACGTACTTGCGGAGACGAACATCGCGCGCGTTTACGAGCAGGCGGGAACGGTCAACCCCGACGTCATGATCATCGACTCGATTCAGACGATGTGCGACGACAACGTTCAGGGAACGGCCGGCTCGGTTTCGCAGGTGCGCGAGATCACCGCCTCGCTGATGAAGCTTTCCAAGTCGCGCGGGATCACGACGCTCGTTGTCGGCCACGTCACGAAGGACGGCTCAATCGCGGGTCCGAAGATCCTTGAGCATATGGTGGACACCGTTCTGTATTTCGAGGGCGAGCGCCAGCTTGTGTACAGAATCATGCGCTGCGTCAAGAACCGCTTCGGTTCCACGAACGAGATCGGCGTTTTTGAGATGACGGGGAAGGGGCTGAACGAGGTCCCGAATCCGTCGGCGACGTTCCTTGAGGGGCGGCCGGAAAACGTTCCGGGTTCGGCGGTGGCGTGCGTTCTCGAGGGCACCAGGCCGATGATGGTCGAGATCCAGGCGCTGATAAGCGGGGCAAATCCCGGAAACGCGCGCAGAATGTGCACGGGCGTCGACTACAACAGACTCTCGATGATTCTGGCCGTTCTCGAAAAGCGGCTCGGGCTCAATATCGTAAACTGCGACGCGTACGTGAACGTTGTGGGCGGCATCAAAATCGAAGAGCCGGCCGCAGACCTCGCGATCGTGGGGGCAATAGTCTCGTCGGTCGGAAACGTTCCCGTTCCCGCTGACTGCGCGTTCTTCGGAGAGATCGGTCTCACCGGTGAGGTGCGCGCGGTGACGCACGCAGACAAGAGGCTGTCGGAAATAATCCGGCTCGGGTTCAAGCGCTGCTACATGCCGCTCGCCAACAAGGCCGCCGTCGCCGACATTGAAAAGGCAGAACTCAAAAAGGAGTTCCCGGCCGAGATCAGGTTCATCGGGAACATAAAGGACATCAGATGGTAAGGATTTATAGCTATATTTAGGAAAAAATTGGGGGCTGCCCGCGGATGCGGGCAGCCCCCCTCAGTCTAATTATTCCTTTAAAATTGATCAGTAGCCGCGCTTTTTGGCGAAGTTGGTGATCGCGACAAGGGCGGGCGTGAGGACGACGGCGACGAAGAACTCGATGAGGAAGTTCACGCCGACGAGACCGGTGATCGTGTAGATGGCGACGTTTGTGCCGCCGGACCACTGCTTCAGGAGGTCGGGGAAGAAAATGAGCATGCCCGCGACGAAAATTCCGGTGTTGCAGACAGGGGCGAGGATCGACGCGATGTATGCGGCGGTCTTTTCGTTTTTGAAGAGGAAGTGCATGCCGATGAGAATTCCCGCGGCGACGAGCATCAGAATGACGGTCCAGAGGAGCTGCACGCCGAACGTTTTGCCGGCGAGCTTCCATGCGACCGCGGCGCCGCCCAGGAAGATGAACGCGCCGGTGAAGCCGTATGTGACGACCGTGGCGGATTTTTCATGCTTGCTGAACAGCCTGTAGGCAAACGCGGGAACGACGCCCGCCGCGGCACCCTTGAGCAGGCAGAGCGCCCACGCGAGATAGGGGTTCGCGAGGAAGACCATCTGACCGCCCGGATCCTTTCCGGTGAGCGACAGAATCGACACGACAACGCCGAAAACGAGACCGAGGATCAGACCGGAAACCGGGCCGAGGACGGCGGCGCCAACGACTATGGGAAAGAGTGTCAGTGTGATCGTAAACGGTCCGACAGGGATGCCTCCGACGATCTGGAGGACGACGACCAGCGCGGCGAGAACTGCCGTGAGGACAAGAAACATCAGCTTTTTGTTTTTCATTTTTAACTCCTTACTGCTGCTCCCGGAATGAAGCCTCCGACGGATGCAGCGCAGAAATACTACGCGGCCAAAACCCGCTTGCGCGTCACGTGCCGGGCCTCCTGTCCCGCTCCGGAAACGAAGCTGGGGCGGCGCTCGCAGGGACTCTTGCGGGTCAATGCCTTCGCGCGGCTTGAATTGTAACACTTCGCGCGCGGTTTTTCAAGCGAAAACCGGAAAACCGTCAGGAACATGTCAGGAACACGTCAGGAACACGTCAGGAATACGCCAGGAACATGTCGGAAAACCGTTTAGAAACCATATAGAGACGGCCGCCGGAGGACAATAAAAAGGCGCCGGCAGCTGTTTAGCCGGGCTGCCGGCGCCGCAAACATCGCAATCGCCGAAAAAAGATTTAGAAAAGCGAAAGGCCGGCGTCGCCTTTTTCGGACGCTTTTTTCTCGTAAAACTCGGGGTTTTTCAGGTACTCAAGGTCCTCGACCGGATGCTCGGTCGTGTATTCGAGAGGCACCTGGTAGACGCTCTCGTAGACGTCGGCCCACGCCTTGTAGTTGCGGCGCCTGAGGTCCTCGGAGCGCTTCGCGGCAGGAAGGGAGGCGTCGGGGTAGAGCGGCTCGGAGATGTGGATCGTGTATTCCTGGACGTAAAAACCGTCGTCGCCCATGACGTCGGAGTCGCGCATCGTGATGAAGCAGGGCAGAACGGGGACGTTGCTCTTGACGGCGAAGAAAAACGCGCCGTTTTTGAGGGGCTTGGGTTTGCGGTAGTTCCACCACATGCTCTGCTCCGGGTAGACGAGAACGAGGTTCCCGTCGGAGAGGAGCTTGTTTGTCGCATCCATGAACTTTTTCATCGTCTTGTAGCTCGACGAGAGCGGCAGCGTGTTGCAGTTGCGCATCAGGAAGCCGTAGAAGCCCGGGAAGGACGTGTAGTTGCCCTCGCGGATAACGCGGAAGAACTTGCGCTTGCGCTGCTTCGAGGCCTCGTACGCGATCTGGATCGCGAAGCTGTCGAACGCGTTGAAGTGGTTGCAGGTGAGCACGGCGCCGCTTTGGAGGCCGTCCAGGTGCTCGAGCCCCGTGATCTCCTTAACGTTGAAAAGGCGCTTCTTTTCGAGCTTGTGGACGAAAATGTGGGCCATTTTGAACGCGAGCTTTGTTTTGATCCATTTAATGAAGCCCTTGGGGATGTAGTCGATCTCCTCGGCGCGGAGGACTCTTGAAGGCGGGTCGTTCTCGACGTCCTCGTCAAAACGGCCGGCGCGCTCGTACTCGGCGATCTTTTTTAGTATCTCGACCCTGTCGGCGGCGCGGGACTTCCTGTTGAGGCTGTTCAGGTAGTTGTTCGGGCTTGTCGCCTCGTGTCTCGCGAGCTGCTCGAGGCTCTGATAGTTGGCGCCGTCGCGCGCCTTTTTTTCGTCGGTGTAGGCGGCGCGCTCCTCCAGAAAGCTCTCATAGTAGGGCGTCTTTTTCGCGTATTCAAAGAAAATGTCGGCCAGGGGGCATTCCTCGTAGCGCCACGGCTTCGAAAACATTATATAGTGGATGATTTTCGCGTCGCCGGACGGGCAGGGGATCTCGCCGAAAACCTCGGTGTTCCACTTCGGGTCGAGGATCAGAACGTGGTCCTTGAGAAGCAGGTTCAGGTAGTCCTCGTCCTGGGTGACGCTGAACTCGTACGACATCAGGCAGCCGATGAAACGGTCCAGAATGAGCCGCTCGCGGAGCTGCGCGCAGTTCATGAGCAGCACGCCTGCGTTGAAATACGTTCCGCGCTGCACGCCGACACACTTTTCAGCGTACTCGCCGAAAACGTCGACCTGGTTCATGACCTGTTCGCGCGCGGCGGCGACGCAGTAGTCCGAAATGTCGATTGAGTAGAGCTCGCTGATGTCGCCCTTCACGACGGTGTCGCAGTCGATGTAGATCGCCTTGTCGTACTCCTTGTGCATCTCGGCGATGAAAAGCCGGAAATACGTGGTCTTGGTGTAGTAGTCCCTGAGCGGGAGCCTGTGCGCGATCGACGCGAGGTACTCCGTGACGTCCTCGAAAACTATCTCGAACACGCCGTTCGCGAGCTCAAGCACCTCGTTCTGCCGCTCCGGTGAGATGTCGGTGTGGAGAATGTGTATCCGGTAATTGTGCTCCCGGGAGGCGTTTTCCATCAGCGAGACGATCGAGACGATGCCGTAGCGCATGAAGTTTTCGTCGCAGGAGTAAAAAATCGGGATCCGTTCATCGTTCATTTTCGGTTTGCCTTTCGTTAAATAACTGTTTCAGCCTGAGATACTCGTTCAGAATGTCGTCGAAGGCCGTGTAGTGAAATTTTTTGTGCACCTTGTCGACCTGCCACTGCTTGATGTTTTCGGTGTGGGGGTAGGGCAGGTAGAAAAGCCTTTTCGAAAAATGCCGCACGACCGTGTGTTTGTGCAGGAATTTCTGGTCGTTGAATTTCTGCGGAAGGATCTTCCGCTTTGTCGTGGCGCGGATGAGCGCGCTCTGGTCGGCGAAAACGAGCTTCTTTTTGCGGAGCCAGTCACGTGCCTTCGGGAAGAGGCCTGTTTCGCGCGCGCGTTTCATATTGAAAAGAAGCACGCCGGCGTTGATGTAGTGCGGGTGGATCAGATATTTGCCGTAGTGGTCGGGCGCCGCCGCGTACTCGTAATTTTCGATGTCCGTGTAGTAGAGCAGGTGCACGTCGCGCTGAAAAAGCACGTCGGCGTCGAGGTACAGAAACCTGTCCGGCGTTCCCGGGACTTCGTCGGCGAGCAGGCGGATGAGCGTGTAGGGCGAGCAGTAGGCGCCCTCGTTTGGGCAGCCGGAAAACTCGCTTTTGTAGAGATCCGTGACGTCGCAGAGGACCGCCTCGCTGTCCGGGTTGTAGCTTTTCACTGTCTCGCGGAAAAACTCGAACTTCTCGCGGCTTATCGGGACGTACTTCGGGTCAAGGTGGGAAACGTCCATCGTGAACACGCGGAAACAGAACGGTTCTCGCGACTCCGTCCGCATCATTATGGACAGCGACGCGGTGAGCAGACCGTCAAAAACGCCGTCGTTTCCGCAAAAAAGCAGGTTTACCATTTTATGTTTTCCTTATGTACTTTATATATTCAACGGTAGAGTTTCCGGCCCGCTCGCACATTTTCGCGTATACCTCGTCGCGCAGCTTCTGTCTCGCGGCGCGGGCGTCAAGATTTTTGTCCGGAAAAAACGGGCCGTCGACGTACGTCACGATGCGCGGCTTCCTGCCGAAAAGGCGCTTCACGTACGTGTTTGTGAAGCAGAACGCGGGCACGTCGAGCGAGACCGGGTAGCCGAACGAGTTGTCCGGAAACGGCCTGATCTTGGTGTAGTACGGCCAGATGTGCGCCTCCGGGTAGATGACGACCGCATGGCCCTCTTTGACCCGCTGAGCGACGGCGTTTCTGAAATTCCGGAACGCCTTCATGTCGGACGGAAGCGGCAACGCGCCCAGGTGAGGCGTAGCGCGGCCGACGACCGGAACCTTCAGGTTGCGCGGGTCGACTATTACGTAGTTTTTGCGCGGAAACGTGAGCGTCGTCTGCATGAACGCGTCGCCCGTCGGCTGGGTGTGGTTTCCGTACAAAAAGAGCCCCTTCTTGAGGTAGGGCCTGAGCAGCTTCCTGCCGACGGTCTTCTGCCCGAGGATCACGCGCGAGTAGAAAAAAGCGGCCGGATAAAAAACTATGTAATACAGAAAAAAACCGAGGAAGCGGTCACGCGCGGAGTCCCGGATATAGACATAATCCCCGCCGATGTAAGGCGGTTCCGTCTTGAACTCGGAAAACTCCTCGTTCATCTCGTCTGTATAGTAGATTACGCGCTGTTGTCCCATTTGTCTCCCCGCCCCGGGACGTTGTGGTGCTGTCCCTGTCCGCACGTCGGTTATTATAATATAAAAGGCAGCGTATTTCAAACGAAAATTGCCCCGGGTGCGGCGGGGTGCGGCGCTTGGCGCGGCGGCGCTCTTCGCAGGCCCTCTGTGCCGCCGCCTGTGCGGCCGCTTCCGCGCTTATACCGCGCTCTTTCCGCGGCCGCCGCGGCATAAGAAAACGGCCCCGCCGCGAGGGCGGGGCCGCCTTTGTTAAACGGTCATTTCAGATTTTTGAAATCAGAATTTCAGACCGTTTCGTGTCGATCAAAAGCTATCAATCAGAGAAAGCTCTCTTCTTGAGAACCACAACAGCCGCGAGTGCGAGCGTAACGATGACCGCGAAAATCGCGAGAGCGTTGCCGGTGCCCGGGTTGGGCTCGACAGGCTGGTCGATCTCGTCAGCGTCGAGGGTTACGAAAGCGCCTTCGTCAACGAGGGTGAGGGTGAAGCGTACAGCCTCGCTGAACGACTGCTCGTCGCTCTTGAAGAAGTACTTGATGTAGTCGGTTCCGAGAACCGCGTCAGCGGCGGAAGCGGAAGGGAGAACCACGTAGCTGCCCGCGCCTGCGTCATTCCTGATCACAACTACGTACTGGCCTGCTTCGGCGGGTGCGTCGAGGATGAGCGAGAAGCCCTTATTGTCGGCACTGTAGTTGGTGAGGGTGGCGCCTGTTCCGGGTGCGCTGAACGGGGTGGAAACGTTGTTGTCGCCGAGGTTCTCAAGATACTTCGCTGTCGCGACAGGAGTGCCTTCAAGAGTCTTCCGGAGGTTCTTGTCGAACTTGTAGAGCGAGACTTCGATGTTGGCCTTGAGGTCGCCGAACTGAGGCGGGTTGCTTGCCCAGTATACAGGGATGTTGAAAGCG
>CADAZX010000054.1 GCA_902792515.1 uncultured Ruminococcus sp.
CCACCTGTACCCATGCCGAACACAGTAGTTAAGCTCTCTGATGCAGACGATAGTCAGCTGGCGACGGCTCGCGAAAATATGTCATTGCCGGATACTAAAGGGAAGCCCGCACGGCGAATTGTCGCGCGGGTTTTTCTGTTGTCTGCCGCGCGGGCTTTTCTGTTGTCTGCGGGAGTTCTACGCAGCGGCGGAGCGCGGTTTTCGGTTTTCCGGCGTGGCGGAATGCATGGGGATTGCGGCGCTTGAGCCGGATTTCATGTTTTTGAAGGGTATTTTCGATATTTGAGGGTTTGGGCGGATTTTCGAAAGGAAAGATTGAAAGAAGATTGATTGAAGGAAAGATTGAAAGAAAGGTCTTTTATTTTTGCGGGGGATATGATAGAATTACCTTTGGTTATTCAGAGGGTTCGCCGGCCGGTTTGCGTAATTGTGCATGATTTCAAGGGCGTTCTTTGACTTGCATATGACGCGCGTTTGTTCTGCGTGATTCCGGTGAAAAACCGTATCGCATTATAAAGGAGATTTGACATGAGTACAATGTATGAATTGGCAAAGAAAAAGTATGCCGCTATCGGTATCGACACGGATGCCGCGATTGAACAGCTTAAGTCGATTCCGGTTTCGCTGCACTGCTGGCAGGGCGACGACGTCATCGGTTTTGACCACGACGGACCGCTTACGGGCGGCATTCAGACCACGGGCAACTACCCCGGAAAGGCACGCACGCCTGCGGAACTTATGGCGGACATAGACAAGGTCATGTCGCTCGTTCCCGGCAAGGTTAAGCTCAACCTCCACGCCTGCTACGCGATTTTCGAACCCGGCGAGTTCGTCGACAGAGACAAGATCGAGCCGAAGCACTTTGAGAAGTGGGTCAAATTCGCGAAGGAGAGAAATATCGGTATCGACTTCAACCCGACGTTCTTCTCCCATCCGAAGGTCAAAAACGGCCTCACGCTCTCCAGCCCTGACGCCGAGACGAGAAAATTCTGGATCGAGCACGGCAAGGCCTGCATCAGAATTTCCGAGTACTTTGCGAAAGAGACAGGCATCCCCTGCGTTATGAATATCTGGACCGGCGACGGCTTCAAGGACATTCCCGCGGACAGAATGGGACCGAGAATGCGCTACAAAGAGTCGATCGAAGAGATCCTCAAGCAGCCTTTCGACAAGAACCTCGTCAAGATTACCGTCGAGTCTAAGGTTTTCGGCATCGGCGTTGAGTCGTTCACGTCCGGTTCCGCGGAGTTTGCGCTTTCGTTCGCGGCTTCCCACGACGGTGTGCTTCCGCTCATGGACAACGGACACTACCATCCGACAGAGGTCGTTTCCGACAAGATTCCGGCGCTCCTCTGCTTCTACCCCGAGATCGCGCTCCACATCACCCGCGGCGTGCGCTGGGACTCCGACCACGTGGTTCTTTTCGACGATGAGACCAAAGAGATGGCCAAGGAGATCGTCCGCTGCAACGCGCTCGACAGAGTGTTCATGGCTCTCGACTACTTCGACGCGAGCATCAACAGAATTTCCGCGTGGACCGTCGGATTCCGCAGCTGGCAGAAGGCTCTGCTCTCCGCGCTCTGCACACCCAACGAGTACCTCAAGGGACTTCAGGACAACGCGGAGTTCACGAAGCTTATGGTTATGCAGGAAGAGTTCAAGACGCTGCCTTTCGGCGAGGTCTGGGCCGAGTACCTGAGACGCAACGGAATTGCCGACGACGCTTCGTGGTTTGAGGAGATCGAGAAGTACGAAAAAGAGGTTCTCAGCAAGAGAGCGTAAATCGAAATTTGCCTGAAAGTAGGCAAAATTAATAACTGCCCGGCGTGGCTCGCGATGGCATTACGGCTGTCCGGCTGCGTCAGGCAGTTTTTTGAACTAATGCGGCGCGGCGAGAAGACGGGAACAGAAAGCCGGGAACAGGAAGCCGGAAACGGCAAGCTGTAAACGGGGAAGCCGAAGCGCGAAGGAAGGGCCCGGAATGTACATTCGAAAAGCTACCGAAAACGATATCCCGCGGCAGAACGTGATTTTCACGAAGGCGAGAGCGTTTATGGCGGAGCAGGGAAACCCGGACCAGTGGGGACCTGACGGGTGGCCGCCCGAGAGCGTCATCCGCGACGACGTCCTGAACGGGAAAAGCTACGTTGCGGTGGATGATGACGGAACGGTTTGCGGCACGTTTTACTTCGACTTCGGGAACGAGCCCGAGCAAGCGTACAAGGACTTAAAGGGCGGAAACTGGATATCCGGCGCGCCTTACGGCGTTGTCCACCGGATCGCCGCCGACCCGCCCGGGAAAGGCACCGGGGAATTCTGCCTCAGGTGGGCGATAGCTCAATCGAACGGGCATCTCAAGATAGACACTCACCCCGACAACAGGCCGATGCGCGCGCTCCTCACAAAAACAGGCTTTTCGGAGCGCGGGACCGTTATGATCGGCGGCACGAAAAAGAGGATCGCGTTCGAGTTCGAGGGCGAGCTCCCGGCCAAGGTCGCAGCCGGCGTACAAGAGCGCGATGAGACGGATGAATTGCGCGGAGACTGAAGATAGTCCGTGAAGAAAGTCCGTGAAGAAAGTCCGGCGCGCGAAGGTTGAAAAAAGCCCTTGACTGTGCTACATTATACGCATACGAGCGCCGGCAGACAAAAAGCGGCGCAACGCGGAGGCGGAAAGTAAATTGGAAAAAAAGAAGCTGCATCTTGTGCCGGTCATCATTCTTGTCGTTTTCGAGGCGATAGCGGTGACGCTGTGGCTGACAAAACACAATATATTCTATCTTTTCAATTTCAGCTACATCGGAATCTCGCTCGCGCTTGGAATCTTCCTTTTCGAGAGGAAATACAAACACGCGCGGAGGGTCGTGCAGCTTCTGATCGGGCTTTACATGCTCGTCTACCTCGGCCTGATCTCGCGCGAGAACATGCAGATCGAGGGCTTCTGGTACTATTTGTTTAACGGGGTTTTCGAGGCGGCGACGATCCACTACGCGGTGGCGAAAATTTTCGGGCCGCTGCTGTTCGGCAGGGGCTGGTGCGGCTACGCGTGCTGGACCGCGATGGTTCTCGATTTTCTGCCGTTCAAGACTCCGCTCCGCCCGCGGAAAAACATAGGGTGGATAAGGTACGTGACGTTCGCATCATCGCTCGTTTTCGTGTCCGCGCTTTTCCTCGCCGGCGTCGAAAACATGGAACGGATCATGTTCATATCGTTCATCGCCGGGAACGTCATCTATTACGGGACCGGCATCGGACTGGCGTTCGCGTTCAAGGACAACAGGGCTTTTTGCAAGTACGTCTGCCCGGTCACCGTTTTCCTGAAGCCGGCGAGCTACTTTTCGCTTTTCAGGATCAAGTGCGACAAGGACAAGTGCGTGAACTGCGGAAAGTGCAAAAAGGTCTGCCCGATGGACGTGGACGTGACCGACAATTCGAGAAAGCGCAAAAACGGGACCGAGTGCATTTTGTGCATGGAGTGCGTGAAAAACTGCCCGAAAAAGGCGCTTTAAAAAGCACTATAAATAGGTAAAAATCGCCTTATAAACCACAATACCGCCGTAAAAACGGAAAACCTTTAAAGGAAGGGGAGAAAAGTTATGAAGGACCCCGCGATTCGCAGCAACCGCATACAGTGCCTTTTCGCGCTCATCGGCGCGAGTATTGTCGCGGTGTGCGTCATTATTGGCGTGACGATGAACCTCGTGACAATCTACGACGAGAATTTCGACCACATGGGAATCAGAACGTTCTGCATGTTCACGGTCAACTCCAACATTCTCGCCGGTCTGTCCATGATGCTCTGCCTGCCGTACACGATCGACGGCCTGCGCACCGGGAACTACCACCTTCCCGACTGGGTGGTCATCATGATGCACGTCACCGTTTCGGCCGTCGCGCTGACGTTTCTGGTGTCGCTCTGCATTCTGGCGCCGGTCAAGGGCTTTTACCTGATCTTTTCCGGTTCGCGCTTCTTCCTGCACGGCGTGTGTCCCGTGCTCTCGATCGTGACGTTCTGCTGCTTCATCAACAGCCACCTTGTGCGTTTCAGGGAGGCGGCGCTCGGTCTGGTGCCGGTGCTGCTCTACGGAATAGTGTACGTCATTATGGTCGTTTTTATCGGCGAGGAGCACGGCGGCTGGAACGATTTTTACGGGTTCGTGACGCGGGTTCCGTTCTGGGTGTCGCTGCCGGTGATCTTGATTTCCGCGACGGGAATAGTCCTCCTTTTGAGGCTCGGGCACAACGCCTGCTGTCTCTACAGGCGCAAAAAGGATTCCGAACTCTACAAGGCGGCGTACGGCGGCTCCGACCTGAAAAAGGTGATCGCGGAGATGGCCAGGTCGCAGAAAAGGGAAATGAAGCAGAAAAATCCGACCGTTCCGGTCCAGATGATCGGCTATATGATCGAAAACAGCGGTTCCGACCTCGAACCGGACGAAGGCGCGCGGATCTACTTCGAGGAGTGGATGAAGGCATAAAGAGCCAGCATTAAAACACGCCTCGAAATAAGCGGAACAAAAATAAAGCGGAATAAAATAATAAGAAATAAGGCCGTTTTCGCGCGCGAAACGTTTTAAAACGCTTGTAACACGCGGCAACAGGTGGTATAATATTCGCAACTAAGGCGTTATTCGCTGTTAACATTAAAACCGGAGGTTTTTTATGAAAAAATTTATTGCTTTAACAGTAGTCGCGATTCTCACCATCGCACTCTGCATCAGCGCAAGCGCGAAGCATTCTTTTGACAGACTTTATCTGAACGAGAACACTCTCTCCGCAGGCGATGGCATTGCCGCGACGCAGGTCGACGATGAAACTGGCATTGTTTACTACGACGTTCAAATGCAGCCCGGAGACATGCTCTACATGCTCGGCTGGGTCGTTGACGCTGTAGGAACAGAGAACATGACCGAAGTTTATTACAAGATTGACGGCGCTGCCAAGACATGTGCCGACAACTACAGAGACAGAGGCGACGTTGCAAAAGCGTTCAAACTCGACGTTGCACGCGGAACTCACGCAGGTGTAGGTCAGGACGACAACGCTTTCGCGTTCACCGGACTTGATCAGCTCGGCGACGGCACCTACCTTATGGAAGTTTTCGCGAAGTTCACCGACGGCTCTGAGGAGCAGCTCGCTGAGATCAACCTCGTAGTCGGAACAGGCGTTAAGCCCGAGCAGCCTTCCACCGAAGGCGGTCTCCGCGATTTCGCGGCTGACAAGGGCGACCACATGTCCTACGACCAGATCCTCGTCAACGGCGCTGAGGTAGCTAACGGCAACGACGCCGTTATCGCGAAGAAAGCCCTTATCGACGGCTCCGACGGATCGATCACCACTGTTGCAATGCACGGCTGGTACGGCAACGACAACGCCAAGATCGTTTCATACGGCTACACCATCGACGGCGGCGAGCCTGTTTACGGAGACTTTGCCGCTGATTGCGAGCCTGAGGTTATCAAAGCTGGCGGCGAGAGCAGATTTACGATCACCATCGACGTTACCGGACTCAAGGACGGCAGGGATCACAAGATCCAGGCTGTTGCGAAAATGGACAACGGCGAGATCGTCAAGCTGAACAGATTCGAAGGTGAAAAGGACAGAGACGCTTACGTCAACTACAGAGCACAGCTGGTTGAAGACCAGAATCCGCCTACGCCGGTTACCGGTGACGCGACCGTTGCCCTCATCTCGATCGTTGCGGTTATCTCCCTCGCTGCGGTAGTTGTTTTCCGCAAGAGAGTTTTCTGATTGACCTTTAAAAATACTGCCGGCCGGTTGTGAATGCCGGCTGACGCATGACCGGAAACCGGAAAGGAACGCTACCTTACTTCGGACGTTTTCCTTCCGGTTTTCGCATATATTGCGGGGAAGTGCCGCGCGGGCGCTGTTTTTGCCTTAAAATAAAGAAAAAGTGAAAGCGGGCGGCCACCGGTTTTTATTTGAAAAAACGGTCGAAAAATCGGTCGAAAAAAACGAAAAAAAAACGGCCGGGAGGCGTAAAAAAACGCTTTACAAACATGCGCGGAGATGTTATAATCCACTTTAACCGTGCCTTTGCAACGGGAGACTCCTTTGACCCTCGCAAAGACACCGGCGATTACCGATAAAAAGGAGAAATTATCATGACAAAGGAAAGAAAACAGGAAATTATCAAAGAGTACGGACTCAAAGAGGGCGACACCGGTTCCCCTGAAGTCCAGGTCGCTATTCTCACCGAGAGAATCAACGACCTCAACGAGCATCTTAAGACGCACAAGAACGACCATCATTCCAGAAGAGGCCTTCTTCTTATGGTCGGTCAGAGACGCGGCCTGCTCAACTATCTCACAAAAGTTGACGTAAACAGGTATCGTGCTCTCGTTGAGAAACTCGGTCTCAGAAAGTAATTTCAAAGCAGCAGGCGGGTGCGGTTGTTTGATTGCACCCGCTTTTTGCGGACTATTTTAAAACGATTCTTTAAGGCTCTTTACGCAATTCGCTCTTATGTGTTGTAAATAAGGTGTCTTGCGACGGATTATTGAGCGAATTGCTTTTCGCGAGCTCCCCTCTCGCAGTACACTTGTACAGCTTCGGGGTCGCGCCCGAAAAAATAGCTCTTAAATAATCGTTTTAAGTTTAATAAGGTTGTAAGCAGCGATTGCTGTAATAATATAAGATTGGAGGAGCTTATTCGGTGGTGGGCCGTGACGGCTTCCGTTCCCTGCTAAAATACTGAGGCGGGAAAAGAGCCTCCGGAAGACCGGGTAAGCAAAGAAAAGCATGTTTAAGACGTTTACAACAGAATTAGCGGGCAGAACGCTCACGATTGAAACCGGCAAGATGGCCCAGCTGGCCAACGGCGCGGTCCTGGTTCGTTACGGCGACACAGTTGTCATTTCGACCGCGACAGCGTCCAAGACGCCCAGAGACGGAGTCGACTTTTTCCCGCTCAGCGTAGACTATGAGGAAAAACTGTACTCCGTAGGCAAGATCCCCGGCGGATTCCTCAAGAGAGAGGGCAAACCCTCCGAGAAGGCGATTCTCACGTCCCGCGTTATCGACAGACCTATCAGGCCTCTGTTCCCGAAGGACCTCAGAAACGACGTCGCGGTCATCAACACGGTTCTCTCCGTTGACCAGGACAATTCGCCTGAGATCGCGGCCATGATCGGTACTTCCGCGGCCATTTCCATTTCCGACATTCCGTTCAACGGACCTATCGGCGGCGTGGTGCTCGGACTCGTCAACGGCGAAGTCGTCATCAACCCGGACGCGAAGCAGCGCGAGAAGAGCGACATGTACGTAACGCTCGCAGGCACGAAGGACAAGATCACGATGGTCGAGGCAGGCGCGAACGAGGTTCCCGAAAACGTGATGCTGAACGCGATCATCAAGGGCCACGGTGTGATCAAAAAGATCTGCGAATTCATCGAGTCCATCGTTGCCGAAGTCGGCAAGCCGAAGTTCACGTACACTTCCTGCGCGGTGCCGCACGACCTTTACGAGGACGTTGAGGCGATTGGCCTCGAGACCATGAAGCAGGCAGTTCTCGCGGTTGACAAGACCGTTCGCGACAACGCGATCGACGCTCTCACCGCCGACATTCAGGCCAGACTCGCCGAAAAGTATCCGGATTCTAAGGCCCTCATCAACGAGGCGATCTACAAGCTCGAAAAGAGCGTTGTCAGGAACTACCTCCTCAAGGAGCACAAGAGAGTCGACGGCAGAGCGCTTGACGAGATCAGACCTCTCAGCGCGGAAATCGACGTGCTTCCGAGAGTTCACGGTTCAGGCCTGTTCACGAGAGGCCAGACACAGGTCCTCACAATCTGCACGCTCGGCCAGCTCTCCGAGTACCAGATACTCGACGGCATCGACGAAGAGGACAGAAAGCGCTACATTCACCAGTACAACTTCCCGGGCTACAGCGTCGGCGAAGCTAAATCAATCAAGTCACCCGGCAGAAGAGAGATCGGTCACGGCGCACTCGCGGAGCGCGCACTCGTTCCGGTCATTCCCTCCGAGGAAGAGTTCCCCTACACGCTGAGACTCGTTTCCGAGGTTCTCATGTCCAACGGTTCGACCTCCCAGGGCAGCGTCTGCGGTTCCACCCTCGCGCTCATGGCGGCGGGCGTTCCGATCAAGGCTCCGGTCGCGGGCATCTCCTGCGGTCTCGTCACCAACCCTGACGACGAAAACGACTTCATCACCTTCATGGACATCCAGGGCATCGAAGACTTCTTCGGCGACATGGACTTCAAGGTCGCGGGCACCGAAAAGGGTATCACGGCCATCCAGGTCGACATCAAGGTCCAGGGTCTCTCCTACGAGGTCATCAGGCAGGCGTTCGAGCTCACACGCAAGGGCCGCATGAAGATCATCAACGAAGTCATTCTGCCTTGCATTCCCGAGCCCAGAAAGCAGGTCTCCAAGTACGCTCCCAAGGTCTTCTCGATGCAGATCCCGACCGACAAGATTCGCGACGTCATCGGCAGCGGCGGCAAGACGATCAACAAGATAATCGAAGTGACCGGCGTCAAGATCGACATCGAAGAGACCGGCAAGATCTACATCTCAACTCCCGACGAGGAAGCCGCTCAGAAGGCAATGAAGATTATCGACGGCATCACCGGCAACCTTACGGTCGGCGAGGTGTTCGAAGGCAGAGTCACGAGGCTCATGCAGTTCGGCGCTTTCGTTGAGTTCCTGCCCGGTCAGGAAGGTCTCGTCCACATCTCCAAAATGGCGAAGTTCCGCGTTGAGCGCGTCGAGGACGTTGTCTCAGAGGGCGACATCGTGAAGGTCAAGTTTATCGGCTACGACAAGATGGGACGCATCGACCTCTCCATGAAGGACGTCTAATCGGGATTGCACATTTTTGGCTCTTTACGCAGCCCGCGTGGGTGAGTGAATTCAAGTGGTTCGTTTCCGGTACGATGTATTTATTCCGACTAGGTACGCTTAACGACAATGTGCCGCAGGCGATTTCTGCGGACTGCTTCGCGCGAGCGGCCCTCTCGCAGTATATTCATACAGCTTCTGAGCCGCGCACGCGAAAATAGCTCAAAACTGAGCAATCCCGCAAAGGCACATTTTTGGCTCTTTACGCAGTTCGCGTAAATGAACCGAAGGGAACAGGGGAACGCCCCGGAACCGGCAAAAAGGAGATTTTCAGGCAAAAAGCCGGGTCTCCGCGAAAGGCCGGGGAAGGCGGTGTTCCCCGATTTTTAGGAAAAAACATGATCGATCTTCTAAACCTTCACAAGGCATTCATAAAAGAGCATTTGCGCGAGGGGGACGTGTGCTGCGACTTCACGATGGGGAACGGGTACGACACCGTTTTTCTGTCGCAGACGGTCGGCGAAAAGGGGCGCGTTTATGCGTTTGACGTTCAGGAGCAGGCTGTCGAGGCCACAAGGAAGAGGCTCGCGGAGAGCGGCTGTCCCGAGAATTACACGCTGATCCGCGACTCTCACCACCGCGCGAAGGAGTACGTTCACGAAAAGATCAAGGCGGGAATGTTCAACCTGGGGTGGCTCCCCGGCAGCGACAGGAGCGTTTTTACGCTTCGCGAGACGACGCTCAAGGCGGTGGAGGCCGCAATCGGGCTGATGGACAGGGACGCGGTCATAACGGTCGCGGTCTATCCCGGACACGAGGAGGGCGATGCGGAGGGAAGGCTGCTCGAGGAGTACTTCGCGGGGCTGTCGCGGTTCGAGGTGTGCGTGACAAAGATTAAGATCGTCAACTCGCCGGCGGCGCCGTTCTTTTTCCTGATCGAAAACAAGTAGTCCTGCACGAAACCGGAAACAACAGCCCTGCGCTTCGATTAAGAGACAATAGAGCAAAAAAAGGCCCCGCACCGGCTCCCCTTAAATGTGTAGAAAGGGAGCCGGCGCGGGGATATTTGCTTTTATAAAGCTTTATAAAGCGGCGTGTCAAAACTGCACGGCGTGTTCCTGGGCGATCAGGCCGAGAACCGTGCCGCCGGAGACGTACCAGACGCCGCCGAGTTTGCGAAACTCGACGCTATAGGTTAGATCGGCGCCGCCGTCCCGGCTCTTGCCGGTGAGCTTCACCTCTGCGTGCTCTTCATCTGCGGAGACAATCTGAATATGATCCGCGAGCGTATATGCGTCCGTGAAGAGCTCAACCGGGCCGTTGTAGTATTTGGGGTCGACAGATACTATGTTAATGTCAGGACTGGAGCCGCCGCCCCCGCCCCAATCTGCGAAGTGAAACTGTTCTTTGAAATTGCCCCAGTCCATGAATCCGTACACTTCACGAAGCTCGGGCGCGAGAACAGTTAGGGCCATTTCCTCGATTTCCTTTTTGGGAATTGTCATAAAGCGGTAATACGGGAAGAATTCGTCTTCGCTCCACTCCGGATGAGGCAGGGGCTCGCCGGCCAGAGCGTCGGGGGAGTAGCGCACATACCTGTATATCTCCATAAACGTACTGAGCACTCTTGCCGCGGACTTAGCGGTCAGCGGCCCATCGTCCTCTTTTTTGAGCTTTTCATAGTCGCTGGCGGCGTTTTTCAGCCTTTCCAGACGTCCGGATCCAATGTAAAAATGCAGCCAGCTTTGGTTATCGTTGATTGTTTCTGTCAGGCTGTCCAGGGAATCCGTTTGGTAAAGCCTGAGCAGCTCGTACGCGGGAACGGAGGCGTAGATATCGATGGAATAGTAAAGGGCATTTTCAAACATGATGACGTCGTCTCTTTTGAAGCGCTCGCGCACCAGATTGTCATCGCCGGAATACAGAACGTCCACAAGTTCCGCGTCAAACGTCGCATTCTTGCAGGAGGGACTCCAGTTCTGCCATTTTACGTACTCGAGGAGCTCCTCTTTGGGAATGTTATAGGCCTTGATGCAGCGGTAAAAATGCGGCAGCGTGGCGTACCACGGATCAAAAACCGGAGTCGTATCTCCTTCCTTCCGGAAAGTATCTAACCAGGGGAGGTAAAACGTCCGGAATTTTGTGTCATAGTACTCTCTGTAAGCATCGGAGTTGCGAACGGGTTTCTGAGGATACGACTGCTGTTTCCACTCTTCGTATTCGGTGGGATGAGCTTCGCGCCATTCAATCCATTTGACGTAGTTTCTCATGTATTCCTCAATCACGGGCTCTTCGGTAGGGTCAGGTGGGGCGGTAGGCTCGGAGACGACCGGTATGAATACGGCGTCCTTCTGAAAATACGTTCGAAGCTCGTCGTAGTAGGGCGAAAACGTACCTGCATTCTCGCTCGAAGGAGTGATGAAGGTGCCCTTTTCGGGAATTTTGAACGGATAATCGCTCTCTTTCCCATTGGGAACCGAGAGAATCCAAGCCTTGTCTTCAATGTTTTCCGCAACTTTAACGCGCCCGGCGTAATCGTTGACGATTATCACCGTCGAGTCGGGAAGATAATAGTAAAACGCCTTGTATGCACAGCCGTCCCCTTCACTGTATGAAAAAGAATAAACATCGATTTCGCTCTTGTCCGTCCAGTCAAGTTCTAAAGGAAGCCTTTCGGACTGCTTGTAGGTTATGGCGGTGAGATCGCCCGCCGTCAGAAGTCTCAAAGACTGCTCGCGGTCAAGCTTTCGCAGGTTGGTCTTCACGCCGGCGTAGTTCGGAAGGTATTCACGGAACCAGTCTCCGGGTGTCAGCGGTTTTTTCTCCGGGTCTTTTATCTCGTCGTCGGTTACCCAGCCTGCGAGTTCCTCTTCTTTATTCATGAATTCGACGGCGGACGTTATTTCCGGCGTCGGAACGGGTGTGGCGGTTTTATCAGGCTCCTGAGTCGGGGTCGAAATAGGCGTGACGTCGCCGGGTGTCGGAACAGGTTCTTCACCGCCGGGTCTGCAGGAAACGAGGCAAAGCAGGAGCACTGTAATTAATAAATATAAAGGCATACGTTTTTTCATCGGTGGTCGCTCCTCAATATCTCAATTTGTAATAATTCTTTTTGAACATTATTAAATAAAGGTGCCAATTCTTTATAAGATGAATCGGCAGATAAATACTCGGCACAATTATTATTATACATTTAATCGTATTAGTCAAGATTAAAATAATACAGTCATTCTTGCGTTCATTAATCGTTTCATGTTATTCTTCCTTTCTCGTATACTTGAATAGGTTACCTTCCGATATTGCATATCTTAAGTAATTGTATTATAATGCTATTGGCTATAAAGAAAAACAACATAGATTTAATAATGTGTTGCATGCCTGTTTTTAGATGATCGGTGGGAGATTAATAAATGAAGAGTATAAACAACGAATAC
>CADAZX010000055.1 GCA_902792515.1 uncultured Ruminococcus sp.
GACGATGCCGGAACGAAAACTCTGCCTTTATACATAACCGGAACCACTGACGTGTCGGGTTCGTACACGGGAACTGGTTTCAGACCCGAGAGAGCGTACGGTCTGTTCGCGGTAAATGAAGCGCCGTCGGCAACGACTTTCCTGACTTTTTCACCCAGCTTCACTTCGCCCGTTTCAACTCTGTAAGCATAATTGAATCTGGCATTGGGCGCGGCGTCACCGAGATCAAGAAACTCCATAACGGTGCCGTTTTCCGTAGAATTGTCTGCCCATTTGAAATTGAACTCTTTGGCAAGTCCGCACTCACTGTCGTTCAGCGTTACGACAATGTAGTTTCCTTCGGTGTAAACCTCCGCACCGCAAATTTTTTCAGTGTTCCAGCCGTCCTTAAACTTTTCGATCGAGCGGTCACCGGGCTTAACTATCAGGTCGTAGCCGTACCAGCCGTTAGAAGCGTTGCAGTCGGTGTCTACGAAAAGATTCATCCAGTTAGCCCCTTCAGGAGCGGTTATACTGTCCTTGCAAGCTGCAAGAAAATACGTTTTCCCGTTCGCCCTGCTGACCTTGGCGGTGACGAAATCGTTGCGGCCGGTTTCGTTTTTATATTTGACAAGTCCGCCGTAGCCCAGAGAGTCGCGATGTATCGTGTCACCCGACGTATCGCCGTATTCGGGCCGGACGTCCGCCCACTGTTCAAGACCGCCGGCAGGATCAATGTCATGCTGACCCGAAGCCGCGGGTGCCTGCCTTGCGCCTTTAAACTCACGTATAAACGAAGCGAGCTGATAGTAGTAGTTGTCGCCGAAGCCGTCTCTCATCGGCTCGATGTCACGGCTGAATTCTGGGTTGAAGCAGTCGACGTAAAAACTTTGCGACCAGGAAACGTACGTGTTCGCGATCATCGGGTTTATCGTTCCTTCCCAACGCCCCGCTATCCACTCGTTCCACTCGGTAATAAGAACTACGTAAGGGTCGACTTCCGCAGCGTATTTCATCTGCTCGGCGAAGAAAAGACCCTGCCCCGTCGTCGCAAGGTTGAACTGGAATTCGTCTCTTGAACCGTCTGCGAGTTTGCCGATCTTAGGCTGCTTGCCGTCGTGAAAGCTTCTGCCGCTGCTTGTGTTTGCGAGAATTCCCGCGGAAATTGAAATCTCCTCGACTTCGTTATTTTTAGCCGTGCTGTAGGAGGAAACCTGCGGCGACTCGCACATCCAGGTCCAGAAATTCTTTCCTTCCTCAACGTTTTCTTTTAGAGCCCAGCACCTTCTCGTCGAAAAATTCGCTGTCAGCGCCTTTGTCTCTTCGGAAACCGAATCAAACGTGCCGAGCATAAGAGGCTTGCCGTCATATATCACGTAGAGGTCAGAGTACTTTCCGGTAGAGTAAATATTCTCCCAGATATCGAGAAAAACGTTCTCAACATTTTCGTGGGCTCCGAGGAAGAAGCATATATCCGGAGTTTTAAGACCCTCTTTTCTCATCTGTGCGTATTCTTTAAAAATCGCCTTGTAGCTTGTCGTAAGGGGGTTCCCGTTTGTGACGTCAAGGAAAATGAAATCGATTCCGATGTCTGCCAGCATCGAAGCGTGCTTCCTGATTATCCATCTGTCGTTTGTAAGATAATAACCGAAATAAGGCTCGCCCCAGAAATGGCCCCATCCCTCAGGACCTTGTGTATAAGCCTTTTTTACTCCTTCAAGACCCTTTTCGCGGTATATTTTGTAGTGGTCGTAGATCTTCTGGTCGCCGTACGTGACGTTCGTCGGCGTGAACCAGATCTGATAGAAAATGCCTACGAGCTTGTCGCGCGGTACCGAGGTTCCGTAATTGACGCTTCTGCCAAGTTCGTCGACCGCGGTCCACGTGTCCGGATAAAGGTCGCGTAAAAGGGTCAGATCAGCGGGCACATAAGGCTCGGAAATCCTGTCCTTCCAGTTGATCTTTATATTATCCATCACGCATTCGCCGGAGCTTCCGCCGCAAGCCCAGAATGAGATATAGCCTGAATCGTCTATTTCGTGTCCGAAATTCGTTTTGGATTTACTTTTTCCGTTCGCGTCGAAAAGTGTGACCTGTTTGCCGTCTTCGATCTTTACAGTCATCACAGTTTTCTTTTCGGTGCCGTCCGCAGCGGCAACCGTGATCACGTTGTTTACGGTGTCATCGGTAATTATGACGTGCCGGAGCTCAGAAAAATCGACGTCGCATTTGAAAACCTTGACCGACGGCCATGTGGTGATAATTCCGACTCTGTTGCAGTGAAAAGCGATCCATATCCCGTTGGGACCGACGGCTGCGAACTGATCGTTATGCATAGGCTGCCTGAGGCCGATATATCCCGATACGTTGTCTGTCAAGCCCTTCCTGGCAGCCTTTAAATCAAGCTCGACAGTCAAAGTGTCGGCTTTCACTTTCTCTTTTAAAGCGAGAAACGTATGGTTTGTTTTGCTGCAGAAAACGCCGTCTTTGAATATTCCTTCCGAGTTGATGGACCAGACCTTGTCGTTCGTTTTCAGCTTCTCGTCGAAGTTCTGTTCAAACGAGTGTTCTTCAGGCGTTGCGGGCTGAACCGTTTCACCGGTATCCGGCTCTGTAATGCCGTCGTCAAAGACGTAAACTTCGCCCGCCTTTTCACGCGTACCCGGACCGGCGCAAGACGCCAGGATAACGAATATCACACCCAAAAGTAAGCACACAACTCTTTTCATCGCTTTACGACCTTTCTATATTTTTATTTATTCTACAACTTTTCGATTGCAAATATAATTGCAATTGTATTATAAACGATTGCAAAACGAATTATTCGTGATATAATTTATCAGGGAGTTGATTTTATGGAACTTATCGGTATCTATACCGTGCATAAAACCGGCAGCGGAGAGATCGAAAACGATTATCCGGTTCACAGTCACATATCCTTCGAAATACTTTTTCTAGTTAGCGGAAACTGCGAAATGCTTATCGGCGACACCCGTTATAAAATGAACCCCGGAGACACGGCTTTTATTTCCGAAAATGTCCCGCACGGTTTTTTCGCGAACGACGGTCCGTTTGTTTTTTACGCTGTCCAGTTCATTCCGCGCGTCAGCCCCGCGATACCTGTTGAAAACGATCTCTCTGATCTGAACAAAATATGCAAAGAAAAAGGCGGCTCAGTATTCAAGTTCGACGATTCTATAACGGGCGTTGTAGAATGCAGCCTCGGCAGAATCTGCCGCGAGCGCAGAGACACTGACCTCACATTATATTTTTCGTATATAAAGTCCGTTCTGTACGAGCTTCTCCACCACTCCGCGCAAAAGGAAGGCGCTACTGAAGAAAGAAACGAAAAAGCAAGAAGCAACATAGAACTGTTTAACGCCATTTCCGATTACATATCGGCAAACCTGAACGATATTTCGAATATGACTTTTGTCGAAAACGTATTTCATTACAGCAAGTCTCACGTGAACAAAGTTTTCAATTCCGTAGTAGGCATGTCTGTCTGGAAGTATATTACCGTAAAGCGCCTTGACCTCGCTAAAAATCTGCTCGCTGACGGCTGCAGCGCCAAGAACGCGGCAATTAAGAGCGGCTTCAGCGACTATTCCGTTTTTTATAAAGCGTTCGTAAAGGAGTTCGGCGCGCCTCCTTCGGGCGTCAAAAAAAGAAACAGTTAAATGTGTTATTACCGGAGAGTGTGCTGCGACTTAGCCAATTCGGAATTTAACGGCTTAAGGCCGGCGCATTCGAACCTTGGCGCTCGATTTCAGTTTAAAATGCAAAAATGTCACTCTGTTTTCCGTGTTTAATCTTGACTTTAAAGCACGCGGGATATAAAATACTCATTTGGCGGAATGATTGTTTGGCCGCCGAAACGGAGGTACATTTATGGAACAGAAGTTTTATCACATGACCATTGCCGGTCTTGAAAGAGATCTCCCCCTCTGCCGTCTCAACGACAAACTTATGATCGGCGCTTTTGTTATTTTCGGCGATCCGGAGCTCACGGTCGCTTGCGCGGAAAAGCTTCTTGAAAAAGCTCCCGAGTACGACTACATTATAGCTCCCGAGGCCAAGGCGATTCCGCTTATTCACGAGATGGCCCGCCAGGACGGCAACAGGAAATACATTCTCGCAAGAAAGAACCCGAAGCTCTACATGTCCGGAGTTTTCAGGGCCTCCGTCAGATCGATCACAACCGACAAGGAACAGGTCCTCTACCTCGACACCGCCGACGCTGAGCTCATGAAGGGCAAGAGAATCATCATTCTCGACGACGTAATCTCAACAGGCGAATCGCTTAAAGCTGTCGAAGCGCTCGTTAACAAAGCCGGCGGCAATATTATCGCCAGAATGTGCATCCTCGCCGAGGGAGACGCAGCCTCAAGAGACGACATCATCTACCTCGAGAAGCTGCCGCTTTTCGACTCTCAGGGCAACCCGCTCGATTAATACCGCTTACGTTTTCCGGGCCCCCAAAACTGAGGCACCGGAATTCCGATAGATTATTATTCCCTATTTTCAGGAGAAAATTGTAATGGCTGAATTTTTAACTAATGAAGACAAAAGAACATGCTACTGCGGCGAAGTTTCCGAACAGATGATCGGATCCGACGTTTGCGTAATGGGCTGGGTTCAGAGAAGGCGCGACCTCGGATCGCTCATTTTTATCGACCTCCGCGACAGAACTGGAATCGTCCAGCTCGCCTTCGGCGACGCGACTGACCGCGGTGTTTTCGAAAAAGCGCTCTCCTGCAGAGCCGAGTACGTTATCTGCGTACATGGAAAAGTTATCCGCAGAGGCGGCGCGGTCAACCCCAACATCGCCACCGGTGCGGTTGAGATCGACGTCTCTTCTCTCAAGATACTTTCCGCCGCCCAGACTCCGCCTATCGAAGTCAACGACTCGCGCAAGGTTAAGGACGAGACTGCTCTAAAGTACAGATATATCGATTTGAGAAGGCCCGAGCTTCAGAGAAACATAAGGATCCGCCACGAGATCGCCCGCATCGCACGCGAATACTATTACGAAAACGGATTCTACGAGATCGAGACTCCTATGATGATCAAACCCACTCCGGAGGGAGCGCGCGACTATCTCGTTCCTTCCAGGATCCACAAGGGACATTTTTACGCCCTTCCCCAGTCGCCTCAGATCTACAAGCAGCTTCTCATGGTCGCAGGTTTTGACCGCTACATCCAGATCGCCCGCTGCTTCAGAGACGAGGATCTGAGAGCCGACCGTCAGCCCGAATTCACTCAGATCGACCTTGAGATGTCATTTGCGACTCAGGAAGATATCATGGCCATGAACGAAGGCTTTATAAAGCGCGTTTTCAAGGAGGTTCTCGGCGTTGATGTCGAAACTCCCATGAAGCATCTAACTTTCCGCGAGGCTATGGACAGGTACGGCTCCGACAAACCCGATACAAGGTTCGGTATGGAGATTCGGGATATCACCGCGAAGGTTGAAAATATCAACTTCGTCGTGTTCAGGCAGGCCGTTGAGGCAGGCGGCAGCGTGAGATGCATCATAGCCGAAAACGCGGCTCAGGAGCTCACAAGAAAAGAGATCGACAAGCTCACCGAACACGCCAAAGGTATCGGCGCTAAAGGCCTCGCATATATCCGCTGGGTCGACGAAGCGCCATCCTGCTCTTTCGCGAAATTCCTCAAGGAAGGCGAGCTCGAAAAGCTCTGCGAAGACACGGGAATGAAGCGCGGCGACGTTATGCTGATTCTCTCCGACAAGGACAAGACCGTTCTTCCGGTACTCGGCGCTCTTCGATTGATTTTAGGCAAAAAGCTGAATCTGATTCCCGAGAATAAGTACAACTTCCTCTGGATCACCGAGTTCCCGTTCTTCGAGTGGAACGACGAGACGAACCACTGGGACGCTATGCACCACCCGTTCACGATGCCTCTCGAAGAGTGCCTGCCCTACCTCGAAACCGACCCCGGCAAGGTACGCGCGAAGTGCTACGACATGGTTTTGAACGGAACGGAGCTCCTCTCGGGTTCTATCAGAATTACAGACTGGCAGCTTCAGGAAAAAATGTTCGCGGCTCTCGGAATGGGACCTGACGAGATAGACAGAAAGTTCGGCTTCCTCGTTGACGCTTACAAGTACGGCGCGCCTCCGCACGGCGGTTCGGGAATGGGTCTTGACAGACTCGCAATGGTAATGTGCGGCGCCGACAGCCTCCGCGACGTTCTCGCGTTCCCGAAGGTCCAGAACGCATCCGAGCTGATGAGCGGTTGCCCCGCCCTTCCCGACGACGAAAAGACTCTCGCGGAGCTCGGAATCAAAGTCATCGAGACGGACAAAGATTAAATTATTGCTAAATTTAGCGTAAAAAGAGCCCGGCTGCTGCCGGGCTCTTTTTACCCTACTATTGAGTTGTTTCTTTATCTTACTACGCGTCCTGAGCCGTCGCCCTTCGCGAGTTTTTCGACCTCGGCAACCGATACCATGTTGAAGTCGCCCTCAATTGAGTGTTTAAGGCACGACGCCGCGACTGCGAAGGAAACAGCTTCCCTAGCGGACTTTCCGTTCAAGAGCGAATAGATAAGTCCCGCGCTGAACGAATCGCCTCCGCCGACTCTGTCGACAATGTGAATCAAATACTTTTTCGAGTAGAAGAAGTCCTTTCCGTCGAAAATCATCCCCTGCCACTCGTTTTCGCTTGCGTTGATCGAAGTCCTGAGCGTGTACGCGACGTATTTCGCGCCGAACATTTTTTGAAGCTCGGAAGCGGATTTTTCGTAACCGGCGAGGTCAAGCTTTCCGCCTTTGACGTCGGTCGCGGCGCCTGCATTGATGCCGAATACGTCCTTGGCGTCCTCCTCGTTCGCGCAGATTATATCCGTGTATTTGCACAGCTCCGTCATCGCTTCTCTCGCGCTTTCTCTCGACCAGAGCTTGCTTCTGTAATTCAGATCGCAGCTTACGGTGAGACCTTTTTTCTTGGCGAGTTTCACGGCTTCAAGGAGGATCTCGTAAACGTTTCTGCCTAACGCAGGTGTGATCCCGGTATAGTGGAACCAGTCGGCACCGTCAAAAATGTCATTCCAGTCGAAGTCCTCTTTTGAAGACTTTTTGATTGCCGAGTTGTCCCTGTCGTAAATGCAGACGCTTCCTCGCTGTGACGCGCCTTTTTCGGCGAAATAGATTCCGATCCTATCTCCTCCTCTCGCGATCTTTGAGACGTCAACGCCGAAGTATCTAAGTGAGTTGACAGCTCCCTGACCTATAGGCCCTTCCGGAAGTTTTGTCACGTAGCGTGAGTCGACGCCGAAATTCGCGAGCGAAACAGCCACGTTTGCCTCCGCTCCGCCAAACGTCGCGAGCATTTTGTCGTTCTGGAAGAATCTCAAATATCCCTCAGGCTGGAGCTTGAGCATTATTTCACCAAACGTAACTACTCTCATTTTGAAGCCTCCTTTGCGGCCGCGACCGCGCAAACCGCTTCAGCGGCAAGCTTTGAAATTCCTTCAAAATCATGCGATGAGATCATTCCCGATGGAGCGATCCAGCTCCCGCCGCAGCAGACGACCTTTCCGAAAGACAGGTAGTCCTTGAGATTTTGAACGTTTATACCTCCGGTGGGCATGAATTTCATCATAAAATAAGGAGCTGCGACGGCCTTTAAATACTTCAGGCCGCCCATTGCCTCAGCGGGAAAGAATTTCACTGTCTCGAGGCCGAGCGTGTAAGCGGCGTCGATCTCGGAAGGCGTTGCGACGCCCGGAATAACGGGAATACCGTTCTTTAAGCAGTAATCGACAACCTCCGGATTGAACGCGGGCGCGACTATAAGAGAAGCTCCGGCTTCGACTGCTTTTTTGACGTTCTCAACGCTAAGAACGGTTCCGGCCGCCACGAAAAAGTCCGGATACTTTTCCTTGATGTTTTTGATCGCCTCTGCGGCGGCTTCGGTTCTGAACGTTATCTCGGCGCACGGGAGACCGCCTTTAATAAGCGCGTCCGCCAGCGGCTGCGCGTCGTCAGCGTTCTCGATCTTTACAACGGGAAGAACGCCGAACTGCCGTAGAACAGTTTCAAGATTTGACATAAAATGCCTCCAAGAGATAAAAGTTAGTTCGAAAAATACCTTTCGGCATTATAATAGCAGATATCGCGGACAATTTCTTTCAAGGTCGAGATGTCGCGCGGGTACTCGCCTGCCTCGACAAGACGACCGAAAAATCCGCAGAGGATTCTTCTGAAGTAGTCGTGGCGCGTATATGACAGGAACGAGCGGGAATCAGTGAGCATTCCGACAAAGTTTCCGAGAACGGTAAGGTTAGCGAGCGATTCAAGATGGCGCTCGATTCCCGATTTCGTGTCGTTAAACCACCAGGCTGCGCCGTGCTGGATCTGTCCTCGAATACCTTCGCCCTGGAAGGAGCCGATGACCGTGTCGATCATCTCGTTGTCTCCGGGGTTCAAAGAGTAAACGATCATTTTCGGCAGAGCGTTTTCTTCAGTCAGTTTGTTCAAGAGCGCCGAAAGCGCCTCAGAGCACTGCTTTGTCGACATGCAGTCAAAGCCCGTGTCGGGACCGAGATCGTCAAACGCCCTTTTGTTGACGTTCCTCTGAGCGCCGTAGTGAAGCTGCATTACAACGCCGCGCTTCTGATACTCGCCGCAGAGGAATACGAGAAGGTTCGAAATGAATCCGACTGTGTCGTGCTCCGAAGGTCTTTCGCCTATATTTAGGCTTTTTTTGAAAACATTCCCGGCCTTTTTGTCGTCGTAGTAATCGAAATCAAGGAAGTTGAGGCCGTGATCCGACGCCCGCATACCGAGCTCGCAGAAGTATTCGATTCTGCGCGAAAGAGCCTCTTTCAAACTGTCAAGTGATTTAATATCAACACCCGAAACAGACGAAAGCCTGGCGATATAATCTTTGTAACCCTTGTTCTCGATGTGGAGCACCTTGTCGGGCCGGAAAGAGGGACAGACTTCAAAGTCGATTTTGCCTTCATTAAACTCTTCGCGAAGAAGCCTGTGATATTCGAGACTGTCAATTGGGTCGTCGGTCGTTCCGATCATTTTGACGTTTGATTTTTTGATAATGCTTCTGGCTGAAAACTCAGGGTCTGCGAGCTTCCGGTTGAGAAACTCCCACGCTTCGTCGCAAGTGTCCGGAGAAAGAGGTTTGTCGTATCCGAAATACGTTTTAAGCTCAAGGTGGCACCAGGTGTACATTGGGTTGCCGATAAGTCTGGGCATAAGCTCGCAAAAACGTCTGAACTTGATATAGTCCGGAGCGCCGCCGGTTATCTCCTCCTCCGGAATGCCGTTGCTCCTTAAAAGCCTCCACTTGTAGTGGTCGCCTCCGAGCCAAATTTCGGTAATATTCGCGAAACGCCTGTCCTCGTAAATCTCCTTCGGGCTTATGTGACAGTGGTAGTCAAAAATCGGGCAGTCGCGCGCGGCATCGTAGTAAAGGGTTCGCGCGACGTCGGTATCAAGAAGAAAATCAGCAGATAAGAATTCCATTTTTTCACCTATCTCAAGGTAAAATCAGGGCGGCTCGCATAAAAGACGTGAGCGAGCCGCCCGAAATTAAATGATTATTGCGCGGGCGTAGCCGTAACGTTGTTTTCCTGAACCGGAAGAATAACGCTCGCCGAATCGCCGAGAACAGTCGTGGGAAGCTTGCCGTCCCATGTCGACAGGTATTCGATGTATTTCAGATAGTCGGAAATAACCTGAATTTCTTCGGCCGATTTTCCGGTGAAATCTATCGTATAAGTAACCGTATCTCCGTTCTTTTCCTCGATGACGTCAAAACCGAGCATCCTCGCGATCTCAACGGATTTTGTCTTGATGGCCTTCGCCTCGGCGTCGGCAATAGCGAGCTTCGCCTCGGCGTTACCCTCAGCGGAAGCGATAACGGCCTGCGCCTCAAGCTTCGCTACCTCAAGTTCCTTCTGAGCCTCGACAATGGCCTTTTCCTTTTCGTACTCGGCCTTGAGCTTCTGCTGCTCGGCGATCATTTTCTCTTCGACTGTGTTTTCGAACGCGTCGGAGAAGTCGATATTCGTAACGACGACGGTCGTTATGTTAACGTAGTAGTCGTCGGAGATCGCGCTCTTGATTGACTCTTCGATCATCGGGGAGACTGTCGCTCTCGTTTCGATAATGTTCATAGCCGACTTCGAGGAAAGAACGGTTTTCGCCTTCTCAATAGAAACGGACTGGATCCTGTTTGAGAGATTAACAAGGTCGCCGTAATTGTTGATAATGTCGACGGCGTGTTCGGGCTGGATCTGGTATTGAACGACCATCTCGATATCCATCGTCTGGGCGTCGCTCGAATACGCGGCAGTTCTGACGTCCTCCTGCTGAACGGTAAGATCGTAATACACGTAGCTGCGCGTTATCCAGAGGTCGAAATACATTCCCGAGGAACGCGTGTCAATTGCCCTTCCGAGTTCCTTGACTACGGCGATGCTTCCGGCCTGAACAGTTTTGATGCTGCCGGGAACTATAATAAGAACAACGAGAAGTACAAGCGCCAGAACCGCGAAAACGTTCCTGCGCGAGTTTAGTTTTTTATCGGAGTAGTTGGCGTTTTTGATCCGTCTGGTGAGTGAAACAGCGGCTGCGGCGCACGCCACAACTGCTACGACGAGAACGGCGCCAATCGCAAATGAGATCATGACTGTTCTCCTTTCTTATAAAAAATGTAATTAATGCTTTTTTCTGATGAGAATGAGCGCGGGAACGAACAGAACGCAAGCGAATCCGGCGGAAAGAACGCTGCCGCAGCCTTTTTTACCTGCCGGTTCAGACGTAGGCGCTTCGGTCGGCGCGGCTTCGGTCGGCTCTTCAACGGGCTCGGCCGTGGGCTCCGGCTCGGGAGTGGCCGTCTCTTCGGGTTCAAGCGCCGCGAGAGCCTCGTGGTAGGCGTTGATGTCGAAGCTCGTGCAAAGATCCTTTTCGTTGTATACAACAATGTACTTTAAGTCGAAGCACTCGCCTGTTCTTCCGGTGATCGGAATGCGGATGCTTTTGAACGTTCCCTTTGCGGCTTTAAAAGCGCTAGAAATCTTGATCGTCTTAACGATCCACTCGCCGTTAGCCTTGAGTCCGTTCGGAGTCCACATACCCTCGGTCGCCTCAAATTCGCCGGAATGGTTGTCGTCTCTGATGTAGATCTGGTTGTTCGAGAGATGTCCGCCCTTAGTAGCTCTGTAGCAGAACGAAATGAAGTTGTAGTCCGCCACAGGGAATTCGATTTCGGCAGTAAGTCTGAAATCGCCCTCGCCCGAGGGCTTGTTTCCGTCGGCGTCAAGTCCTTTTTCGTCAAGCGTCTTTTGAACCGTATCATATTCTTGAGCCATATTCTCAAGTAATCGTTTTACTTCCTCTTGTAAATCGTTTATGATTCCTCTTTTCTCACCAGATACTTTCTTTAACAGCCAAAGCGGATTTCCTGTTGTCATACTCCTTTTTCTACAATAAACAGTTGATATTATAAGACCTTTATAAAGTGATATCACATAGAATTTTGTATGAGATGAGTCATAGAATGAATACCCGATAATCATCGAATCAAAGAGTGCAACTGTTTCCGGCGAAAAACCAAGCTTCACTAATTTAAAAACGTAGTTGTGTATTTCAGACATATCTTCGGGTTCCTGACTCTGCTCATATTTTTCTTTTTCGGCTATTAATTCCCCAAATGTTTTTCCTGTTAAATCTGACTGTTCATATTGTAGCACAGGGAGTTTTTTGTTTGGTTTCTCTCTTTGATATCTTTCAAGAATATAACGTCGTAGTTTTAGTTCGTATTCTTTCATGATATCTCTTTCGTCATCCCCATTATATGAATTACACTTATACAAATCATCATACAGTATTCTCCACGATACGGTTGTAATATAAAAGTCATCGCTGTTACTAATCTTAGGTAAACCTTTTTCGGGAGATTTCAAGTATAAATCGAGGAA
>CADAZX010000056.1 GCA_902792515.1 uncultured Ruminococcus sp.
CATTGCGTCTCTCACTTGACCGCTTCGCGGAATCGCTCGCGCCGCCAATGCAAAGCTGCGGCGTCGTTGATTAAGGTAAGTGCGGTTGCTAAACCGGAGGCTGAGCGGAGACATACGCGGCTCTACTGCGAGAGGGGAGCTCTCAAAAAGCAAGCGGCAGCAATTGTCGCCAGACACCTTATTCACACAGAACTCGGTTAATTGGCGAACTCTTGCCGGATACCCCGCAAACGTTTGTATCCCGTCCGCCGCTTGCGTAAAGAGCATTTAATCAGCGTTTACCTGATTTCTCGAGCCTTGAGCGCGCTTGTTAAACTCGTCCGCAAGGTACGCGTTGATGAATCCGTCGATCGCGCCGTCCATCACCTTCTGAACGCCCGTCTCCTCATACTCGGTGCGTCTGTCCTTCACAAGCGTGTAGGGGCAGAAAACGTACGAGCGGATCGAGTTGCCGAACGCGATGTCGCCCTGCTCGCCCTTCAGTTCCGACGTGAGCTGCTCGTTTTCGCGGCGCTTGATGTCGAAAAGTTTGGACGTCAGCATCCTCATCGCGTATTCGCGGTTCTGCACCTGCGAACGCTCTGTCTGGCACGATACCATGATTCCGGTCGGTTTGTGCACGATGCGGCACGCCGAGTCGGTCTTGTTGATGTGCTGTCCGCCGGCGCCGCTCGCCCTGAAATAGCTGATCTCCATGTCCTCGGGTCTCAGGTCTATCTCGATCGTGTCGTCGATCTCCGGCATGACTTCAACGGACGTAAACGACGTCTGGCGCTTTCCGGCCGCGTTGAAAGGCGAGATTCTGACGAGTCTGTGCACGCCGTGTTCGCTTTTCAAAAAGCCGTACGCGTTGAGGCCGTTAAACTGCATTGAAACGCTCTTGATTCCCGCCTCGTCGCCGTCCAGAAGGTCCAGAATTTTCACTTCGTAACCGTGCGCCTCGCCCCACCGCATATACATGCGCATGAGCATCTGCGCCCAGTCCTGCGCCTCCGTTCCGCCGGCTCCGGGGTGGATCGTGAGGATCGCGTTGTTCGCGTCGTACTCGCCGGTGAGCAGCGTCTCGAGCTTCAGAACGTTGAATTCCTCGCGGAACTTTTCGATCTCCTGCGCAACGACCGCCGGCGCGTCCGCGTCGTTTTCCTCGTTGCCGATCATTATCGTCAGTTCGATCTCGTCGTAAAGCTCCTCAAGCGCTTTGATTCTCTCGAGCTTGTCCTTAAGAAGCTTGATCTCCTTGAGGACCTCCTGGGAACGCTTTGAGTCGTTCCAGAAATCCGGCTCCGACGCCTTGTTTTCGAGTTCTTCTACCTTGTTTGACATCCCTTCCGTGTCAAAGTGAATCCCTCAAATCGTATAAATTTTTCTGCAGGTCCGGAAGCTGCTGGCTGTACTGGTCCAGTTCAAACATTTATCTCATCTCCGATGCTAATAGATTTTTTGCCTCGCGCCTCCCGCAGTTTCGATCCGCGAAAATACGCTCCGGCCGCTCTGCGCCTGCCGGTATTTTCACGCCGCAGAAAATGGCGTGTCCCGGATGGCACACAGCTCAAGTTATTATATAATATGCGCGCGCGGATGTCAACAAAAATGCCTCCGCCGGGCATTAAAATGCACCTTAAAATGCACCTTAAAAGTCATTTGTAAAAAACGGCCTGACTGCTCTTGAAAATCACAGAGTACAACAGTCCGGAACGTCACGGCGCGTCAGATGAACGACCTTTTGTAAATAAATAGTCTCAGCTTCGGGCTGATTCCCGAGACAATCAGCACCATCCCGAGCAGGAAAAGCGACGCGAGCGGAATTACCGACCACCAGATCATCGGCGTCCCGAACGTAACGTGGAGCAGAAACTCGATCAGCATGCACAGCCCGCCAAGAGCGATCAGCGTCCCGCCCGCAATATAGAGCAGCCTGTGGCGCACCTTTTTGACCGCGTACCTTGTGAGCGCTATGACCGTCTCGATTATCGCGGTGAGCACGGCGCCGGCCGGCAGCGCGAAAGGCAGGAACCAGTTGTCGCCCGTTTTAAGGCAGACGTAGAGCGCCGCGAGCAGCAGGGAAGCCATCGCGACCGGGAAGAAGATCACCGGGTTCGGCTTTTTGAACCACCACGGCAGCACCCACGTGACGTAGGCGGAGGCAAGTCCGGCCGCCGCAAACCCGCTCCACGTGATTTTCTTTGTCATCAGAACGTCCGTCAGCACGCAGATCAGCAGCGCCACCGTAAAAAGTCCGGTCAGCGCGAACATGATTCCGTGCGGGTTTACCTTTTCCGGCTCTCCCGTATATTTGGGGTACATCGACGGCTCCGGGTTTTCGACGAGGTCGCCGAACCTGATCTTTCCGTCCTCTCCCTGCACGAGTATCATCGTCCCGCACAGAGGGCACGTCTGCGCCCCTTTTTTCAGTTCAACTCCGCATTTCACGCAGTACATTTTCTACCTCCGGACGCTTCTTCAGCGGTCGTTTGAATCTATTTTTACGTTAAATCCGAGCTTTACGAGCCGCCTGAAAAACTCGCGTTCCAGCTCCGGCTCAACCGAATTTCTCACTATGTTTATGTAAGTCACGCCGCCGTACGACGTCATGCTCGCGTTGTAAGGCGCCTGCGCCTGCGGTCCCAGAACGAACTGAACGCCGGTCACGTATTCGCGCATCGCCTCCGGCAGCTCGACGTTTCCGAGATTAGAGAGCGTGAGGCACGAAACCGTCTCGCCGACCGCGTCGAAAACCATCCTCATCACGATGTTTTTAAGGAACAGCGGCACGGCCTTCATCAAAGGGTTGCGCTCGTCCGCGACGTTCCTGTAGAAAACGGACGACATGTTCTTGGGCGTGATCGAGAGCCTCAGCTGGTGGTGGATTAGCTTCACGAGCTCGTCAAATTCGTACTCGCCCATTCTCGCGTCCACGCCGACGTTCGCGACAGCCACAAAATTGCGCATAGTGTCGCCGCCGTACAGCTTGCGAAGGTTGACCGGGATCTGCACCTTGACGAGCTTCCTTTTGTTCCGCTTGGGGACCCTCCGCGCCTGCAGCTCAAGAAGCGACTCTATGAGTACCGCGGTCACGTAAGCGGTCACTGTTACACCCTCGGATTTTGCCTTTTTATAGAGCAATTCACTGTCGAGCATACCGCACGTCACGTGCAGGAAACCGTCCGGTTCACGCTCCCCCTTAAGGCGGAAAACGTTCCTCGTGTCTCGCGGCGAACCGACCTCGCCCGAATTCTTGGCGAAGCAGTCCTCCAGCTCCGACGGCCGCGGCTGCTCTTCGATGTCTTTAACGTCGTACTCGCACGGAACCTCCGCTCCGTATCTCTGCCTGACGTACTCGGCCGCCAGATTTTTCGCGAAAACGAGCGCACCGGTGCCGTCGGTCACGGAGTGGAAATACTCGACCGCCATTCTGTTACGGTAATAAAGCACCCTTATCGCGCACTTTCCGATCTCTTTCCTTGTCATTCCGACAAGCGGCATGTAGCTGTCCTCACGCACGGCCGGCGGCTCCGGAAGCTCCTCTAAGTAGTACCAGAAAAAGCTCCTGCGCAGCTTCACGATAACGGACGGGAACCGCGGGGCGATCCTCGCGAGCGCCCTGTCAAGCACGGCCGGATCCACGAAATCGCGGAACGTGAACGAGATCCTGTATGCGTTGCTCCAGCCCTTCCTCAAAGCGGCAGGGAAAATAAGAGCGGCGTTGTCGAGCCTCAGCCAGCCGAGTTTCCTCTTTTTATTCGATTCGTTTTTACCGTTACCGGCCGTCAAAGCGTCCGCACCGTCCTCTGATTTGAATTTTCCGGCTTGCGCCGATGCCGTCCGTTTCATTATACAACATTTCCGCCGCGTTTAAAACCTTCCGGCGCCATTTCCGGTTTTTCCGCCCCGGTTTCAAGTTTTGTTTAAGGAAGCATCCCCGTGCCACGTCCGTCTGTCCGGGAAAGCGGCTGACAATGCACAAAAAGCACTACGGAAAACGTCTCCCGCAGTGCCGTTTGGTCCTGTTTATTGCCGCCGTCCGCGTTTTCGCATCGTGGCGGAAAAAGTCGTCCGGGTCAGGAATACCGCCCGGACAGCGCGTTCATTTAATGAGCGAAATGATTATCGTGAGAACGATCGCGATGACAGCGAACATGCTGCCGAGAGCGACTGTTCCTCTCGCGAGGAATGCCTCTTTAGAGTCGTTGGACTTGTTGAAGATCGAGGTCTCCTGTCCGCCGAGCGCGGATACGCCGCCCTCTTTCGAATCCTGAAGAAGGGTGATGATGACGAGAGCCACGCAAATCAGTATGTAAAGAACGCCTAAAATAATTTTTAATGCAAGCATTTTTCTGACACCTCCGGTTAATCAGCCGTAGTATTTTATCACATTTTCCGGCCATTGCAAGCGTTTTTTTGCGCCGGAAACGATTTTTTAAGAATTTGAGTCACTTTTTCGGCGAAAATTCAGCCGCCCGGGCCGTTTTCCCCGTGCCTCCGCTCGCTCTCCTCCTGCATTCTGCGCCGCTCCGCCATCTCCTTCTCGAACGCGCGCTGCCGTAAAATGCTCCTCGCGAGAATGCCGGCCGCCGCCGTGAGCAGCCCGAAAACGATCGCCTTTCTGTAGAACTCCGACATGCCGATCAGAGGCGCGAGCAGGTACGCAACCGGCTTTACCATCACCGTGAACCAGTCGAAAACCGCCAGGAAAACTCCGCCCGCGGCCTGCCCCGACGCGATCTTCATCGCGAACGCGACCGTGAAAAAGAGCACCCCGGCAAGGCCGTACAGGAACAGCCCCCTCAGGAAGCCTTCCGCTTTTACGATCCGCGCAACAACGAGCAGCACGATCCAGACGGCTACAGCGGCGATTCCGCAAATCCTGAGTGCGACCGATATCGGCGTGTCAAGATTTTCCGGAGCCTCGCCGCGAAGCACGAACCACATCGACAACGCGGCGTGCACGAGCGCGCAGACCGCTGCCCAGATCAGGCTCCGCTTGTTAAGGCTCAATGATTTTAACTTTTCGGCAAAGGTCATTTTTGTAAAACTTTACAGTCCCGCCGCCCGCTTTTTTTCAGGCAAGCGCTTTTCTCATGTAATTGATGTAATGGACGAAAACGATTCCCGGCGCTTCGAGCTCCTGGCACCACCGCTTCACCCATTCGAGCGAGATGAAACCGCCGTAGCCGTTCTCCCTCAGGAGGCCGATGAGTTCCTTGAGCGGGAGGTCGCCGGTGCCCATCATTTTGTAGCGAACGACGCCCGAAGGCAGCATGACCGAGTCCTTTACGTGCAGGTACTCGGTGTATTTTCCGACGTTTTCCCACGTTTTCTTTACGTCCTCGCGGAAAAACCTGTACGGGTGGTGAACGTCCCAAAGCACTCCGAGGCCCGGGTCGGCAATTTTTTCAACGAGCGCCGCAAGTCTTGCGGAGTCCGCGTACGCGCCGTTAGTCTCGAGAAGCAGCTTGACGCCCGAGCCATTAACCGCCGCCAGAAGGTCCTTCATCGCGGCCTCAACGCGATCGTCCGATACCTCTCCGCGGGGCATCACGTCCGCGTCGCCGAGAATTCTTATATATGAAGCGCCGAGTTTTGCGGCCAGCGCGGCGTACTTTGCGGCGTCCTCGACGGCTTTTTCGTCCGCGGCAACGTCCTTTCCGTAGTCCCTGACGCAAATTCCCGACGTCACGCAGGGGATCTCGATCCCGAGCCGCTTGATCTTCGCGAGCGTCGCGTCGATTTTGGAATCGGAGAATTCCGCTATATCAGGGGCAAAAATCTCCTTGCCTATGCCTCTTATCTCGACCCCGTCAAAGCCGAGGTCCTTCGCCGTGGCGAAAATTTCGCTGAACGTCCAGTTTGGGCATCCAAGTGTTGAAAATGCTAGTTTCATACAGTCCTCCGTGGGAGAGTAGTCGGTTCCGGTTGTTAATGTCCCGGGAAAAGAATCCCGCGCGGTCTACTCGCCGCCGTATTTTTTGTCCGCCTCGTCGGCGATCTTCTTCACCGCTCTGCCGACGATCGGGTTGGATTCGAGAGTCGAAATCGCCTCGCCTAGCTTGTTCTCTTCCTCTTCCGTCAGCTCCTCGCCGGTGTATAGCTTGTCGCTGAAGCTCTCTGCAGTCGCAAACGCGGAAACGAGCTTGTCCGTGAGGTCTTTAAACTCCTCTTCCGTGGCGTTCGCGACGCTGACTTTAGCGATCTCGTCGTCCGCGTTGACCTCGAGAGCGTCGGCCGCACGCTTCAGGAACCACTAGACCATCGCGTCCGAAAAAGGCTTCATCGACTCGTTGTGGTAGGCTGTGTCGAGAATGTCGACCACGGTGTTGACGTCCATTTTCGAGAAAATGTCCTTCAGCGCTTCCTTTCCGTCGCCCCCGGAGCCGCCCTCCGCGACGTCAGCAACGTCCGCGATAAAGTTCAGCACGTCGGCAACCTTTTCGGGCGGAGCGTCGCCGATGCAGTCAACAAAAGCGTCAGCGAGTTCGTTCGTCGCCTCGTCGTCTGTTTTCACCGATATTCCGAGGTATTCGTCGCCCTTTTTCCACTGCTCGACGGCTTTTCCGATTTCCTCTTTGACAGCCGCGCTGCCGATTACCGACTGTTCGAGCGCGTCCGCGATGTCCCTTATGGCGTCGCCGGTTTTCTGCGTGTTGCCGCCTTGCTGTGACCCGGACTGCTGCTGTTCGCTCTTTCCCGCGGCCGCCATCAGATCGTCCGCGATCCTCAGAAGCACCGGCAGCTCCTCGGGAAGTGACGCCTTTTCGCCGCCCGCCTCCACGGTCGCGAGTTTGTTGTAAAGGACGCCGCCCTTAAGCGTGCCGTCGGTCAGCTTCAGCATGCTGCTGTCGCCCGCGTCCGACGCGAAGTCCAGAATGTCCTTCGGCATCCCCACTCCGCTCACGGCCCCGATCTTGTCGGCGTTGCCCGCGCCCCACTTCACGATCTGCGCGCCCGTTCTGATCGTACCCATGACAGGCATTTCAAACATCCAGAGGCACACACACGCGATAACAACGCCCAAAACGGCCGCAACCGCCTTCTGCCCCTTGAATTCTATCAAATCGCCGCGCCCGTTATTGCACGTAAAAAACACGACGATGTCGATAATAATTTTCACGAGGAAAAACACCGCCACAAAAACGAACGGTCTCAAAACAGCCGCCGGAATGCCCTTCACCGCCGCCTCGATGACCGAGTTCTGCGCCAGAAAGCCCTCAGACGAGTTCACGGCGTTCGCCCCCGCCTTCGCGAGCGAGCCCTCAAACAGTTTCATGACCGGAGGCGTCAGAACGACGGCCGCGACAGTCGCGACCAAAAGCCCCGCTATATGCAAAATCGTGGCGAAAAGGCCCCTCCGCACCGCCAGCGCGATACTCGTCCCGATCACGATCAGGAACAAAACAACTGTCGCAACATCAATCAGAACGCTCATGGTCAGCTCCTGTACTCTTCCTCAAGTCTCTCCGCGAGGAGCGCCCTCACGTGCTCCCCGATCTCGTTTGTCTGCATCGTCATATGCACCTCCGGCGGGATCACCTCGGCGACGTCGAGCGTCACCACCGTCCGCCTCCAGGGGCAGTTTTTCTTAACTTTTTCGGTCCCCGACACGGAAACGACCACGATCGGGACCTCCGCCTTCTGCGCGATCTTAAACACGCCGTTGTGGAATTTGAGCAGCCTGCACGTCTTGCTGCGCGTGCCTTCGGGATAGACTCCGATGCTCACGACGTCGTTTTTGAGAAGCTCCGCCGCTTTTTCTATCGTTGTGACCGCGTTTCTCGCACTTTCCCTGTCGATCGGCAGGAAGCAGCAGCGCCTCACGATTGCGCCGTAAAACGGTATCTTCAGGTTCTGCGGCTTCGAGATGTACGAGATGTTCTTTTTGCGGAACTTGTACCACGACACGATCGGGTCGAGGTTCGAGCGGTGGTTCCCGACGATCAAAAACCGCCCCTCAGGCAGGTCAACGCCCTTTTTCACGATTTTGACCCGCGCGAAAAACAGAACGAGCCCCGTCATGCTGTTCAGCACGAACCTGTAAAATTTACTGTCCGTTTTGTACTCTTTTTTATGCCCCGTGAAAAGTCCGCTCAAAAAGCCGATTATCACGCTCAGAAGCACGTATCCTGCCGCACCCGCAAGCACGAGCCCCGCTATCTTAAGAATCTTTAAAAATATCTCCATCTCTATCAGTCAAAACCCGCCGTTTTATACAGTCAAAACCTGCCGTTTTATACAGTCAAAAGCCTGCCGTTACGTCATTTTCAGAGCAGTTCCGCCACTCTGTACGCCTTCGTCATCGCCTTGTGGCCCTCGCCGTCATGCAGCTCGAGCCTGAACCACACCGTGTCGCCCGGGATCGCCAGGTCGAACGACGTTATATCTTTTTCCCGCGATCTCACTCTGTTGCTCGCCCTCGAATCCGTCAGGCAGAACACCGCGCGGCACGGGCTGCAAGCTCCCGTTACGCGGATCGTTCCGTTTTCGTCGCGGAAGCACTCCGCGTGCTCGAAAAGCGGCCCCGTCGAGGCGTAGAGATTTTTGCGTTTCATTGCGTCGAAAATGTCACCGTACGTGAGCGCCTTCGCCTTGATCATCGAAAATCCGCCGAAGCAGTCCATATAAGGCGACTCAAAGTCCATGCACCACATGTGGTTGTCGTCCGTTGCGGTAGCGGCGGCGTCGCCTCCCGCGCGGCAGTAGGCCTCGTATTCATAGTCGCCCCAGCCGTCGGCCATATCGACCTCGCAGCCGGTGTTGAATATTTCGAACCCGAAAAGGCCCTTCAGCTTCGAAAAATCGTCCGCGTTCTGGAACGACCATCTCGGGTGGTTGTACATCGCCAGAAATCCCGCATCGTTCGCGTCGTCGATCGTTTTCTGCACCTTTTCGAGGCTGTACACGCGCTCGAACGGAATAAACTCGGTGCGGTTTTTGTCCTCCGAAAAGAAGTTCAGATGGTACACCGAAACGCCGGACCAGCCCCTTGGACTCGCCTCCGACGGCATGTTGTAGTCGATTTCGATCGCGTTCAGGGCGATGAATCCGTCGTCGCTGAGTTCGTTGTGCGGCGTGAGCGTGTTGTGGTCGCTGTACGCCAGAACGCTGTACCCGTGCGCCTTATATGCGTCCTTGAGCTGCTCCACGGTCAGCTTGCCGTCCGAATAAGTCGAATGGCAGTGGAGGTTCGCCTTGTAAAAGCCCCCCTCGCCCGGAAAAAGATCAACTGTTTTCATCAAAAATAGCCTCCGTCGGTGCAAAAATATCGCTGCCTGCCGCAGCCTCCGCCGTTACCGTTTCTTCACGTATTATTATGCCACAACGGCTGCCGTTTTTCAAGTTTGATTTGCGCTCGCGGCGGCGAATTCCGGCGGGTGTTTTCAAGAAGGGTTCAAGGTTTGCGGCGGGGATTCTTAAACGGCCGCGTATCGCGCGGGAGCGGAGTTCCGGTTTAAAGTTGTTTCACATGTTAAGCAACTTTCAGCCGATAACAACTTGAAACACATAAATCTGCCCTTTCCGGACCGTTTTCAGTTTAATTAAATGTAATTTTAACTTGCAAACAAAAACAGTCAGTGTTATAATCCATCTGAAACTTGTTTAACATGTGAAGTAAGTTTCAGACAATATGCACTGAAGCCGGCCCACAGCTCGCAGAAAGGAAATTCATATGCTGCCGCGCAAGAAATATCTGGAAGCGCTTATAAAGCGCATGTGGAACGATCAAATCAAAGTAATCACAGGCATACGCAGATGCGGAAAGAGCACTCTGCTATTTAAACTGTTTAAAGACTATCTGCTTGAAACCGGGGTTCCGGAGCAAAACATTATAACCGTCGCACTGGATGACGACAGAAGCGAAAGCCTGAGAGACCCGCGTAACCTGTCCGGATACGTTCGCGAGCGCGTTTCCGACGTATCGCAGAAGTACTACGTTCTTCTCGATGAGATTCAGTACGCCATTTCCGCAAAAGAACTCGCTGACCGGGACGCACCCGTCCGCCTCTACAGTGTCTTGAACGGGTTTTTGCACCTCGGTAACGTTGACGTGTACGTCACCGGAAGCAACTCTAAAATGCTCTCCAAAGACGTCTCCACCGAGTTCAGGGGGCGAGGTGACATTGTCAGGGTTTATCCCCTGTCGTTCGCCGAGTTCTACGCTGCCTCAGGTCTCGATAAGCTCGATGCCTACAGCGAATTCAGCATGTACGGCGGCATGCCCTATCTTCTCAATCTCGAAACCGACGAGGACAAGTTCAACTATCTGAACAATCTTTTTGAGGAAATATATTTCAAGGATATCGAAGAACGGTACAGTATAAACCTGCCCGGCCTTCTCCGCGAGCTCACCAACGACCTGTGTTCCTCCGTGGGCTCACTCACGAACGCAAGCAAGATTGCCAGGACTTTAAAGAGCGCCAGGAACCTAAGTGTCGCCTCCGAGACCGTCAGCACGTATCTTACCTATTTGACCGACAGTTTCCTTTTCTCCGAAGCGCTGCGGTACGACGTCAAAGGCAAAAGGTATTTTGAGTATCCGTCAAAATACTACTGCACCGACATCGGCCTTAGAAACATCCGTCTCGGCCTCAGGCAGCAGGAAGAGACCCACATCATGGAAAACTGCATCTACAACGAACTCATTATCCGCGGATACCACGTTGACGTTGGAGTCGTCCCCGTTCCGGACGTCAGCAGCAGCGGTCTCAGAACGCAAAGAAACTGCGAGATAGACTTTATCGCGACAAAAGGGCCCAAAAAGTACTACATTCAGTCGGCTCTTCGCATGGAAGACGACGCTAAAATCCAGAACGAACTAAGACCGTTGCGAGCGGTGAATGATTCGTTCAAAAAGATCGTGGTTTCGAAAAGCTACGGAAAAAACTGGACTGACGAGGAGGGCTTTTTAAGGATCAACCTGATCGACTTCCTGCTCGACGAAAACAGTCTAGACAGGTAGATTTCGCATGCATTGTCGGACGAAAAAGAGGCGCCGGTTTTGCCGCCAACGCCAGGTTTTTACGGTTTTAAATGCTCAAAAAGTATGCGGTTGCCCGCGTGCTTTTGAGATAAAACGACAGGATATCAATCCTCCATAATTCTATTAGGAGCAGTATGAAAACCTAATAATCCCAAGGCTACACACAAGAAAGCCGGCCTTTTTTTCCGGCTTTCAACCATTATATTATTCTATTCTAGCGGCATTATCTTCCACCTGTTCGAAATGCAACAACCGTTCTGCCGTAGGGTACAAGCTCTATGAATAACGTTCATTGCATTCTAAATAGGTTTATAACTCCTCTTCACTGCCGCCTTCGCCGCCGGATTGCGTTATTACATCATTTGCGTCAAAAAACACAATCTCAATCATCGGCTTGGAATAGAGCTTCTTTTCATTGCTCATATTTAATTACCTCCTTTATAACAGCATTTAATTGTTCATTAGATCCGCATTGCTCACGATATCTCCATAAACCGTGATAACATTGCCGGTGCTATCTGTATACGCCACATAGGCTCTGACGTATACAACTTTAGTTGTTTTAACTGTCCAAGAGTATCTATAACTAACTCCCTCAGAAGTACCTGTTCTCAATTTCACGGCATCATTATCCGTATTAAACAGGTTTTCGTTAGACCCCACTGTACTGTCTGTAGTATAGG
>CADAZX010000057.1 GCA_902792515.1 uncultured Ruminococcus sp.
TAATTCTTGCTCGCCGAGTCGCGTATGTCTCGCGTGAAGACGACTTTTAGCGTTAGCTAAACCGGAGGCTGAGCGGAGACATACGCGGCTCTACTGCGAGAGGGGAGCTCTCGAAAAGCAAGCGGCAACAAATCAGTCGTAAGACACCTTACACACTCGAAGTACGGTAGAGATTAACGAAATGTACTAGTGCGTATATTGATAGTCTTTTGCCGCTTGCGTAAAGAGCATTAAAGCAGCGCTTTTTAACTGTGCCACTCCGGCGCCGGCGTCGGATCCCCTTCCTCGAGTCCTCTCGACCGCATCACCACGACCGTTCCCTTTTCGATCATCTCGCCGGGCTCAACGCTCTGCCAGGTGATTATGTTGCCGCTGCGGCAGTCCATGTTGATCTCGAGCGACGACATCAGGTTCTGGGCGTCGCAGAGTGTCATTCCGACGCAGTCAGGCATTTTTACGTAGCCGGGCGTGGCGTTTTCGTCGTCAGTGAAGTAGAGCACGAGCGTCGCCTCCCTGCATGTGTAGACGTTCGCCTCGGGCACCTGCTTTTTGACGATCGGGTCCTTTTCGGGGTCGCCGACGATAATCACGTTGTAGAGACGCGTGCTCGTTTTGACCCAGTTCATCGCGTCGAGGAACGTCTCGCCGACAAGGTTGTCCGCGAAGTAGACGTTTCTGATGCGCGCGTAGTCGTCCTCGGTGTAGATCTTTTTGACCTGCTTGTACTCGAGAACGCGCTTGATGATTTTGCCCGCTGCCCACGCGCCCATTCTCGAACCGGAAATGTCCCCGATCGTCGGATGGTCGAACATCACGAGCACGACGATCTCGGGTCTGTCGGCAGGCGCGACGGCCGAAAACGATACGATGTACCTGTTGTTTCTCTCGGTGGCGACCGTCTCGGATGTACCCGTTTTGCCAGCGACCTGGTAGCCCGAAACGAGCGCCCTGACGCCGGTGCCCTGGTAGACAACGCCTTCCAGGAGCTCCAGAACGGTTTTCGACGTCTTCTCGGAAATGACGTGCCTGACCTCTTTGGGCGGGTACTCAACCACCGTGGCGCCGTTTTCGTCGGTGAGTTTTTCAACGACTCTCGGCTCATAAAGCGTTCCGCCGTTCGCGATCGCGCAGTAGGCCGTCGCAAGCTGGATCGGAGTGATCGTGAAGCGCTGGCCGAAAGCCGTGACCGCGAGGTCGATCTCGGTGGGGTGCGTGTGCATAAGACCGAGCATTTCGCCTGAAAGAAGGATATTCGTCTTGTTGAGGAAGCCGAACGCGCGCACGTAGCTGTAGAACGTGCTGACGCCCGCTCTTAAAGCGACTCTCGCCATAACCGGGTTGCACGAGTTCGCGACTGCCATTCTGAACGTCTCCTGACCGTGTCCGTTCGTCGCCTTTCCTGTTGAACAGTGAATGGTCCAGCCGGCCAGATCGAGCGGATCGTCGCTTATCGGCTCCTCGACCTCCACGACGTTTTCCTCAAGCGCAACGGAAGCGGTTATCGCCTTGAATGTCGAACCGGGCTCGTACGCGCTGGCGAGCGCCCTGTTTTTCCAGATGAAACCGGCGAGAAAAGTCTCGTCCTCGTCGGCGGGCTCCCAGAGCATCCTCTCCTGAAGCCCCTCGGGAACATTCATCGGCGAGTTGAGGTCAAACGACGGATTCGAAGCCATCGCGAGCACGCTGCCGGTCGACGGATCCATAACGATCGCCGCCCCGCCCTGGATTGCGCCGAAGTCGCGAACGCCCTCCGCCAGTACATCCTCGACGATCTCCTGAATGTTCTTGTCTATCGTAAGGTGCGCGTTGTACCCGTTTTTGAGCTCCTGAACGACCTCTTTCGTCTCGTCAGTGATCGCGTTTCCGTTCTGCTCGACGGTCGCCAGCACGCGTCCGTCCGTTCCCGCCAGCTCGCTGTTGAGAGCCACCTCGACGCCGCAGACAAGGCCGTAGTCGTCCGTTCCCGTGAAGCCGATAACGTGCGACGCGAGCGAGCCGTAAGGATAGTACCTGGCAGTGTCCGCGCTGACCGCGACGCCTTTTATATTCGCGTCCTTGATCCATTCCTTGACCCTGTCTCCAAGGCTCTCATCCACGTCGACCGCCACGTTCCAGTAGTTGCCCTCCTCCTTGGAAAGCCCCTCAAGCGTCGCGTCGTAATTAATTCCCAGAATGTCGGAAAGGCCCTTCGCGACAAGCTTTCTGTAGTCGTCAACGTCGCCGTCCTTGTAGCTTTTCTCGCCGTAGTTTTTGATCTCCGCGCGCGAAACCGACACCGTGGAGGTGTTTACGGTGATCGCGAGCGCGTTTCCGTTCGTGTCGTAAATGTTGCCGCGCGCCGCCTTCGTGACGAACGTGCGTGTCTGCCTCTCAAAGACCTCCTGCTTGAGCTGAGGCCCCTTGAGCAGCATCAGATACCCGTAGTAGAGGACAAGAAAAGCCATCAGCACGCAGACGAAAACCCTGAAAACGCGGAGCCTTTTGACGGTTCCGGCGGTGTTCCCGGCAGGCGCCTCGTTCTGAATGAAGAAAACCTTAAAGAGCGACTCCTTAAGGAACGCCCCGAGCTTCTTTACGGATGCCTTTATTCTGTCGCCGAGCGGCGCCTTTGTCTTCTTCTCGTTTTCTTTCATCTTTTCCCCGGGAAGCCGGTTAAACGGCCGTTTTCTCTATTAAAGCGCTGAGTTAAGGACATTAAACCCATTAAACCAGCGCTTCCTCGCAAAACGGAAGACTCCCGCGGCGTTACCGCGAACAATCCTCCGTCTCTTTTTCTCTCTGTGTTATTTGTAGTCAACGCGTCCGAGGAAGGCCATCAGGCTCTCGTAAAATCCCGCGTCCGCTTCGGTGTCCGCCTTCTCTTCAGGCTCCAGGAACACGCGTGTCACGTCGCTTCCCGAGAGCTCGATGCTCACCTTGCTGTCTTCTGAAGGTCTTACCATTCCGAGTTTCGCCGCCACGCTCTCGACGTTGCCTGCCGCTTCGCCCTCCGCTCCGAACGTGTCGATAACGAGCTGGTTGCGGGCCTTCGTGTTCTCGCGGACAAGATTTCTTGTGTGGCGTGTCAGGTCGAAAATGGACGCGTACCGCACGATGCAGAGCGCTCCGAGAACGATGCACCCGATCAGCAGCACGCAGCTCACAAGCATTGAACTTCTGACCTTCTTGACGTTTTGAAGCGCCTTGTACGTCTCGGTCTCCTCGACTGTCGTAAACGTTCTCTCGGGCTCGGGCGTGACGACTCTCGGTCCGCGAACCGGTAGAACCTCCGGCTTCGGAGCCGCCGAACCGCCGCCGCGCGTGAGCGTAAACTCAAACGCGTTCTCGTCCGGGGTGTTGATGAGCGAACCGCCGTAGCGCTGTCCGTCTCCCCGGGCCGTCCGGAAATTGGTGAGCGGCATATCGAATTCCTGCCTGTCGTCGCCGTAGTATTCGCTTCTAAGTTCAGCTGCGGAAGGCATTGCCGCACCCCTTTCTCGCGGGCCCCTTTTAACCCGTCTCCGTCGTTTCTTTAAATACCCCGCACGCGAGTAATACGCACGCGCGCGTTAAATTCAAGACGCGTCAAAATTGTACGCGCCTCAGTTTGTTATAAAAACGTGTCCGCCGCGTCCGTTCCCCGCTTAAAAACGCGAAGCTTCGCGCTCTTGGCTCTCGGGTTGCGCTCGATCTCCTCCTCCGAGGGAAGGATTGCGCTGCGCGTGACCATTTTTCCAAGCGGTTTCTTTCCGCACACGCAGACCGGAAGGTCCGGCGGACACGTGCACGGGTTTTCCGCCTTTTTGAAAAGCTTTTTGACGATGCCCTCCTCGAGGCTGTGGAACGTGATGATCTCCATCACTCCGCCCGGTTTGAGCATTTCGATCGCCTTCCCGATTACGCCGGACAGCACGTCCAGCTCGCCGTTGACCTCGATTCTGATCGCCTGGAACGTTTTTTTCGCGGGATGGCCGTCCTCTCGCGCACCTTTCGGGATCGCCTTTTTGATAACGTCCACCAGCTGAAAAGTCGTCTCGATCGGCGCCTTTTTGCGCTCCTCCGCGATAAACGCCGCAATGCGTTTTGCCCAGCGCTCCTCACCGTATCTGTAGATGATGTCGGAAAGCGCCCGCTCCGAATACGTGTTCACCACCTCGGCGGCGGTCAGTCTGTCGTCGCGGTTCATCCTCATGTCGAGCGGAGCGTCGAATCTGTACGAAAAGCCTCTTTCCGCGGTGTCGAACTGATGCGAGGAAACGCCTAAATCAAGGAGAATTCCGTCAACTCTTTCAACGCCGAGCCCGTGGCATATTTCGCACATGTCGGCGTAATTTCCGTGAACGAGCGTAAACCGTGCGCCCGTGTTGGACTCTTTTAAGACAGAAGCAAGCCCGGATCCCGCTGCTTCAATTGCTTCGGCATCTCTGTCGATGCCAATAAGAAAGCCGCCCGAACCGAGCTTTTTCAAAATCTCACCGGAGTGTCCGCCTCCGCCGACCGTTCCGTCGACGTACGTGCCGTCCGGCTTTATTTGCAGGTTGTCTATGCACTCATCGAGCAGCACAGGGATGTGTGAAAATTCGGACATTTCGAAACCGCTGTCCTCTCATTCTCAGGCGGAATCAGAGCGCGACGCTCATCCGTTCCGCCGCGGCGTCTTTACAGTACGCCGATAATCTTCGAAGCAGCGTTAAGCGCGGACTTGTCGATGTTCTCGTACGATGCGTCGAGTTCTGCCTTGGACCAGATCTCTACGAAGTCGATGTTTCCGGACACGCTGGTCTCTCTCGCCTCATCCGTAATTCTCGCCCAGTTCTTCATCTCGGCGGTCAGGAGGATCCTGCCGTTCGCGTCAAACGAGACCCTGCGCGCAGGTCTGATGTACAGTGCCTGGAGACCGCTCGTATCGTGAGTGCCTTCGGCTCTCAACTCCTGAATTTTCCTGTAGAGTTCCTCATAGGCCGCGACGGAATACACGCGTATGCAGTGCTCGTCGCCGACCAAGCCAAAAGTCAGGTAGACGTCACCGTCGCCTAAAATCTGGTTTCTGAGGTCCTGCGGTATCACTACGCGAGACTTTGAATCTATTGTATTAACTGTAATTCCTGTCAGCATAGTGCGCTCCGGCCCGGGTCAAACCCGGCTTCAAGTAGTTTCTTTGGTACTCCGGCCCTCGCGGGCTTTGTCTTTCGTAACACGCTCCCGAAGGAGTTTGTCTTTTGTAAACCGGCCTTTTCAGGCTTCGTCATTAGTAAAACGTAAAATATCGTTTGGCGGTTGAGCCGCCTCTTTTGCCTCGAATGAGGGCAAGCCTTCCGGTCCGCCCTCAAAAAGAAAGGAGGTCATCATAGGTAACTTCGGTTCCGGTCTTCTGCTCCGTAAACCTTTGTCTTTCGTAAACCGGCCCTCGCGGGCTTTGTCTTTTGTAAACTGTCTCCGCGTGAGAGACTTCATTAGTAAACTGTGTCCGCCGTGACGGAAATTGTCTTCGAAAGTCATTTCCTCCCGGCCCGGGAAGGGTCGCCAAACAGGCTTCCCCTTCCTCTCCGGGTTCAAGAAAGCTTATCATTAGTAATTGCGCCGTTTTACCGGCTTTTATCATTCGTAAGGTCTTTTGAGACATTTTCGCCGGAAATTCGTGCCCAAATGGGTCAAATTGTCCGTCAATGTCACCGACTGTGGTAAGTATACACAACTGAAAAAAGCTTGTCAAGCGGTTTTTGCTATTTTCAGGCATTTGACGGAAAAAAATTTAAAAATTCGAAAAAAAAGAAAACCGTCCGCGTTTTGAACCCGGAAAAAACGGCTAAATCACCCGCGGAGCCCCTCCACAGCCTCTCGTCCGACAAAAAAGGACGGCTCCCGAAGTCCGTCCCCTTAACGCGCGCCACCGGCCGTTTCGCGCCGCAAATAAAAAACCGGCCCCGCGCCCCGAAGTTTTGCATCGGGTTCTGTCGCGCGGGAGCCGGCCGTTCAGTTATTCGATTTAATCAGTAATGAATCAGAAGCTTCTCTTCTTCGAAAGAACGAGTGCCGCGCAGAGCGCGAGGACTACGATGATCGCGAAGATCGAAACAGTCGCGTCGCCGGTAACAGGCGGTACCACGGTTCCGGGATCCTCACCGGGGTTTTCGCCCGGGTTCTCGCCGCCGGCCACGCCGACGTACGTGAAGCTGGTGTTGGCAGTCTTGCCCGCGCCGTTCTCGTGTTCCTGACCGTCGAGCTCGACCACAACGCCGTTCACGAGTTTGACCACCACCACGATGCGGTTCGTGCCGGTGAGAGTGGACGGATCGATCGAGACCTGCCACCTGGAGGCGTACTGTCCGCCCGCGTTGAGCACGTCCTGACCGGTTTGTGCTCTGTATTCGTCGCTGTAAGTGATCTGGTCGCCGATCTTGATTCCAAACTGTTCGATTTCCTTGTCGAAGCCAATCCAGCCGCGGACCAAAAGGCTCGTGACGCTGCCGTCGGAGCCGTCAACCGTACGGTTGTGGAGGTCGAGTTTCTTCGAAGCCTCGCCGTCGACCATTCCGTTTTCGCTCGGTTCGTTGAAGTTCATAACGTCGTTGACGAAGAGAGTGTCGAAGGACGAACCCTTAACGGTGTAGTCGTATTCCTTGATTTCGGTCTGCTCGTGAGGAATCACGGAAGCGTTCTTCGTGAGCTCCTCTTCGGAGAGAACTCTGCTGTAGAAGCGGAGAGAAACGATGGTCGCGTCGTATGATTTGCTGGGATCGTTGTGGCCGATAAAGAACGGAGTGTTCGCGTTTGTGTCGACCTTGGCTTCCTGAGTGGCTACGACTTTACCGTCGATCGCAAGCTGGATCTTGTCGCCGGTCTTGTGCGTCACGGCAAGTGTGTGGCCGTTGACCAGTTCCACGCCATTCGGAGCCTTTGGACGCGCGTTGGAAGCGTTTTTGAACTCGACGTTTCCGTCGCTGTTGCGGATGAACAGAGCGAAGTTGTCGTTCGCGCTGTTGATGAACGTCGCGAAGCTGTTGCCGGTGACGGTCAGATCTTTAATGAAATACTCGACTGTGTATTCGCCGGTGTTGATGATGTCGGCAAGCTCCTCGGGAAGGATAATCTTCGCCGCGCTGATCTTAAGTCCGTCCTCGACCCACTGGTACTTTTCAAGGTCGATGTCCTCGATGTCAAGACCGTGGCCGGAAAGATCCTCCCACGCGTCAGACTCGGGATTGTGACCCGCTCTTAGATTGCGTGTGCCCTCGTAGAGCGCCTCGAGACCGTCGGTGACGTACGGAATCGTATACTCGTCGGCAAACGCCGGAATTGCCGCCAGCATTGTGCAGAGCATCGCCAGGACAACAAAAAGTGATACTAACTTTTTCATACTTTCTTAACCTCCTAAAATAGCCGTAAATTGATTTCCCTGCCGGCATCCGGCTTCGGAAATTGCAAAATTAGCTCTTGATATATTGTACACCCGCAAAGGCCCGCCGTCAACCGCAATTTGCGCCGCACGGGCGGGAATTCGTGGGAATTCGTGTAAATTAGCCCGGTTTCAAATCGTTTTTCGCTCAAATCGCCCGTTTTTTTCAAATAATCCGAAGCCTTCGCAGCGCACGGACTCATTTTCTCTCAAACATCCCGAGCATGTTCAGCCACACGAGTACTATCGACGTGAAGCCGTGACTGCAGCTGGCCTGGACCGTGTCGAGTTCCCAGAGCGTTCCGGTTTTTTCGGCCATATAGTAGAAATAATCTTCTATGTTATCGATTATTTCCTTGTTGAAACCGTAGCGGATCAGCAGATCGAGGCGCATCATCTGGCCGACAAGAACGTTCGAAAACGCGATCTGCGGGTACGGGTTGTGCTCTTTTCGTGCGGGGCCGAACTCGTGAAGAAGCGTATCCCAGAGTTCGGGGAACGTTTCGGGAGTCGCGACGCCGGTGAAGAAAGCGTAGTACTGGCACGTCTCGGTGCACTCCCCTGAGGGTCTGAGCTTTTCGCCGTCGCGTACAAGGTTGTCGCAGAAGAATTTGCCGTCGAACGACTGTTCGCGTATTTTCGCCGCCAGCGCATCCGCCTCGCCGATAAGCGACTCCTCTCCGTACAGCGTTCCTGCAACGCGTTTCATTTTCGCGTAAAACATATTCGTCGGGAAGTTGACGTTCTGCACAAGGTCGTTCGCGTGCGACCACTCCACGAAGATCCACGACTCGAGATTTTCAAGCAGTCCGTCATCGTTTTCGAACTTGCGGAAGTACCCGATGAGATCCATAACGGGCTTTCTCGCGCGCTCGATCATCTCGGCGTCCCCGGTCCTGCGGTAGTACTCCTCAAGCTCGAGGACGAACCACATCGCCCAGTTCGGAATAAAAACTCCGTCGTAATGGTCCGCGGGGTAGCACATCGGAAGCATGCCCTCAGGCAGGCACTTAAACGACTTCGGCAACAGGAAGTTTTCGATAAAATTGCGCTCAACACGGGACTCTCCCGTCAAAACGTACTCCGCACGCGACGTGAAGAAACTGTCGCAAAGCCAGCCGGCGCGCTCGCGCGAGGCGCAGTCGGTGAAAATATCGTAAGTATTCTGGCGGAAAGTCTCCACCGCCGCGTCAATGACCGCCCTCACCTTCGGGTTGTCCGTTTTGACGGCTATACCGGGCATGTAAAATCCCACGCGCCTGATGTGAACGTTCGAAACGCGCGCACCGCCTCCCAGAACCGCGATCTTAATGTATTTAAAAAGATGCGGCTCGAAAGACATCAGCGAATGCCTCCCCGCGGGCAACTTCCAGTAAACAAGCGCGGACGCTCCGAGCCTGAAGAAATTGACGGCGCCGTCCTCCCCGCAGAGTTCGTCCACCATTGCGTAAACCTCGCACCCTTCGTCTGTCTCTACGTCAAGCGCAATCACGCCGCACAAATTCCGCTCCATGCATAGCGTTACAAATCCGTCCGCAGGCACGTCCAAAACATCCCCGCGCGCAATAGCTCTGTTTTCATTATTTACCGAATTATAGGTAATTTTACACGCTTCCCACGCGGTGCAGATCTCGAGTTCCTCCGGCCTGAAGCCCTTAAGCTGCGGTCCGATCGATATGATTGCCCTGTCCATCGGCAGCGGAGCGTTTTCGTCACGCCCGCATTTGCCCTCCGCAACGACCTCCTTCGCGTCCTCGCGCTCGTTTTTGTATATCTCAATCCCGCGCTCGATAAAGTTCAGTTCGCCGTTCACAGCCCGCACCAGCGCCGGGCTCTCCTCCGCCGGTCTCCCGGTAAGGTCGTAAGCCTCCGCAAAGTTTCTCTGGAACGAATACCGTTGGCACTTCTGAATGCGCTCAGAATAAGTCCTCACCTTAAATCCGCACCTCTCGTACACGGTGTCCGTAAAAAGCTCAATCCGCCCTTTCCTCTCGACCTCGGCGCACACAAACGGCGGCTCGTCGATAAACTGGAACGAGTTGTTGTTATACCCGGCCACGATGATCTCAATTCGCTTGCAGTTCTCCGGCAGCGGCAGCTCGTCCACGCGGAAGAAACCGTGTCCCGCTCTCGCCGGTCCCATCTCAAAAAGGTCGCCGTCCGCGAAAATCTGATAGCAACTGCTCGCCGCGATCCGCAGAAGCCTCTTCCCTGCAGCCGCAAACTCCGCCGTCAGCACGACACTAATGTTCATTTCATCAATATACTTCTCCGGCCAGACGGGAACCGCCGCCCTGAACTCAACTTTTTTACTAAGCATAAAACCTCCCGAAAAGCCGGAAACGCTGCGCGGCCGCGTATTCTTCCGGTCGCAAGCAACTGACTTTCGCGTCCAAATTCCGGCACGAATAATGATAATGAATTATATAACACCCGGGTCCCGCGGTCAAATGTATTCTCCGCAAAGACCGCGCAAAGACCGCGCCTGTGACCGCGCCCGGCATAACGGTGTATCATTTATTCAGAAACATCCCATCCCGCCGTCTCATAATATCTTCACCGCCGCGTCCCTCTTTAATTTGACCGCTGAAACGGTTTTAAAAAATTGACATAAAAATCTCTTTTAAAAAATCTTCACAAAAACTAAAAAAAGGTGTTGACAAGGCAGTTTAATTGTTGTATACTTGCAAAGCGCCGTTGAGGAGGGCACCTTTTCGACAGTGCCGCACGGGAGTTTAGCTCAGCTGGGAGAGCATCTGCCTTACAAGCAGGGGGTCACAGGTTCGATCCCTGTAATTCCCACCAATATGGCCCGGTAGTTCAGTTGGTTAGAACGCTAGCCTGTCACGCTAGAGGTCGTGGGTTCGAGCCCCATCCGGGTCGCCAACATTTTCCAGTGTCCTCGCCCAGGTAGCTCAGTTGGTAGAGCAGGGGACTGAAAATCCCCGTGTGGGCAGTTCGATTCTGTCCCTGGGCACCATTCTCGCGGGATTAACTCAGTGGTAGAGTGTCACCTTGCCAAGGTGAAAGTCGCGAGTCCGAATCTCGTATCCCGCTCCACTTAAAAGCAGATGTTAATATTAATATCTGCTTTTACTTTTAAGGCACCATAGCCAAGCGGTAAGGCAGAGGACTGCAACTCCTTTACCCCCGGTCCGATTCCGGGTGGTGCCTCCATGATTTACGGTCTAAATAGATACGAAATCAAGAAAACCCGGGAATGCCCCGGGTTTTCGCCGTTTTCAGGGCAAAATCGGCCCATTTTGAGGCTTATTGTCGCCTTTGAGCGACAGCAGATTTTCGTGAAAAATCCTCAAAATAAATAGATACGAAATAGGGTTTGAGGGGTTTTGTCCGGAATTGGACTGGGGAAAGCCTCGTAAGCTTGATTTGTTTACCATCGACTGGTAAAATAATAATTGTTAGTTTGTTGCTTGTGAAAAGGGAGAGAGCATGGATTATTCACGGGAGTTTTTAAAAAGGCACAATGTGTTTCGGTATAGAATGAAAAAAATCGAAGATATGTCTGAAAGTGAAGTATCTAAGGTGTGCCATTGGTTTTGTGAAGAGAATAACCTGACCAGTGAATTCAAAGACTTTATTCAACAGATGGATAAAGAGAAAGGCATTCGCTACTGTCCGTGTGTTCAAGAATCGATTGACGCAAAAAGATGCAATACGATTCAGATGATCGCAAAACAATTGATTGATCCTTTAGATTGCCAGGATTGCATTCTTAATGTTGACGAGATTTCCGGTATCTGCAGTGAATGCAAGTTCGGTTGGAAGTAAAGGAGAGCTTAGACCTAGTGTCAATACTGCAGACACAAATGAGGTGACTTTTCATATGAAAACACGTGAATATCTCAAATCATTATCATTGGCAAATCCGCAAATCACATTTGCGCCGGATTTTGAACATTATCGGATTTACGAAGATTTTGTTTGTGACCGAAAATCTGAAGAAGGAGTGGATCATCCCAGGGAGTATTCCGGTCAGGCTTCAATTAAGCTGGTTTGCTCACAGCACCCGTTCAGTCTGTTAGAGGAGATGTCTGATCCGAGGGGGTGTGAGAAGAAGC
>CADAZX010000058.1 GCA_902792515.1 uncultured Ruminococcus sp.
GCGAGTGCCCGACAAGTATACCAAATGCGTATAACCTTGTCAAGCACTTTTTTACGTTTTTTGAAAAAATTTTTAAATTTTCTGTTTTTCCGGCCGTCATGGCGCGTTCCGTACCCTTCCGGCACAACATGTTGTCCTTTCGCGCGGGAACGGCACATTATGTAGTTTTTCGGTTTTTAAGACATTTTTAAACTTCGGCAGATCCGCAACGTAAACGGCCGGTTGACGGCGGATTTTTCAGCAAAGAAGCGCGTTTTCGATTCTGAAATTTCAATTCTGCAAATTGTAAGATAAGGAATAATTAAATGTATATACTTCGCGCGCGCGTTTTGGCGGCCGTTGACGGAGTCATACAAATCAGGTAAAATATCCGTGTTGACTTTTATTATAATTTCATATCTTAAGTATTATCGCTCCGGCGCGCGTAATCGTAACCGGAAACGAAACCGTAACCGTAAGCAAAAACGCAAGCGCGGGCGCGGGCGGGATACACTTAAATAACCGAAAAGGAAGTGACACAACACATGCAAAAAGAATATGAGTCCCTTTTTACCCCCTGGAAGATCGGCAACGTCGAGATCAAGAACCGGATCGTCATGACCTCCATGGGCGGCACGTCGATTTTCGGATGGCTTGAGCCCAACCATTTCGACGAGGAGGCCGCGAATTTCCTTCTTGAGCGCGCGAAAAACAACGTCGGCCTGATTCTGCCCGGCATCGCGCCGATCCGCGACATGATGCTCGGCAAGTGGCTCTATCAGGGCAAGGGCAAGTTCGCGAAACTCAAGGCGTTTATGGACGATTTCCACAAGACGGGCGCGAAAATGTTCGTGCAGCTGACCGCCGGTTTCGGCCGCAGCCTCGCTATCAACGACATCATGGTCAAGGCGCTCAAAAACAAGGCGCTCGGGACCGTTATGAAGCCGATCCTCAACGTCGACTACATGACAGCGTCCGCCAGCGCCACGCCGAACCGCTGGGACGATTCGATCACTTCCCGCCCGCTGACCGTCAAGGAGATCGAAAAGATGATCGACGCGTTCGCGAAAACGTCGAAGCTCCTTATGGACGCGGGCGTCGACGGCGTTGAGATTCACGCGGTTCACGAAGGCTACCTGCTCGATCAGTTCACGATGAAATACACGAACCTCCGCGACGACGAGTACGGCGGCAGTCTCGAAAAGAGGTACCGCTTCCCCGCGGAGATCGTCAAGGCCATCAAGGCGGCGTGCGGCAGGGATTTCCCCGTTTCGCTCCGCTATTCCGTCGTTTCTAAGACAAAAGGCTTCGGAAAAGGCGCCCTCCCCGGCGAAGAATACGAGGAGGTCGGGCGCGACATGCAGGAGAGCGAGTGGGCGGCGAAATTCCTTCAGGACGCCGGCTACGACATGCTGAACTGCGACAACGGCACGTACGATGCTTGGTACTGGAGCCATCCGCCTGTTTATATGGACCGGAACTGCAACCTCGAGGAGGCGCGCCACATCAAAAAGTTCGTCGACATCCCGGTCGTCTGCGCGGGCAGAATGACTCCGGACGTCGCGGCGGCGGCGATTTCCGCGGGCGAGCTTGACGGCATGGGCGTGGCGAGGCAGTTTTTGACCGATCCCGAGTGGGTCACAAAGCTCATGGAGGGCCGCGAAAACGAGATCCATCCCTGCATCTGCTGCCACAACGCCTGCTTCAACATGGCGCACTACAAAGGCGTCGCCAACGACCAAAGCCTTTCCGACAACATGGGAATGGCCCGCTGCGCGCTCAACCCCGAGACGATGCAGTCGAAAAAGTACAAGATCGTCAAGGCGAAAAAGTCGAAAAAGGTCGCCGTCGTCGGCGCGGGCATCGGCGGAATGGAGACAGCTAGAGTGCTTGCCCTGCGCGGCCACAAGCCTGTCATTTTCGAAAAGTCCGGCCGGCTCGGAGGCGTTTTCGTAGCGGCCGCGTCGCCTTCCTTTAAAGAAAAGGACCGCGAGTTGCTTGAATGGTACGCGCGCGAGATCGAAAAACTCGGCATCGAGGTGCGTTTTGGATGCGAGATCAAGCCTGACGAGAAGTTCGAGGGCTTCGACGAGGTCGTTGTCGCAACGGGCGGAGTCGCGAACAAGCCGCGGATTCCCGGCCTCGAGAAAGCCGTTGAAGCGATCGATTACCTTTCCGGCGCTGAAGCCGGCAAAAAAGTCGTGGTCATCGGCGGCGGCCTCACGGGCTGCGAGATCGCGTACGACCTCTATAAAAAAGGCTGCGAGCCCGTTATCGTCGAGATGAAGGACGACCTTATCGCGGTCACCGGCGTCTGCCTCGCCAACAGTTCCTACCTGCGCGACTTCTTTGCGCTCAACAAGGTCGACGTGAGGCTCGAGACGAAGCTCGCGGAGGTCGGCGACGGCTACGTGAAGGTCACCAATAAGGACGGCACCCTTGCGGAGATAAAGTGCGACACCGTTATCGCCTCCATGGGCTACCACCCCGCCCCGCTCACGCTCACCGCCCGCAAGGCCAAACTCGTCGGCGACTGCGTAAACGTCGGCAACCTGCGCACCGTCGTGTGGCGCGCGTGGGACGTCGCGATGAAGATCTGAGAACCTTCGTTCCCGGACTGTAAAAACGGTTCAAAAATTTATGTTAAGGAGGTAATATGTACACGCCAAAAACGACACTTACCGAAGAGCAGCTCGCGATCATGAATGGCTCGAAGGGCGAGGTTCTCGCCAAGGTCGCCGAGACGGTTATCCGTTACGGAGACATGTTCGGCGCGAAGAGACTCATTCCCGTTACGCACGGCCGCGGCCACCTCGTGACGTCGTTCGGACTGTCTCTTTTAAAGCCCGTCTACCGCACCATGGACGAGCTGATAGGCGCGGGGCTCAAGGTCGAGGAAGGCTTCACGATGGACCCGAGGCCCGTGGATTTTGTGAACGTCAAGTGCAACCCGCTTGACAGGTTGCTTTTTTCGACGGTTTTGTACGGAAAACAGAAGGATTACGAGGAGCAGCTCAAAAAGCTCGGCCTGGCCGGCGACGACGCGTTCAGCTGCGCCTGCTATTTCGACGAGATGGGCAACGTTCCGAAAAAGGGCGACATTCTGTCCTGGGCTGAGTCGAGCGCGGTCAACTACGCGAACTCGGTTCTAGGCGCGCGCTGCAACAGAAACTCGGGAATGATCGACATTTTCGGCTCGATCCTCGGGTACGTTCCCGAATTCGGTCTTCTCACCGACGAAGGTCGCCGCGCGAAGTGGAAGGTCACCGTCAACACCACGAAAAAGCCGCTGCCGCAGATTCTCGGTTCGGCGATCGGCCTCAAGGTCACCGAGGACGTCCCCTACGTAGTCGGTCTCGACAAGTGGATCGGAACTGAGCTCACCGACGAATGCAAGAGCTACCTCAAGGACTTCGGCGCCGCGACAGCCTCAAACGGAGCGGTCGGTCTCTACCACATCGACAAAATCACACCCGAAGCCGTCGAACTTGGCGAATCGCTGCTCGAGGAGGGCTACAAGGAGTACGTTATCGACGACGCGGAGCTTGAACGCGTCCGCAACTCCTACCCGGTCATGTGGAAGGATCCCGACAAAAAAGGCTCGCTCGCTTTCATCGGCTGCCCGCACCTCTCCGCGAACCAGCTCCGCGAGTGGTCGGAAAACATTCTGAACGCGCTCGAAAAGGCCGGCAGAAAAAAGGTCGCGGTCAGGACCGTTCTCTGCACAGCGCCGCCCGTCGCCGAGGAGTTCAGAAAGACCGCCCTCTACGAAAAGCTGTACGCAACCGGCGCGAGGGTCACTTCGATCTGCCCGCTCATGTACACCTCCAACCCGCTCACCAAGTCGCGCAGACTGATGACTTGCTCAAACAAGCTGCGCACCTACTCCATGGCGCGCTACTACACCGACGGAGAAATGCTGGACATCATCTCCGGTGCCGGCAGTAAAGCCTGAAAGGAGGCCTCGAAATGAAAGAATTTAAAGGGCGCGTGATCAACGCGGGTTATTTTAAAGGCGAAGCGGTCGTCTCCCATCAGGGCGTGAACACTCTCGCGACGTTCCAGAAATCGGCGCTCGCGGGCGCAAAAAGCGTCACCGTTTCCGACCAGAACAACCCGGACCTCTTCGGCAAAAACATCACCGGCAAGGCTCTCTGCCTGCCGCAGACGATCGGCTCCACAACGGGCGGCATGGTCATTCAGGTCATCTGCTCAATGGGAATCAACCCCGCGTGCATGCTGTTCTCCGAGCACATCGACTCGCTGGCAGGCGCGGGGATCATCCTCTCCGTTGTCTGGGAGAACAGCGACATCATTGCCATCGACATGCTCGGGGATGAATTCTTAAGCACCGTCAAGACCGGGGACACCGTCGAGGTCCTTGAGGACGGCACGGTAAGAATCGTTTAACCGCCGGGTTTCGATTTTTTAGCTAATTATAATCAGAAAGCGCCGCGGACGACCGGTTTAATGAGGTCCGCGGCGCTTTTCGCATAACAGTAAATGAAATTATTTCCGTTTTTTAAAAACGCGGAAAGCAAGCACGGCCAGCAGTATCCCGGACAGTGCCCCTGCCGAGTCTATCAGAACGTCGGTAAACGCCCCCGCCCTGCCCGCGACAAACAGCTGGTGGACCTCGTCGGACGCAGCGTACAAGACCGAAAACGGAAACGCGATAAGCGCCGCGCGCCACACGCGAAGAGCGCCTTTTTTGGCGCGGTCCGTCAGCGACACGTGGACAAAAACAGCCGCGCCAAGTGCCGCGAACTCGGTGAAGTGGGCCGCCTTTCGCACAAAATGGGATATTTTCGCGACCGTTTCCGCCTTTTGTGTCGCAGATAATCCGTCAAAACCTTTGACGAACGTCTCCGCGAAAAGGTTCGAAAAGAACCCGCTCTGCGCCCCGGACTCGGCTCCGTTGAAAGACGAAAACGCGAAAATCGCCGCCGCAACGGCAAGCGCCGCGATGCCGGTAAGAATTATAGTCAGTCTGCCCTTTTTCGTTTTCATCGCCGTTCACCCGGTTTTCTCCGGCCCGCCGCCCCGCGCGGCCCTTTTAAATATCTAATATAATCATTACCAAAAAAGCAGCCGCGCGGGCTGCCTTTTTGAGTTTTTTCCGGCGGCAAACCGCCCCGGTCTTTTATTTTCCGTAGTACTTACTCGAATACCTGTAGTATTTCTTGTCGCGATAGTACTTTTTGCCGCCAGTTTTCGAGTTGTTCCTGATCGCGCCGAGGATCGGTGTGCCGGTGGCGCGCAGCTTTTCGACAACGTCGGTGGCCAGAGAATAGCTGAGCTTGTCGTCGCCGATGACCAGGATCGAGCCGTCGCATTTCGGTGCGACAACGGCAGCGTCACTGACGGCTCCGAGCGGAGGCGTGTCGATGATGACGTAGTCGAAGTTCTCGCGGCAGACCTTGATGAGCGAGTCGAAAAGGCGGCCGTTCAGGAGCTCGGAGGGGTTCGGAGGGTACTTGCCGGCGAGGAGGACGTACATGTCCTTGACGCTCGTTTTCATAACCACTTCGCCGATCTCGCACATGCCGGAGAGGTATTCGCTGAGTCCGCGGTAGTCCTTCGCGTCGAGGTTGCGGCCGGCGAGAACGGATTTTCTCATGTCGGCGTCGATGAGCAGGACTTTTTTGCCGATCTCCGCGAAGCTCTTCGCGAGACTCATGGAGACGGTCGTTTTACCCTCGTTCTCCTCGCAGCTTGTGAGCACGATTACTTTAATGTCGGGGCCGCAGAACTGGATGTTCGCGCGCAGGAATTTGTACGCCTCCTGCACAAAATAGTTGTTGCTGCCCGGAAGGCTTGTTTGCATCGTTGTCATTTCGTTTTCTCCTTCTTTTTCGGTATCAGCATCGCGTCAGTTCTTGCTGCGCTCGTACTTCTTATACTTGCTGCCCTTGTACTTCTCGCCCGAGGCCTCTTCCGCGTTGGGAATGTCGCCCAAGATCGTGAGGCCGAGAATCTCCTTGATGTCCTCCTCGGTGCGGATGCTGTCGTCGAGCAGGAAGATGATCAGGAACACCGCGTAAACGAGGATCGCGGCGGCCGCTCCGGCCAGAACATAGTAGCGGAGGCGCGTCTTGTTGCTCGGGTTGGAGTTCAGAACACCCTTTTCGAAAATGTTCGCCTGGTGAACGCCCATCGCCGCGTCGATGCGCTCTACGCCGTTTTCGCAGACGCTGTCGACAATCTCCTTCGCCTTTTCAGGCGTATCTGCCGTCACGGTGACCTGGAGATATCGCGTGCCCTTCGGGTTCGAGACCGAAATCGCGGACTGAAGCTTCTTGTAGGTCGTGTCGAGCGTGAGCTCTTCGATGACCTTGTCGAGCACCGCGTGGCTCTTGAGCGCGAACGTGCAGTCGTCCACAACGTTGAGCGCGACGGAGAAGTCCGAGCTTGTCAGCGCTTTTTCCGACTCATTCTTCAGAATGTAAATGGACGCCGTGGACTCGTACTTCGGCTTGTACGTGATCTTCACGAAAATGAACATCACGACCATGACCGCGACGGCCGCGATCGCCATAATCCAGAAACACTCAAGGAAAATGCGCCAGAGATCTTTGATATCAATAGGTCTCATGGACTTTCTGTCCCTGACGGAAGTGTTTTCACTCATAATTCAATCCTCCAAATCGATCCCGAGAATTCTCTTCGCGTTGTTAGCGAAAAGGTCTTCGGCGACATTCCGGCCGGCAAGTTTTTCGACCAGATCAAAAGTTTCAGTCATGTTTGTGCATCTGTGCGTGACTCCGTGGGCATCGGATGAAACGATGTCCAAAAGGCCCGCCTTCAGCAGTTGTTTTGCCCTTCTTTTAGGCCAGAACCCAAAGTCTCCAAGGAAGGATCCCGAGTCTGCCTGCAAAAGCACTCCGTCCATTTTCAGCGACGCGGCGACGGACATTCCGCGTTTGTAAATATCATACCTCTCGAGGTGAGCGAGCACCGGTTTGTAGCCCGCGTTGAGAAGTCTGTATACGCCGTCTGTCACGTTTTCGGCGTTTTCGCCCTCGCGGAAGTCAACGAGAACGTAATTCGTGCCGCCGAGCGTCTTGCAGTGGCCGTCCTCGATCCAGACGCGCGCGCCCTTTTTGAAGTAGAGCTCGTTGCCCCTGAACAATTTGACGTCGGGGTGGTGCTCCGCGACGTACGCCTGAAGCTCCGCGTACGCTTTGTCGGTCTTTTCGGTGTTGTCGCCGAAATAGCCCGGGTGAAAATGCGGCGTTACGCAAACAGTCCTGACGTTGTCGGCGTACGACTTTTCGAACATGGCGATCATGTCCTCCTTCGTGCGCGCTCCGTCGTCAACACCGTAGAGCATATGACAGTGAATATCCGCGAAGTACATTTTTCTCTTTTCTCCTGCCGTCCGCAATTCTCGCGGCGCAATCCCGCAAATTGTTATTTTACATTTTTACCGGCCGTTTTTCAACAGTCATTTTGACCGCGTTCCGCGGCTTACTCCGTGCGGTTGGAATCGCCAGGTTTCGAGCTATTTTTGCGTGCGGACCCGCGTGTGTCTCCGCTTGGTCTCCGGTTTAGCTGGCGCACTTACCTTAATTCAACGACGCCGCAGCTTTATGTTGGCGGCATGAACGATAAAGCCTGTGTGTTTCCCCTCAGTCTCCGGGTTTAGCTATCGCTAAAAGTCGCCTTCGTGCGAAACACACAGGCTTTTACGGGGTAATAAGGTGCATGCGGCGATTCTGCGAGCAATATCAACCTTGTGGAAGAGCCGACGCAGCTTGATATTGCGACGTGAGCGATTCCGCGAAGCGGTCAAGTGAAGGACGCAACTTAAAGTGCGGCTGCTAAAAGTCGCCCTCGCGCGAGACGCACGCGATTCTACCTTATAAACGACGCCGCAGCTTTGAATCGGGATTCGAGCGGTTCGCGAAATTCGCGCTTAGTGAGAAGCACGATGCAAAGTGCGGCCGTAAAGAGCCGAAACTACCGCCGGCCGGAACCGCTAAGTTTCGAGCTATTTTCGCGTGCGCGGCTCCGAAGCTGTATGAATATACTGCGAGAGGGGCGCTCGCGCGAAGCCGGTAGCGGGCAATCGCCGAAGGCACATTATCCGGTGCAACTCTACGTTCAAAATACGAACAACTTTCAGAAACTGTGCTAAGTTTCGGTCTCACAGTCGCTACCGGCGTAAAGAGCCGAAAATCAGCGGTTCTCATTTGATTTTCGCAGCCTCGCTGACAATCCACGACAGCTCGTCGTATTTCCGCATGATGTCCTTGGCGAGCGCGAGCTGGCACCTTGTCCTGACGAGGTTGTGGCCCGGGTAGTTGACCTTAAAATAGCAGTCGCCGGTGATGTAGTCGTCGAGGAAGCGCGAAGCGAGCTCGATTGTGATCGAAAACGTCGCGAGCACGAGATTCTCGATCTCCTCCTCGGTGAGGCTGCCGTTGACCTGTCCGATGTAGCCCTTGCAGAACGCGCGGAACTTTGCCGTGTCGAAGAAGACCCTTCTCGTGTCCGGCTCGTCCTCGGCGCTCGTATTGGCGATAAATCTGACCGCGTCGCCGAAGTCGTACATCGCCATTCCCGGCATAACCGTATCGAGGTCGATAACGACGAGCGGCCGCTTTGTGTCGCGGTCGAAAAGCACGTTGTTCGACTTGGTGTCGTTGTGGGTGACTCTCACGGGAAGCTCGCCGGCCAGAAAACGGTCGCTGAGCCTTCTCGCGATTCCGCTCACGGAGTGGATGTACTCAAGTTCCTTTGCGCAGTCCGCAACCCTTCCGAACGGGTCCTCGGTCTCGTGCATGAAAAGCGTGTCGAGGCGCTTGCCGGTGTTGTGGAAATCCGGGATAGTCTCGTGGAGCAGCTTTCCGTCAAAATCCGACAGCTGCATAACGAAAAGGCCGAACGCCTCGCCCGTGGAGGCGATGACGTAGAGGTCGTCAGTCGTGTCGAACGTGACCGAGTCGATGTAGTTCATCACGCGCCAGAAATGGTTTTCCGAGTCGTAGCAGTAGTTGAGGCCGTCCGCAGTGTGGTGGTAGTGGAGCGAGGGCCTGTTTTTGGACTTCTCGCGGATGTGAGTCGTCACGCGGTCGATATTTTCCATGATTTCGACCGGTTTTTTGAAAACGTAGGTGTTGATGCGCTGGAAAATGTACGCCTTGAGCGTTCCGTCCGGGTTCATGTACGTGACCTTGTACGTCGCGTTGATGTTGCCGTTTTTGATCACCGAGAAGGCGTAAATCTCACCCGGAAGGCGGAACTGGGCGCCGATTCCGGCGAGTCTCTGCATCATTGCAAATTCATTCATGTCTTTTTTTTTCTCTTTCGTTTAGTCCTGCGCGGCGGCGCGGCGCTCAGCCATTATCAGGCGCGGCGCTCAGCCATTAACAGGCGCGGCACTCAGCCGGTTTCAGGCGCGCCGCCGCCGTTTTCCGTCCGCATTAACCTTTTCGCTTCAGGTCCCGAACGGTTTTACGTGCTTCACGGCCTGCTTCGCGGTGATGACTTTTCCGCCGTTGTCGAGGTCGATCAGTATATATTTGTCGTTGCCCATGCCGAGTTCCTTCATGTAGCTCAGCTGCCTGTGGCCGTGGCGCGTCTCGATGCGCTCCTTGAGAGCCTTGCGGTCTTCCGGCTTCATCGCGTAAATGATGTCGACGCACGCGCTGTCAACGGCCAGAATGTCAATCGAGGCCAGAATTCCGACGTCCGGAGTCACAACGGGCTGAGCCGCCGTTCCCTCGCAGTCGCACGATACGGACATGTTGCGCATAACGTTTACGTACGCGACGTTTTTGCCGAAAAAGTCGATGCTCGCCTTTGTCGACTCGGTCATGCGCTCCATGAGCTCCTCCTGGTTGATGCCCCACATGTTGGAGCTGCCGGAGGGCGTGTGGATCATCGCCTTGCCGACTCTGCCGTCCGCGCAGCCGATTCCGATGTTCTTGTCCGAGCCGCCGAAGCCTCCCATCATGTGGCCTTTAAAATGCGTCAGCGCGAGCATTGAGTCGTAGTTCACGAGGTGGCCGCCCACGGACATCTCTTCGAACCACTTGCCGCCCTTCACCGGCAGCATCGCGGTGCCCTCTTCATCCAGAATGTCGACCGGCGCGAACGTCCAGCCGTTCACCTTCAGCGTCTCGCGGTGCTGCTCAGTCGTGTAGCGGTCGCCGTCGTAGTACGTGTTCGTCTCTACGATCGACGCCGTGTCCTTCAGCCTCTCGTCGAAAAGCTTTTTGACCCAGGGACGCGGGATGATGTTCGGGCCGTTCTGCTCGCCCGTGTGGAGCTTTACCGCGATCCTGCCCTTGAGCGCTCCCTCGATCTTGTCGAAAGCCTTGAGGAGTCCTTCAGGAGAGAGGTCGCGTGTGAAATAAACGATCGATTCGAGTCCCGTTCTCTTGGCGTAGGGAACGTATTTCTGTCCGCCCTTTCCGGGCTTCGGAGATTTTTTAGCTGCTTCGTTTTTCATGTTTTTCCCTTTCGTGTTTAAAGGCCGCCTCCGGCCTGCATCTTTTAATTTTACCTGTATTTAGGCTTATTTTATACTTCTTCGCGGAACGTGTCCGGCCTGTCTCTGTCGAAAACCTCGTTCGCCCACATCAGCGTGACCAGATTTTCGGTCTCGGAAAGGTTCACGATGCTGTGCGTATATCCGGGCAGCATCCTCACGGCCACCGGATTGTCGCCGCTCACCTCGTACTCGGTTACGGTCCCGTCTCCGATTCTGCGCTGCCTGATGAGACCGTGGCCCGAAACCACCACGAAGATCTCCCACTTCGAGTTGTGCCAGTGCTCGCCCTTTGTTATACCGGGCTTCGAGACGTTGACGCTTATCTGGCCGCAGTTCGCTGTCTTCAGTATCTCGGTGAAAGACCCGCGCGCGTCGACGTTCATTTTGAGGGGGTACGCAGCCTCCTCCGTGGGAACGTACGACAGGAACATAGAGTGGAGTTTTTTCTCGAAGCTTCCTTCCCTCGCTCTTCCGTTACATAAGCGGAGAGATAAACTTCAGCAGCTGACCCGTGAGCTTGACGCTCAGCTTCTCGTTTTTGATCGTCTCCGGCGTCACTTCCCGGCATTTTTTCAGGGTGGTCTGAAAATCCTTTTCAATCT
>CADAZX010000059.1 GCA_902792515.1 uncultured Ruminococcus sp.
AACACGTAAAAAAGGTACTTTTTTGTCTTTTTGACAACAAAAAAAGAGGCTGTTACATCCCCGGCAGAATTGCCAGTTTTTTAACAGCCCCCTTTTTTCTGTTTACAAATGGTTTTCATTGTTGTATAATCCCGAACGAAGTCAGGGGTGCTGCGTGATTTAAACGCGGCTGAGAGGGGCAGAACGCCTCAACCCTTTACCTGATATGGATAATGCCATCGTAGGGAGATTATCGGAAAGTTGTTTTTTTCGGCTCTTTACGCAGTTCGCAAAGATGCAAGAAGATATTTTGAGCGTCTTTTTGATGGCGGTTCGAGTCGAAAGGCTACTTCTTCGATGAAGAAGGTGCCTTCGGCGGATTGCCGCGAACTGCTTCGCGCGAGCTCCCCTCTCGCAGTACTTTTGTACAGCTTCGGGGTCGCGCACGCGAAAATAGCTCGAAAAAAAGCAATTCCCGCGAAAAATGCTTGGCGCTTCTTGCACGGGTTTGCGGGATGCGGGAACGTTAAGCAATTTCCACGAAAACACCGCTTTGCGGGAGATTTTTTAACGTTACGATGGCTGCGGCGCTTGAACAGGGCGTTGCAGCTTTTTGTTTGGGGCGGAACTAATTTCAGCGCCGGGCGCGGCCGGAAAATTAAGGAAACGGCCGGAAAATGAAGAAAATGCCCGGGAAAAGGAGAATTATTATGGCAAATGACAGAAACAACAAAACGTTCAGACTTGTTTTCAGCGGCATTATGCTCGCGCTGGCGTTCGCGCTCTCGTTCGTGAAGCTGCCGTTCCTGCCCTACGGCGGATCGGTGACGCTTTTCAGCATGGTGCCGATCGTGCTTGTCGGCTGCGTGTGCGGCAACCTCTGGGGCCTTCTCGTTGGCCTCGTTTACAGCGGTCTGCAGATCTTCCAGAGCGCGGTATTTTCGAAGGCGTTCATTGACGAAAACGGCTGGCGGCTCCTGCTGATGATCCTGCTCGACTTCGTGGTCGCGTTCGCGGTGCTCGGCCTGGGCGGCATGTTCGTCACGAAGAAGAACGTCTCCAAAAAGAGCATGCCCTGGCTCGGCGCTGCCGGTGCGGCAATCGTCAGCATCCTCCGCTACCTGAGCCACATCGCCTCCGGGTACATCCTGTTCAGAACGTACGCGGAATGGTTCTTCACCGAGAAGTGGGTCAACTCCATGGGCGACTGGGCGATGAAAACCTTCAGCGGCAACAGGCTCGGCCTCGTCTACAGCGTGATCTACAACGGACTCTACATGATCCCCGAAATCATCATCACGACAATCGGAACGTTCGTTGTGCTGATGGTTCTCAGGAACATCAAGTCGACAAACCGCAGAATAATCGGCGTCAGGAACGAAGCGATTTTCTGACAAACCGGCGGAGAAAGATTAGGCGGAGATAAATCAGGCGAAGATAAATCAGCTGACGAATAACCGGCCGACTAAAAACCCGAAAAGAAACATCAGTCGAATTAATGTAAGCAAAAAGGGCGCTTCCCGGACAAGGAGGCGTCCTTTTCTGCGATTAATGAGAGAACAGGCAAGGGACAAAAAGGTTCAGAAAAGGGCGGGAAAGCGCGGGAAAAGACGAATAATACTTAAATGTTTGCTATTTGCTATTGACAAAGATTTATATTGTGAGTATATTTAATACAAAGAGCGTTTGTTGAAACCGCGATGAGCAGCCGGAACGCAAATATGACTGCGCAATTTAGCTAACAGAAATCGCGAGGCTTACAGATTAAGGTAAATGGGGTTTAACCCGGCGGAATGAGGATAAGACTATGAGGCTAAAAAGCACGGAGACATGCGCCTGGTTGGTAAGGTCTTCCTTTTGGCTATCACACGGATTGGGTTATTTTTTCGTGAGACTGGTCAGAACATTCCATCGTGCTTTCCGATGGTGATATCGCGCAGATAAAGATGCTTTACAAAAAGGGAGGGAAGAAAATGAAGAAAACAAAAGCCGTTTTTATAATATTAGCCGTCATTTTAGTTTTGTCAGGGTGTGCGAACGGAAAAAAGATTACAATTATTTGTTTAGACTATCCTACATTTGATGAAGCGATGGAGAGCGCAACCCATATTGTTGACGCTGTATATTCCGGTGAAGGCGATAACGGAAAATATGTGTTTGAAGTGGTTGACACGCTAAAGGGAGAAGTTCCTGAAGCCGGCATAACTGTTTACGATATTGACAGCAGCCATGTCTACAGTAAAGGAGTATGCTATTTGCTGTTTCTTATTAAAACGATTTCGGTGTTTCACTATGAACATCCCAAATATGAGTCGATAGGAAGTAGTTTGATAACCGAAAATGATGCGGACTGGAAAGAAAAACACGAGACCGTAGAGGCGGCAAAGGACAGATTTGCAGACAGTGTAAAAGAGTACGGAAGCCCGTTTATAGTAACGGACAGCCTGAAGGAAGTCCTCGATTTTGCGCCAAATATCTTTGTGGTGACTGTTGAAAGTATATTTGCAAAGTCGCCGGAGAGCCCGACTACGGCCTACGTCTGTAAGGTAAAAGAGTGCTTAAAGGGGAAGGTTGAGGAAACCCTGATTATTAACGGAGCCGCACGCATTGTGATAACGTTGTTTAACGGCACGGTCAGACTAAATCATGATTACGTGGTGCTTCTTGGTGCCAGTAAGAGCGGAACGGTTTACGTGCCTGCCTCGCCAAAACTCAACGTGTTTGACATATCGCATTATGACGCAATAAAGGCCCGCCTGTCTTGAAAAAGAAGCCGGCCCGGCCGCGAAACTTCATAGACAAAACGAATAACTCGCGGCGGTGCTACCGGACCCGTGTGGGGGAAACTCCATGCGGGTCTTGTTGCAATTCCAAATGTCGCAATTTCCAATGTTGCAATTTCAAAAGTTGATTACGGCTTGTCACGATTACCTCCGGAATTTACGCCTGCGATCCTCCTGTAAAATGCCTGTTAAATTTCAAACTCAAGGTTTCAAACTCAAAAAAAGCTAAAAAAAGTTAAACGCTTGAAACCGCGCGGAAATAAATGTATAATAGCGATAACTAAAACTTCGGACAGGGAGGTGCGCTTTTTGTTCAAGGACAATTTCAGCCGTTACGAGTTCAAGTTTCCGATGACATACCGGGACATAGACAGCTTGATCGGCGAGCTTCTCGAATACGTCGAACCGGACGAGCACGTCGGTCCGTCGGGAATTTATACGATAAGCAGCCTGTATATGGACAACGACCGCCTCCAGTGCTACTATGAGACGATCAACAACGACTATTTTCGCCAGAAGGTCAGGCTGAGGGTGTACGGCGCGCACAACGGTCCGGACTCGCAGTCGTTTCTCGAGGTCAAGTCGAAAATCGACGGCCTTGTCGTCAAGCGCAGGATCCAAATGAGGCTTGCCGACGCGATGGATTTTTGCGACAAATGTGTCACAAAAGGGTACGATTTTGACGCGGGGCAGTTTAAGAGCACAAATCCGCAGATTTTGGAAGAGGTCAGGCGCGTCATTGTGTCGAAGGAGCTTCACTTTGTGAACTGCGTCAGCTACGACAGAATTCCGTACTTCTGCTCGGCCGACCCGGACCTCAGGATCACGTTCGACTGCAACATCAGAACGCGCGGCGACGACCTCGACCTCACGCACGGAACGTACGGCGAGCGCAGAATTCCCGAAGAGGTCGCGGTTCTCGAAGTCAAGACGTCGAAGGACATCCCCTACTGGCTCGTGAAGATTCTCGGCACGTACGGCTACAGGAACCAGACGTTTTCGAAATACTGCTCTCACTTCGCGCCGCAAAATGTGATGCTTTCGGACGCGGCAAGCGGGAACATCCACGCGGCAGGCTGCGGAAAAACAGACAATAACGGTGAAATACCTGACAATAATACCGTTTCGGACAAGAAAGGGGAATACAAATATGTTTCAAGAGTTCTGGACCTCACTTACTGAAGTCAACGCGGGAATCAACCTGCTTCAGGTGGGCGCCTCGATAGCCGTTGCCGTGGTTTTGGGCGTGATAGTCTATTTTGCGCACAAATTCACGACTGACGAGTTTGTTTACGACAAGGATTTCGGGCTTGTACTTCTTTTTGTGCCGGCGACCGTCGCGCTCCTGATCTCGATAACGAGCACGAGCATTTCGAGGGCGCTCAGCATCGCGGGCGTTCTGGCGATCATCAGGTACAGAAGCACGCTCACACGGCCGAGGGACCTGGTCTACATTTTCTTCAGCGTCGCGGTCGGATTCGCGGCAGGCGTCAAAATGTACCTCGGAGCGCTAATTTTCGTGGTTATCGGCGTGGTCGTCGCAATCCTTTTCGCGCTCTTTACAGCCGAAAAGACCAAAAACATCAAGAAAACGCTCAAAATCGCTGTGCCGGAGAGCATCGACTACGCGGGTCTTTTCGACGGGGTGCTGGCCAAATACACGAATTCGCACAGACTTGTCGCGGTCAGAATCATCAGCGGCGGCACGGTGACCGAGCTTACGTACGCGATTAAAATGAAGGACACCAAGGACACCAAGGCCTTCCTCGACGAGCTGCGGACGCTGAACGCCAACTTCAAGCTGGCGCTGCAGGAGTACACGCCTGTGGACATGCTTTTAAAGCAGTGACAAAAAGCGCTGCGTGAATAATTCCAAAGGGAATACGGAAAGGGCGGCCCGCCTCAAGTAATAAAGCGGGCCGCCCGTTTTTGCAATACAGGCATATTGCGCGCAACAGGGCTTTTTCCAAAGCGTCAGCAGTTACAACCTTTCGCGCGGGATTTTAATGAGCAAATTAGCAGCCCCGCTACCAGCAAAAGAACAGTGACGCAGGAAAAAACAACTGAGCCCGAATCTCCGGTATCGGGGACGGAGACAACCGGGTTTTCGACAACAGTATTGAGATAGTTGAGCTCAAACCGGGCGTTAGGAATAATTATCTCGTTCAGCTTGTCGATAAACTCCGTGCTATTGATCCGCCATCCGTTCTCTGTCTTAAGATATTGAATCGTCGTCGTTAAAGAATCCAACTCTTTTACCTCGTATCCCATAACCACGAAGGGTCTGAATTCGTAGATTACTTCCGCGTGAGTGTCATCGGTTGTTTTAATTGTAATCTTATCATCCGGGACATTCTTTAGCCCGTATTGAGCGCTTACCGTCATGATATCATATGTCACGACTGCCTCAGGATAAAGGAAATACAGTTTTTCGGGGTCGAGACCGCTCATGAAGGTCAAATATCTGCCTTCGTTTATGAATACGCGCCTGTCGGTGTAGCCAAAATCAAGAATATGAGAAGTTGTCTCTTCCGTGCAGAAGCTGTTTGCATAGTTTTTCCAGACGCCGATATCCGCCAGATTTCCCTCGAATATGTTGTATGAAAAATCGGAATATACAGTTCTCTCGACAGCCGTGCCGCCGTCAGCACCGGTAGTGGTGTTTTCACGGTAAGTATATATTTTATTTTGGCCAAGTTCGTTGCCGAGACCGTATGTGCAAAGTCTGTTGTATGCGTTGAGTTTAATCATTGAATCCAGATCGCAAACAGCCGCAATAATGCTTTCTCTCACAAAGGCTTCGGTTAGTTCTCCGTCAGAAGGGACGTTCTTGTCGGCTCTGAAAATCATGTTGGAAAAGTCTGCGCCTTCAATTTTCCATTTGCCTGAACTGTTGCCGAGATAAAATATGACTTCGGTATTTACGCGGGCGTTTTCCGGATTTCCGTCAAAGTATTGATTGTAATTTCTGTGAACCGGAACTGAAACAACCGCATGGCCCGCAGCGTTCTCCAAAATCTTCAATCCGTCAATTTCAGCGGGCTCAAACCAGGTATAAGGTCTGTCTCCGTCTTCGAAACTGAATTTATTGCCGGATCTGTAAAAACCGTAAAACCAAATACCGTTTTCCTGATAATACAAATCGAAAAAGGTTTTGCTGTTCTCGATAATTGACCCGGCAATTTTGTCGGTAAACGTATCGGTTATCAACTGTTTTACGCTTACAGGGTCGTAACCGTCTTTTACCTTGAAAAAGGAGTGATACGGGTACTGCTCCGGCTTATTTACGGGACGTATTCTGTCCGACGTATCTATATTGTCCAAAAAGAAATCCCTGGATGCGCCACCTTCGTACCATTGAAAGCCCATGCCCAAATTTGTTCTTAATTCGACAGCAGTCTGTATAAGGGCAACCGCCTCATCTTTTTCCAGGATATCTCCCGAGGCGTTGGCGGAAATCAGATTTGACGGCAAGACCGTAATGAGTATTGCAACCGTCACCAGGATAAAAGGCACCAATCGTTTCATTAATAAGTCAACTCCTTCTAATGTAATCATTCCATTGAGGCGTTCAATGGCAAAAGGTTTATCTTGTATTTAAAGTATATCATATCGATATGAAAAGAAAAAGAGTGAAATAGTGCAGAAATCTGATGAGGGTTATCCGCACACGTTCGACCCCGTGCCGGAGAAAACCAAAACAAGGCGGCTTGATGAAATACGAACCCTGCAATCACACAAGTTGTGGATGCGAAGGTTGAAATCGTGCCGCCGATATAGTACAATTCTGCCGTAAGGGTAAAAACTCTCGAAAGCTTGCGACATACAAAAAGGGGACCGCCTCGATGCTGAGCATTTGCGCTTATTTTACGATAATAATACTGATCGCGGCGGCGCTGGCGGCGGCGGAGCGTGTGAGGATCGCGCATATGTTCCTTCCCGCCGTTTGCTACACAGGGCTCACCGCCTCTGCGCTCCTCGTTCTCGGACTCGCGGGGATGGTTCCGTACGTTTTCGCGGCTTCGGGAGTCGCGGCGGCGGCCGTTCTCGCGGTAGTGCTCGTTCGCGACAGGAAGGCGGCGGTATACGTTCTGACGACCGAGCTGGCGGTTTTCGCGGCGATTGCGTTTGCGTGCGTGCTGCTGAACTACGGCCGTGTCTACGTGCTGAACGACGAATTTTCGCACTGGGGGCTCGCGGTCAAGAACATTTTCACGGTCGGACAGCTTCCCTTCGGCAGCGAGACGAATGCGCTCTACCGCGACTATCCGCCGTTCGCGACCGCGATCTGCTATCTCGGGACGTGCTTCGAAAAGAATCTCAACGAGGGCGCGACGTACGTGCCGATGAATCTCGCGATGTGCGCGGCTGTAATGCCGGTCCTCTCCGCGTATATGAGGGGCTGCGCCAGAAAAGGCTGCGCGAGGCTCGGAAGAGTTTTTGTCGGCGTTCCGGTGCTGGCGCTTCTGTGCGGAATTCTCTGCTTTAAGCTGTCTGCGTTTACGGTCATTTCGGTCGACACGCTGATGGGGTTGCTGGCGTTTTACGTTGTCGCGGAGGTGCTGGCGGGAAAGGGGTTCGGCAGGATCGTCCACAGCGCGGTCGCGGCATCATGTCTCGTTTTGACAAAAAATACCGGCATCGCGTTCGCGTGCTTCGCGGCGGCGGTGCTGCTGGCGGTCGTTATCGCCAACGGAATCAAAAAGAAGGACGCGAAGGGCATTTTGAAGAGACTTTGCGCCGTCGTGATTCCTGTCCTGGCCGGCTCTGCCGCGGCAAAGGCGCTCTGGTCGCTTGTTTTGACTGTGAGCGGCGCGTACGATCCGTCCGGGAATCCGGTCAAGGTGCTCGGAGAGGTCATCGTTGGCGGTCTTTCTGACGTCAGGAAGGAGACTGCGCGCGCGTTTTTCAGGGCCTGGGTCGAGCCGCGGTTTTCCGTGGGGCTTCCGCTTGTCGCGGTTGTCGCGGTTCTAATTATTGTCGAGGTGCTGACGGTCCTTCTTCTCGTAAGGCTTAGAAGCCGCAACACGGCCGTGACGGTTGCCTCCTACATAGCGGTTACAGTATGCTTTTTCCTGTATATGTTCGGTGTTCTGGTGGGTTACTGGGCAAAGTTTTCGGACCACGAGGCGACGACGGTGGCGTCGTTCGAGCGGTATGTCGGCACGTACCTGACCTTCTGGCTCTGCCTGATTCTGATGACGCTGATCTCGGTCGTGCTGCCGCTGATGATCAAAAAAATCAGCCTCGCGAGGGGCTCGCAAAGAACAAAAATTATGATCGCGACGGCTGCGACGTGTCTCGCGGTCACTGCGTCGGCGATCTTTTTCGGCGCGTTCTACCCGTACCGCGCGCGGGCGTCCGTCATTGAGCGGAAACAGTTTGCCGCCGGCGAGGGGCTTGCCGAAAAGTGCGAGGCAATGAACATCGGAAGGGGCGAAAAGATTCTTCTGTTTTCCTCCTCATATACCAACAAATTGAGGCTCGCCGCCAACTACAACGCGGCGCCGTACACGGTCACGGGCGGCGAAAACTGGCTCGAAATCATCGAAAACGGCGAGTGTGATTTTGTCTATTTTTCGGACATAAACGATGCTGAAAAGGTGGCGCTCGCGGCCGGGTATCTGGACCTTGGCGGCCAACCGGGATCCGCGATTGAAGCGGGAAACATCTACCGGATAAAAAGCGGCTCTAAAACGGATTGATACGTTCCGGCTTTGTTTTTGTCTGCCGGAGACGAATGATTTTTTGCATGCCCGCGCGGCGCGGCTTTTTGAGGGCGTTTTCGCGGGAATTCCACAAGGAGATTTACTATGAAAAAACTGACAAGAACGGTGCTCGCTGCCGTTGCGATGACGCTGACCGTCGCGTTGACGTTCGGCTGCCTTTCGTCGTGCGTGAAGCGCGGACCGCAGCCTGTTCCGACGGAAATGCCTGCCGGAACAGCGGACGCGAACGTTACCGACGTTCCCGAAGAGACGGGAGCGGTCGAAAATCCGACAGACGTCGCGACGGAAGAGCCGGCTACGGAGACTGCCGGACAGCCTACGGACGAGCCGACTCCTGAGCCTACGCCGGAGCCCACCGAGGAGCCGACACCTGAGCCTACGCCTGAGCCCACCGAGGAGCCTACGCCTGAGCCGACTCCTGAGCCTACCCCGGCGCCTACGGACACCCCCGAACCGACTCCCGCACCCACTGAAGTGCCTACGGATACACCGACTCCGACGCCCACACCAACCTCCACGCCCACTCCCACGCCGACACCGACGCCAACTCCTACGCCTACACCTACGCCGGAGTCCACCGCAGGACCCGTTGAATTTACGGTCGCGAAGGTGTTTTCGAGCAACATGGTCGTTCAGCGCGGCGAACCCGTTAAAATCTGGGGCTTCGCGCCGGCTGAGTCCAACGGCGGAACGATACACGGCGAATTCATGGGCGAGACAGCGGAGACGACCGTTTCCGACGGCAGCTGGACGCTCGTTTTCGACAAGCTTTTCACCGCCAACGCAAACCTTGGCAACGATCTTCGCGTCTACAGCAACGCGGCGGAAGTGATTCTGAAGGACGTCCTCATCGGCGACGTCTATATGGTCATCGGCCAGTCGAACGTGGCATACTCCATGAACGAACACTGGGCGGCCATTCCCGCCTCCGACACCGAAAGGTGCTCAAGCGGCGCGAACCTCGACTACCCGATCAGAATCAACTACAACACCCAGATGACCGCAAACGGCAGCTTCAAGCGCGGTTCCGCCGACAAAGCCGCCGACATCAGCCGCAGGAACAGTTGGCGCGTCGCGTCCAACTCCAATATCAGAACGTTTTCGGCGATCGGCTACCTTTTCGGCTGGAACTACGCGAGAATGACAAACAGCCGGGTCCCGATCGGACTTATCGAATTTGACGGCAACGGCCAGCCGCTCGGAGCGTTCGTGCCCAACGAGATCGCCGAGAGGTTCAAGACCGACTCCTGGAACGCGTCGAAGGGCTACTACGTCACGACCGGCGTCAACGCGAACTGGGGCCGCTTCATCTACAACGAGTACATGGCGCCTTTTGAGAGGATGCCGATCGCGGGAATTCTCTGGTACCAGGGCGAGAGCGACTACGCCGACAGGGAACGCAACCGCTACGCGGACGTTTTCACCGCCTACGTCGAGCACATGCGCGGGCTCCACAACACGGTCAACAAAAACTTCCCGGTCTACTACATCGAGTTCCCTTCAATGTACACCGCGCCGGCCGGCTTTTCCGGAACGTGGGCGTACATGGAGACGGGAAGGATCCGCGGCGCAATGGGCAATATGGTCATGATGGCCGAAAATCTGTGGCAGGTCCAGTCGAGCGACGTCTGGAACGACAGAACGTACTGGAACAGCCTCCACCCGAACTGCAAGTTTGAGCAGGCGCTTCGTGCGGCGAAAATTGCCTGCGCGGTGAACGGCGAAGGCGGCATCGCGATGAGCGACGCGTCCGGTCCGATTCTGGAGTCCGTGACCTACTCGGCCGACTTCAAAACCGTGACGCTCAAGTACAAAAACGTCGGCGCAGGACTCACAACATCCGACGGCGGCACGACGGTAAAGGGCTTCAGCGCACTAGCCTCGAAAAACTCGCTCGGCTCCGCGCTCACCGGTACGATCACCGGTCCCGACACGGTCGTGATCAGATCCTCGACAGTTCTCAAGGGCATTGCTTACAACTGCGTCACGACGTACTATTTCGGCAGCGAGATCAACCTCTGCAACTCCGCGGGAATTCCCGCCGGCGCGTTCATGCTTTACCGCGAATAGTTTTCGTTGCAGCGCGATATGAGGCATACGGCTGCCGCCGTGGAGTGAAGCATGTGGCGCCCGTGGCGCCGTGTTAAATCCGTGAAGTGAAAAGTTAACTTCCACTTTCAGACTCGCCTCCGCGAGTGTGGAAATAACTCTTGCAATTTGGCTGTTTTTTTGAGATAATAACTGTGTA
>CADAZX010000060.1 GCA_902792515.1 uncultured Ruminococcus sp.
TATCGCCGGCTCCGACAGGATCGCCGCGAGGCTTAAGAAGGCGTACACGAGAAAAGGTCTCAGAGCCTTTGACGTCGACTTTTTCGAGACTGTTTACGAAAGACCCTTCGAGGTCGTTTCCGTTCCGATGAGCAGAGCCCCGAGGAACGTCAGCGGAGCGTCAAGCGTCGGAAGGCACCTTGACGGCTGCAGAATCGGCTTTGACGCGGGCGGCTCCGACAGGAAGGTCTCTGCTGTCATCGACGGAAACTCGGTCTACTCCGAGGAGGTCGTGTGGCACCCCAAGACCGTCAGCGACCCTCACTACCACGAGGAAGGAATTTACGAGGCCTTTAAAACGGCCGCCTCTAAAATGCCGCGCGTCGACGCTATCGGCGTCTCCACGGCCGGAGTTCTCATCGACAACAGGCCGATGGTCTCCTCCCTGTTTATCAAGGTTCCTCAGGAGCTCAAAAAGGAATTCGTCCAGCCGATCTATCTAAACTGCGCCAAAAGGCTCGGCCGCGAGCTCGGCTATGAGATTCCGATTGAAGTCGCAAACGACGGCGACGTTACAGCCCTCGCGGGCGCAATGGACCTGGAGGCCACGGGAGTTCTCGGCGTTGCGATGGGTACCTCCGAAGCGGGAGGATACGTAGACACCGACGGCAACGTTACCGGCCAGATCAACGAGCTCGCGTTCGTTCCCGTAGACTGGAACAGAAAGGCCGCCGTCGACGAGTGGTCGGGCGACTACGGCTGCGGAGTTAAGTATTTCTCGCAGGACGGCGTCATCAAGCTCGCGGAGTACGCAGGCGTCAAATTCGACGAAAAGATGACTCCCGCCGAAAAGCTCAAGGTCGTCCAGAAGATGATGGAAGGCGAAGGCACCGAAAAAGCGCTCGCGGAGGACATTTTCGACACGATCGGAACGTATTTCGGATACTCGATAGGCCTTTACGCCGAGTTCTACAAGATAAACCACGTTCTGATAATGGGCCGCGTCACGTCGGGCCGCGGAGGCGAAATACTCCTCAGGAAGGCAAAGGAAGTCCTGAAGAAAGAGTTCCCTGCCCTCGCCAGAAAAATCAAACTCCACATTCCCGACGAGAAATCGAGAAGAGTCGGCCAGAGCGTCGCCGCCGCCTCGCTTCCCGAGTGATTTAACTTTTTTGTACGGAGAAACAAATGCTGACCACTAAGAAAAGTATTGAAAACGGTACCGCGGTTTTCGCGCTTGAAGGCTCTCTCGACACCTTCACCGCACCCGTTCTCGAGGAGGAGCTAAAAACCGTAATGGACGGATTAACCGACCTGACGTTTGATCTCGCCGGGCTAGACTACATATCCTCGATGGGGCTGAGGGTTATTCTCTCCACGCAGAAAATCATGAACAAACAGGGTAAAATGAAGGTGACGAACGTCTGCGAGACGGTAATGGAGATCTTCGAGATCACCGGTTTTTCGGACATTTTGACAATTGACAACGGCAATCTGCCGGACCGAACATGAATAATTCAAAACGTTACCGCCGCAGCCTCGCGGTGAGCATTATCGGGAATATCGTTCTTCTGCTCGTGATCATCGGGCTTGTCGTCAGTATTCTCGGCGTGGTTCTTTTTACCGAATCGTTTAAAAAGGAATACGCCGTCACGACGTACCATATGGCAGACACGGCAACCGCGCTGATTAACGGCGACAACCTGGACGCCTATCTGAGCGGCGAGAAGACAGAAGATTACCTCCTGTCAAAAGGCTACCTTGACTCGTACTGCGACAAAATGAGCGTCTCGCTGATCTACGTGATTAAGGTCGACAGAAGCGACTACGGCCGGTTCGTGTCGGTTTTCAACTCGGTAAACAACGAAGTCGACAACACTTCATACACCGCGTGGGAGCTCGGCCACAAACGCGACACGACGAACAACGAGTACAGGCGCAAATACGAGGCCATCTACAGCAAGGAGTCGGCATACGAGACCGTCTACAGGCTTAAAACGACCTACGGCCAGCACCCGCATATCACGACAATGGTCCCCGTCAAAAACTCCGCGGGCGACGTGACCGGAATTCTCTGCATGCAGCGCCCTTCCCGTGAGATCACCGAGGCGAGGCGCCCGTATCTGAGAAGCATCGCGCTGACAACAGCCGCTCTTGCGATTGTAGCTTCGCTTGTGACGCTTATTTACAACAGGAGCCAGTTCATTATTCCCGTGCAAAAAATCAAAGATGAGGCCACCAGATTCGCGAAGGAAAACACAAAGGGCGAAGATCTCGGAAACATCAGCAGGATCAAAGAACTCTACGAGCTCGCGGGGTCGATCGATACGATGGAGACCGAGATGGTCACAAGTATCGAAAATCTCAAAAACGTCACCGCCGAAAAAGAGCGCATCGGCACGGAGCTGTCTCTCGCGCAGACGATACAGGAGAATTCGATTCCGAACATTTTCCCGCCCTTCCCCGGCAGGAACGACTTCGACATCTACGCTTCGATGCAGGCGGCGAGAGAGGTCGGCGGCGACTTCTACAACTTCTTCTTTGTAGACGACGACCACCTGGCGCTCGTGATCGGCGACGTCTCCGGCAAGGGCATTCCCGCCTCGCTGTTTATGATGGTCACTAACATTCTGATCACCGACAGGACCAACATGGGCGGCACACCCGGCGAGATACTTACGTACGTAAACAAAAAAATCTGCGAGCACAACCGGGCAGACATGTTCGTCACGGTCTGGCTCGGAATACTCGAACTCTCCACAGGAAAGCTCATCGCTTCAAACGCAGGCCACGAGTATCCGGCAATAAAACGTGCGGATGGACTTTTCGAGCTTTTAAAAGACAAGCACGGCTTCGTGATAGGAAGCATCGAAGATATTAAATACAAGGATTACGAGCTGACGCTCTCACCCGGTGACAAGCTTTTCGTCTACACCGACGGTGTGAGAGAGGCCAGAGACAAGGACAGCGAGCTTTTCGGCACAAAAAGGATGCTCGAAGCGCTTAACGAAGCTGCTGACGTGGCGCCCGAGGAAATTCTCAGAAACGTTTCCCGCGCGGTCGAAGGTTTCGTAAAGGAAGAGGAGCAGTTCGACGATCTTACGATGCTCTGCATAGAGTACAAAGGGAAAGGAAACGGCGGAAATGACGATTAAGCTAACCGGAAGTATAGATTCCAACAACGTAAACGACTTCGAAAACGAGCTAATCGCAAAGCTTCAGGGGTACGGGGGGCAGTCTGTTGAATTCGACGCCTCATCGCTCGACTACATTTCTTCAGCCGGCTTGAGACTCATTCTTCGTATCAGAAAACAGTTCCCGGTTATGAGCGTGACCGGCGTAAACTCAGACATTTATGAGATATTCGAGATGACGGGCTTTACCGAGATGATGAAGGTCGAAAAGGCCTACCGCGTCGTCTCAATCGAAGGCTGCGAGGAGATCGGACGCGGCGCGAACGGAAAGATCTACAGGATCGACCGGGACAACGTCGTAAAGGTCTACAAAAACGCTAACGCGCTTTCAGACATCCAACACGAGCGTGAAGTCGCGAAGCTGGCGCTGATACTGGGGATTCCTACCGCGATCTCCTACGACGTTGTCAAGGTCGGCGACAGTTACGGCTCAGTTTTCGAGCTCCTGAACGCGCGTTCGTTTTCGAAAATCCTCTCAACCGAGCCCGAGAAATTCGACTGGTGCGTCAAAGAGTACGTCGATCTGCTTAAAAAGATCCATTCGACTGTCGTTCCCGAGGGAAAGCTTCCCGACATGAAGGAGACGGCGCTCACCTGGGCGGAGTTTGTGAAGGACTACCTTCCCGCGGAAGCCGGTGAAAAGCTTGTCAAGATGGTAAAAGACGTACCGCACGACGACCACATGATCCACGGCGACTACCACACCAAGAACGTCGAGCTCCAGAACGACGAGGTCCTTCTGATCGACATGGACACGCTCGCCGTCGGCCACCCCGTTTTCGAGCTCGGTTCGATGTTCAACTCGTATATCGGTTTTTCCGAACTCGACCACAACGTCGTTAAGAAATTTCAGGGCTTCGACTACGAAACGTCGCAAAGGTTCTGGCACGATACGCTCTCCGGCTACCTCGGCACCACCTGCGAAACGAAGATCCGCGAAGTCGAGGACAAGGCGAGAATCATCGGCTACACGCGCCTGATCCGCCGCACCATCCGCCGGAAGGGGCTTGAGGACGAGTCCGCCCGCGCCGAGGTCGGGTTCTGGAAGGCCCGCCTGGTCGAACTTATCGAAAAGACCGACAATCTCACGTTCAGCTTCAATGAGATGGAGGTCGAGGCGGTCATCGAAAACCTGCCGGAGGTACAGAAGTTCGTCTCGGAGCGACTGAAGTCCGCTGAATGCCTGCCCAAAGCAAAAATGCAGATCTCGCTCGCGGTTGAGGAGATTTTCGTAAACATCTCGAACTACGCCTACAAGCCGGACAAGGGCACCGCTTCAGTGCGCGTTGAAGTAAAAGAGGATCCCGTTTCCGTCGTTATCACCTTTATCGACCACGGTGTTCCCTACGACCCGCTCGCGAAAGACGACCCGGACCTCTCTCTTCCTGCAGAAATGCGCGAGATCGGCGGCCTCGGAATTTTCGTCACAAAGAAGATCATGGACGACGTCGCCTATGCGTACCGTGACGGCCAGAACATTCTGACGCTCACGAAAAATCTTTAATTTACTGATAATTTACGGCGATCATGCGCCGGCAGCATCATAATCTATAATATGAATTTTCAGGGAAAGATCGACCTTCACATGCACACCACTGTCTCCGACGGCACGGACACGCCTGAGGAGATTGTTTCGCGCGTCCGCGAGGCAGGGATCGTTCTTTTCTCAGTCACGGACCACGACGACATTAAAGCCGCTAAAATCATTCCGAAGCTTCTTTCAGGCTGCGGTCCGTTTTTTGTCAGCGGCGTCGAGTTCTCCTGCCGCGACTCGTCCGGTAAGTACCACATTTTAGGCTACAACTACGACCCGAAGTCGCGCCATATCCGCAGGCTCGTCAAAAAAGGCCACCGCTTCAGGATCAAAAAAGTAAAAGCGAGGATCGATTTTCTGAAGAAAAGTTTCGGATTCCGCTTCCCGAAGGAAGAGCTCGATGCGCTCTTTGCGCTTAATAACCCCGGAAAACCTCACATCGCCAACATGATGGTCAGGCTCGGCTACGCGAAGGACAAAAGCGACGCGATAAACAATTATATCAACCTGATTCATTTTAAAGAGGAATACGTGACACCCGGAGAGGCAATCAAAGGCATTCTAAAAAGCGGCGGCATCCCGGTTCTCGCCCACCCCTTCTACGGCGACGGCGACGATCTGATTCTCGGAGACGAGATGGAGGCGAGAGTCATAAGGTTAAAAGGGCTCGGTCTTAAAGGACTGGAAGCGTTTTACTCTGGCTTCACGCCGCGCCTTATAATGGACACAATTTCCCTCGCGGAACGCCACGGCCTTTACGTGACCGCCGGCAGCGACTACCACGGCAAAAACAAAATGGTAGTGCTCGGCGACACAAACCTTTCGGAAGATGACGGCCTTCCGGAAGGACTCGAACGCTTCCTTGAAGAAATAAAAGAAACCGGTCGTGCCGGCTTCTGAAAATGTAATATCATTGCTTCGGAAACGGGACGCTCAGGCATTTTGCGGAGCGTCCTCTCTTTCTCTCGTGAGGTCTTTGAGCCACTTGTACTTTTTGAAATGGAACATGACCCACGGAATCTTTCCGACCTCGTCGACGCAGGTGCAGGCGTAAACTATAAGCGGATGCCACCCGAACAGAAACGTTCCCGCCGCCGCGAGAGGCACCGCAAGCCCCCACGTCATCGCGGCAAGACTGTACATGTCAAACGACGTGTCGCCTCCTGCCGAGAAAATACCGTTTATAATTACCGTGTTGACGCACCGCCCTATCATATAGACGCCCATAATTATCATCATGCCTACGAGAAGCTTTTTCGCCTCGGGCGTAAGCTTGACGGCCATGATGAGAAAAGGAAGCGATGCGAGCATAATCACAGTCGACAGAACGCCGACGACGTACGATATCTTCATCAGCCTCACGCCGTATATTTTCGCGGTGCCGAGCTTTCCGACGCCGAGTTCGTTTCCGACAATGACGCCGGCGGCTCCCGAGATTCCGTTGCACATGCTGCAGACAAGGTCTCTCACCACCGCAGCGACCGAATTGGCCGCTGCCGCGTCTGTGCCGAGGTGTCCCATAAAAGCCGAGTACGAGGCGAAGCTGACTCCCCAGAGAATTCCGGCGACCGCGAGCGGCACAAACACCCTGTAGAAGTCCTTTGTGAGCTGCTTGGGTCTTCTGAAAAGATTCCTGAACGTCGGCCTTACGCTCTTCCTCCCGAACGACACGGAAACCGCCCAGACAAGTTCGACGGTTCTCGCGATCAAGGTCGATAACGCGGCTCCCTCGACGCCGAGCGCTTTAATTCCGAACAGGCCGAAAATGAAGACCGCGTTCCCGAAAATGTTCAGGAGCACGGCTGTTGTGGAAATCGCCGCCGACATCACCTGCCGCCCCGTTATCTTCATGACCTTGAGATACGTCTGAGAGACGCCTGTGAGCAAATACGACCATCCCGCGATCCGGAGGTAATTTATCCCCAGTTCGATGAGATCGGGCTCATTCGTCAAAATATGCATCATCTGGCGCGGGAAGAAAACGGTAGCCACGAAAAACAGTATGCTTACCGCTCCCGAGAGCCTGAGTCCAAGGCAGAAAATCTCGTCAAGCGACTTCCTGTCGGCTTTGCCCCAGTATTGAGAGCCGAGCACGGCCACGGCGGACGTCACGGTAAAAAGGATCATGTTCTGGATGAACTGGATCTGAGTGGCGAGAGAAACTGCCGACATCATGTTCTGCTCGACGTTTCCGAGCATGATAGCGTCGGCGGCCGCGACTGACGCAAGCATCAGGTCCTGAAAGACCATCGGCAGCGCGAGAGTTATAAGTCTTTTATAAAACGAACGGTCTCTCATAAAAATACGTTCAAAAGTTCAGTTTCTGATAGCAGTTAAGTTCAGGCCGCAGTCGTCACTTCCACGGACGATCATGTCAGTCGATCCACGCGGTGTCGAAAACCACGTTCTTTTCGCACGCTCTCACCGGTATCGCGCCGAGCTCGCACATCCACTTTCTGACCTCGAGCGTCTGCCACGGTCCGCAACCGGGTTTCGCGGGGTCGATTGTATTGTACCAGAGCCAGTCAGGCGTGCAGAAAAACGCAAACCTCGGAGCGATCGCTTCGTAAACCTCTTTTGTGACGCCGTTCTGGCCGTGGTGCGCGAGCTGGACAGCGTCGGCTTTGATTCCCTCCGGACAGAGCTTGAGAAGCTGCCGTCCGCCTTCGATACCGAGGTCGCCAAGGAAAATCATCACGAAATCGTCCTTCATTCCGCGCTCTTCCGTAAATTTGAGAACTACGGACGAGTTGTTGAATGCGTTGGCAGTTATCGCGGGGTCGGGAACGCGAAGAACCTCGACGGTGAGATTCCCGAACACGAACTTGTCGCGAACTTTAAGATGAGTTACCGGATATTTCGTCGCGGCCGCCTTTTCGTTGAATTCTACGATCTGGCCGGCGAAGTGCTTCTCGTGCTCACCCAGGGAGTTGTCCTGCGGGCAGTAGCAGAAATTCCTGCAGTAAGGAATCTTTATGCCTCGTGAAGCCCTGTCGGTAAGTTCCGCGAAAACTCCGTAATGGTCGTCGTGCGGATGCGTCATAAACCAGCAGTCGACTGTCGCGAATCTTGTTCCGCGGTACTCCTCAAGAGCGTTCAGAAAACCCTCGGTGTCGGCTCTGTTTCCGCCGTCGATCACAATAAGCGAGCCGTCGTCAGCGATGATCAGGAACCCCATCATCTGCGTCGGCGAAAAGTTTTTCAGTTGGATTATTTTCATATTGACCTCCTAAAAACAAAACATGCAACATTTAACTGCCGCATGAGTTGTCAAGTGAATTATTAAATGTTACGCGGTTTGAAATTTCCTATTTTAAGGAAAGAACTCCGCCCGCGAGAGTATACTCGACGTCGCCCGGTTCGCCGCAGCAGGAACCAACTCCCGTCTCGATCTTCGAGCCCTGCGGAAGCGATCCCGTTGATTTCAACGTGACCGTGACAAGCCTGCCGTTTTCGAACGAGTCGCCCGCCATCTTCCACGTTATATTGTTTCCGGCGCCTGAATACATGCCTCCGAGAACCTGTCCGTTCCTGACAGAAACGATCTCAACGTTCTTGGGAAGATTCAAATTCAGCTCAAGGTACGCTACACCCGGGTTGTTCGTAACGTCCACCGTGAGCTCGTAGGTGTTCGCGGATGGCGAGGTAATCGCGGCGTTCATCGCGAAGGCTCCGGTAGGCCTTGGAGTGGGAACGGGAGTCGGCGTCGCGGGCTTGTCGTAGTTCGCGTAGAAAACGAATTTCGACGAAACAGACGTGTGGCTGCCGCCCGCCATTATGAAGAACGAGTCGAAAACGAACGATTTCGAAGGCATAAACACCTTCTTTTTGGCGGCGCCGCTCGCTATCTTGGAGCCGGACGACCACTCACCGTTCGTATCCGCCCAATAGTCGAGGTCGGTGCGTTTTAATGTCCAGCCGGTAAAACGGTATCCGCCCGGAAGCTCCGCGTCGGTGTTCGGAAGCGTAAACGAGTCTCCGTATCTAAGGTTAAGCGTAGCGGGAGCCGTCCCCACGCCGCCGTTCAGATCAAATCTGAAGCTGATCGTCGAAGAGCCGTAAAGATTCTGATAATAGCTGCGCGTGGGCTGCGTGACGTGGCAGATGACCCTTCCCCTGCCGCTCAGCTGCCTCGCGTTGAAGTCTGACCAGCTGAGAATCGCTCCGCGCACGAGTCCGATGCCCTCGCCGTTGCCTTCGATGTACGTGATCTCGCTTTCGTTGTAGTAAAGAACGATAAGGGAATGGCCGTTCGAGCCGTTGTAAGAGCCGTCCTTGTTCGCAGTCGTTCTGAGGTATGCGCCGCACATAACGCCGGCGTTTTTGAACTGTTCATAGGAGGCCGTGCCGCCCGCGTTTTGAAGAACGTTGACCGAGTGGTCGAGATTTGTGCCGTGGCCCGCGTACTCCTTGTAAAGGTAGTTGTAGACGGCGTTCGCGTAAATGTAACACTGGTAGCCGTAGAGCCTGTTCCCGCTGCCGGTCTTGCTGATGACGCTGTAGCACTTGTGGTTGTCCATCGTGCAGCCGATTGGAAGATACACTTCGGTGTCGCCATCGTAAAGGTCGATGTCGCCGCTGAAAACGTTTGTCAGCTTGTCGGCAAGAAGCGGCGACTCGGTGTAGAGTCCCGCGCAGAGATTGTACGGAGACGATATGAAAATGACCTTCGCGACGGACCCTACAAGTCCGAAAAGCGTGAATACAACCAAAAAAGCAAGCATAAACAACGCGCAAGCGCCTTTAAGCGTCCTGCGGCCGTTCTGCCTGCTGCCGTATCCCGATTTAATGCGATTTAACTTTTTCATTTGTAATTCCCGTCCCCGGACAAAAATGTTCCAAGAAAAACGAAGCGCTTTTAAATAATCTAAAAGAGCCGTATATATTATAAAATAGTAATCTCCGCATGTCAAACGAAAATTTCCTATTTTACGAAGAAAAAATCTCCCGGATCCGTTAAAAGCGCGAGGATCCGGGAGATAATTACTTATTCTGCTTTAATGTTCTTTTC
>CADAZX010000061.1 GCA_902792515.1 uncultured Ruminococcus sp.
TCGGCCCAGGCTTCTTGTTTGCCAAGGAGGTTCTGCTTGATGTTGACGAGGCTAGCGCGGTAGAGCTTGCTCTGTTCGTCTGTAAGTCTCGCGGTGACGGTCTCCTCGAGCTTGTCGGGAAGGTCGCGCAGAACGTCCGATTTGAGACGCCTGAGCACGAACGGGTGGATGATCTTTCTGAGCGCGACGAGTGCGTCGTTGTCCTTGAAGCTCACGATCGGCGTCTCGTACTCCTCTTTGAACTGCCTGTAGTCGTGCAGGAAGCCGGGCATCAGGTAGTCGAAAATGCTCCACAGCTCGCAGAGCTTGTTCTCGATCGGCGTGCCGGTGAGCGCGAGTCTGAAACCGGAGTTGATCTGCTTGACAGCCTTTGACGAAAGCGTCGAGCTGTTTTTGATGTACTGCGCCTCGTCGATGATCTGGTAGCCGAATTTCATTTTTGAGTACGCGTCGATGTCGCGCCTCAGCAGGTCGTACGAAGTGATCACGACGTCCTCCTGCCTGACCTTGGACAGAATCTCGAGGCGGTCCGCCTGCTTGCCGGAAACGATCACGAGCGGAAGGTTCGGAGCGAACCTCTCAAGCTCGCTCTTCCAGTTGTACACGAGCGACGCCGGGCAGACGATAAGCGCGCCGCTTCTCTCGCCCTCCTCGTACTCGGAGCTTAAAAACGCGATCGCCTGAACCGTCTTCCCGAGGCCCATTTCGTCGGCAAGAATTCCGCCGAAACCGTTGTTTTTGAGCGTTTTCAGCCATCTAAAGCCGTGTTTCTGGTAGTTTCTGAGCGTATCGTGCAGGAACGAAGGCACCTCGAAGTCGTTGTCCTCGAACGTCTTCATGTTTCTGATAAGCGCCCTGAAGTTCTTGCTGCGGCTGATCAAAACGTTTTCGTTGTCGGAGAGCTCGTTGTCGAGGAATAGCGCCCTGAATTTGGGCACGACCACCGTTCCCGTCGAGAGCGAAAGACCGCTCATCTCGAGCATTTTTCCGACGTCGGCGAGATTTCCGAAGCCCTCGCCCTCCACGCTTATGAACGTGCCGTCGGTAAGGCGGAAGAATTTCTTCTTTTTGTCGTATTTTTTCAGGATCTCCGAGAGCTGCTCCGGTGTAAAATCGTCGCTGTGGATCGAAAACGTCAGCAGATCGCCCTGGAGCGACACGCCGGCCGTAATTCTCGACGCCTTTTTGACTCTGACGGATTTCAGCTTGTCGGACACGAAAACCTCTCCGAGGCTCTCGAGCTCGTAGATCTGTTCGGTGATGAAATTGTAAAACGCCCGGTCGTCCTTGACCATGACGGCGGCTCCGTTCACCGGGTCGTACTTGTTGAAGTACTTTTTGAGATACTCGCCCGCCGCCATCTCTGCCGCCTCGTTTCTGACCGAGTCGCTGTAGTCGCGGTCGGAAAGCACGTTGAAGCGCTTCTCATTCTCGCCGTCGCCGTAGCACGCGTAAAGCTCGCAGGAGATCACGTCGGGGCGCGGCATGTCGATATACGCCTTGATCGCGGCCGGCTGAGGCGTGTAGCGCGCCTCGTTGAAATCGACAACCGTCACGTCGCAGCATGCTTTTAGCGTCTGAAGCATCTCGGGCACGAAAAGCCTGAGGTCCTGCTCTGCGATGAAAATATCCCGGCACGCGGAGCGCGAAACGTACGCAAAGAACGGCTCCATACCCGGAAGCGCGCTCTTGTCGGTGACGTAGATTGTTTTGTCCTTTACGAAAACGAACATGTCCGCGCCGATGAAAACGGGCATAAACGACCCAGTAAGGAGCGCGCCGCTGCCGTCAAGACCTGTCAGCGTAAACCTGAGTTCGGGCGTCCCGGATACGACTCTGTACTTCTCGAAAAGTGCCCGCACCGACGTCTTCGCGGCCGGTTCGGCATCTTTTTCGCCGTCATCCTGATCGTCGTTATTTCCCTTGTTTTCGGCAAAATTATTACCTTCGGAACCCGCTTCGCGCTCTGCCTGCTCCTCGTCGTCGGCTTCGGCCTCGAGAGCCTCTTCCGGCTCCGAAAACTCCATCTGGGACGTGAGTCCGGCCTTTGAAGTCGCGTTGTGCACGTCGATCGTCGAACCCTCGACAGCCATAAAAAACCTGTCGATAAGCTCCCTCTTAAGCGTCACGTAGCGGCCGTCGTCTTCGTTTTTCGCGGAGTACGACTTCACGTAAGTCATTCTGTTCTGCTCGTATCTGTCGAGAAAGTCGATAAGCTTCCGCGAGTTCTCGTCGAAAAGCTGCAGCGAGTGGATGATGCTCCTGTTCTTGCCGTAGCTGATCGCCTTGTTCTGCTTGACCGCGTTCACGTAGGCGACAACGTCCTTCACAATGTAGAGGCGCGTGTCTCCGGCCTTGAACTCGACCGTCATCGAAATGTCGCTGATCGAAAGATACGGAACGAGCGAAAGGCTTCCCTCTCTGCTCTTCTGCCTGATTTCCACGCGGCGTCTGTTGTTTTCGCTCTCCAGAATGTCAAGAAACGCTTTGTCGGTCTCGTCAGGAACGTCTCTTACCGCCTGCCTGTACGAGCCGTCGTCCTTTTCGTCGAGAACGCCCGAGTCTCTCATTTCGATATATTTAAGAATAAGCGCTATGCAGTGCTTGCAGATCCTGTTCTTTTCGGTGCTCCCGGGGCAGCTGCACGTGTCTAAAATGATCCTGCCTGTTCCGGGTCCGGTCTCGCCCTCGTCAATAACGGCGCGCGCCGAGTAGTCGTCGAACGTTCCCCGCACGGTAGCGGATATCTCGACAACGTTTGCGGCGTCTGTATCTTCAATTTTCCTGCAGGTAAAATTATCAATACGGTTGTTGTTGTAATAATCGAGGCCGTGTTGAAAATCCACGCGCGACGCGCACGCTGACTGCAGTTGAAGCTTTGTATACATTTCCCGGCGTACTCCTCCCTGTTTTTGTATCACATCACATTATAGCACAGTTCAATAAACTTTTGAACACTCTTGAAGCGTTTTTTTAAGCATTTTTCAATTTTCCCCTGCCGCCGTCGAAAACGCACTGCCGCGCCAAAAACCTAACAAAAACGAAGCCCTTCCGCCGCCCGCGACCTTAAGGCACCGTTACTCCGCGCCCGTATCGCCTGCGAAAAGGCTTCTATTTTGAGTTTAATCTGTTTTATTGTTTTAGAGTTCCTCAACGACTCTCATTATCACGCGTATGCTGTTGCCGGCTGCCTGCTCCAGAAAGCCCGAAAAATTCTCGGGCGACTCGCCGTCCGCGCTGTCGGAGATCGCCCTCACGATCGCGAACGGAATCTTGTTGATGAAGCTGACAACGGCGATCGCTCCGCCCTCCATCTCGCAGCAGACGGCAGTCGGAAAATAGCCCCTGATCTCGTCCTTTTTGTCGTTTCCGGCCACAAAACAGTCGCCTGTCGCGACCGTTCCCGTTACGGAGCGAAGTCCCTCCGCCTTCGCGGCCTTTTCGACTAGCTTGACGAGCTTACGGTCGCACTTGAAATACGTCTCAAACTTGCCGTCGATGAAGCAGCCTCCGCGCGGGTCGCCGAACGCTGTCGTGTCGAAATCGTGCTGGACGGCGTCCTTTCCGATCGCGATGTCGCCGATTCCGAGCTCTTTGGAGAGGTTTCCCGCCACGCCGGTATTGATAATGCAATCCGGTTTGTAGTTGGTCGCCATCGCCTCGGCGCAAACGGCGGCGCGCACCTTGCCCACACCGCAGACGCATACGACGGCATCCTTTCCGCGAAGCTTTCCGCGCGTGAACTCGACACCGCTTATCACTCTTGTCCTTTTATATTTCATTTCACTGATGAGGCCTTCCGCTTCGACCTTCATCGCCGCGATAATTCCAATCATAGTCCTTCCCTCAGTCTCCCTTAGTATCACCAAGTCTCACTCAGTATCACCAAGTCTTCCTCAGTATCACCAAGTCTCCCCCGGTGTCACCAAGTCTTCCTCAGCGCGCCTCCGGGTAGTCGAACCCTGCGCCGTTTTTTGCCTGTTTTTCGAGGATTTTCGCATATTCGCCGCACTCCTTTTTAGCGGCGGAAAGCCTTAACGACCTGTAGTTTCCGCACTCTTTGCGCGACTGCCCGAAAACCTTTCCCTCGTAGGCGGCCGTCTTTTTGAGCGCCTTAATGACCTCGCGCCTGACGTTTTCGTGGTCCGAGCCGCGCACCAGCAGATAAAAGCCAGTCCTGCAGCCCATAGGCCCGAAGTAGATAACGTCCTTCGCGATGTCTGAATTGCGCAAAAACGTCGCCATCATATGCTCGACGGTGTGCATCGTAACGTTGTCCATGTAGTCGCCCGCATTGGGTTTCCTTGTGCGCAGGTCGTACGTCGTCACGTCGCCGTCGATTCTCGAAATATACATTCCCGGCACGATAAAATCGTGGTCAACGGAAAAGCTTGCAATTCTCTCGTTCATTTTAAAGCGGTCGCGCGCCGGCCCCTTCCCGCAATTTAAAGCGGGCATAGGGCATACGGCCCGCTAAATGAAGGGCCGGCGCCGCTTCTCCTCCTGTTTTCAGGTGTTTTCCTCAATAAATGTGATAACGCCTGCCGACCAGCCGTGGCACAGACTGTGCCTGTAGCCGATGTAGCAGTAAGCGCCGTAGTCGCCGTGGATGTCCTTGAGCCCCTCGGGCGTCAGCTCGTCGATCCTGCCGCTGCCCTCGAGCCACTCCATGTGGAAGTCCTCGAAAAACGTCGTCGCGCCGCGGTCGAGCATCGCTCCGTAGTAGTCCTTCATCAGTTTGAGAGCCGCCTCCGCGCCGTAGTATTTCGCGATCGCGGTGAGGATGAAGTAGCTCATGAACGTCGAGAATCCCTTCGCGCCGCCTTCAACAAGCTTTGCCGCCTCGATTCCGGAGAGCTTTCCGGTCGCGAAGTACTTGAGCGCGATGACCTGCTTGGCAGACTCTACGTTCATTTCGACCTTTTCGAGGTTGGCGAGCAGCTTTTTCGCCTCCGCCAGGCCCTCGTTTTCGCCGAACTCCTCGAAAACGGAAACCGCCCTCTTCGCCGCCATAATATTGATGGCGCGCATTCCCGCCGGCTCATCGGGCTGGTCGTGCGTCGGCCAGTCGACGAAGAATCCCGGGTAGGTCATCGTTCCGGCGTCGTCCACAAAGCCGTTCATGAACTTCACAAGCTCCTTCATATAAGGAACTCTGCCCTTCAGGTACTCGCTCGCGCCTGTTTTGCGCGCGTAGTCGGTCAGAATAATGATCCACCACATCGAATACGCCGGCATTCCGTTCATCCAGCCGGGCAGCGGAGTCTGTTCAACGATAAAGTCGAGCGACCTCTCGACGACCTCCTGCCTTCCGTAAAGCGTAGCGATCGCCATCGTCTCCGGGTACATGTCGCCGATCCAGACGAGTCTGTCGCGCTTCACGCCGTCCCAGATGTAGCCGCTTGACGCGCAAAGGTCGAGCGTCCTCTTTGCCGTGTCGAAAATCCTGGCCGTGAGCGTGTCGTTTCCCTTGTAGTTGTAGATCGTTCTCGCCGCGAAAAACTCGCCCTCAGCGACAACGCTCTTCAGCAGCACCTCGGTGTATCCGCTAAAGTCGATCCTGAGAAAACGGAAACCTGTCTGGCAGAATCTCATGTCCGAAAAGTCTCTCAAATGAGTCTCAATGTCGCGGTTCGAGTGGTCGTTGCACGCGCCCTTGTATCCGATCTCAGCCATCGTCTCACCGACCGATTCGCCGAACCTCAGGCGGATCTTACCGTCCCCGCCCCTGGCAAACGTCAGAATCCTTGCGGTTCCGCAGATCTCTTTTCCGAAGTCCAGCACTATATAGCCGTCGCCTTTTACCGACGTCAGATCTCTCTCGGCAAGGCCGATTTGAAGCGGCTTCTCTTTCAGCAGCGACTCCGCGTTCACAAAATTGCCCTCGGTCTTCACTATTCTGACCGGAAACACTGTCTCAGTTTTTTTCATTTCATTTCCCCATTTCTCGATTTTCCGCTGCCGCGCGCCGCCTGTCGTCCGTTCAGTGCGACGGCCGGATATAAAAAATGTGCTTAAAGATTATTACTTCCCGACGAAAATAATATGCAACGCGAAAAAGTCACATCATCTTTAAGCACATATATTCTGAATCTCCCGGCCCCGCGCCGTCGCCCGTTTTTGTCGCTTCACTTCAAAAGCATCGATGCTCTCTTTAAAGGCATTCTGGCAGGCGCGGAGGCCGGAATTGTCAATCGTTCTCTACGATACGCTAAGTCCTTACGCGTTTATACGCTTCAGATCTTGTCGTTGTCGTCGAAAGCGTCACCGCAGTTCGGGCAGAACTTCGGCGGGTTCTTCGGATCCTTGGGCTCCCAGCCGCACTTGTCGCAGCGGTAGAGCGGAGCGCCGGCGGGTCTCTTCTCACCGCAGTCGGTGCAGAAGTTGCCGAGGTTTACTTTGCCGCACTTCGGGCAGGTCCAGCCTTCTTCGGCCTGCTTCTCTTCGGGCTTCTTTGTACCGCACTCGGTGCAGAACTTGCCGGTAGCCTGTTTGCCGCACTTCGGGCATGTCCAGGTCTCTTCGGCGGGCTTCGCCTCAGGCTTCTTGGTGCCGCAGTTTACACAGAAGTTGCCGCTTGCTGTCTTGCCGCATCCCGGGCAGACCCACGCGTCCGCGGGAGCCGCAGGCTGAGTCGGCTGCTGGTTGGCAGCGAGCTGATAGAGGTTGCCGGCGTTCATGCCGCCCGCGTTCTGTGCGAGTCCGAGTCCGAGGAATCCGGTCATGGCGCCGCCTTCGTTCCCGGCAGCCTTCTTCATGGCCTCGATCTGAGCCTGGGTGAGACCCGCGGCCGCCAGGTCGATATTCCTGTACCTTGCTTCGTACTGAGCCTCGCTGATCTTGTTCTGCCACTCTTCGTCGAGAACGATAGGATTGAGGGCGACTTTAACGACCTCGATACCTCTTCCCTCACCCCACTGGCGGGACAGCTCGTCGTTGACGGCCTCGCCGAGTTCATCTACGTGGAGAGTAAGTTCGCTGGGTCTGATTTCAAGCTGCGAGATCTTGCCGAGAGCCGGCTGGAGAGCGTGAATGAACTCGCTCTTCATCGTGGTGGCGAGACCGTCGTCGTCTTTCTTGTAAACGTCCTTGACGTTGCCCGCGATGCTGGCGTAGAAGAGCAGCGGGTTGGCAATTTTGAACGTATAAATACCGGAGCACTTGATCGGCACGTCGAGGTCGAGAGCGATCTTGGAGTCGACTACCTTGAACATAACGGGACTCTGCGTTCCGAACTTGTTGTCGAGAATTTCCTTCGTGTTGAAGTAGTAAACTCTCTGGTCCTTCGCTGTGTCGCCGCCGTAAGTGAACCTTCTCCACATGATCTTGAAGGTGTCAACTATCGACTTGCCCAGTTTTCCGGAAAAAATACTCGGCTCTGTCGAAGAATCGTATGTGAATTCGCCGGGTTCGCCGCAAACTTCGACTACTCTGCCCTGCTCAACGATGATCATGAACTGGCCGTCAGCTACTACGATACCGGAACCGTTGGAAATGATATTGTCGCTCGCCTTGGTGTTGGCCGAGCGGGAAGTGATCACTTTCTGACCCTTAACCATAAGGGTGTCGTTCGGAATGGACTCGCAGTAGAAGAATTCCTTCCACTGATCCTGAAGGGCGGACCCTACAGCACCTTTTCCGGCCGTAAGAAGATTGCTTCCCAAATTAACTATACCACTAAGTAATCCCATTTTTATCTCCTTTCAAACAGTAAAAAATGTCTGCACTCAGATTTTTGGAAAATCGTTCTTTGCATCATATAGTATACCATGCTTTTCGGTTTCTTTCAAGTATATTCGTTATTTTTTCTTTTTCGCGCGTCTGTTTGCGTCTGTTGCGCGTAATTGTGCGTAATTTTCCGGTTTCAAACGCGTTACACGCTTTTTCCGCCCGTGCCGCCATCATGTTGTTCGCGCTTTACTTCACCGCTACCTGAAGGAATTTTGCGCGAATTTTGCGCGAAAAACGTGATTTTTCCGTTTTTTGAAAAATAACTATTTACAAACCGTTATTAATGTGGTATACTGTGTGCCGTTGTCGGGGTGTAGCTCAGTTTGGCTAGAGTGCTTGCTTGGGGTGCAAGAGGTCGCCTGTTCAAGTCAGGTCACTCCGACCATCAAAAAAGAGGCTTTTCGTCAAGCCTCTTTTTTTCGTATTATCGAGCTTTATATTATCGAGCTTTAAAGCCGGTCCGTTTCTCTCCCCCCGCTGCAGTCACGCGCTTTTTTCCTATAATATCAGAAAAGCTTCGCAGCGCCGAGAAGCACGTCGCGCGAGGGACCGGGAATCCTGCCGAGTGCGTCGGGTCCGACGTTCAGGAGATAGTTTATTCCGCGCGTATTCAGGTGCTTTCTGAGCCTCGCGATCTCCTCGGGCGTCTTCCAGTTGTTGTCGTACGACTTGTAGCCCCATGTGTCGTTGATCGTGCAGGGTGACTCGTAGAGCATTCCCGTCTTGTCGTCTTCGTCGGTCTGACCGGGCGTGAGCGTCACAGGCACGTCGAACCAGATCAGGCAGAGGTCGCCGTACTTCGTCAGGATCTCGTTTACCTGCGGTTTGATCTTCTCCTCGAAGCATTTCGTGTAGTTTTTGTTCGCGTCGTCCGGGTAGTCCCAGTTGTTCGTGAGATACGCTGCGTTGTCGCACCAGACCTTGCCGAGCTTGTAGCCGCCGCCGTCCGGGTGCTCCCAGTCGAGGTCCTGAGAGTAGTAGAGTCCGAGCTTCAGGCCGTATTTTTTGCACGCGTCGGCGAGTTCCGCAACAACGTCGCGTTTAAACGGCGTCGCGTCGTAAACGTTGTACTTACTCACTTCGGACTTGAACATCGCGAAGCCGTCGTGGTGCTTCGAAGTGAAAACGACGTACTTCATTCCGGCGTCCTTCGCGAGCTTGACCCACTCCTCCGCGTCGAAAAACACAGGGTTGAACGCGGCCGCGAGCTTGGAGTATTCGGCGAGCGGTATTCTGAAATACTGCTGGGCCCACTCACCTATATAATTGGCCATCCGCTTTCCCTGCCACTCGCCGCCGAGAAGCGCGTAAAGGCCCCAATGGACCATCATTCCGTACTGTGCTTCCTTAAACCATTCCCCGGGTTTCATACTTTTTACAATCCTTTCGCTTAATCTTTAAATTTGCCTTTATTTAGACGTTTTTCCGTTGTTTGCCGCAGGCTTTGCGGTCCTTTTTTTCCGCTTGCTGACCTTCATGAGCCAGGCGTCCTCCGCGTGGCCTTTTCTGAGGCGCAGCGACTTGGCTTTGAGGATCTCGTTCATCTCGGTCTCGAACTTCACGTCAAGGCCTGCCTTTTTGAGGAGCCTTCTGAAACGCTGCAGCGTCGAGGCGTCGGGAACTGTATCCTCGAAAAAGTCGAGATTCATGAAATTGCGCATCGCGAAGCTGTCGTAAATGCCGTCCTCAGCCAATTCAGCGGACAGTCCGAAAACCTCCTGCATTACGTACATTCTGATCATCGATTCGATACCGACAGGCTTCCTGCCGCGCCTCTTATGGTAGTAGTACGGCTGCACAGCCTCGGTCCAATCCGCCCACGGCAAGATCTCCTCAAGCGTCTCAAGAAGGTTATCCTTCCTCGTCTTCTTTTTTCTGTTTTCGTATTCCAAATTTGAAAAACTCTGCTGTTTCATGGCGCATCCCTTGCAAAATGTTATTCGTACCGTAAACAGTATCCGTTATTTTAATGTCCGCCCTTATTATACCACCTGCGCGCGGAGCGGTCAACCGGATGGCTGCCTCGCCTCGCCTGCCTCGTCTCGCTGCCGCCGGCCTTCCTTCCGCCGGACTTGCGGCCGCAAAACAAAAAAGCTGCCCCGAAATATGTCTCCCGGGGCGGCCTTTTTCATGAAAATTCAATTTCCCGCCTGCCGGCGGAGAGAATTATTCACTTATTTTTTTAACAATCAGAAGCTCTTCTTTTTGAGAACGACTGTTGCGCAGAGTGCCAGAACCGCAACCACTGCCACAACCGTGAGCGAGGAGTCGCCGGTGACGACAGGAGTCTGTCCCTGGCCTGCGGATACGTTGATCGTCCAGATGGTCTCGGTGCCGGCCTCGGTCGTTACGAAAGCTTCAACCTTGTATGTGCCTTCGGTGATCGGAACCATGATGGCGTAGCGGGACGCGAACGAAGCGTTGTAAGATGTTGCAGCGTCAACAACGCCCTGATCGGCCTCGAACGTGAACTCGGGTTTTGTAACCTCTTCGCCGTTGATTCTGTAGCCGAAGCCTTTGATCTCGGTGCCGGTGCCTACCCAACCCCAAACCTTGAGCTCTTTGCCGATGTCGGCGAGGAGGTCAACGTCGGTGACCGCGTCGTTTCCGCCGAATTTGGCTCTGTCGGCGCCGTCAACTATAAGCTGGTCGCGGGATACGTGCTTGACATCCGTCTCAGCGGGAGGCTGAACAGGCTCTACCGGAGGATTCACAGGCTCATCGCCGGGATTCGAAGCCGTTCCCTCTTTGAAAGCGCGTACTACAACGTTGTCGATGAGGAGCATGTCGTTTCTCTGATAGAATCCTACAGTACCCTCGGTCGGGAAGTAAGCTTCCTTCTTGAAAACTTCATCGCCGGCGGAGTTGTAAGCGGTAACTTCTTCGTCTCCGAGAACGATCGATACAATCTCTCTGCCGTTGATGTAAAGCGTTACAAGATCGCCGAGATCAACGAGTCTGACGTGTCCTGCCGATCCGTCGTATCCGGTCGGGAACGTAAGCATGAACTGAGCCGCTTCGCCCCACTCGCCGCCGTCGTTGAAGGCTACGCCGAGGCTGCCGGTCTGAGGCTTAATGAAGAGGTCGAACGCAATACCGGAGCCGGTTTCTGATGCCAGGGGAACGCCAAATCTTCCGCCGTTGTTGAATTCGGAATTGCAGTCCTCGGGGGCACGGATGCCGAAGCCGTAGTAGCAGTCTCTCTTGTCGCCTTCGAAATCGAAGTCAAGAACGTAATTCTCAAAATAACCGTCGTCGGGAATGATATTTGCGGCATAGCCTCCCGCGATCCAGTCGCTGCCTTCGCCGAGAGCCAGTTTTCCGTTGGAAATCTTAACGCCCGATCTCAGCGACCAGTAATCGGTATCGATCTCATCGTCCGAAAAATCGTCCGAGAAAAGAACCTCGCCGGAATCATCGACGGGTTTTGCCTTGCTCTCGGCAAATGCGGGAACCGCAAGCGCGAGGCAAAGAGCAATGCAAATCGCTATCGCTAAAAGTCTTTTCATAAACAAACCTCCTTGGATGTTTTGAATTAATTCGTTGACTATATTTTACCCCATTTTAAGTTTTCGGTCAACAGGAAATTCAATTATCGCGCGCCAAACGCGCGCCACAATATAAAAAAATCCGGACCTTTGTCGTGATGACAGATCCGGATTGCGCTTTTGATGGTGACTCTTACGAGAATCGAACTCGTGTTTCCGCCGTGAGAGGGCGGCGTCTTAGCCGCTTGACCAAAGAGCCTTTTTTCAGGCGCTTTGATATAATACCACTTTCAAATTCGCATGTCAACAGTTTTTTTAAAAAAAACCGCCAAATGTCGCCAAACGCCCGAAAAATCTTTTATTTCCGGGAATCAAGCTTTTCCGGCAACGGCGCCGCAGTTCAAAAAAGGCGAAAACACGGCCACGTTTCGTGGCGCCGTCCTTCTCCTCAGCTCCCTTTTATAGACAAAATCCGGAAAGAAACCGTCCGTATTACGAACCGTCCCTTTCCGGATCACATGCCGTCCGCCCTCGCCGGTCACATAGGTTTCAGGCGGACGCGCTTGGTATTAAAGATTAATCAGAACGCTCTCTTGCGGAAGATGACCGCCGCCGCGAGCGAAATGACCGCTACGATCGAGATGAGAGCAACTGTCGCGTCGCCTGTCTGCGGAACTGGATCGGTGTGAGGCTGTTCAACGTACTGCGCCTTGTAGTTAACATATGCGTCTCTGTCCTTTTCGCCCTCGAATCTGTTCAGCTTGACGATGTCGCCGTTGTCCATTTTCGCAACAGCCTGGATTTTGTGCTCTTTGCCGTCCTTGAGTCCGGTAACGTCGACGGTGATCGTAAATCTGCTCTCGCCGCCAGCTTTGATAACCTCAGGCTCGCAAGCAAGGGCAAAGTCTCCGTAAACAGGCTCGCCGCCGTCGATGGTGTAGCCGTATGAAACGATCTTGGCGTTGTCGTTGCCGTACCAGCCGTGCATCGCAACAGTGGTGATCGATCCGTCGGAGCCGTCGATAAGGGCCTTCTTCGCGATAACTGCGTCGTTGCCGTTGGCTACCTCAGCGCCGTTGACGAAGATCTGGTCGTAGGACATGTGGTCGCCCTTGTCGGCAGCGAAGTCGCGGAGTCCGCCAACGGGAGCGGGAGGAGTCTCTTTGACCGCGTAAGCACCGAATACCTGGATGCAGCCGAAGCCTGTCCAGAAGTCGCGTGCGCCTTCATAATCTCTGTAAGTACCTTTAGTCATAACAACGGCCACGTAGCGCGCTCTGGATTCGGCGAACTCGATCGTCTTGGCCTTGCCCTTGACACCTACCGTGGTCTCGTTGTCGCCGTGGTAAACGGTCGTCCAGTTGGAACCGTCCTCGGAAATAACGACGTCATATGTGTTCGGCATGTACCAGCCGGCGTCGTCCTTGCCTGTTTCCGACCAGGGCATCGGAAGGATGTTGATCTTGTTGATTTTGTATACGCCCGAGAGATCGACGTCGACTCTCATATTTGATTCAAGAGTCGGGGAAACGACGATCCAGCCGGTCATGTTGTAAGGTCCGAATCCGTAAGGAGTGGTTGAGCCTGTGACAGCGTCGATGTCCCACTGTCCGCTGTTGCCGAGAACAAAGGTGGTAACGGAAGGATCAACGGTGGCCTTCGCGATTTTGTCGGCGCCGATGTTGCCGCTTGTGTTGTACGTATCGTAAACTTCGATTTCGCCGATGCCCGCGAACTGGTCGTCGATATTGTTTTCGGCAACAACGTCGTTTCCTTTAACAATGGTGACTTTGACGTATCTCGCGCTAATCTTGTCGAATTCGAACTCTCTCGCGTGAGTCATGTGCCCGGTTCTGCCGGCCTCGCCGCAAACTCTGGTCCAGTTAGTTCCGTCCGCCGATACGTAAACGTCGTAGGTGTTCGGGAACTTCGTGCCGAGGAAATGGTATTCCGTGTAGAGCTTGATGCGGCACACGTCATATGTGCCCTCAAGGTCGATGGTCGCACTCGCGTTCATAGGCTCGGAATCCTGTTTGACAACGTACCAACCGTACTGATTGCAGACCGGTTGATTATCGGCGCCGTACGTGGTATTGTCGAATCTCTCGCCGTCATTGATGTAGTCAACGCTCCAGTACGGGTCTCCCCAGGAGACGCAATCGTTCAGTTCCTCGGTTACCGGCTTGTTGAGAGCGAGGTTCCCGGAATCCGCGGACGCTTTCATGGGCGCCGCCAGATTGAGCATTCCGATAACAGAAAACGCCATGACAGCGACCAGCAGATATGCTAAAAATTTCTTCATAATAACCCTTCTCCATTTAATTTTGTCATTTGGTGGTTTCGCCGTTTCCAAAATGAATCAAATATTCTTTAAAAAATTCTCTTCACTCAGGAAGCAGCACAAAAATCTCTTATATTATAACCCATTACCCGCAGCATGTGCAAGCGTTATTTTATAAAAAAGCGGCCTTCGCTCCAAAAATCGCGGAAAAATCCGTGACAGCGAAGGCCGCGCGCCGGCGCCGCTTATAAAAAGGCGCCGTTTTACGTTTTATGATGTATGTTTTACCGTTTGACGGTTTATTTGCAAATCACGTCCGTGCCTGTCTTTTCGCCGCGGCAGACCCTGACGATGTTCTCGGGGTCGCTCACGCCGAATACCTTGACCGGGATCTTGTTGTCGAGGCAGAAAGCCGTCGCTGTGAGGTCCATCACCTTAAGACCGCCGGCAAGAACGTCCGACATCGCGATCGTGTCGTACTTTTTCGCGTCAGGGTAGAGAGCCGGGTCCTTGTCGTATACGGCGTCGACGTTTTTGGCGAGAAGGATAACGTCGCACCTAAGTTCAGCCGCTCTGAGCGCGGCGCCCGTGTCGGTCGTGAAATACGGACTGCCTGTTCCGCAGCCAAGGATTACGACTCCGCCCTCTTTGAGGTGCGCGTCAGCCTTTGACTTTACGTAGAACTCGCAGATCCTGTCCATCTGGATCGCCGCCATCGGAAAAGGCTTCATGCCGAGATCGCGCAGCTTGTCCGCGAGCGCGAGGGCGTTCATAACTGTAGCGAGCATTCCCATGTGGTCCGCGTCTGTCCTGTCAAATTCCGGATTTTTGGCTCCGCGCCAGAAGTTTCCGCCGCCGACAACGATCGCGACCTCGACGCCCATCTCCTCGCGAAGGACCTTGATCCTCCTGCCGATCGCCTCGAGCACGTCGTCGTCGATGCCTGTTTTGTCTTTTCCCGCGAGCGCCTCGCCGCTTACCTTAATAAGTATTCTCTTATAAACGCTTTTCATCCTGAAGTACCTCGTAAATGATTATTGATGCCGGTTGTTATGAAAACGGCACGGCCTCAATTGCGACGCCGTGCCGGTCCTTACTGTGAATTATCAGCCTTTAAGCTGCTTCTGAACTTCTTCAGCGAAGTTCTCTTCCTTCTTCTCGAGTCCCTCGCCTCTCTCGTATCTCACGAAACGTCTGATCTTGATGTTTTCGTTGAGCTTTGCGATGGTCTGGGTGAGAACGTCCTTGACCTTGAGTTCGGGGTCCTTTACGAAGCTCTGCTCGAGGAGGCAGAAGTCCTCGTAGTACTTGGACATACGGCCTTCAACGATCTTCTCGATGATCTTCTCGGGCTTGCCTTCGTTGCGGGCCTGGGCCTTGAGAACGTTGGCCTCTCTCTCGAGAGCTTCCGCGGGAACGTCTTCCTTCGCGATGTAGAGCGGCTGGCTGGCAGCGATCTGCATAGCGATGTCTTTAACGAACTGCTTGAAAATGTCGTTTCTCGCGACGAAGTCTGTCTCGCAGTTTACTTCGAGGAGAACGCCGATTCTTCCGCCGCCGTGGATGTAGGAATCAACGATACCTTCGGAAGCGATTCTGCCGGACTTCTTAACAGCGGTGGAAAGTCCCTTTTCGCGGAGATAGTCGATCGCTTTAGCCATGTCGCCGTTGCAGGCTTCGAGAGCCTTTTTGCAATCGGCAATGCCGGCCTGTGTCTTTTCGCGCAAATCTTTAATCATCGTCATATCTATAGCCATTACATTTTCCTCCTGTTGATCGTTTGAGCGGACGCTGCGGTTTAGTGCGCGTTCCGGAAATTAGTTGTTGATAGCTGCTTCGAGCTCTTCGGCTTCGAGTGCGGGAGCCGCGGGAGCCTCTTCGGCCGCGATCTTCTTCGCGTACTCGTCTGCGCCTTCACGTCCCTCGATGACGGCGTCTGCCATTTTCGAAGTGATGAGCTTGATGGCGCGGATAGCGTCGTCGTTTGCCGGGATCGGGTAGTCAACGTCCTCGGGGTCGCAGTTGGTGTCAACGATACCGATTACGGGGATACCGATCTTTCTCTCTTCGAGAACCGCGTTCTTCTCGGCCTTCGGGTCGACTACGAAAACGACGTTCGGGAGTCTGTCCATGGCTCTGATGCCGGCGAGGTTCTTCTCAAGCTTGTCGCGCTCGAGCTTCAGCTTGACGACTTCCTTCTTGGGAAGGTAGTCGAACGTGCCGTTGGCCTCTTTCTCGTTGAGCTCGTTCATCCTCTGGATTCTGGTGCGGATCGTCTGGTAGTTGGTCAGCATACCGCCGAGCCATCTGTTGTTGACGTAGAACATACCGCAGCGCTGAGCTTCCTCGGCGATGGCGTCCTTCGCCTGCTTCTTCGTTCCGACGAAAAGGACCGTGCCGGATTCGGCGGCAACCTGCTGAACGAAAGCGTAAGCTTCGTCGATCTTTTTAACGGTCTTCTGCAGGTCGATGATATGGATACCGTTTCTCTCCATATAGATGTACTCGTTCATCTTAGGATTCCATCTCCTGGTCTGATGACCGAAATGCACACCTGCTTCAAGTAACTGTTTCATTGAAATAACACTCATTTTAAACCTCCTGTTTTTCCTCCGGAGCCCTCTTCTGACCGTTAAAACCCCTTCGGGGCTCACAAGCCGGTCATCAGACTCCGTGTGAATTTCAATATCCGCGTAATTATACGATATCCGCGCAGCCTTTGCAAGCACTTTTTTTCTTTTTAGTGCTCATAAAAGCATAAAGCAAAGTGCTCCTTAAATGTCAAAAATACCGGGCACGCGACAAATTTCTTCTGAGGCGTGCCCGGGAAAGCATATCCGTTCCGCGCCTCCACGGCGCGGAACGTTTAACTATGTGCAAAAAATCAATCGGTATAGATGGACGCCCACTTGTCGTTGGCTTCCGTCTCGAGCTTGTCGAGCAGTGTGTCGGCGCTCATTTTGCCGTTCACGACGTTGGGAACCAGGTTCTGCAGCGCCGTTGTTACGATTTTCGCGATCTCAGGCGGGAGAACGCACTCGATACGTCCGAACGTGTCAGCCTCAGGATAAGAGATGAACGCGTAGTAGTTTTTGCCTGTCTCGGGGTCGTCTCTTCTGTCTTCGAAAGGAACTCTCCAGAAGCTCTCTTCGGCAAGAGTTCTGACGTTAGGCACCGAGCCGCCTTCCTGTCCGTTGTAAGCGCGCTGTCCGTCGGGAGTGTAAAGGGAGAGCGTCAGAGCCGCAGCGGCGTCCTTGTTCTTCGTTCCGTTGAATACGACGAATCCTGTCGCGCCTGTACCGACCTTGTGCACGGGTGTCGCGGGCATCGAAACGATATCCCAGTCCATACCCTTCGTCTCATACTCTCTTCCGATCGTCGCGAACGACGGGAAAACGAGAGATCCGAAAACGGTTCTATAGGAGGAGAAGTCTCTTCTCGAAGCGGCGCTGGTATTGATACCCTGCGCTCCTGTGCCGTTCTGGTCAACGGGCTCGTAGCGGAAGATGTTCTCTTCTACGATGCCGACCATTTCAAGAACGCCCTCGAGAACCTTTTCGTCGCTCTTAAAGAACACCTTCTTGTCGGCGGTATCATAGTACTTTCCGCCCCAGCCTTCGAGGAACATTACCGATATCGGCGTGTAACCGAGAGGCATCGAGCCGCCGACGATCTTGTCCTCGGAGTCCTCATCGGTGGTGAGAACGCGGCAGTACTGCTTGAACGTATCCCAAGTCCACTCGTCCTTCGCCTCAAGCTCGATCGGGTCAACAAGGTTGGCGCCTCTGACGAGATCCCTGTTGTAATGCAGAAGCATGTGGTTGTAGTCGCGGAGAACCATGTAAAGTCTTCCCTCGCACACGCCCATGTTCATGATCGCCGAAAAGACGTTCGAAAGGTCGATGTTGTAGGCCTCGACGTAGTAGTCGAGAGGCATCAGCGCCTTCTGAACGACAGCGTAGTTGTACACCTGCGTCTCGTCAAGGAAGAAAATGTCACCGCACGTTTTCGCGGAGATCTGCGCCTGAAGAGCCGTCGTGGAAACGTTGAATTCGACAGTGACGTGAACGTCCGGATACTTCTTGTTAAAAGTGGATATCCAGTCGTTTATCGATCTCTTCTGCTGCTCAGTCGTCGTAAAGGTGTACTGGAGCTTGATCTTGCCGCTCGGTTCGGGAATGTATCCGTCCGGAAGCTCGCCGTTTTGAGGGGCATAAGTCGTACAACCGGAAATGCCGGCGATAAGCAGAACGGACGCGATCGCGACAGCTATAATTTTGAAAATGTTTCTTTTTTGAAGAGTCATAGTTTACCTCCTCTTTTTTTCTTAATTATAAAACTCCGGAACACCCGTGTCAACAGTTTTCAGCAGTTTTCAAGATTTTCAACGTTTTCAACGTTTTCAACGTAACAAACGCTCCTTGTATTATAGAGTAGTAGTTTTTAGTGACCCTCTCCAAGGTCATATGCTATACTGTAGGGGATGCTGTGGATTGGTTACAACTCCTACCGCCCG
>CADAZX010000062.1:0-3665 GCA_902792515.1 uncultured Ruminococcus sp.
CGGCCGCACTTTGCATCACGTCCCTCACTTGACCGCTTTGCGGAATCGTTCGTGCCGCTGATGCAAAGCTGCGGCGGCTCAGAATAAGGTGTCTTCGACAGATTACTGAGCGAATTGCTTTGCGCGAGCGGGGCAATTCAGGAGCTTTGTGAAAAAAGAAAAAGAAAGGCCGGTGCGAAATGGAAGATTTTGAGTACATCAAGACTTTTAGCGGAACCATTTTGGGGAGCGTCAAGACGTTGCCGAACGGCGACAAGGAAGTTCGTAATTACCCCGAGCAGAGGATTTTGAGCTATTACAGAAAAAGCTTGAACCGTACGACCGACTACTACGGAAGCGTTTTTTCTACGGGAGACACGGCGGTGGCTTTCCTTTTTCTGGACAAGTCGAGATAACGACAATAACCGGCACTTTTCCGGGTTGAGGATTAAAAACACTTGTTGTTGCAGAATCGTCCGGCAGGATGCGGTCAATGGCAAGTGTTTTTATTTTGCACGGACGCCTGCGTTTCCGATTGTTACAAATTGCGCAGGGGCGGTTACAAATCGCCGGAGAGGTTGAAAAAAATCATTTTCGATAGTACAATTCCGTATGCGGGAATTGGATAAAAAGAATGGAGAGAGATTATGGATTATATTGAGGCGGCCGCGTATCTTGGCCAGTCAATCGCGGAGAGCGGGATTTTCGTCGAACTTAAAACGGCGGAAAAGGAGATGCTTGCCGACAGCGAGTGCACGCAGATCCTTTACGATTACAGACAGTTTCAGCAGACTGTGGCAAATGGTGTGCGCGACGACGTGAGCAAGGAGGAACTTGAGGACGTCAGGACGAAGCTGCTTGAGAAGCAGAAGGAAGTCAACGCGAACCCGATGATCAAGCGCTACCTCACCGCGAAGAGGGCGTTTGACGGAATGATGGAAGAGGTCAACAGCGTCATCAGGCACTATACGGAAGGCGACCCGGGCGAGTGCACGGGAAGTTGCGATACGTGCGGCGGCTGCAGCTGAAGGACGGAAAACAATACACGGAAACTAGACTGATAAAAGAATGATAAAAGAGGGAAATAAGAGCGGGAGACGCGAAAACGAACGGAAATCGGCGGAAGCGTTTCTGACCCCGTTTCTGACACAAAGTTATTTATTTCCTATTTTTAGCTTAAAAATGCGGAGCGGCCACAGATGGCAATGACAATTAACGAAGAACGCATGGCGAAGGTCACGCCGATGATGCGGCAATACCTGGAGACGAAGCAAAAGTGCGGCGACTGCCTGCTCTTTTTCCGGCTCGGCGACTTTTACGAGATGTTTTTTGAGGACGCGGAGATCGTCTCAAGAGAGCTCGAACTGGTGCTGACGGGAAAGGATTGCGGGCTCGACACGCGCGCCCCGATGTGCGGCATTCCGTACCACGCGGTGACGTCGTATCTGGGAAGGCTCGTAGCGAAGGGCTACAAGGTCGCGGTGTGCGAGCAGCTTGAGGACCCGGCGCAGGCGAAGGGAATCGTGAAGCGCGACATCGTGAAGATATACACGCCTGGAACGGTTACCGACGAGAGGATGCTGGACCAGAAGTCCAACAACTATATCGCGTGCGTTTTCGGACTCGGCGGGTTTTACGGTTTCGCGGCGTCGGACATCACTACGGGCGAGATGAAATTCACGTCGGTGACGGTCGGCGCAACGCTAGTGCACTTGAAGGACGAGATTGCGAGATTCTCGCCGAGCGAGATAATCATCAACTCGGATTGCGAGACGAAAAAGGATATAGAAGAGGCCGCGGAAGTGTATTCCGGCGCGTTCGTGAACTCGCTCGGACCCGAGTTTTTCGACCTCGAGGAGTCGAGGAAAATTCTCGAAAATCTCGGTGCGTCTCTTAAAGGTATCGACGACTGGACCGTTCGCGCGGCAGGTTGTCTCGCGAGGTATCTTGAAGACACGCAGAAGCTGACGCTCAAGGGCATTCTGAAGCCGCAGTTTTACACGATCAACGAGTTTATGGCCATCGACGCGCAGTCGAGGCGCAACCTCGAGATCACGGAGACGATGCGCGACAGGAAGAAGAACGGGTCGCTTTTATGGGTGCTCGACAAGACCGCGACGGCAATGGGCGGGCGCAAGCTGAGAAGGTGGCTCGACCAGCCGCTCATAGACAAGACCGAGATCGACAAAAGGCTCGACGGCGTGGCGGAGCTTTTCGACAAGTTTATGCTGAGAAGCGAGCTAGCGGAGCATTTGAAGGGCGTTTACGACGTCGAGAGGCTGGCAGGAAGGATATCGATGGGTGCGGGCAACGCGCGCGAGCTTCTGGCTCTCAAGCAGTCGCTTTGGAAGCTTCCGGCGATCAAATCGCTTTTGAAGGACGCGGATTCCGTGCTTTTGAAGAGCCTTGAAGAGGGTTTGCAGGAGCTGAACGAGCTGGCAGACCTTTTGGACAGGGCGATCGCGGACGACCCGCCGATCACGATAACGGACGGCGGCATTATAAAAGAGGGCTTTGACCCGCAGATCGACCGCTACAGGGAGGCGAACGTAGACGGCAGGCGGTGGCTTTCAGAACTCGAGGCGCGAGAACGCGAAAAGACAGGAATCAAGAAGCTGAAGGTCGGATACAATACGGTTTTCGGCTACTATATTGAGGTGTCGAACTCGTTCAAGGACCTGATTCCGGCCGACTACATCAGAAAGCAGACGCTCGTGAACGCCGAGAGGTTCATCACGGACGAACTGAAAAAGATGGAAAACGAGATTCTCGACGCGGAGAGAAATCTCAAGAGCCTCGAGGAGAAGCGTTTCCGCGAGGTGCGCGAAGAGGCGAACAGCTGCGCCGAAATTTTGAAGCGGAACGCCGACATTCTGGCGACGGTGGACGTTTTGTGCTCGCTGGCGACGGTCGCAGAGCGCGAAAACTACTGCAAGCCTGAAATTACGGACGAGCGCGTGATCTCCATCAAGAACGGCCGCCATCCGGTAGTGGAAAAAATGCCCGGAATCGACACGTTCGTGCCGAACGACGCGTCACTCGACGGCGACAAGAATATGCTTCTGGTCATCACCGGCCCGAATATGGCAGGAAAGTCGACTTATATGCGGCAGATCGCTCTTATCGTGCTGATGGCGCAGATAGGCAGCTTCGTGCCCGCGGACGAGGCGCTGATCGGTATAGCCGACAAGCTGTTCACGCGTGTCGGCGCGAGCGACGACCTGGCGCAGGGCAGAAGTACGTTTATGGTGGAGATGTGCGAGGTCGCGAACATCGTCGAAAACGCGACCGAGCGGAGTCTTCTGATTCTGGACGAGATCGGGCGCGGCACGAGCACGTTTGACGGGCTGTCGATAGCGTGGGCGGTTCTCGAGTTCATTGTGGAAAAACTCGGCGCGCGGACGCTTTTCGCGACTCACTACCACGAGCTAACCGAACTCGAAAACAAGATACCTCACGTGCGCAATTACTGCGTTGACGTCAAAAAGAAAGGCGACGAGATCACTTTCCTGCGCAAGATCAAGCGCGGTGGCGCCGACGGCAGCTACGGTATCGCGGTCGCGAAGCTTGCGGGTCTGCCCACGGCCATCACTATCCGCGCGAAGGAGATTCTCGCGGCTCTCGAGGCGCAGGATATCGGCCGCCATGAGATCAAGAGCGTTTCGCGCAAAAAGAACGAGGGCGGG
>CADAZX010000062.1:3716-12757 GCA_902792515.1 uncultured Ruminococcus sp.
GGACCTTTTCGCGTTTGCCGCGGCGACCGCCATGCAGGACGACATCATCAACGAACTCCGCGACCTCGACGTGACGAAAATGACGCCTATCGAGTGCATGAACGCGCTTTACGGCCTCGTGCAGCGCGCTAAGGACAGGAAATAACCGGTTGATTGCGCCGCGCCGCGGTTTTATAACTGCCGGCGCGGCGCGGCTTATTTTAGGGGAGGGATAACTGTGACCGAGACAAAGAGTAAACTTGACAAAAAAACGGTTCTTAGACTCATTCCCGAGATCGCGGTCTCGGCGGTTCTTTGTATTGTGCTTGTGGTCCTCTTTTCCGGGTGGGCTAAAACGCTCAAAATGCCCTCCTGGTATTCGTATACGGCGGCCGGCCTCTCGCTGGCGCTGTTCATTATCGCGCTTGTTTCGACCGTTTTTGTGACGGGACGTGAGCTGAGGAACGCGTGCCGCGGGCTTCCTGTTATTTCCCGGAAATATCCTTCGCAGGCTTTTCCGCAAGCGGATTCAGGCGCTGCGGTTAAAACGAAACTCAAGGACATTCTGATCATTCTGGTGGCGGTCGCGGTGTTTGCGCTCACGACTGTCGCGACCGTGGAACTAATCCGGCGAGCCAACGGGGCGGGCGGGCCCGTATCGTCAAGCGTCAGGTACATCTGGTCGGCTCTCGACAGCCAACATTACCTATATATAGCGGAAAACGGCTACACGCCGAACACTTCGGAGGACTTCGGGCGCGTTGTTGAAATAGTGTTTTTTCCGGGTTATCCGTTCATAGTTTCGCTTATCGGCAAGATTCTCGGCGACTTTTTCGCGGCTGGAATGATCGTTTCGTTCCTCGCTTTTGAAGGCGCCGCGGTGCTCTTGTACCTGATCGTTTCCGAAGAGTATTCGCGTCATGACGCCCTTGCAGCCGTGACGGCTCTTCTCGTGACCCCGGGCGCGTTTTTCTTCATTGCCCCGATGACCGAAAGCCTTTTCCTGGCGCTCACTCTGGCGTGCATCTACTGCATCAAAAAGAGATACTACTTCCCGGCAGCGCTTTTCGGCGCGTATGCCGCGTTCACCAGGTCGGCGGGCGTTTTCGTCGCGATCATTTTCGCCTATGAAGCGCTCACGGACTGGATCACCTCGTTCGCAAACTACCTGAAGGCGCGGAAAGCTCAGGCGGGAGGCGAAAACGAAACCGCGGACGGAAGCGCTTTGAAGACTCACGCCAAACCGTCGATGCTGAACCCGAATCTGAAGCTCGCAATCTGCGTTTTGATGTGCGTCGTCATCGCGACGGGCCTTCTCGGCTACCTTGCAGTGAACTACGCGGTCGACGGCGACCCGTTCATCTTTATGAAATACCAGCGCGAGCACTGGAACCAGAACCTCGGCTTCTTCTTCGGAACGGCCGCTTACTGCGTGCGCTATGCCGTCCAGTATTTCAAGAACCCCGACCAGGTCGGAAAGGCGGTCGCGCTCTGGTGCATGAACCTTTTCGCGATTTTCGGCAGTCTGACGCTGCTGGCCGTGAAGGGGCGTAAGCTCCGCGCGCCGTACCTCATCTACTCGCTGGTTTATCTCGCGTTTTCTCTCGGCGCCACCTGGCTCCTCAGCGGAACGCGCTACACGGTCGCGATGTTCACGGTGCCGGTCATGCTTGGAATCGGATACGAAAAGAAGAGGGTCGGGAAGCAGGTGCTGTTCGGGTTGCTCGCGGTGCTGTCGGTCGTGTATCTGATAATGTTCGTGAGAAGGTGGCAGGTGTGGTAAACCCTTTGGGTCACGCGCCGTCACTTGACTGTGCGGAGCACAGAATCGTTCCGACGCGAGGCCCAAAGAGTTTGGCGAATTAAATAAGGTACCTGAGGCGTCCACCCTTGCGCGAGACATACCGTGTTTTTATTGAAATAAGGTGCCTGATGCGATCAAACCGTTCTAAAGCTAAGGAGGCAAGGACGTGAAGGACAAATTGAATTCCCGAAATAAGAGAGGACCGTTTATTCCCGCCATTTCAGTACTTTTGGCGCTGTCTGTTGTTGCTCTTCTGGGCTATGCAGTTGGATACGGCTTGTCAGAGCACCTTTTGAGCCGGGAAGAGGCCGTTAGGATTCTTTTAACGACAACTCCGGTCTGGTACATGCTTCTTTGCGCGGTTTCGCTGGTCGTTTTGCTGACGGCAGGTAGGAATGAGGCGAAAAACGCGGGGCGGCTTGGCGTTGTGACGGGATGCTTTTTCGTCGTTCACGTGCTGCTGAGCATTTACTATCCGATTGTGTGGTGGATAGTTCGCCGGGTTAATGCCGGCAAGTATGCGGACAGCCCCTATTACGACTATATCGTTGACAGCATTAATATGGATTATTACAGACCGGTCAGTCTTTTGGTGGCGGGTTTTTTGCTGGTTTTTGTGATCGGAGTCTGCGTCGCGCTTATTGACAGCTCGAAAAAGAGGGAAATACGGTTCGGAGGCGTTAAGTACGCGGTTTTGTTCGCGGTTGGAGCTGCCGTGAGGTTTACGGCTCTTTGTTATTCCGGCATAGCGGAGCCTTTTGGGGAGGTCATGCAGCGCTTTACATTTTATAATGTTTACGATTTTCTGATGAAGTTCGACTTCGCGATGCCTTTGGCGATGCTATTGACGGCGGTTTTCGTGATTTTGTGCTGCGCGGGGAAAAATGGCGGCGTGAAGGCGGAGAAAATCTGGTTCGTGCCGGGAACGTTCTACCTCACGGTGTTCTCTACGCCGGTTGCGTGGCTGCTTCTCAAGTATACGGTGGATTTTATAAGGAGATATCTTGAAGACGGCTTCAGAAGACAGTGGGTTGCCGCGGAGGCGACATATCATTATGCCTCAGCGTTTTCGGATATTGTTTATAATGTTGCATTCGGGGTTGTGCTGCTGATGTTTGGGTACTGGTTTGTCGTGAAAAGAAGAAGAAAGAGAGCTTTAGCCGCCGAAAACGAAGCCGTGCAGGAATAAAACCGCAGGAACAGCGGAACAGTTGATATAATATGAAAAAAGCCCGGCCCGCCTGAGTTAATCAAAGGCGGGCCGGACTCGTCTTTGCCTAAATATAGGCAATTAAGCTGGCGATTTAATCTTCCTGAACCGGCTCGTCAGGCGAAGCAGGAGCTTCCGCGGAAGCGGATGAATCGTCGTCTTCCTCCTCCTTGACGATGCGGACGGCGATGCGCTCCTCGGGGTCGTCGATACCGTTGTCGGCGAGGGAGGTGCTGCAGTTTTCGATCAGGTCGAAGTAGACCTTCCAGTAGTCGCGTGTGTCGCACCACGCGCGCACCGTGAAGATGTACGTGTCGTCGTCAACAGCAGTGAGGCGGGCGAAGGGCTCGGGGTCGGAGAGAACGCCCTCGGTGGACGCGGCGGCCTCGTAGAGGACCTTTTTGACGAGTTCCTGGTCGATGTCGTTGGTGATCTTGAAGTCCTGGTCGATGCGGCGCTTGGGCTCGGCCGTGAAGTTGGTGACGTTGGAGCTCATCAGGTCGCCGTTCGGGACGAGGATCAGCTTGTTGTCGAGCGTCAGGATCTTCGTGTAAAAGATGCTGATGTCGCGAACGAAGCCCTCCGCGCCGGTCGACTCGATGTAGTCGCCGATCTTGAACGGCTTGAAGATGAGGATCATGAAGCCGCCGGCGAAGTTGGCGAGAGCGCCCTGGAAGGCGAGGCCGACCGCGAGACCGCCGGAAGCGATAAGAGCGACGACGGATGTCATCGGGACGCCGAGGATCTCTATGATGCCGATGATCAGAATCAGGTAGAGAAGGAGCTTCACGATTTTCGTGATGATCACTTTGACGCGTTCGTCGAATTTCGTCTTGTTGATCGCCTTGGCGGCGAGCCTGGAGAGAAGCTTGACAAGGAGCAGGCCGACGACGGTCACCGCAATGGCGAGCAGGATCTTGCCGCCGTATGTGCCGCCCAAATCAATTAATTTTTTTACTACATCGTCCATGTTTTTTTCCTTTCAAAATGAGAGGTCAGCTGTCAGGCGCAATGAGACGCCGTTCTTTTTTGTTATTATATCACATCCGCGGCGGGTGTGCTCGTGTTTTTTGTTGACTGAAACGCATTTTGGGATTAAAATATCATGACGGCCAAAAAAACGGGGCGGAAACGTCCGCGGGAGAGAGCCGTGCGGTTTATTTTAATGCCGGAGGGTGTTTTATGACAGAGAACAGCGGACGAAGGTTTAGTACGATTATGCTGGTTATGGCGGCGGTTATGAGCGCGATCGGAGTGGTTCTGGCGCTGTATATCCATTTTCCGCTTGTTCCCGCGGTCCCTTTTCTTGAGTACGATCCCGCGGATATCGTGATCTACATCTGCACGTACGTTTTCGGAATTCCGGTCGGGCTGGCGATGACGGTCGTCGTGAGCGTCGTTCAGGGGCTTTCAGTGAGTGCCTCGAGCGGAATTATCGGTGTTGTGATGCATATCGTGTCGACAGGCGGATTTGTTGCCGCGGCCGGGCTTACGTATTGGGCGCTCGGACCGAAAAAGCGCGGTGTGCGGGCAGACGGTTCGAGAATGGTGCTGAGGCTCGTTGTTGCGACGGCGGCGGGAATTCTGGCGACAATCGCCCTGATGACGGTCTGGAACATTTTTCTGACGCCTATATTCATGCATATGGACAGGGCGCAGCTTATTAAGGAATACCTCTGGCTGATCGTGCTTTTCAACATCATCAAGGCGTCGATCAACGGCGTCGCTTCGGCGGTGCTGACAGTGCCGTTCAGGCTGCTCGCGAAGCGGTTCTGCGGAGAAAATGTTATTCAGGGATAAAAACGCGGCAAATAAAGCGGTTTTAAAATAGTTGCGGCTTGGCAAAGCGCCGGCCGCTTGAGGTGTGATTATGGCAGCTGATTCCGGCAGCGCACGCAGAAAGTCGAAAATATTCTTTATAACAGGCGTGGTCGCGGTCGTCGTCGTTTCTTTTCTGGCGGCAGCGATCGGTGCCGGCGCGATCAACTCCGTGAGGAGACGCGAGGAGGCGAAAAGGAAAGAGCCCGTGATGAAGGTCGGAGATATGACCGTTTCGCGAGCGCTTTTCGAGCTTTTCTGCATTAACGTTATTGAGGGCGACGGGTTTGAGGCGCTTAAGAACCAGACCGCGTCGGTCGGTACGCTTGCGGCAGCAGTTAAGGCGCGTGCAGTCGACGACGTCAGAAAATACGCGGCAATCAGAAGCGAGGCGGAGAAGAGCGGCGTGAAGCTGTCACCGTTTGAGATCAGTTCGGTGAAAACTGAAAGCGCGGCCGCTAAGGCGGGCGGAGGCCAGTCAAGCGCCGGGTTCTACTATAAGTACTTCGGTATGACCGAAGAGGAGTACACGGATATCTGGCTCGGCTGGAAGCTCTGCGAAAAGTATATTAACAGCGCGGTCGAGGACAGCGAGTATGACGACGACTTTTTGAAATTCGTTTTCGAGAAGAATCTCGACAGCCTGGCATATATCGAGGGCGACGGGATAAGGTTTGCGCTGCCTGTTTCCGACGAGGGCGCCTCGGAGCTGAAACGGACTTCGGCGGGCAAGATCTGCGACACGGTCAACGCGGCCGCCGAGAGCGAAAAGGACGCCGTTTTTGATGAGTTTTTCGCGAATTACAACGAGCCGCGAAACGAAGGCGACACGGCGAAGACGACGCTTCCGGCTAGGTATTTCGCCGAAAACTACCCAAGCCTCTTGTACGCTTCGGACAGCGCTGTCGCGGGAAGGTGCTTCATTTTCGACTCGGGCAACGAGATCATCGTGCTGCGCGTCAAAAAGCTCTGCACGTATGAGTTTTTCAAGGACTCGGAGGAGCTGAAAACGCTTGCGAAGCAGGAAGTGCGCAGAGACGTTATAACGGGGATCCTCGAAAACGAAAAGTACATCGGCGAGACGTACCCCGCGCTCGACAGCGTCGACATCACCAAGTATTTAAAGACGGATTTAAGTGCCAATTAAGGGCAGGTTTGAAGGCAGATTTAATGGACGTTAAAGATTTTGATTACGAATTACCGGAGGAGCTGATCGCGCAGACTCCGCTCGCGGACAGGACGGCCTCGAGGCTGATGGTCGTGGACAGGTTTACCGGGGAATTGACGCACGCGCATTTTCGCGATATCGGGAGGTTTTTGAGACCGGGAGACTGCCTGGTGCTCAACGACACGAAGGTCATTCCCGCGAGAATTTTCGGCGTGAAGAAAAACACGGGTGCCGCGATCGAGTTCGTGCTTCTGAGGAGGCTCGGGGCGGACGAGATCGAAGGCATGGGGCTCGCCACGGACAGGAGCGACGTCGTGTGGGAGGTCATTCTGAAGCCGGGAAGGCGCGCGAAGGAAGGCGCGGAGTTCGTTTTCGGCGACGGCGCGCTTGAGGCGAAGGTGCTTAAGGTCGAGGAAAACGGGAACAGAGTCGTGAGATTTACGTGCGACGGCGTTTTCGAGGAGGTTCTCGACAGGATAGGGCTGATGCCGCTTCCTCCCTATATTAAGGAAAAACTCGACGATCCGGACAGGTATCAGACCGTGTATGCCCGCGAAAACGGTTCGGCCGCCGCGCCGACCGCGGGGCTTCACTTTACGAAGGAACTGCTCGAACAGCTGCGGGCTGCGGGCGTCAAGACAGCGTTCGTTACGCTTCACGTAGGTCTCGGGACTTTCCGCCCCGTGAAGGAGGAGAAGGTCGAGGACCACTATATGCACGAGGAGTTTTTTGAGATCAATCAGGCGGCGTGCGACACAATAAACGCTGCGCGCGAGGCGGGCGGCAGGATCATCGCCGTCGGTACGACTTCAACGCGCGTTCTCGAATCCGTCGCGGCCGAAAACGGCTTCCTCGCGCCTGTCAGGGGCTCCACGAAGATATTCATCTACCCGGGCTACAGGTTCAAGGCGATCGACGGTCTGATAACGAACTTCCACCTGCCGCAGTCGACTTTGATAATGCTTGTCAGCGCGTTTGCGGGCAGGGAGCACGTTCTCGAGGCGTACCGCGAGGCGATCCGCGAGAGGTACAGATTTTTCAGCTTCGGCGACTGCATGTTCCTCTGCGACACGTCAAAATAACGCGCGCTGCGGCGGAAAATGATTTTTCAGACCGGAAGGGTGAACTTGAGATGGTAGGCGGTTACAAGGTCGTGACTCTATGCGGGAGCACGCGCTTCAGGAACGAATATATGGAAGCGCAGAAAAAACTGACGCTGGAGGGGTGCATCGTCATCAGCGTGGGTCTTTTCGGCCACTCGGGCGACAGCGAGGTCTGGGAGAATATGGACGAGGGCACGCTCACGAAGACGAAGGAGATGCTCGACGACATGCACAAGCGGAAGATCGACATGGCGGACGAGATCTTCGTGATCAACGTCGGCGGCTACGTCGGTTCAAGCACGCGCTCGGAGATCGAATACGCGAAGGCGCACGGAAAGACGGTAAGATACCTGGAAGAACCTCCGGCCTGACTTTTCACACTGACTTTTCACGTATATCATTTCCGGATTTCCGGTTTACTCAGACACGTTAAGATGGTATAATTGACGTAAGAAACGAGCCTTTAAGGCGGAAAGAGGCAGAGACAATGGACGAAAACGAAATCAAAAAAACCAACTGCGAGACGGACGGGAACGTTATCGTTCTTCGCGACAATAAAGGAAAAAGCTTTGACTTCAGTCTTCTCGATTTTATCGAGTATAAGGGCGATCAGTACGCTGTGCTGCTGCCGAAGGACTACGAAGGGAAATCGGTCGCGATCTTAAAGGTCGAGGACGTGAACGGCGACCGGATTGCGGACTATATCAGCGTAAAAGACGACAGCGTCGTCGAGGCGGTTTTCGGAATCTTCAAAAAGAAGCTGCTCGGGGAGCAGGAAGGATAATCAAAAAGCGGGCCGGCGTTCGCGAACGCCGGCCCGGGCTGTATTATTGCTTTTCGGAACGGAGCCTTCCCTGAACAGTGCCGCGCCGCGCCATTTCGCGCGCGATGAAATTGAGAACTATTTTCTTGTCGCCGGACCAGAGCGGTGAAATCAGAATGCTTTTCGGGGCGTCGCCGGTTATGCGGTGGACGACGGTCTCTTCCGGGAGAATATCGATAATATCGCACACAAGGCCTGCGTACTCCTCAAGCGAGAGGGTGCGGAACAGGCCTTTTTTGTACATTCCGGCGAGCGCGGTGTTCTCGAGCACGTGCAGAAGGTGGATCTTGATGCCGTCCGCGCCTGAAGAGGTTATGAAATCAGCCGTTGCCAGAATCGAGTCGCGGCTTTCGAGACGGAGCGGGAAGCCATCGTCAGAGGGGCCGTAAGAGGGCGGGCAGGGAAGACCTGCGATCATGTGACCGACCGTGTTCAGACCTGCCGCTTTGAGCTTCGCGACGGCTTCGGGAAACATGCGGGAAGGGTAGCCGCGGTTGAGGAACGACGCAACGGCGTCGTCGCACGTCTGGAGGCCGAGCTCGACGGTAACGGGCTTCACGCGGCTAAGTTCCGCGAGAAGGTCGACGACGTCGTCCGGAAGGCAGTCCGGCCTTGTGGCAACGTAGAGTTCCGCGGCGAGAGGGTGATTAATCGCCTCGGTGAATTTCGCACGCTGTGTTTCAAGCGGGGCGTAGGTGGCGGAAAAGTCCTGAAAATAGGGAATAAACAGCGGCTTTTCAAAGCCCTTCAGCTTGCTTGCCGAGAGAGAGGCGGCGGCGCGGTCGATTGCCGCGGTTATGCTGCCGCCGCCGTCTTGAGCGAAGTCGCCGCTGCCGGATGACGAACAAAAAATACAACCGCCCGTGCCGCAGGTGCCGTCGCGGTTGGGACACGTCGCGCCTGAGGAGAGAGCGAGCTTGTACACCTTTGTGCCGTACTTTGTCTTCAGAACGTCGCCTGTTTTATTGTAGCGCGCCCCGCCGGCGAAAACGCAACCGTCGCCGGCGGGGCTTCCCGTTTCTTTCAAAACCATTCAATATCACCGTCTAAAAGAATTCACGGAGCCGCCTTCGTGCCGCCTTCTTGAATTAACGGAAGGCAATACAATTATTTTACGACCTCCAGCTTGAACGTTC
>CADAZX010000063.1 GCA_902792515.1 uncultured Ruminococcus sp.
GCTCCGTCTCATAGGGCAACTATGTGACAGGTCGGGATAAGTCGGTACGGAAAAGCAAACAGAAAACGAAAGCAACGAGTCAATCTTCGGGTTGGCTCGTTACTTTTTTATGAACTCTTATGAACTTGCAGGGAACACTTGACTTTTGTGGAGGCATCGGATGTAATAATTACGAAAAAAGGTGTAAGCACAATTATTCCGGAAGCAGGAGGACAATATGGAGATCAAACGGGATATCTATCTGGATCGGCTGATCCGGCGCGAGAGGAATGGACTGATCAAGATTGTGACGGGTGTTCGCCTGTGCGGCAAGTCATACCTGCTGCTAAACCTGTTCCATAATTATTTGCTGGATAAGGGCGTGAAAGAAGACCATATCATCGAGATCGCACTGGATGACCGCTTGAAGAAGGCGTATAGAGAAGCGGCAGCATAAAAAGAATCTATTCGTATCATAAGAGCAAGAAATACCCCAAGAATATGTGTTGGGTTTTCTTAACTGTGTCTTTACATTAAGGAAAATCGCTCCAAGAAAATGAAAACGTGCAAAAGCCTGCGCAAAAAGCTAAAAAAGAAAACAGTCAGCAGATTTTGTGAGACCACACGAATCTACTGACTGTTTTAAGGGACTTTTTTTACAGCCCCAGGGAAACAAATCACTATTCAATTCGACTGTTCAGAAAGTTTCCCTATGATAGGTGCGGGGACGGCCGCCCCGCGTTTTTGATTCGCAAAATATAAAAGATCAAAGCCTCTTAAGCCTGAAAAGCGCGCTGCTCTTTGGCTCCCTGAGAACGATCTCAAGCGCCCCTTCGCAGAGTGCCTTGCCGCTCATAACAGCCTTTTCGCCTGTGTCGGCGTTTTCGACCTCGTAGGAGGCGGCAGGATCAGCGAACGGGAGAACCGCGGTAAAGGCTTCTGAAGCGGCGTCTTCCATCCGGAACGCCAGGAGTACGCTCTCGCCGGTATCCGGGTCGTCGTACGCGAACGCGGTCCAGTGGCCGCGGTCGAGGTTGTGGCGCCAGGGGGTGAGCACGTACATGTCTTTAGTCAGAAGGTGGCGGACGGATTTCCACTCGTTGAGGTTGCGGCGCATCAGGTCAAAATCGAGTGCTTTGTTGTGTGTGAAGGCCTCGCCGAAGTTGTAAACGGGAAGATATGACGCGCGGGCGACGTAGACTGAGGAGCCCGCGCCTTTGCTCGCATCAAGCTGGTGCTCCGTCTCTTTTGTCGACGAGCCGTGGAAGGGGAGCCAGCGGCACAGGGTGGAGGTCTGCGAGAGGCGCATTGACGAAGTCGTTCTGTCAAAGTCTGAGCGCATCAGAGGGATGCCTCGCCGCATCGATTCGATGTCGTTACGGCCGCCGCCCGAAGCGCAGGAGTCCACGAAGGTGCACTTTCCGTTTTGGCGGCAGAAGTCGATAATGCCGTCCCAGAGCGCGTAGTGGCCGCAGATGCACTTGTTTTCGGTGATTCCCGATCTGGGCAGACCGAGCTGCTGCGCTTCGATGCCGTCGCGGTAGGGCCAGGCGAAGCCGGGGTCGCTGTTGTTGTCCTCGCGGTACATGTCGACCTTGTGGTCGAGCATCATTTTCGTTACGCGGCCGAGAGTCCATTTCAGGCAGTCCGGGTTGCCGAGGTTGTTCGTGCGGACGGGTCCGGTACCGATGCTCCACTCCTCTTTGTAACCGTAGTTTTTGACGAGCTCGGGAACGTTCGTGACGCGTTCGGGCTCGAACCAGCAGAGAACCTTCATTCCCACCCTGTGGCAGGCCTCGTTTGACTCGGCAAAGGTGTTTTCCGGCCACTTTTCGCGGTCGAGCTCCCAGCTGCCCACGGTGCTCCACCAGTCGGCTTCGACCGTTTTTCCGGAGGGGTCGCTGTACCAGCCGGCGTCGAACCACCTGAAGTCGGGAACGATCTTCTTGGAAACGACCTTGTCGAGCGTGGGCTTCCACGTGAAATACCGCTCTGAAATGCTGCCGTCCGAGTTGGGCAGGCCCGTGTCGTTCGCGAAACAAGCGGTTGAGAGCGGCTTTAAGGGGTCCCCTGCGGCGTCGGCCTTCGGGAGGTTGTATTTCATGAACCAGGCGCGCCAGAGGTTGGAGGCGTCGTCGCGGTTCCGCCCTTTATAGGGGAGCAGCACGACAAGGCCTGTGCGGATCTTCTCGCCGGGAAGCAGAACGGTGTTCAGGCTGTTGTCCGTTCCCGCCGAGACGCGTGTTTTGCCGTCGCCCGGAGAAAAAAGAGCCTCCCAGGTGCCTGCCCAGCCGAGGGCAATCATCGTGCCGCCGTTTCCGTGCACGAGGTCGAAGTAGGGGAACACTATGTGCGTCGCCCTGCCGCCGTCCGAACGGAAGTATTGGTCGCCGTTCGCGAGGTCGTGAACGTAGTCCGCGTACCAGTTGTCGTGGTCGCCCATATTGCCGCGGAGAAGCGGATTTTTGCCCTCGAAAACCATGTCGAGGCAGCGGACGGCCGAAATGACGCCGGTGGGCTTTTTGCCCGTGTTTTCGAAGAAAACGGTGTACTCCGACTGTCCGAATTCGTGAACGAACGTCGCGTCCACGCGGATCGAGAGGTTTTCGTCGACTTTCGCGTCGAAAATCACGTTTGTCGCGCCGCCGCTGCCTACCGTCATTTTGCGGGGAGCAAACGATTCAAGCCCGCGGAAGGTTTTTCCGTCATAGTTAAAAGAAAACGGCATCTGCGCGGGATTCGCGACGACCTCGTAGAAAAGCCTGCGGCCCGCTTTAACGTTCAGTGCGTTTTTGTTCATATTCCGGCACCTCTCAGAAATTACGGTCTTATTGTTATCATGCAGCAGCTGTTGGAGTCGATGTCGAAGGAGTAGCTGCCGTCGGGATTTTTAACGAGAACCTTTTTGCCGTGAGGGTCAAACGCCGCGAGCGCCGGTGCGATTCCGGTTGTCTCGAACGTGACCCTGCGGTGCTTCCTGTTTTCGCCCTTCCAGTCGTCGGCCGCGAAAATGAACAGCGCCCTGGAGCCGTCGCCTTCACGCGAATTCATCTCGCCCACCACCAGCGGCAGGCCGTCGTCCGCCCTGAGATTCCTGAAATAGCCGGTGCTCAGCGATTTGACGGAAACGATCGAAGAGCCATCGATGTCGGCGACCGTGTCGAACCCTACAAAGTGGGTGGCGGTGGAGAGGTACTTCATGTAAAGGGACGCCATCGCGCGGATTTCGCCGTTGACCTTGCGCAGGCGGTCGTACTGGACGGTCTTTTCGCCCTTTTCGTCGAGGACCTGGTTGTACCACCAGCCGGCCGTGTAGCATGCCCAGGTGATGTTTTCGGCGCCGAAGGCCATCGAACTAAACGCCTGGAAGCGGAGCATATCTTCATTCATCCAGCCCTGCGGCACGTGAGAGTTGACCTGCAGAATGATCCACATCGAGCGGCCGGTACGGCGGCAGGCGTCCGCGACCGTGACAAGGTTTTCGTAGCACTTGCGGACAGTGGTGCAGTAGACGTAAAAGTCGTAGCTGATGTAGTCGGCGGGAACGAGCTCGCAGTATTTTTGGATGTGCTCGTCGTACGTGCGCGTGCCAAGCTGGCTCAGGGCCTGGTCTTCGGTGTTCTTGGAGACCGAGGCGTAGTTGGGGTAGAGGTTTAGGTACGGGAACTGCTTCGGGAAGGCGCCGTTCACCGCGTCGAAAATCCTGCCGTAGTGAGGGAAGTCAAGCGCGGACGGTTCGTCGCCTATGTCGATGCCCCAGATTGCCGGATGGTCTTTAAACTTCGCCGCGGCGTCAAAATAGCGTGTGAGAGGCGTTTTTGACTCGAGAGTGCCGGCGTTGTCGCCGTCGCCTCCCCACCAGCCCGGAACGATTCCCGAGACGATTGCGCCGACTCCGTGCTTCGCGAACAGGTCCAGCGTCTTCTCGTCGTAGTCCATGCAGATCACGAAGTCGATCCCGCAGTCCGCCAGATCCTTCACGTGCTGCTCGGTCCTGGCGTAGGGTTTGAGGTGGTAAGTGCCTATATTCAGGCGTTTTCTGTCCATTCGGGTGTTCATAGTGTTCTCCTCTTGATATTCGTTTTAAAATGGTTCAATGTGGTTTATTTCCCTATGTTTAGGGAATTTTATCTTCAAAAACCAGCGGTATTCCCAGCGTCTCCACCCTGCGGCAGTAGTCCGTGACCCTGTCCGGAAGGTAGTCCTCGCAGCGGTGGCCGTCAAAGCCGACGCTCAGCATGACTCCGGACTCCCTGACGATCTCCTGTTTTGCGGGGTCGTCGAAAAAGTCGAGCATGTACTGATGCTGCCTGTAGTGGTGCGTGGGGTCGTAGCTCACGTTCATCTCCCAGAAAATGCCGTTTGCCGCCATTTCCCGGAAATAATCGAGAGGCTTGACGCCTGTCTTTTCCGCGTAGGCGAAAAGGTCGGTGTGGGCGACGCCGGCGCGGCAGCGAAGCTTGGAGGCGTATCCGAAAAGGTCGCCTCCGGTCACGGAGCCCTGCCAGTCGAGATTTTCGATCAGGCAGTAGTCGAAATACGAAATGTCGCAGTTTTCCGGCAGCGCGTGGTTCGTTCCGGGCAGCGTGCAAAGCTCGATGCCGCGCAGAATATCGATTTTGCCGGCGTACTTTTCGCGAACCAGGTTGATGTGGTCGTAATACCTTCTGAGGCAGCGGCCGTAGTCGCACCCCTTAAACGTCGCGGGGTCGATGTTGAAAAATTCAATACGCTGAAAGCCGACGCCGTAGTTGTGGTCGGTAAATCCCAAAAGCTCGATTCCGCCGTCAATGGCGGCGCGCACGACGTCTTCCGGGTCGTCTTTTCCGCAAAATGAGTAATATGTGTGAGCGTGAAGGTCCTGAATCATTTCGGTGAGTTCCTTTCCGGCGGAATTCGGGTTTTCCGCTGCGGCTTATTATATCACTTTTTTCTCTCGAAAGCACGAAAAAAGTACGCGGCGCAGCGATGTGCAGGGATGGAATGACGCCGGCGCAAAAAAACGCGCGGGCGGGGCAGGCCCGGGTCGAAAATATGAGATTTTTCAAGGAATACGTAGTAAAATAGAGGGGACGCGCGGAGAACGCGGGCGACCGGAAGGAGAAGGGCATGGAAAAGAGCAGGAAGAAAACGCGCAAAACGTGTACGGCGTTCAGAGCGGAAAGTGTCCCGGGGAGCGCCGGACAGTGGCTGAATATAAAGAAAATACCGGTGGATCAGGCGCCGTGGGCGGATCGGTACCCTTATAAATGCGAAGCGTTCGCGCAGGTCGTATTCACGCAGGAAGGCGTCGCGGTGAAGCTGACGGCGCTTCAAAGTAATCCGGTGGCGGAGTGCCGTGAGGACAACGGCGACGTGTGGGCGGACGACTGCCTCGAGTTTTTCGTGATGCCCGACAGCCGTACAGGAGTGTATCTGAATTTCGAGTGCAACTCAAACGGCGCGATTCTTGTAGGTCGCGGAACGGAGCGGCACGGCAGGGAGCGTGTTTTCCCTGAAGGCGGAAGGCAGGCTTTGAGCGTGAGCGTCGAAAAGGACGAAAACTGCTGGTCGGTTACGTATTTTGTGCCCGGGAGCGTTCTCGGCGAGGTATACAGGCCGCGGTGCAACTTCTACAAGTGCGAGGAACGCGTTCCCGAGAGGGCTCATTTTCAGAGCGCATTTTTTGTGGCGGCGGAAAACCCGGACTTTCACAGGCCGGAATGCTTCGGAAGACTTCGCGTCGCCGGGTTGAAAAAGAAGCTCTGAATGTGATAAAATAACAGGGCAAAAATTCAGCGGAAAGGCAGTTTAAACTATGGCTGCGGTAACCTACAAACTTATTAAACAGTGCCCGCGCACGGGCGCGAGACTCGGGAAGCTCATAACCCCTCACGGCGAGATAGACACGCCGGTGTTTATGCCTGTCGGCACGCAGGCGTCGGTGAAGGGAATATCCCCCGAAGAACTCGAGGCGCTCGGCGCGAAGATCATTTTATCGAACACGTACCACCTCTTTTTGAGGCCGGGGCACGAGCTTGTCGCGGAGGCGGGCGGACTGCACAAGTTCATGAACTGGAACGGCAGCATTTTGACCGACAGCGGCGGCTTTCAGGTGTTTTCGCTGAGCGATCTGCGCAAGATCACGGAGGAGGGTGTCGCGTTCAGGTCGCATCTCGACGGCGCGAAGCTGTTCCTCTCCCCGGAAAAGGCGATGGAGATCGAAAACGCTCTCGGAGCGGACATTATGATGGCATTTGACGAGTGCACGCCTTATCCCTCGACGTACGACTACACGAAAAGGTCGCTCGAGCGGACGACGAGGTGGGCGGAGCGGTGCCTTAAAGCGCACAAAAATACCGAAAAACAATCACTTTTCGGCATCGTGCAGGGCGGCACGTTCGCTGACCTCAGAAAGAAATCGGCGCGCGAGATCGTTTCGCTCGACTTTCCGGGCTACGCGATCGGCGGGCTCAGCGTGGGCGAGGCGACTCAGACGATGTACGATATGCTCGAGGAGACCGTTCCCGAGCTGCCTGAAAACAAGGCGCGCTACCTTATGGGAGTCGGAAGGCCGGACAACCTGGTGGAGGGCGTCATGCGCGGCATCGACATGTTCGACTGCGTTCTCCCGACGAGGATCGGCCGCAACGGAACCGCGCTCACTTCGAGAGGAAGGGTCATTGTCCGCGACGCGAAATACGCTCACGACTTCTCGCCGATCGACCCGGAGTGCAACTGTCCCGCTTGCCGCAACCATTCCAAGGCATACATCCGCCACCTTCTGAAGGCGGGCGAAATGTACGGTTTGAGGCTCATGACGATCCACAACCTTTACTACCTGGTCCACCTTATGGGGGACATCAGAAAGGCGATCGCGGAGGACCGTTTCCCGGAGTTCAGGGAGGAATTTTACGAAAAGCTCGCCGGAAACAGGTGCTGATACGTTAAAACAGTGCGTGACTGCCGGCCCCGGTGCGGGAACGGGCGATACTCACCTTTTATAGGCAATACTGACGAAAAACGGAAACGCTTTCCGGAAAAAACGGAAATGCGTTCCGGGTATGGAAAAACGACGGAAAATCGGGTATAATACGGAATACCGGATAAGAAAACAGGGCCGCGAAGGCCTGATCACAAACGGAGGTTATTTATGATTAAGAACAAACTGCTGACCGCGGCCGGTGCCGCAGCCGCGACATTTGCCGCAACGGCAATGAACGTTTTCGCCGAGACAACCGGCGCCACGACAGGCAACGCCTCTACCACGGGAACGGATACCGCAACGCCGACCGGAACGGGTCTGCCCTTCAACATTCCCGTCTGGGTGCTTATAATTATTTACGTGGTCGTTCTCGGCCTGCTCTTCTACTTCCTCATCATCAGACCGCAGAGAAAGCGCAAGAAGGAAGAGGAGGAGATGAAGAACAGTATCTGCCTCGGACAGGACGTCGTTACGATCGGCGGAATCTGCGGCAAGATCGTCAATATCAAGGACGACAACATCACGATCCAGACGTCGATCGACAACACGTTGATCGAGTTCAAGAGCTGGGCTATCCGCGAGGTCAAGAAGGAAGAGACCGACGACGCGGCTGACAAGAAATAATTCCCGTCAGCGGGAAGACGACAAACCGGAGACGGGGGACAGCGCGGGCCGCGAGAGTCCGGGGGCTGCCGCGTTTTCGGTTTTGTTTTCGGAGCCGCACTTTATGTTGCGGCCCTCACTTGACCGCTTCGCGGAATCGTTCATGCCGCCAACATAAAACTGCGGCGGCGATTATAAGGTAGAGTCGCGTGTGT
>CADAZX010000064.1 GCA_902792515.1 uncultured Ruminococcus sp.
TATCATAAAACACGTAAAAAAGGTACTTTTTTGTCTTTTTGACAACAAAAAAAGAGGCTGTTACATCCCCGGCAGAATTGCCAGTTTTTTAACAGCCCCACGCTTTTTTACCACTAAAGGATCTTAATAATCGGCCAAATCGGCTTGATCATACCAGCCCCGTGGAACTTCAGTCTTTCCTGCTCTCGTAGTCCTCTCTGATCTCATCAAGGCAGGCCGCGTCGAGCGTAGAATTGCGGCGGAGCGATTTGAGTGCCTTACCTACCGCGCTAAAGTTAACGGCGGTGCCGGCGGCGTCACACCTGTAGTTCACCGCTCTCGTGGCATCCATTCCGTACGTTCTCGCGGTCTCCACGGCGTCTATATTTGCTCCAAGGAAAATGAATTCCCAGCCCTCTTCGCGTTTCCTGCTCACAAGCCTCTTGACGTCCTTCGCGGAATATTTGGTGCTTGCGTTCTCAAGTCCGTCGGTCGTGATGACAAACACAGTGTTCGCGGGCACGTCCTCGGGGCGGGCATATTTGTGAATCTTCTCAATGTGTTCCACCGTCTGTCCGATTGCGTCGATAAGAGCCGTGCATCCGCCGACATAATACTCGTTGCGGGTAAGCTCCGGAACGCTCTCGACCGGAATCCTGTCGTGAATCGTCTCCGAGGAGTTGCTGAACAGTACCGTCGTGACGTAAGCCGTTCCCTCTTCGCCTTTCTGCTTCGCTATCATTCCGTTGAACCCGCCGATGGTGTCGCTCTCGAGCCCTGCCATCGAGCCGCTCTTGTCAAGAATAAAAACCATCTCCGTTATATTGTTTCTCTTTTCAACAGTTTCTTTCTTCATTTCTTTTTCCTCCTTGAAAAATGTATCGCGCTTTTGCATTCAGCTGATTTTCGCCGTTCGCAGGAGCGGTTGCGTTCGGCATCGTTTCGGGAGATCTTCGCGCGTTCCTCCCCCTCACCGTTGCGTATTTTACCACTCCGCGAAAAGTCGCGGGTCGCCTTAAAAGCGACATTTTTCAGTTTCCGGATAGATCAAAGCCGTCCGAAGGATTTGCCGTATCAAATAGAAAACCGGCGATATTTTGCCCTCCTTTCGCTGCACCTGAGCGGAATTCCCGGCTGCCTCCCGGCTGTCGTTCCGCCTCCGTACGAACGCATTATACGCTTTTCGAAAACGGTTTTGGTCGTTTGTCAAGCGACAAATTCGGGAATTCGAAAAAAACGGGACCGCGGCGTTGCGAGTGAAAACGCCCGTGCCCGGTGGAGGAAAGACCTTTCCTAACACATGCAAATCGAGCGGCGATAAACTAATAAAACCTTACCTAACACCTGCAAATCGAGCGGCGCTAAAGTAATAAAACCTTACCTAACACCTGCAAGTCGAGCGGCGCTAAAGTAATAAAACCTTACCTAACACCTGCAAGTCGAGCGGCGCGCCCCGCCCAGAATCATGTCGACATATCAAAAAAAGCACCCCGCCGTATTTCGGGCAGGATGCTTTTCGAGTTGTCTGACGGCGCCTCGCCGGCGCCGCCGTTTTTATTCAAAAATCAATCAGAAAGCTCTCTTCTTGAGAAGCACGAGCGCAACCGCCGCAGCTGCTACGATGAGAACGATCATCGTCGCGTCGCCGGTCTCGGCAGGCTGCTCGCCGGGCTGTTCACCGGGCTGTTCACCTGGCTGTTCGCCGGGCTGCTCACCGGGCTGTTCGCCGGGCTGCTCGTCGGAAAGGACCAGTTTTACAGCAACCTTGGGGAAGAAGGTGTCGATCTCTTCGCCTTTGAGGAATACAAGCGCGCCTTCCTGAGCGGCTCCAAACGTCCAGAAGCCGATAGCCTTGTCGCCTGTAGCAGTGAACTCTACGAGATATTGTCCGGCAGAGAGCGGCTTGTCAAGAACGAACACAGCATCCTGGTTGTCAGCGTGATCCGTGATTTCAGCGGACGCAAGCAGAGTTCCGTCGATAGACGAGTCATAGTCGCCTTTCCATGCGAATACTTCGGCAATAGCGTCGCTTCCGCCGCCGGGATTGCTCCAGGTCGGGCTGTTCTGGCCGATGATCTGGGTAAGCTTATATCCATCGGGAACGGTTACAACAACAGCAATAGCACCTGCGCTAAGGTTCTGAGGATCCGCGCTGCCGGTGCCGTCGAAAACGGCGGCAATCTTCTCCTTGACAACAACGCCGAGAGATACGAAACCGTTTCCGCTGTCGGTGGTCCAGAGACCGAACATAGCGTGTCCGCGCTCATTCTCAATGTAGTCGTCGGGAAGCTGGCCGCTGCCGTAAGCGAAGAAGGCGTAGAAGCCATTCTGTACCGAGAATTTGAACGTGTACTCGCCGGCGGGAAGGGTCTTTCCGAAATCGACTTCGACATTAGGAACGTCACCGCTGTTGTTATCCGCGTTGAAAAGCTCAAATGAACCGGTGAAAACACTGTTTCCGCCGGAAAGAACTTCCAGAGTTACAACACAGTGGGGTGTTGCCCAGATTTTCGGGAACATTACCTTGCTGAAGCTGACGTCGGTCTTGAAACGAATCGTGCCCGTGGTGGGGTCTTCGTTACCAATCCTGAATGAATCGCTCCACGGATCCTCGGCATACGAGCCGGTGTGGTTCCATACGTAATGACCGTCATCCGCAGATGCGCCGATTGTCGCAAGCGCGATAAGCATCGCTGCAGCGATAATCAAGGCAATAATCTTCTTCATATGATTTCCTCCTTAACTATTTACGTCCGGTCCAAATCCGGACTGTGTGACAAATCAATAATAGTATACACGCGCACAGATCTTTTGTCAACATTTTTTGCGCGCAGTCCCGCCTCCGAAAGTGGAAGTTAACTTTTCACTTCACGCAGTCCCACCTCCGGTCTCTAACTTTTTCAATTACAACGGTTCCCCTCCACGCATTCCGCGCGCCGGGCAACGTGTTTTTTTAGCCAAAACAAAAAGCCCGGCCCCGCGCCCCCTTGTTATTAAGGGGGGCGCGGGATCCGGACCTTCGGATCATTTATTCAGCCTTGGCAGGGACCGATAAGTCCTCGCGGCTGAGGAAAAAATTCCCCGCGGCCGAGGTTAACAGTCCGCGCGGCTGAGATGGATAATTCCCGCATCGTGAGGGTCAATAGTTCTCGCGGCGGTGGTAGTGGGTGTGGAGGTCGTGGTGGGCCTTTTCGCTTCCGGGCTCGCCGTAGAACTCGTCGTAAAGCGTTTTGATCACGGGGTTCTCGTGAGACTTGCGGATGGGCAGGTCGACGTCCTCTTCGTAGGTCGCTTTCGCTCTCAGGGCTCTCAGGTCGACCCAGCTTCTCACGGAGGAGGGCTGGATTATCTGGCCGCCGCCGTTTACGCAGCCGCCCGGGCAGGCCATGATCTCGATGAAGTCGTAGGTGGCTTCGCCGCGTCTGATCGACTCGAGGAGTTTGCGTGCGTTTCCGAGGCCGCTTGCCACGGCGACGCGTACCGTTTTGCCGGCAACGTTGACTTCCGCCGTTTTGATGCCCTCTACGCCGCGGACAGCGTGGTAGTCGATGTCCTTGAGGTCTTCACCGGTGAGAATGTCGGCAACTGTTCTGAGAGCCGCCTCCATAACGCCGCCCGTAGCGCCGAAAATGACGCCCGCGCCTGTCGCGTTGCCCATCGGGTTGTCGAAGTCGGAGTCAGGCAGGTTCACGAAGTCGATTCCCGCCTCTTTGATCATCGCCGCGAGTTCTCTCGTTGTGATAACCGTGTCGACGTCGGCGTATCCGGACGAGTTGGCCAACTCCTCGCGCTTCGCCTCGAATTTTTTCGCCGTGCAGGGCATTACGGAGACGACGTAGATCTTCGCCGGGTCTAGGCCCATCTTCTGGGCGTAGTACGTTTTGATGACGGCGCCGAACATCTCGTGAGGCGACTTGCAGGTCGAGAGGTTGTCGAGGAAGTCAGGGAAGTTGTGCTCGCAGAACTTGATCCAGCCGGGGCTGCAGGAAGTGATGAGCGGGAGCTTGCCGCCGTTTTTGATGCGGTTCAGGAGCTCGGTGCCCTCTTCCATGATCGTAAGGTCCGCGCCTGTGTCGGTGTCAAAAACCTTGTCGACGCCGAGTCTTCTGATGGCGGTGACCATTGTGGCATTCCGAACGCCTCGCCGATCGAGAACCTGACGGCCGGAGCGGTCTGGAATACGACGTACTTCTCCGGGTCGGAGATAGCTGCCCAAACCTTGGATTTGTCCGATTTTTCGGTAAGAGCGCCGGTCGGGCAGACGGCGATGCACTGTCCGCAGTTGACGCAGGGAGTGTCCGCGAGGGACTTTCCGAAGGGCGAAGCGACTACCGTTCTGTAGCCCCTCTCCATCGTGTCGATGACGCCGACGGTCTGTACGTTTTTGCACACACTTACGCAGCGGCGGCAGAGGACGCACTTGTTGGGGTCGCGCACAACTGAGGGCGAGAGGTCGTCGATCGGGAGAAGCGTCTTCTCGTTGAGTGCCGGGAAGCGGATCTCGTTAACGCCGAGCTCTTTGGAAAGGGCCTGGAGTTCGCAGTTCTGCGATCTGGAGCACTCGAGGCAGCGCCTGTCGTGGTTGGAGAGGATCAGCTCGAGGGTGATCTTGCGGGATTTTCTGACCTTTTCGGAGTTCGTGATGACCTCGAGCCCTTCGCTGACCGGATATACGCACGCGGCCTGCAGCGCTCTCGCGCCTTTGATCTCGACTACGCACATACGGCACGCGCCGATCTCGTTGATGTCTTTTAAGAAGCAGAGAGTCGGGATCTTGACGCCGGCGGCTCTCGCGGCTTCGAGAATTGTTGTTCCCTCCGGAACGGTTACCGGGGTTCCGTCGATTTTAAGATTAATCATTTTCATGTCGTGCACCTCTCATTTCTTGGAAATCGCGCCGAACTTGCAGCCTTCCATGCAGGCGCCGCACTTTAAGCACTTGCTCTGGTCGATGGCCATCGAAGGAAGCTTGTGGCCGGGAGCGACGTAGTCCGTTTTCGAAATCGCGTCAGCGGGGCAATTTCTTGCGCACTTGCCGCAGCCGATGCACTTTTCCCGATCAATCGTGTACTGCATAAGGGCCTTGCACACGCCTGCGGGGCATTTCTTGTCCACAACGTGGGCGATGTACTCGTCCTTGAAGTAGCGGAGCGTAGAGAGAACCGGGTTGGGAGCAGTCTGTCCGAGTCCGCAGAGAGCGGAGGACTTGATCGCGTCGGCAAGCTCGTAAAGGTCGTCGATGTCCTTGAGTTCGCCCTCGCCTCTCGTGATCTTGTCGAGAATGTCGTACATCCTCTTGGTGCCGATTCTGCAGGGCGGGCACTTGCCGCAGGACTCCTCAACGGTGAACGCGAGGAAGAACTTAGCGATGTCGACCATGCAGGTGTCCTCGTCCATGACGATAAGACCGCCGGAGCCCATCATCGAGCCGATCTGGATGAGCGAGTCATAGTCGATTGGGGTGTCGATAAGGGAAGCGGGAATGCAGCCGCCGGAAGGTCCGCCTGTCTGGGCAGCCTTGAACTTCTTGCCGTTCGGGATGCCGCCGCCGATGTCGTAGACGACTTCGCGGAGCGTGGTTCCCATAGGAACCTCGACGAGGCCGGTGTTTTTGATCTTGCCGCCGAGTGCGAAAACCTTCGCGCCCGTGCTCTTTTCGGTGCCGATCGCCTTGAACCAGTCGGCGCCCTTAAGAATGATCTGCGGAACGTTCGCGTAAGTCTCGACGTTGTTGAGGATCGTAGGCTCGGCGAAAAGTCCTTTAACCGCCGGGAACGGAGGTCTCGGTCTGGGCTCGCCTCTGTGGCCTTCGACGCTCGTCATGAGAGCCGTCTCTTCGCCGCACACGAACGCGCCGGCGCCGAGTCTCAGCTCGACTCTGAACGAGAAGTCTGTTCCGAAAATGTTGTCGCCGAGAATTCCGTACTCCTCAGCCTGTTTGATAGCGATCGTAAGTCTCTCTACCGCCGTGGGGTATTCCGCGCGTACGTAGATGAAACCGTGGTTCGCGCCGATGGCGTAGCCGGCTATGGCCATGGCCTCGAGCACCTCGTGGGGGTCACCCTCGAGAACGCTTCTGTCCATGAACGCGCCCGGGTCGCCCTCGTCGGCGTTGCAGCAGACGTATTTCTGATCGGAGACGCTTGCCTTGGCGAACATCCACTTTCTGCCGGTCGGGAAGCCCGCGCCGCCGCGGCCTCTCAAGCCGGAGTCGAGCATAACCTTGATAACGTCGTCAGGCGTCATCTGCGTAAGCACTTTCGCGAGAGCCTGGTAGCCGTCGATCGCGATGTACTCCTCGATGTCCTCGGGGTTGATCCTGCCGCAGTTGTGCAGAGCGATACGCATCTGCTTCTTAAAGAACGTGCTGCCCTCGAGGTCTTCCTCGGTGATCTCGCCCTCTTTTTCGCGTGCCGCGTAGTTCTCGAGAAGGCGCTTCACGATGCGGCCGTTCATAATGTGCTCGGTGACGATGTCTTCAACGTCCTCGATGCCGACCTTGCAGTACATCGCGTCCTCGGGGTATACGACAACGATCGGGCCCTCGGCGCAAAGTCCGAAGCAGCCTGTCTTGACGATCTTGACCTCGTCCGAGAGACCGTACTTTTCGAGAACTCTCTCAAACTCTTCGCGGAGTTTGTCGGAACCCGAGGATTTGCATCCGGTGCCGGCGCAGCAGAGAATGTGCGCGCGGTAGGTCTTTTCGTTGCCTTCCTTGAGGAGTCCGGAGATGTCGCCCTGAAGTTCGGGAACGCGCGTCTCGAAAACTTTCTTTCTGAGCGCGACCTTCGGAATCGAATTTTTTCTGATTTCGTTAAGTTGTTCAACAGTAATCATCAAAGCACCTCCGTATCATTCCCTGTACTTGGCGATAATCGCCGGTATATCGTCGGGAACCTTCTTGCCGTAGACGTCCTTGTTCACCGTGAAAACGGGAGCGAGTCCGCACGCGCCGATGCAGCGGCAGGCTTCGATTGAAAATCTTCCGTCCTCAGTGCAGTCGCCAACTTCGATTCCGAGTTCTTCCTGAATCCTGTCAAGCAGCTTGTCGGATCCTTTGACGTAGCACGCGGTTCCGAGGCAAACGGAAATTCTGTACTCGCCCTTCGGCTTCGTCGTAAACTGGGCGTAGAACGTTACCACGCCGTAAACTTCCGCCAGCGGAATTCCGAGACCTTCTGCCACGACCTTCTGCACTTCGATAGGCAGATAGCCGTAGACCTCCTGCGCGTCGTGAAGAACGCGAATAAGGGAGCCGCGGACATTCTTGTTGACTTCAATGATTTCAAGGAGCTTCTGATACTTTTCGTCATTTTTCAGGCATCCGTTGTCCATAGAGTGTATACCTCCGTCAAAAATTGAATGTTTCTTTCTGTTAAATTTTGTTTGACTCAACGAGTTTTGTTCAAACCTCTAAATTATATACCGTCTCACAGTTTTTTTCAAGTCTCATTCGGTGTTTTTCAGGCCTTTTCAGGCCCATTTTCAGCCCTTTTCCGAAAATTCCTTTAACAAAGCATCCGTTTTTGCCCCGCGGGCGTATTTCCCGGAAATATTCCTCGCCGCAAGGCGCATTTTCCGCCTTCCGAAAACGCCTCCGCTTCGCGATCCGTCGCGACAGTCGCGATCCGGCCCCCGCTGTGACGGTTGACCTCGCGCGTGCATTTTTGTATAATATACGTAACGGAAACAGTTCCGGCATTTATAGAGAGAGATTAATATTGTTGAAGCATTCAGGCATTCGTGAATCGCCGGCAGTGCCGGCAACCGGAAAGGAGACGGTTATATGACAAAAAGGATTACGCTCGCCGCATTGTTCGCGGCCCTTGTGTTGGCGCTCGCTGCCGCGTCCGTGTCGTGCGACATTTTTCATAACATACCCGGAACAAACCCGGGCGGCGACGACGACGGCTCATCGAAGCGCGCCGCCGACTTTTTCAAAAAGGTCGAGGGCACCTGGACTGCCGATGACGATCATTTCATCGACTTTTCGAGCGGCGAAGGCAAGGTCACGGCGATGTTCGGGATCTGGAACGCCGGCGGGGACTTCCCCGTTTACGAGATCTGCGACGCCGTCGAAAAAGGCGAGAACGACTACGAACTCGCCGTAAGGACTCCCGGCAAGTCATTCAAGCAGGAGGCGCACGCGAAAATCGAAAACGGCATCATAACGTTCACGGACGTCGACGGCTCTTCTAAAAGCTACACCTACTACGGCGGCCGCCAGTTCCCGCCCGAGGAGAACGTGATCTCCCTTTCCGCCGCTGAAATGCTCGCGGTGTTCGGAGGCCTCAGATCGGCTGACGGCGCGCTTGCCAACTGGTACATCGACGTTTTCCAGGCAGAGGACGGCAGCGTCAAAATGGCCCGCGGCGAGTGGACGGGCGACGGCTACACCGAAGTCTTCACCATGAAGTCCGCGTCTGACCCCTACGGTCTCGGCAAGGAATACGCACTCGTGCTCGTCGACGAAAACGGTGCCGAAAAGCATCTCACCGCGAAGCTTTACGACGCAGGCAACACCATCTCGATCAACCTCACCGGCAGCGAGGACGTCGCCTACAGTCCCGACGACTACGAGAACCACAAGATCCACACCGGCGCCGAATTCGTCACACTCTACAGCGGCACGTGGCACTGCGATGAAGAGAAACTCTACGCCCATTTCGAGCTTGCCGGGGGCAAGCCCGTGATTGTTTTCGGCAGTTGGGGTTCCACCGACGTCTATCCCACCGCGGATATCCTCGCGGTCAAACAGCTAGGTAAAATGCACTACGCGCTCACAATTCAAAAATCCGACGAATCCCACACGCGCGACTGCGACTTCGTGATCTCCCAGGGCGGCGAGATGACGATAACCGACGACAACCACTTAGAAGCAGTCTTCGTGTACGACCCGTCCCGCCAGCTCTCCGGTTCCGGCGGCGGCAAGGGCTGACCGTTTAAAGTTTAAAGCGGTAATTTGCAAAGAGCGGCGCCCGCTTGCGGGCGCCGCTTCATTTTTTCTCTAAATATAGGTTAAATCATCGACTATTTAAGCCTCAGCCTCAGGTCTCCGCTGGCCTCGAAGTCAAACTTCACGAGCTGCATCGCCGCAAGCCTTGAGAAGATCCTCTCGCCGTAGTTTTCGAGTATCTCGGGCAGCGTCAGGTTCGAGATGACGATGCATTTGCGCGAGCTGTCGGTGACGATGCCGTCGATGATCCCCGAGAGCATATCCCTTCTCGCCGGAGTCATCCGCTCCGTTCCGAGTTCGTCCAGGATCAAAAGGTCTGCGCTGTGAATGATCTCGTACGTCGAGTCTCTTCTCGCGAGCGCGCGCTCGTCCTCCCCGTAGTACAGAAGGTTCTGCATCAGAAGCGGAACCGTCGCGTAAACGGTGTAAAACCCCTTCCTGCAAGCCTCGGTCGCCGCCAGACTCGCCAGATACGTCTTACCCGATCCTGCTTTTCCGTAGAAAAGCATGTTGCGCGAGCCCTGCATGTCCGCCGTAAACCTCTTCGCGTCCTCAAGCTTTTCAAGCGCCTCGCGCCTGTCCTGCGGCGCGTAAACTTCCGCGTCGAACGCCTCGAATCCCTTTTTGACCGGAATCCCAGACTCCTCCAGAACCGCCTGCCTGCAAAGCTCCGTGTAGCAGTCGCAGAACGTCTGCACGCCTTTTTCGTCCTCAACGTAGCCCTTGTCGCGGCACTTTTTGCACGTGTGGCAGTTGTCAACGTAGTCGGCCGGATATCCCGCCGCAGTCAGAACTCCCGCCAGTTTTTCGCCGAGTTCTCTTAGTTTCGCCTCGGTTTTCCCGTACTCCTCCGTGCCTGCGCCGCCCCGCACCGCGAGCTTGACGAGCTTCAGGCCCTCTTCTCTTATCTCTTTTTCGGTTCCGGCGTATTCCGGAACAGCCGAAGCGACTTCCAAACGTCTTTCGTCGGCCAGTTTTTCAGCCTCGAACCGTCTCTCCGACAGTATCGCGGCGGCGTATGACGCAATTTCGGCGCGTTCTTTCATTTTTGTCGTCCCCTCCCGGTTTCCGTGTGTCAGGTCTCTTTGCCGGTTTCGGCATCGGCCGCGTTTTTGTCACGCTGCTCAAGCATCTCAAAAAAGCTTCCGCTGTAATTTCGTTCGTTTTCGAAGTGGCCGTCCTGTCCGGCCGTTTTTTTCGTCTCGCGTCCCGTCTTTCTGCCGGCGTTTCCGGAACCGTCCGAAGCGTCATTACCCGCCCGGTTGGCGTTTTTTCCGCCCTTCCCCGCCATCGCGAGCGCATCGTAGTAGGCCTTGACGTCGTCCGCGGTTTTGAGCCCCGCTGCCGTCCACTTTTTGACCTCTCCGTCGATCTTTCTGACCGTAAACGCGCTCACCCTGCCGGTGTCGTCGAGCAGCACCGAGAGCATCTCCTTGGTAACGCCGCTTGCGAGCCATGCCCCGATAACCTTTTTCTCCTGCTCTGTCCACGGCCTCGAAAATCCGATCTTCCTCGCGACAAAGTCGGCGTACGGCGCAAACTCTCTGAAACGCTTTTCGCGCGCGTCAACGTCCTCGGGCGTCACCACGCGTTCCGCGAACCAGTTCTCGGCAACCTTCGAAACGTACGAAAGCATCTTGGACGAAAACGGCTCGTTCTCTTTTTTACAGAGTTTGAAAAGCAGATAGATCGTCTCCGGCATGAACCCGTACTCAACCTTGCACTTTTCAATAAAATTGAACCACGTCGCGTTCATTTTCCCGCCGAAAAACTCGTTGTTGACCGTCTTCACGGCCTCCGAGTACTCGTCCTTCAGGGCGCTTCCCGAAGCCCGGCTCTTTTCCCGGAAATCCCTCTCCAGCGCGTTTTTGAGAGCGTCGCGAAGGTCGGAATCGGCAGTTATAATTATCCCGTTATCCGCGGAAATAGCCCCCGACTGCTTAAGCTCGCGAAGAGCCTCCAGGCAGGCGTTCTCGTCCATCCTGAGCGTCTTGACTGCCTCCTCCTGGAAAAAATCGAGCCCGTTCGAAAACAGATACCTCAGGTAAACGTACATCTTCACGGCGTCGCCCGAGAGGCGCCCCAGGTAGAGCTCCGCGAACGAATTTCCCGTCATAAAACTCCCGTTCGAGTCGTTCTCCTTTTTCAATTTCATCTTTCGCGCCACCCCCTTTTTCCACGGTCAGCCGCATTTTTTAGAGAAAACATCGCCGGACGCGTCATTTTCATGCCCGGCGAATTGTGTAAAGAGTCAAAAATCGGTTTCCTTCAGCTGAAATCGCTGAGTTTCGAGTTATTTTCGCGGCCGCACTTTGCATCGCGCCCCTCACTGGACTGGGCATAGCCCAGAATCGTTCGTGACGCCGATGCAAAGCTGCGGTGTCTCGTTTATAATTCTGTGCTCACTCGACAAATCATGCGTGTCTCGCGCGAGGGCGACTTTTAAGCAATGCGCCGAAGGCACCTTTTTCTCACGACGCCGCAGCTTTATGTTGGCGGCATGAACGATTCCGCGAAGCGGTCAAGTGAGGGCCGCAACATAAAGTGCGGCTCTGAAGCTGTATGAAGATACTGCGAGAGGTTCGTGCGGGCGAAGCGGTTTGCCGGGCAATCCGTCGAAGACACCTTATTCTGAGCCGCCGCAGCTTTGCATCAGCGGCACGAACGATTCCGCAAAGCGGTCAAGTGAGGGACGTGATGCAAAGTGCGGCCG
>CADAZX010000065.1 GCA_902792515.1 uncultured Ruminococcus sp.
ACACCAACTGGGCGTGGGCGTTCAATAACCTGCCGAAGTACAAGTTCACGGTCAACGAAGACGGTTCTGTAACGAAGACAGAAATCGTTTACACCGTTGACGAGAGCGCGGTTCCCGAGTACGAGACCACGATCGAAAAGCTCGAGGACGGCACGTACAAGATCACCAACACGCATACGCCTGAGAAGGTCAACGTTGAAGGTATCAAGGAATGGGCCGACGCAGACGACCAGGACGGCAAGAGACCGGATAAGGTAACGGTTATCCTCCTCGCCGATGGCGAAGAGCTTGACACGACCGAAGCTACAGTCGACACCAACTGGGCATGGGCGTTTGGCAACCTGCCGAAGTACAAGTTCACGGTCAACCAAGACGGTTCGATCATGAAGACCGAGATCGTTTACACCGTTGACGAGAGCGCGGTTCCCGAATACGAGACCACGATCGAGAAGCTCGAGGACGGCACGTACAAGATTACCAACACGCACAATCCTGAACTCGTTGACGTGACGGTCAAGAAGATCTGGGACGACGCGGACAACCAGGACGGCATCAGACCGAACAAGCTTGTCGTAACTCTCAGCAACGGAATGACCGTATCGCTCAGCGACGACAACGACTGGACGGCAACCATTACCGGTCTGCCCAAGTTCGCGAACGGTGTTGAAATCGTCTACACGTGGACTGAAGACACGCTGCCCGAGGGCTACACGCTCACCGGCAACAAGACGGAAGGCTACATCTCGACGCTGACCAATACCCATACGCCTGAGCTTACCGAAGCAACGATCAGGAAGATCTGGAACGACGCGAACAACTCCCGTAATCTCCGTCCGGCGCTGCTCGTTGTAGAACTCAGCAACGGTATGCAGGTAGAGCTTAGTCCCGCGAACAAGTGGATGGCGACGATTACAGACCTGCCCAAGTACGAAAACGGCGTTGAGATCGTCTACACCTGGCGCGAAGTACAGATGCCCGCGGGCTACAAGCTGACGTCCACGGTTGTCGAGGGAACGGTTACCGCAATCACGAACACCATTCCGATTGATCCGCCTCCACCACCGACTTCTGACAGCAACGTTCTGGCAGTGGGCGGCTGCATCGTGATCGCGCTTGCGGCATTCCTGGTACTCACCTCGAGAAGGAGAAAAGAAGATTGATCCCTCCGCGGTGAAAACCGTCCGGGACCGGAAAGGGGGCTTCCGCAATAGTGGCGGCCTCCGGTTACAAACAAAAAAACAATAAACAAGAAGGGCTGATTTCGCACCTCCGCACCCAGCACCGAGCAAAAGAAATAGGAAAAAAGATTTTGGAATAATATATTATTAAATGGTCCGGTGCCGCCTTTCCGAAGGTTTTCGTCACAGTCCGGAAGCTTTCCGCCACCCCTCAAAAAGATCGGGAACTATTTTTGAAAAATCTTTGAAAAAACATGAAAACCGCTTGACAAGAAAATCAGATGTGGTATAATTCAATCGGAAGCGGATTGCTTCCGAAAGAACGCGGCGGACGTCATGCAAACGAGATGAGAACGACACGCGACTGCCGGCGGGCAACCGGCGGGCGGACGGCGAAAACGGAAAGGAGCGGGAGATATGAGAAGCAAGAATCCTGAGATGATGAAAAAAATAGCCTCATTTGCGGAATCGTATTATATGGCCAACGGCCGGTCTCCCTCGACCTCCGAGATAGCCGCCGAGACCGGAATCACGAGGGGAACTGTTTACAAATATCTGGTGGCAATGGACAAGGCGGGAATGGTAAAATACGACGGCTGCAGCATCGTGACATCCATTACCGACAAGTACGAACCGTCTGTGTCATGCGTACCGGTTTGCGGAAGCATACCCTGCGGCTCGCCGATGGAAGAGGAAGAAAACATCGACGTTATTGTCACGCTTCCGCGCACGATTTTCGGACCCGGAGAGCTGTTCATACTCGCTGCTTCCGGAGACTCAATGGTAGATGCGGGAATTTCGGACGGCGATTATGTCGTGCTCGCGCGCCAGGAAACGGCTGAGGACGGAGATATAGTCGCGGCGCTTGTCGACGGAACGGTAAGCACTTTAAAAACGTACCATGTCGATAAGAAGACCGGAGAAGTGTTCCTCAAGCCGGAAAACCGGAAGTACGACGTGATAAGGCCAAAGAACTCGCTCTCGGTTCAGGGAGTAGTGCGCAAGATAATAAAAGATCCGGCATCTGCTGCCGCCGGCAGGACGTGAACTAAAGATCCGGCACAGGCATGCGCCGGCAGTACGTGAACCGCGGATATAACAACGGAGGTGACCTCGTTTGAAACTTCATACTCTATTCAGCGACCATATTGTTTTTGCGGAGAATTTGCCGATCAGAATATTCGGAACAGGAGACGGCTGTGTGAAAGTCTCGTTTCTCGGAGAAACCGCCGCGGCTTGCTCTTCACAGGGAAACTGGGAGGTCGAACTTGCGGCGCGGGAAGCCGGAGGCCCTTATGAAATTGAACTGGATCTCAACGGCGAAAAGAAAGTCCTGACGGATGTTTACGTAGGCAGGGTTTATCTGATCGCCGGACAGTCGAACGCGGAATTCCCGCTCTCGGAGTCCAACACGACCGAGGAGATTTACAAAAACGACCCGCTGCTCAGGAACTATTTTGTAAGTAGACCGTGGATCGAACGAGAGGCACTTTCTTCAAAAGACGGATGGCTTCCGGCAAAAAAGGATACTGTCGGTGCGTGGAGCGCTATCGGGTATCTCACGGGCAACTCGATTAGAACCGCTACAGGAAAGGCGGTCGGCCTTATCTCGTGCTACCAGGGTGCGTCGGTTATAGAGTCGTGGCTACCGCACGGTATTGCTGACGGAATCAGGCTTCCTGATGTGGAGTCGTACATTGACCATTACTATCCGGATTTTTCCGCGTGGAATTCCAACGGAGTTATTTTCGAAACCATGCTGAAAACCGTCATGCCTTATTCGGTCAACGGAGTTGTCTGGTATCAGGGCGAAAGCGACACTACGGTTCAGGAGGCCGCTATCTACGACAGGTCGCTGGAACTTCTGTTCGGATGCGTTAGAGATATGCAGAGGAATCCGTCGCTTCCGTTTGCCGTGGTGCAGATAGCGGATTACGACTACAGGAAGGAATACGACCCGGACGGATGGAAGGGAATACAGCTTGCGCAGGAGAGAGCGGCTCAGAAAGACGGACTGGTTAAACTTGTGAAATGTGCGGATATCTGCGAGAGTTCAATGATCCATCCGGTCACTAAAAACGCCCTTGCGGAGAGAATCGCGTTTGCGCTCCTTTAAGCAACGTGGCTTAAGCAACTCTTAAGCAACTGCCTTCGGAATCCGATTGAAATAACCTTGCGTCAGTGGTACAATAAAAAATCAGCCCGCGGAGCGGATAGTTCCGGGACGGGCAGACGGAAGCCGCTGAGCGGTGCGCCGCCGGAATGAGTTTTCATTCCGTTCCGGGAAGGTGCGCGGCTGCCTGATTGGGAGAAAGATATGCTTGAATTCAAAAACGTAACTTACATCACGGAAGACAGTTCCAAAATAGTCGACGATGTGAGCTTTCAGATTTCCGAGAGATTCGTCGCGATAACCGGTCCAAACGGAAGCGGAAAGTCGACGATTGCGAGGCTTGTGGCCGGGATCATAAAACCGACCGAGGGACAGATTCTTCTGGACGGGGAAGATATTACAGGACTGAACGTGACTGAAAGGGCCAACAGAGGCATAAGCTATGCCTTTCAGCAGCCTGTTAAGTTCAAAGGCCTCGACGTCAAAGACCTCCTGTCACTGGCTGCAGGAAAGCGGCTCAGCACCAAGGAGGCGTGCAGATATCTGTCGATGGTCGGGCTGTGTGCCAAAGACTATATTTACCGTGAAGCAAACGCCAGCCTTTCCGGCGGAGAACTCAAGCGTATTGAGATCGCAATGGTTATTGCCAGAAACACGAAGCTTTCCGTGTTCGACGAGCCCGAGGCGGGAATCGACCTCTGGAGCTTCAACAATCTTATTACGGTTTTTAAGGAGCTTCACGAGAGCACCAAGGGAAGCATAGTTATCATATCGCACCAGGAACGAATTCTGAAGCTTGCAGACAGGATAATAGTTATTGCCGACGGAACGGTTACAGCCGACGGAACAGGTGAGGAAATCTACGGCGAAATCTCGTCGCCTTCCGGCTGCAAATTCTACAGAAAGGGGAGGTAAAGCATGGAACTGAAGAGCCTTGACAAAGAACAACTCGACCTGCTCGAAAGCATTGCCGGCATAAGATCGTTTGACGATTCATCCGCTTTTAACCTCCGCTTGAACGGCAGCAGCGTCGCGAGAAACATTACCGAAAATATTAAGATCATTCCGAAACCCGACGGCACCGGCATCGAGATTCACGTCAAAAAGGGCACTAAGGGAGAACAGGTGCACATTCCCGTTCTCATCAGCCAGAGCGGTCTTAAGGAGACTGTTTTTAACGACTTCTTCATCGGGGAGGATTCGGACGTGACGGTCATCGCCGGATGCGGAATCCACAACTGCGGAGTTGAGGAGTCGGAGCACAGCGGAATCCACTCGTTCTACATCGGCAAAAACGCGAAGGTGAAATACTTCGAGAAGCACAACGGCAGCGGTGACGCGGGCAGGAGAGTCATGAATCCGACCACTTACGTCGAACTCGAAGAGGGCGCCTATATGGAGATGGACACGGTTCAACTTGGAGGTGTCGACGACACGTCTAGGAAAACTACCGCGGTCGTCGGACCCGGCGCGAAGATCACCGTCAGCGAAAAGATCATGACGAACGGAAACCAGCACGCCGAGACGGAGTTTTCGGTGGACCTTAACGGGGAGAATTCCGGAGCACATCTTATTTCAAGATCTGTCGCGAAGGAGAATTCGACTCAGAAGTTTGTTTCGGATATCAGAGGCAACGCGCCGTCGAACGGACACTCGGAGTGCGATGCAATCGTTATGGACAACGCGAAGGTTGTCGCCGAGCCCAGGCTTTCGGCGAACGACATAGACGCGGCGCTCATTCATGAGGCGGCAATCGGAAAGATCGCGGGAGAGCAGATAACGAAGCTTATGACGCTCGGACTGACGGAAAAAGAAGCCGAGGAACAGATTATTAACGGTTTCTTAAAATGAAGGAGGATTAAGATGCTTAAGGTATACAATGTACTTACCAGAAATAAAGAGCCTTTCGTTCCGCTTGACGGGAAGAACGTTAAAATGTACGCCTGCGGTATCACGGCATCCGGGTCGGCGCATATCGGACACGCTTATCAGGCGGTCATTTTCGACGTGATTCGAAACTATCTGGAGTACTCGGGCTACAACGTGACGTACGTCAGGAACTATACGGACGTCGATGACAAAATCATTATCAAAGCGAGAGAACTCGGCGTGAATCCGATCGAGTACGCAGAAAAGATCATGGCGGAAATCGACGCTCAGTTCGAACAGCTCGGCATTTGCCCGCCGACGGTGTGCTCACGGGCGACAGAGTGCATAGGCGATATGATCGCTTTTGTGCAGGCGTTGATCGACAAGGGGTACGCATACCCGACAGAGTACGGCGACGTGTACTTCAAAGTCGACGCGTTTCCGGAATACGGAAAGTTCTCGAACAGAACCGCGGGCGAGGAGCTTCTGAGCGGCGTCAGAAACGAGACGGAACCGGGCAAACTAAACGACAGAGACTTTGCGCTGTGGAAGCATGCCGGCGACGACGAGATATTCTGGGACAGCCCGTGGGGCCCCGGAAGACCCGGATGGCACATAGAGTGCAGCACGATGAGCATGAAATTCCTCGGCGAGGAGCTTGATATTCACGGAGGCGGCAAGGACCTCATTTTCCCTCACCACGAGAATGAAATCGCTCAGAGCGAGGCGCTTACCGGAAAACAGTTCGCTAAATACTGGCTCCACAACGGCCTTGTTAAAGTGAACGGACAGAAGATGTCGAAATCGCTCGGCAACGGGATCCTGCTCGGCGACCTGCTGAAAGACTTCAACGGCGACGTCATTAAGATGACGCTGCTCATGAACAGCTATCGTTCGGATATTAACATTATGGACGGTATTTTCGACAGCAACGAGGGAAAGATCTACGACATCTACAAACTGTTCGCCAAGATCGACAAACTTGCGGAAGGCGTCGAACCTGCGACCGGATGCGAACTGTCCGCGAAGATCAGGCGGGAATTCACCGAAGCCATGGACAACGATTTTAACACCGCTCTTGCGGTCGCGAATCTGTTCGGCTACGTGAACGAGCTTACCAAGCTTGTCAACAAGAACATGCTCGCGGAGGCGGTTGACGTCAAGAATACCTTGAAGGAAGTTTACGGTGTTCTGAGACTTCTCAATATGGACCCCGCGGAGACCGTAAGAGGAACGAAAGAGAAGTACCTGAGGCTGAACGGTGTAACGAAGGAAGAGGCTGACAGCCGGCTGGCCGAGTGGGTCGAATTCAGAAACGCGAAGGATTTTGCCGGTGCGGATGTTGTCAGAAACGCGATGGCGGAAAAGGGCATCGTTTTCGCTACGGAGCGCGGTGGAGGCTCGTACTGGGACGTCAAAATCGGTAAATAATGGTTCTGTCCGCCTGTAAATGGCGCATTGGATTGGCGTGAACTCCTGTTGACAAAACGCGCCCGAAAATGTATCCTTTAAGCGGGATTACAAGATGTGCGTAAAGACACGGCGTGATTCGGTGACGACGGGCGTCCGTTTAGGCGGGCGGAAAACCGGATAACGTTTCAACGCCGGGAAAAAGAGAAGAATAGAATTTCCGGACAGATTTACAGACAGTAAGAGATTAGAGCAGAATAGAAGAGTAACAAGCAAGGAAGTGTATCTATGGACGACAGGAACAAGATAACAAAAAACACAACATTCATGGACACGAGCAAACGTGACGAAAACGCTGCGGCACGTATTATCGAACAGGTTTACGTATGCCTGAGAGAGCGCGGATACAACCCGATCAACCAGATCGTGGGCTACATTATGTCCGGCGATCCGACGTACATCACGAACTTCGGCGGAGCCAGAGCTCTCATTACCGAGGTCGCGAGAGACGAGCTTATGGACGAATTCGTGAGGTTCTACCTTGAGCATCTCAAGATTGAAAACGGACGCTGAGGAGCCATTCATGTCGTCGGCTATTGGAATTGACTACGGGGATTCGAGAATCGGAATTGCCGTCAGCGACAGGATGGGACTTGTTGCGACTCCGAGGTGCGTTATCGACGGAAAAAAGTCGCTCAACGACGTCTGCAAGGCTATCGGAGATATTTATAAAAGGGAACTATGCGACGCCGTTGTAATCGGATATCCGCTCAATATGGACGGCTCTTCGGGAAACCATGGATGATGGATAGCCAGACCGGCATCTATCCCCAACAGCCCAACACGCCGTTGATGCATGCCACACCGAACATCCTGCATACCGGTGACTTCTTCACGGGAAAAGGCGACAAGGCCGACATCGACCATCTGAACGGCGAAGGCTACTCTCCGCTGATAGCCGATGACGTGATAGCCGCCCCTTATGCTACAGGACGTGTGTTCACGTCGCAGCCCGACGACCCCTACAGCCGGTTGACCATAGAGTCGAAGACCGGTGAACTGCAACTCTTCGATGGGCGCATGAACCACAACAACGGATGGTTTGTGTTGCGCAGCGAGATTGCCCCTGGTACGACGAAAAACGCAGTGGTGTGGGTGATTACCCCTCATGTGGAGGACAATTGGGTGTATCAGCCCGTAGTGCAGACCTCGCAGGTGGGATATCACACCCAACAACAGAAAAAAGCCATTATCGAGACCGATAGGCGCGATGGCACGCCACGGCACGCCACACTCGTGCGTATCGTAGCCAACGGTGAGCAGGTGGTGAAGACCCTTCCGACGGAGACTTGGGGCACCTTCCTGCGCTACTACTACTTCACCGCCGACTTCTCTGACGTGAAGACCCCTGGACTATATAAAATAAGGTATGGAGAGTCGGAGTCATCGGTGTTTCGTATCGACGATACCGTCTACGACCGCGGTGTGTGGCAACCCGTGATAGAGTATTTCCTGCCGGTGCAGATGTGCCATATGCGTGTGAATGAGAAATACCGTGTATGGCACGATGCCTGTCATATGGACGATGCAAGGATGGCACCTGCCGGCAACCATATTGACGGATACGTGCAGAAACCCAATCTGTCGAAATATGCAGCCGGCGACATCGTGCCGGGCGTGAACATCGGCGGATGGCATGATGCCGGCGACTTCGACCTGCGCGTGGAGTCACAGGCAGGAGAGGCGT
>CADAZX010000066.1 GCA_902792515.1 uncultured Ruminococcus sp.
CTGACGTACGCCAACAAACTCGGAATTCCTTACGTGATGGTGTGCGGAGCCGACGAAAAAGAGAACTCCACCGTTATGCTCAAAAATATGAAAACGGGCGAGCAGCAGAGTATCAAACTTGACGATTTTAAGGCATATTTAAAGATTTGATGGTATTATTGCAGGTGAATGCGGCGGAAACGCTTCATTTTGCGGCGGAAACGCTTCATTTTCGGCGGTAATTACCCGATTTAAGGTGAAAAATTCCCGCTTTGATGCGAAAAAGCCACGCTTTGAGGCAAAAACGCCTCACTTTGAGGCGCGAACGCTTCGTTACTGCAAAATATTGCACGATCCGGAAAGGATTTGACATAATTGTTGACTTCGGAGGTCGGACAAAATATGAAAAAAAGAAACGGTTTGACAAACTTGTTCTACGTAATCATCCTGCTTTCGCTGGTGGGATTCCTCGCGGTGGAGTTTGGATTTTTCAACCTCGAGGCGCAGGTCCAGAAGATTCTGGCAACGGCGCTGCTCGCGCTCGCGATCATAATGGTGGCTTGCATCGAATTCGTACTGCCGATCGCGTCGAACAAGGAGATGCTGAAAAACAAAAAGTACGGTATCATGGTCGCGGTGAAGGCGGTTCTGTTTGTTGCCGCGGCGACGGTTCTGTTTCTGTACGAGCCCTTCGGTGTTATCCGCAACATGACGGTGGCGCTCGTTCTGTTCGTTGTTTTCTACTTCATCCAGTTCTTCATCTCGCTCGATCCGAAGGTTGAGCGCAAGGAGGAGACCGAGAAGCCGAAGACCAAAAAAGAGAAGCCGAAGGCGGAGGAAGACGACGCCGGCGACATCGGAATTGACGAAAACGACGACATTGACGATATGATCGCGACCGTCGAGCAGGCGGAAAGCGGCACGGAAGAGGAGAACGGAAACGGAAATAACGCGACGATAGAGGATTTCCTTTTTGACATCGAGTCTGACGACGGAAATAATTAAATGCGGCGCATTTGCGGACGGCATGCATAATTTGCAATTTTTAGTGCGGAGGGCGCCAAGTTTGCGGCTCTCGGCTGAAAATTGCATTTTTTGCTTTAAACCGCCGGAAAAACAGGGCGGATTGAACGGGAGGAGGCCTTTAATATGGCAATCAGAAATATCAGAACAGACGGAAATCCGGTGCTGAGGGAAGTGTGCAAAGAGGTTCCCGAGGTGACCGACAGCATACGCAGAGTGCTCGACGACATGCTCGAGACGATGTACGACAAAAACGGTGTCGGGCTTGCGGCTCCGCAGATCGGTATTCCGAAGAGGATGGCGGTCATAGACGACAGGGAGGGGCACATTTTCAAGCTCGTGAACCCTGTTATAACCGAGTCGGCCGGCGAGCAGATCTCGGACGAGGGTTGTCTCAGCGTGCCGGGCTACGCGGGGAAGTGCAAGAGACCGATGTTTGTCAAGGTCAAGGCGCTCAACGAGAACGGCGAGGAGATTTCTTTCGAGGCGTCCGGATACCTCGCGGTGATCTGCTGCCACGAGTTCGACCATCTTGACGGAATTCTTTACAAGGACAAGGCGGTTGAGTTCGGCAGGACCGATAAATGACCGGAGGTGAACGGCGCGGTGAAGCTTGACGTAGTATTTATGGGCACGCCCGATTTCGCGCTGCCCGTTCTGGAGGCGCTTTGCGACAATTTCAACGTTATTTTGTGCGTCACGAAGGCGGACAAGCCGAAGGGACGCGGCGGTAAAGTGACAAAAAGTCCGGTTAAGATCGAGGCGGAAAAGCGGGGAATTCCCGTGCTTTCGCCGGAAAAGGTCAAGACGCCCGAGTTCCTTGAGGAGATCGGAAAGTACAGGTGCGACTTTTTCGTTACGTGCGCGTACGGGAAGATTCTGCCGCAGGCGGTGCTCGACATACCGAAATACGGAACGGTCAACGTTCACGCAAGTCTTCTGCCGGCGTACAGGGGAGCGGCACCGATTTGGCGGGCCGTCATGAACGGCGAAAAGGAGACGGGCGTCACGACGATGCTCACCGACGCGGGAATGGACACCGGGGCGATGCTTCTGTCCGAAAAGGTTGAGATCGGGCCCGATATGACGACGGGCGAGCTGCACGACGCGCTGGCGCCTGTTGGGGCGAGACTCGTTGTGGAGACGCTTAAAGGACTCGTCGACGGCACGATCATGCCTGTTCCGCAGGACAACGCTTTGGCGACTTACGCGAAAACCGTCGAAAAAGAGGACGGTCTTATCGACTGGACAAAGCCGGCGCAGGAGGTCCACAACCTGGTGAGAGGGTGCGAACCCGTTCCCGGGGCGTTTACGTTTCTCGACGGGGAGTGCTTCAAGATCAGGAAGACGAGAATTTCGGAATCGGAGTTTCCGGGGGCGGAGCCGGGCAGAATAGCGGTCATCGGCAAAAATTCGGTGACGGTTGCGTGCGGCTCGGGCGCAGTCGAGGTGCTTGAGATTCAAAAAGAGAATTCGAAGAGAATGCCGGTAGGTGCGTACCTGAACGGTCACACGCTCGAGGGCGTTTTCGGGAAATAACAGAGGGATTTCCGGGAAATAAAAGAAGAATTTCCGGGAAATGCCGGAGAGATTTCCGAGAAATAAAAGAAGGATTTCCGGGAAATAACAAACGGTTTTCCGGAGAATATTGAGATTTCCGGGAAATAACCGGAAAAAGCGGACGGCCGGTTGCGAAAGAAGAGTTGCTGTGGAAAAAATCAAATTGCTAGACCTTGACACGCGCGAACTCGAGGAGTTTGTGGAGTCCAGGAATTTGCCTAAATACAGGGCGAAACAGATAGCGGAACATCTTCTTGACGGAGCGACGTTCGAGGAGATGACGACACTTCCCAAGGACGTTCGCGCCATGCTCGCGGAGTGCTCGGCGACGGGGATTCCGAAGGTGGCGGACGTAAAACGCTCGAAGATCGACGGCACGGTCAAGTTCCTTTTCGAACAGGAGGACGGCGTGCTTGTCGAGAGCGTCCTTATGAAGTACAGCTACGGCTACTCTGTCTGCATTTCTTCGCAGGCGGGGTGCAAAATGGGCTGCAAATTCTGCGCCTCGGCGGGGATTCCGTTTTCGAGGAGTCTGTCGGCGGGTGAGATACTGGGGCAGGTTATCGCTGTCTCGAAGCACGAAAACGTCAGGATCGGGCACATCGTGATCATGGGAATCGGCGAGCCGCTCGACAACTACGACAACGTCGTGAAGTTTTTGCGGCGCGTGACGGCGGATGAGGGGCTCAATATCGGCGCAAGGAAGATATCAGTTTCGACGTGCGGGATCGTTCCTAAGATCTACTCGCTCGCGGACGAAAAGCTTCCGGTGACGCTTTCGGTCTCGCTCCACAACCCGTTTGACAGCGAACGCTCGAAGATCATGCCGATCAACAAAAAATACGCGCTGGACGAGCTTTTCGAGGCGTGCAGGTACTACACCGACAAGACGAAGCGGAGGATAACGTTCGAGTACGCGCTTATAGCCGGCGTGAACGACTCGAGGAGACACGCGGACGAACTCGCGGCGCGGATGAAGAAGCTGAAGCTCTGCCACGTGAACCTGATTCCGGTGAACAAGGTCTCGGGAACGGGATTTGAAAGGCCGGACAGGAAAAACATCGAGCGTTTCGCGGGACTTCTTGACGCGCAGGGCGTGTCGGTAACCGTAAGGCGTGAGCTCGGGCGCGACATCGACGCGGCGTGCGGCCAGCTGAGAAAACAGACGGCGGAGGAGCGTAAAGCAGCGGAGGAGCGGAAAGCCGCCGAACAACTTAAAGCCGCGGAGGAACGTAAAGCCGCCGGACAACATAAAGCCACGGAAGAGGCGGAACAGACCGTCTGAAACGAAGCGGAAACGACAAGGTAACGACACGGAAACGACACAAAACCGGAAAACGGAGCGAAAAACGTGACATTTTCGCTAAATAACGGCGAAAATCCGATTGTTAAACGTGCGTGCGTTGTGTATAATAAAATATTACAGCGCGCATTAAAACGCGCGTAGCTTCGCGGACGGCAGGAAAATCAGAAAAAAGCCGGTAAGCGGAGCAAGTGATTTACAAAAGAAAAAGAGGTAATGTGACGAAGAGACAAGACTTTCCCGCGAGCCGAGGCCGGAAAAGGGCGGAGGAAGCGGGACAACCCCCGAAAGACCGTTCACGGTGCGGAGGCACGGCGTGAGCCATTCGGAAAGGAGGCGCGATCTATGGACAGTTTTGCGATCAGCAGAACGGGATACAAAAAGAGAGTTAACGAGGACAGCTTCGGCGGAACGGTATCCGCTGACGGGCTTGTGAAATTTCTTGTTGTGTCCGACGGGATGGGCGGTCATCTGGCAGGCGACGTTGCCGGCAGGATGACTGTCGAAGGGATATGCGCCGCCGCCTCGAAGTACGTTTACGGCGGCGTCGAGCATTTGCGAGGATTCCTTACGGAAACGGTCGTTTCAGTCGATTCGGAGATTACAAAACACGCGGCGGATAACATTCAGTGCAAAAACATGGGCGCGACGCTCGTGCTTCTGGCCGTGATCGAAAGCGAAAACAACGCTGTCGTCTGCAACGTCGGCGACAGCAGATGCTACCACTACGACGGCGGCAGGCTTCTTCAGGTGACGAGGGACCATTCGGTCGCGCAGCTGATGATAGAGAAGGGGTACACGCCCGAAGAGACGAGAAAGTACCTTTTCAACAACGCCGTCACAAAGGCAATGGGCTTCCTGGCGAAAATCGGCTGCACCGAGCCGGACTGCTACGAGGTCGAACACAAAAGAGGAGACATTTTCCTGCTGTGCAGCGACGGGCTTTCTGCCGCGGTTGATCCGGTCGAGCTCTACTCGGTGATTTCCGAAAACGCGGGCAAGCGTATGGACAAAATGTGCGAAGCACTCGTCTATACTGCACTCGGTTGCGGAAGCGAGGACGACATAACGGTCGCTGCGGTCAAGATCTGAGATCTGAGCACGCGAAGCCGGCGCCTTCAGTTTTTTAAGGGGGCTCACGGCGGAAGGCGGCTGAAAGCGGCGGAACCGGTGAAAAATGACTGAAAGCGGCTAAACCGGTGTAAAAAGAGGCTGAAAACCGACAGCATCAGGAAAACGGAAAAGAAGCGGCATATTCCCGCGGATGCGATTTTGAGCAGGGCGTGGAAAATAAAGCCGCCGGAGTGAAGTTTTATGGATATAATCAACGAGGGAACCATACTTAACGACAGATACGAGGTCGGCCGGCTGATCGGGGCGGGCGGCATGTCTGTAGTTTACGAGGCGAAGGACATCGTTCTCGGAATCGACGTCGCGCTCAAGGTTCTTAAAAGCGACTTTTCGAGGGACGCGGAGCAGGTCGAAAGGCTTCAGAGAGAGGCTTCGAACGTCAGCAACCTCCACCATCCGAATATAGTAAAGGTTTACGGCCTCGGCCACTACGAGGGCTGCCACTACATCGCCATGGAAAAAATCGACGGCGTCACGGTGGACAGCCTTATAGAGCAGGGCGGGGCGCTTGAGTGGCGCGACTGCGTGGACATCATCAGACAGGTGCTGGCGGCGCTTTGCTACACGCACTCGCACGGAGTCATCCACAAGGACATCAAGCCGCAGAACATTCTGGTCGACGAGAAAAAACACGTCACGCTGACCGACTTCGGAATCGCCGAGACGAGCACAAACACGAATACGATCGTGGCGGCCGACGGCGCGTGTTCTGTTTACTATATGTCGCCGGAGCAGGCCAGAAACGGTACCGTGGACAGGCGGAGCGACATTTACTCGCTTGGAATAACGTTCTATGAGATGCTCGTCGGCGCCGTTCCGTTCGACGGAAGCACAAACTACGCAATCGCGATGAAGCACACGAACGACAACGTGATTCCCGCGTGCCTGGTCGACGAGACCGTGCCGAGGGCGATAAGCGACGTGGTCGTTGTGGCGACTATGCGCGACGTGAACAAGCGCTTCAAGACCGCGGAGGATATGCTTCAGGCGCTCAACATCGCCGAGAAGGACCCGGACGCGATCCTCGTACCCGCACAGTACATGGTCGACAACGGGATCATCTCCGAGGACTGCCCGCTCGCGAAAGCCGAAAACGCGCACAAACGCGTCAAGAAGGACCCGAACAAGGCCGAAAATCAGCAGAAACAGGCCAAAACCGCCAAAAACGACGGCGGGGAGCGTACTGTCAGGGAGAAAAACGACAAACAGGCGAGAGCTGACGGCGACGTTTCCGCATACGAAGAGAACAACGGGGGAGAGGAGGACAACCGCGGCAGAAAACGCGGGAGAGCCGGGGCGGTGCTGCTCACGGCGTTCGGCTCGATCGATCAGGCCGTCGCCGCCATGAAGGACGGCGCGGACGACTTCCTGACGAAACCCGTCGATCTCGATCAGTTGGAGCTGCGCGTGGAAAAGGCGCTCAAGGCGCACCGTCTCGAGGCGGAGGTCAACGATCTCAAGGCGCAGCTCGACGAGAAGTATGGGCTCGGCAACATCGTCGGAAGCTCGCCGGCCATGCAGCGGGTGTTCCGCATGGTGCGGCAGGCGGCGCCGACGGATGCGACCGTGCTTCTGGAAGGTCCGAGCGGGACGGGCAAGGAGCTGGTCGCGCGCGCGATCCACAATCTGTCGCCGCGCGCGAAGGGTCCGTTCGTCGCCGTGGAATTGGCGGCCATCAGTCCGACGCTC
>CADAZX010000067.1 GCA_902792515.1 uncultured Ruminococcus sp.
TCCTTGCATACCTGATTGAACCGCCGTGTACCGAACGGTACGCACGGTGGTGTGGGAGGTCGGTCACTCAACTAATGGGTGACCTCCTACCCGATTATATGATTGAAGGCTACCCCCGGGTCATCTGATTTCAGGTAAATAAGGGCTCAGAAATACTCTTTTCGTTGTTTTTAAATGAAGTTTTAGAGCTGAACACTTGACATTAATCAACCGCCGTCGTATAATCCCGTTGAGAAGTTTAGTGTTCATGACAGGTAACTTCTCAGTTGGAGGCTTCAATGGAGATCAAACGGGATGTATATTTGAAGAAAATAGTCTCTTTTATGTGGGATGGGCAGATCAAGGTGATTACCGGAATTCGCAGGTGCGGAAAGTCTTATCTGCTGCGTACGATTTTCAAGAATTATCTGCTGGAGCAGGGCGTCGGAGAGGATCATATTTTGATTTTTGAGATGGACCTGACGAAGGACATCCGCTACCGGAATCCGCTCGAGCTGGCAAAAACGGTTCGTGAGCGGGTCGAGGGCGATGCGGAGCGGTTTTATCTGTTCGTCGACGAGATCCAGATGTCCGACGAGGTGCCGAACCCCTACAATCCTGACGGCAAGCAGATTACGTTTTATGATGCGTTAAACGATTTGAAATCGCTTCCGAATCTGGATATTTATGTGACCGGAAGCAACTCAAAAATGCTCTCCGGCGATATCCTCACCGAGTTCAGGGGCCGAAGCGACGAAATCCGCGTCCGTCCGCTCAGTTTTGCGGAGTATTACGCCTTCACAGGCGGAGACAAGGCTGAAGCGTTCGGCAATTACGCTTTTTACGGAGGCATGCCGTTGATTCTTTCGAGACCGGACGACACGGCTAAAGCAGATTATCTGAAGGGTCTTTTCTCCGAAGTCTACCTGAAGGACATTGTGGAGCGCAAAAAGATCAAACGCGAGGACGTGCTGTCGGCAACGCTGGATCTTTTGTGTTCTTCCGTCGGCTCGCTCACCAATCCGAATAACATCGCAAACGCGCTTAATACGAGGCAGAGACTCAGCGGAGAGAACGCGGTTTCCGCCAACACGGTCAAGTCCTACATAGGCCATTTGACGGATGCATACCTTTTTGAAGAGTGCCGCCGCTACGACGTCAAGGGAAAGGATTATTTTGACTATCCGAATAAATACTATTGCGTTGACACCGGGCTCAGGAACGCCCGCACCGGTTTCCGTCAGCAGGAAATGACTCATATTATGGAAAATATCATTTACAATGATTTGCGGATCAGAGGATGCGAGGTCGACGTCGGAGTGGTTTACGGTGCGGAAAAGAGTAAATCCGGACGGTCGGTTCAGGTACCCAGGGAGATTGATTTTGTGGCGACGCGCGGAGGAAAAAAGGTCTACATCCAGTCAGCTTACGCGCTGGAAAACGACGAGAAAGTGCTTGCGGAAAACAGACCGTTTTCACTTACCGGAGACTATTTCCCGAAAATAATCGTCAGGCACGACATAAGGAAGCGCTGGTACGATGAACGCGGTGTATTGAACATCGGGATTCTGGATTTTTTGCTAGACGACGCGGTTGTTTGAGGCGCAGGCCGGGAAGGCTGCGCCGGCAGAGCGGCAGGCTGTCTACGCTTGCAATAATTATATAAGTGAAGCCCGGTTTTGCCTTGTTTCAGGTTGATCCGGGCTTTTTGAAGCTTTTGCGGAGGCGGGTGTTTTTTTACCGTGAAAGCGAGGACTTGTCGAGCAGAAAGTCGAAAATGTTCAGTGTCAGAATACCGTTTTCATTGAAGTTGGCCGGAATGAGGTCGCGGGTGATAACGACTTTCCTGAACGAGTCGTCGATTTTGGACAGCGGCCTGAGTTCCTGGGCGGCTTTTTCTTCGTTGGGGAGGGAGTAAGCCGATTGAATATAGTATCTGACGGGGCCGAGATTGCAAACAAAATCCACTTCGAGCTGCTTCCGGACGAAGTTACCGTTCTTGTTCTTTTCAGCGACCGGAATGATTCCGACGTCGACGCTGTAGCCGCGCATACGGAGTTCGTTGTAAATGATGTTCTCCATGATATGGTTCGGCTCAAACTGCCGGAAGTTCAGCCTCGCGTTGCGAAGACCGGGGTCGGTGAAATAGTACTTTTTCGGGGTTTCTATATAGGCTTTGCCTTTGATGTCGTAACGGAGAGCGGACTCGAGCAAAAAGGAGTCCTCGAAGAAATCGAGGTACTTTTTGATGGTTGAAGCGGAGATTTTCGAGTTTTTTACGGTATGAAAAGTGTTTTTCAGCTTTTCCGGGTTGGTCAGAGAGCCGACAGATGAAGAGACGGTGTTCAGGAGGTCTTCAAGAACGTCACGATTTTTGACGCCGTTGCGGGTCACGATGTCTTTGACGTATATTTCGTCGAACAGATTTTTCAAGGTCACAGCCTTGTCGACGGAATTGTTCCTGAGCACAACGAGAGGAATGCCCCCGTACTGCATGTACTCGGACAGACCGTCGTACCTGTCGCCTTCATACACCGACATGAATTCGGAAAAACTCAGAGGATACATACGGACCTCGTCGCCTCTTCCCGCGAATTCGGTTATGACGTCGCTTGAGAGGAACTTCGCGTTGCTCCCCGTCACGTAAACGTCCATGTTGGGCTTGCGCAGGTAGCCGTTTAAAACCGCTTCGAACGCTCCGAGCAATTGAACCTCGTCGAGGAGGAGATAGTAGTTTTCGCCGTCCGTCATCTTTCCGCGGATGTAGGTGATGAACTTGTCCGGGTCGACCTTCCGGTTTTCTTTTTGAATGCCGAGAAGGCTTTCGCCAATCAAAGCCAGGTCGTCGGCGGAGTCAAACGCAAACCGGATAATGTGGTTTTCCGGGATTCCTTCGCTGAGAAGATGCCGGTAAAACAGGACGTTGAGCAGATACGATTTTCCGCAGCGGCGCACGCCGGTTATCACTTTGATCAGGCCGTTGTGCTTCCGCTCGATCAGTTTGTTAAGGTAATAATCTCTTTTGATTTCCATTTTAAACACTCTTCCGGAATAGATTTTTGCAACTGTTAACAGTTTTCTGAAATAGCATACTAAAATGACGACCGGAAGTCAAGACCTCTACTATAGATTTTTGCAAGTTTTAACATTTTTCTAAAGTGGCGAGCGTCAAAAACCCCCAAATAAGCCTTTTTCTACTGAAGATTTTTGCAAGTTTTGACACTTTTCTACAGTAGGATGCATAGAAAACCCCGGGCGCGGGGACCACGGTAAAGGATTTTCGCAAGAGTTTGCGGTTCCCGTACGGAGGCCCGGGCGGTCCGGGGTTTTGACGGTTATTCAAGGGTTAAAATGCCGGCGAGGGCCTTGGAAATATCAGTCTTCGGACACGATGCCGACGTCGCCAAGCTGGTTTTTGACGCGGATCACGATCGTGCGGGTCGTGATGTCGCCGTCGGGACGGCAGTTGACGGAGCCCATGGTGTTTTCGTTGACGAGGTCCACGTGCCAGCTGCGGGGGACGAAAATGCGGACCTCGCCGAGCTGGTTCACGATGTTTAGATTGAGCGGGGCGGCCGTGTCGCCGGTGTCGGTGTTCTGGTAGTAGATCTTGAGCTCGCCGAGCTGGTTGATCATGTCGAGTGTGCTCTGAGAGGAGGCGTCGGCGTAGTAAATGTGGCTGCCGAGCTTGAACGTTATCGGCTCGCCGTTCGTTTCGGAGCCGCCTACGGTAATGGTCTCGCCGGACGAGGAGTGGGCGCCGGAGAAGAACTTTTTGTTGCGGGGGCGGAAAATGATCCAGACCGCCGCGTCGAGAAGGAAAGCCGCCAGAACGATGAGCCAGTTGTTCACGAAGTCAGGGCCTTTGCCGGCGAGGGCGCCGATCTCGGGCTCGAAAAGCATGAACGCGAGGGCGAGCGGAATGAAAACGCTGATGCGGTTGGCGAGCAGCCTGCCGAAAAAGATCTTTTTGATGAGCCAGTAGAGGAGCGCGGCCGCCAGGAACCACTTCCAGAGCGGAACGGTGAAGATCGCGAGCGAGGGCATAAAGGCGTAGAAAAGGAGCCCTACGGCGGCGATCAGTATCAGAATTCCGAAGATTATCGTGTTGCTTTTTTTCATTTTAGAATCATCCTCATTTCTTCGAGTTTTTCACGGAAAGGTTTGTAGTACATTCTCGAGATGTAGACCTGCTTCGGGGAGGTGCCGAAGCCTACGCGGCAGGGGCCGGTGAGTTCGCGGCGAAGCCAGCCGACGGCCTCGAGGTTCAGAATGCACGTTTTTGAGACGCGCATGAATGCGGCGGGCAGGATGCTTTCGAGCTCGTAAAGCTTCATGTCCGTGTTGTAGATGCGCTTGTCGGTGTGGGCGGCCACGCGACCGTCGGCGGTTTCGAAAAAGAGTATTTTCCTGAGGTCGACAAGGTACTCTTCGTCTCCGATCGTGAGCGAGAGTTTTTGAACGGAGGGGGCGGTCGCGCCGGTTTCGAGCAGCTCCTGGAGCTTGAGAATTTCGGGGGTGAGCTTTTTGCAGCGGATGACGACCTCCTCGGGCCCTTCGGGATCGACTTCGATTTTTATTCTCTTGGCAGTCCCGTTTTTGATTTGGTCGTCCACGGCTCGCACCTCCTTTTGACGGTTTTTCCCGGTGTCCTTTTCCTTACTCTTTTCCGGTTTCCGGCTTAAGGGACTTTTTCCCTGTCCGCAGGATGATTGTAAAAAAACGCGCCGCGGTTGTCAATCCCCCGCAAGCAAGTGGTAGAAAACGGCAGGTAAGTTGCGTAAAAAAGCGAATAAAAAAACGAATAAAAAAGCAGGCCCCTGCGAAAAACCGCGGGGACCCGCCTTGATTGATTAATATGGTTAATCAGAAATCAAAGAAGATTATCTCTCTTTCTTTCTGAAAACGACAACGCTTGCGAGAGCGACGCACGCGACAGCGGCGAAGGCAATGACGGAAGCGTCACCGGTGCCGGGGTTCGGGTTGACAGGCTCATCAGGAGTGTCAGGAGTGTCGGGCGTGTCGGGCTGCGCGGTAGCTGTCTGGTAGATGGCTACGTTGAAAACGTCGCAGGACTTGAGAGTCGAGTCGTCCATGTTGGTCGGCGCGTAAACGTAGAAGCTGTGCTGGCCTGCCTTGGCTTCGAACGTGCCGCAAACGTAGCGGGCGTCTCCGGATTCTTCGAGGTCGATGAAGTGACGTGCCGTGCCGTCGGGATCGTCAAGAGCCCAGTCAACACCGCGGTTTACGCCTGTTCTGGCCAGGTAGTTGATCACGAACGTGAAGGTGCCGTCAGCCGGAGCGGTGAAGTCGTACCATACGCAGGTGTTGCCCTTCGGGCAGTAGCCGTTGCCGCCGGAGGAAAGGTTGTGGAGATCGGTGCCGATCGTTCCGTTGTAGCCGGAAACCTTGTCGAGATCGCTGGGAACGTCAATGATGGCTGCGGAATCGAACGTCGGGGCAGCGTCTGAGAATGTGTACTCGGCGGTCTCTCCGGTCTGGCCGGGATCTTCGGTCTGGGGAATGGTCGCGCCCTGGTGGTCGGAGAAGACTACCGCGATGATAGTGAGCTTGCCGCCTTCTTCGCCGCATGCAGTGAGACGGATTCCGGTAATCTTGGTGTTGGAGAAGGTTGGGAAGCCTGCGTCGATGTTGTACTCAACGGAGTGCTCGGCGCCGTCTGCCATACCGTTCATGCCATGAGGCTCCCAGTCGCCGCCGTCGCCGGCGCCGATGTAATTGGTGGCCTTCATGTAGGTGTTGTTCGAGGCGATTTCTTTGTCAGCTGTGAAGAACACGGTGAAGTACTTATAGACAGAAGTGTCGATGTCAACCGGAATGGAGACCCAGGGATCGGTTGCCGTTGTGGTTGTGACTACCATTTTGCCGTCAACCATCTCCACGTCGGTGCCGTTCTTGGCGTCGAAGCCCAGTTTGACAGCAACTGTGTTTTCGGCGTTCGAGATGATGCACATTGCGGCGATCATCACGATAACTGTTGCTATTGCAAGAATTTTTTTCATGGTTAACCTCCTGTAAGTGGTTTATTGGTTTCTATATTATAGTGCGGCAGGAAGTGCTTGTCAAGATGAACCTGTAAAAAACGAAAAAACGAAAAAAAACGGCGGGTAAGTTGCAGGAAAACGGGAATAAAAACGGGCGGAGACGCGCGCCCCGCCCGGTAAGTGTGAAAAAACTGCGTGAATGAGGCTCGTTCAAGCGGTAAACTCAGCCCGAGATGCCGCCGCCCCATTCGACCACCGTGAACCCTTCACGCGCAGGAGTCACTATCTCCTGCGGCGCGATTTCGACCGGTTCTTCAAGCGGCTTGTAAACCATGTACACGCGGATGACGGTATCCGGCTCCGGTTCGACTGTGAGCTTCACGGCCTCCGAATACTCTTCCACCGGGAACGAAATCAGGTTGTAGGCGTTGGCTTCCAGAACCGGCAGCCAGTAGATTATG
>CADAZX010000068.1 GCA_902792515.1 uncultured Ruminococcus sp.
CCTCACGACGGACACCCTTGTCTTCGGCTAACAGTTCCTACTGCCAAGTCTGTAGCGGACTTTCACCGCCAAGTAATCGCGCATGCCGAGCGCACAAAGCGGCGCGCCCGGCAATCATGGACTGATGCCGGGCGCGCCTTCCGTTTATCATATTACTATAAAAGGTTTACATCTCCCTGCAGCCCTCTTTTGCCTCGAAAAACAACGCGATGGTGCCCGGGCCGACGTGCGAGCCTGTCACCGGCTCGTAGCACACGGTAAGGATCTCCTTCGGAGGCTTTGAGGCGTTTATCATCTCGGCGAGCTTTCCGGCGTCTTCGGGGCAGTCGGCGTGCGCTATGCCCACTGTCTGTTCCTCCGGATTTTCGACGTACTGATTGTATTTTTCCGCAAGCGCCTCGAGCGACTTTTTGCGTCCGAGCACCTTCGCGAAGCCCACGATTCTTCCGTTCGGGTCGCCCTTGAGAAGCGGCTTGATGTGAAGGAGATTGCCGACAAACGACGCGACGTTCGAAAGTCTTCCGGTGTTTTTGAGGTATTTCAGATTCTCGACCGTAAAAATGTTGCAAAGCCTGTTTCTGAGCTTGAGCAAATGGCTGTAGACCTCGTCGATCGCCTTGCCGCAGCGCATCTCGACTGCCGCCTTCAACGCCAGCAGACCTTCGCCGAGCGACGCACCGAGCGAGTCGATCAGCCTGATCTTCCTCTCGGGATATTCCGCGGAAAGCTCCTCCGCCGCCTTCGAGGCGCGGTCGAACGAGCCGCTGATTCCCGAGGACATTCCGACAAACAAAATGTCAAAGCCTTTTTTGAGCACGCGCTCCATAAACGACCTGTACTGGGAGACGTTAAGCTGTGCCGTCGTCACCGAAGATCCCTCGCGCATCGACTGATAAAACGCGGGGCCGTCGAATCCGGCGGTGTCCTCGCAGTGCCGTTCCTGTCCGTCCACGAAGTACGGGAAAGAAATTACCTCAATATCGTTTTCCGCCAGCAGTTCCGAAGGGAGATTGGCGGATGTGTCTGTCATAACTTTAAACAAGTCATCATTCCTCCGTTATTAGTCACGGATATGGTTTACCACTTCGCGGAGGTCTTGTCAACTCTAATTTACATTATTAAGCTACGTTTAATGCGCCGCCGCTCAAAAAAAAGCGGCCGGCGGGCAGGCCCTGTTTGCACGGTTTCTCACCGCTTTTTTTGGGCCTGCCCGCGCCGCATAATTCTTAAAATTGGCGCAAAGCGCATACGCTATTACTCCGCTTTATAACCGCGGCGGCCCTTTTTTGCGCGGGGCCGCCGCCGCTTTTTATCACTTATCTAAAACATTATTTGAGGGCGATCGCTTCTCTGACCGCCTTGGCGATGTCTTCGTTCGTCATGCCCATGACCTCGCGGAGGTACGGGATCCTGCCGACCTCGCCGAAGCGGTCCTTGATTCCGACCGGAACGACAGGGATCTTCTCCCTCGTGAGCGCCTCGAGCACCGCGGAGTGAAGTCCTCCGACGATGTTGTGGTTTTCGACCGTCACGGCGGCGCCTGTTTTGCGCGCGGACGCGATAACCGTTTCGGCGTCTACCGGCTTGATCGTGTGAACGTTTACAACCTCGCACGAAATTCCCTCGCCGGCGAGTTTTTTAGCGACCTCGAGAACATCAGCCGTAAGAAGTCCCGTCACGAAAATCGTCACGTCGGTTCCTTCGCGCAGCACGTCCGCCTTGAACAGGTCAAACTTGTAGTCCTCCGGGAACACAACGGGAAGCTCTTTTCTGAAAAGCCTCATGTACACGCTGCCCTCGTAGTCGTTGAGAACAGGCATCGCGGCCTTCAGCTGCACCTCGTCGACAGGCTCGAAAATCACGAGTCCGGGGATTGAGCGGAGCGTGCCGACGTCGTCCGTTCCCTGGTGGGTTCCGCCGTTGATCTCAGCGGAAATGCCCGGGTCCGTTCCTACGATTTTTACGTTCTGGCCTGCGTAGACGATCGAGATTGCCACCTGGTCGCAGATCCTTCTCGTGGCAAAAGGCGTGAAGCTCTCGATCCAGGGCTTGAATCCGTAGCTCGAAAGGCCCGCCGCTATAGAAGCCATGTTCTGCTCCGCGATGCCGCAGTCGTAAATTCTGTCCGGGAATTTTTCACGAAGGCCCATCGTGCCGCTCGCCTTTCCGAGGTCGGCGTCAAGCAGACATACGCGGTCGTCCTTTTCCATCAGCTCCTCAAGAGCGTTGGCGTAAACTTTTCTCATCTCCATGGCCGTTACCTCCCTTCCCCTCTGACTTCGAGAATCGCGGCCTGCGCCTGCTCCATTGTCAGAGTCGTGTTGTGGCATGCGGGTCCGAGTTCTTCGATCCAGCGTACGCCGCAGCCTTTGACTGTGTTGAGAATGACCATCGTCGGTTTGTCGCCGTCAATGCCGAGCTTGGCGTGCTTCACGGCCTCAGAGACCTGCTCGATGTCGTTTCCGTCCTCAACCTCGATAACGCGCCATCCGAAAGCCGCCCACTTGTCCGCGAGGGGCTCGATCGCGTTGACCTCTTCTACGACGCCGTCGATCTCGAATTTATTCCTGTCCGTGAACGCGATAAGGTTGCTCAGCTTCTTCGCGGAAGCGAACATTGCCGCCTCCCAGATCTGGCCCTCCTGGGTCTCGCCGTCGCCTATGAGCGCGTAAACCGTCGCGCCGTCCTTAGCGATCTTCGACCCGAGCGCAATACCGACCGCGCATGAAAAGCCCTGTCCGAGGCTTCCGGTCGTCATGTCGATTCCCTTTGTGAGCTTCATGTCGCAGTGGCTCGGAAGGTTCGTGCCGCCTCTGTTGAGCGTCAGAAGCTCTTCCTTCGGGAAGTAGCCGCGGTTGGCGAGCGCCGCGTAAACCGCAGGTCCCGCGTGGCCCTTTGAGCACACAAAACGGTCTCTTCCCGGCATTTTCGGGTTCTCCGGGTCGATGTTCATCGCCTCGAAGTACAAAACCGTGAGCAGTTCCGCAGCCGACAGACAGCCGCCGATGTGGCCGGTGCCAAGACTGCCGATACACGTAAGAATATCGCAGCGGACATCCTTGCAAATCGTCTTTAAATCCATACTGTTACTTACTCCTTTCGGGCAGTATTTATCATAACAGATTATACCCGAATAACGGTTTTTGTCAAGCGGTAAGACGTACTTTCGCGGCTGCGCGCGCGTTATATAAAGGGCTTTTGTTTTTGTAACCGGAAAATGCGTGCGTGCGGCGTTGCCGGAAGGTCACGGCGCGATCGAAGGACGGGCGCTTCGTTTCCGCCAAGCGGTTGCCCGGTGTTCGCACCATTTCCGCCGCGTGTCCTCAGGGTGATCTTCCGGTTGCCTGTGGATCGGCGCGTTTTTAAGCGGAAGCCCCGTGTTTTTCGGCGACCCGGTATCGCTTGACGAAGAGGAAAACACGCTCACCTTCTGGCACTGCGGCGCCGCGGCATACTCTCTCGCGCGAAAAGACACAGGCGCGGAAATAGGCGTCCACCCCAACAGGAAGATCGGACCCGCGATGAACTTCGGCTGCGAAAAGTTCCCGGTTTACAATTATTGAGAGTTTTTACCGTATAGAGCAAAACCGCGGGCCCGGGGCTTCTTTTTTATGTATTAAAACGCTGCGACTACGCTTCTATGTGTTTCATTATCGTTGCGGAGATAATTTCCGCGGCGATGCGCGAGCCCTTGGCGCTCGGGTGCGACGTGTCAGGGTCAAAAAGCTCCGCCGGCGCGGGATCGTTGTAAAACGCCTCGCCCACGTCCGCGACAAGCCCGCGGTTTTCTGCCGCCGCCCTGTGGTAGGCTTCATAAAGGCCGCGGTACAGTTTTTCGTAGCTTTCTGCCGCCGCTTCGAACTCCGGAGTACCGGGTTTGGCAACCAGCTCAGGCAGCGGATAACCCCACGTCGCGTAGAAAACAGGCACCGCGCCGCACTTTTCCGCGATCCTGCAGATTTTTGCCGCACTCTCAAAGAACGATTCGCTTCTCTCGACAGGTCCGCGGCTGTGGTCCTGAATCACAAAGCAGTCGAACTTTGCGTCGCGGGTTTTTGCGGCAAAGTCCTCCGTCAGCTGCGACCCCTCTTCGAATCTCGCCGCCAGGTCGGCGCCGCCGCGCAGGTTCGTCACGACTTCCGCCCCGGTAAGCTCCGCGACCGTTTTCGGCAGATCATTAAAAAACGTAAAACTGTTTCCGATCATCAATATTCTCATTTTCGCTTTTCTCCGTTCGTTCCGGGCGCCGACTTGAACCGCCGCCCTTTTTTATGAATTGTAACTCACTTCCGCCTTCTTTTCAACCGTTTTCGCCTTCCCTCCCGGCAGTCCGAACCGCGAGCAGGCTCAATAACAGGCTCAATAACAGGCTCAATAACAGGCTCGTTAAGGCTCGTTAACGCTTGTTCGGGCTTGAAATTCCGGCGCGCAGGCGGTACAATATAAAAAAACTCACGAGGTGAAAAAATGAACCAAATCCCGAGAATAGAACACCCGTTCCCGCAGTTTGAGCGGGAAAACTGGCTTAACCTCAACGGCGAGTGGCAGTTCGAGTACGACCACTCTGTCAGCGGCACCGAGCGCGGCCTTTTTAACGCGGAGAGCCTCTCCGGCAAAATCACCGTCCCGTTCTGCCCCGAGTCGAAGCTTTCGGGCATCGGCAACACCGACTTTTCGCGCTGCGTCTGGTACAAGCGCAAGGTCACGCTCCCGGAATCCTTCGCCGGCAACCGCACCATTCTCCACATCGGCGCTTGCGACTACATGACGACCGTCTGGGTCAACGGCAGCGAGGCGGGAACGCACTTCGGCGGCTACATTTCGTTTTCCTTCGAGATCACAAAGTACCTTAAAGAAGGCGAAAACGACATCACGATACGCGCCTTCGACGACCACAGAACAGGCACCCAGCCCGCCGGCAAACAGTGCGCGCAATTCGCCTCCCACGGCTGCATGTACACACGCACGACAGGCATCTGGCAGACCGTCTGGCTGGAGTCCGTTCCCGAGAGCCGCATCGTCTCCGCGAAGTACTACACCAAAACCGACGGCACCGTCCGCATCGACGCGGTCACCGACAGAGCTTTCGGCCTTGAGCTTACCGCGGAGGCATTTTACGGCGGCGAAAATGTCGCGTCAGGCAGCGTCAAAGTCACCGGCGAACACGCCGAAATTGTCCTAAAAATAGACAATCCCAGGCTCTGGGCACCCGGCGAGCCAAACCTCTACGACCTGACGCTCCGCCTCGGCAGAGACGAGGTAAAAAGCTACTTCGGCATCCGCGAGATCTCCGTTCGCGACCACCGTTTTTACGTCAACGGGAAGTCTGTTTTCGGCAGGTTCATTCTCGATCAGGGCTTCTACCCCGACGGCATCTACACGGCTCCGTCCGACGAGGCGCTCAAAAACGACATTGAAATGTCCATGGCATGCGGCTACAACGGCGCGCGTCTCCACCAGAAAATTTTCGAGCCGCGCTTCCTCTACCACGCCGACAGGCTCGGCTACATGGTCTGGGGCGAGCACGCCAACTGGAACCTCGACATCTCCCGCCCCGAGGCGTGGAAGGGCTTCGTGAGCGAGTGGCGCGAAGAAGTCGAACGCGATTTCAACCACCCCGCCCTGATCGGCTGGTGTCCCTTCAACGAGACGCAGCAAAACCAGGACGGCGACCTTCTCCGCTTCGTCTACAGCCTCACAAAATCGCTCGACCCGACGCGTCCGGTCATCGACACGAGCGGCTGGTTCCACGTAAAAGGCTATTGCGACATGTATGACTGCCACGACTACGAGCAGAATCCGGCGGTGTTCAAGGAAAAATACGACAAGCTGATGACCGGCGAAGAGATCGGCGACTGGACGGGTCCCTACCCGCCCGAGCTCTGCTTCGTCTCCGAGTTCGGCGGCACATGGTGGTCTCCCGGCGTCAAGGGCGGCTGGGGCTACGGCGCCTCGCCTGCCGACATGGAAGAGTTCCTGACGCGCTACGAAGGCCTCGTGTCGGCGCTCCTAAACAACGACAAGATCTGCGCGTTCTGCTACACGCAGCTCACCGACGTCGAGCAGGAGCAGAACGGTCTCTACACGTACGACCGCCGCGCCAAGTTCCCGGTAGAAGTTCTGAAACGCATCACTTCCGCCAGGTCGGTGGTCGAAGACTAAATTAGTTTAAGGAAGCGGGCACGCGTTTAGATTTTTTTA
>CADAZX010000069.1 GCA_902792515.1 uncultured Ruminococcus sp.
CGGGAACGACCGACGCGGCCGTTGAGAAGCACGTTCCCGTTTGGACCGTGGAGAACGGAAAGGTCAAGGTCGAAGTGGGCTCCGTAGAGCATCCGATGACAGAAGCGCACTATATCGAGTGGGTTGCCATCAAGACCAAATTCGGCAACCAGAGAAAAGCTCTTCAGCCCGGACAGGCACCCAAGGTCTGCTTCTCGATCTGCGACGGCGACGAAGTCGAAGAGGTTCTCGCGTACTGCAATTTGCACGGACTGTGGAAGGGCTGATTCCGGGACGGACCGGACCCTTTCAATTTGAATAATTATCAATTTGAAATCACGGAGGTTATTATGAAAAAGTATCGTTGTCTGGTTTGCGGCGAAGTGTTTGAGGTTGCTGACGGTGAGACTCCGGTCTGCCCTGTTTGCGGCGTAGAAGGTGACAGCCTCGAGCTTGTCGAGGAGGCCAAAAAGTCCAACCCGTATTCGGGAACGAAGACCGAGCAGAATCTTCTCGCGGCTTTCGCGGGCGAGTCTCAGGCGAGAAATAAATACACATACTTTGCGTCAAAGGCGAAGAAAGAGGGCTTCGAGCAGATCGCCGAGCTGTTCCTGAAGACTGCCGACAATGAAAAAGAGCATGCGAAGCTCTGGTTCAAGGAGCTCAACGGAATCGGATCGACCGCGGAAAACCTTCTCGCGGCGGCTGAGGGAGAGAACTTTGAGTGGACCGACATGTATGAGGATTTTGCGAAGACAGCCGAGGCGGAGGGCTTCCCCGCACTTGCCGCAAAATTCCGCGGAGTTGCCGCTATCGAGAAGCGTCACGAAGAGAGATACCGCGCGCTGCTTCACAACGTAGAGGCTCAGGAAGTTTTCGCGAAGAGCGAAGTTAAGGTCTGGGAGTGCAGAAACTGCGGACATATCGTTGTGGGAACGAAAGCCCCCGAGATCTGCCCGGTTTGCGCACATCCGCAGAGTTATTTCGAAGTACACGCTGAGAATTATTGATTGACTCTTGATTTTATTTCTACAAAGGAGAACTATTATGGCAGAAAAGAAAATCATTAAGCAGCAGTCGGACGGAACCAAAAAGACCGTGACAAAGTCGACCGCCGCCAGGACAACGACCTCCAAGAAGACCGCCAAGGTCGCCGTTACCGAGGCCGACAAGTCGAAAGCGACCGGGCTTCGCGTTGGCGCGATAATCCTCTGGGTGCTGGCGCTCGCTTGCGAGCTGGTGGCGATTATGAATGTCACCGGCAAATGGTACCTCCCGGATCTTTTCCCGAAGCTTCCGGACAACTATCTGCTCTACCTTATCATTTTCCTGGTTCTCGACCTGATTTTCCTCGTCATCGGATCGCAGCTCTGGAAGAAGGCCAACCACCTCGATCCCTGCTCGAGAGAGAACAAATTCAGATTCTTTATCCAGAACCAGCTCGGCGCTATCGTGGCGATTCTCTGCTTCGTGCCGTTCATCATCGTTATTTTCGCGAGCAAGAACAGCAAGCTTAACACGAAAGAGAAATGGATCGCCGCGGCGGTCGCGATCGTTGCGTTGCTTATAGGTGTATTCTCGTCCATCGACTACCATCCGGTTTCGCAGGAAGACGTCGACCAGGCGATTTCGCTTGATCAGGCTCAGGTTTACGTAACCGCGTTCGGCCACTGCTTCCACCTCGATGAGAACTGCCAGTCGCTCCACAACACGGGCGAGCTGATCGCGATCGAAGCGGGTGAGGAAACCACCACGGCTGCCCGCGAGGCGACACGTCAGGGCTACAGGCTCTGCAAATTCTGTGAGAGACAACTTGAGCAGACGCTTAACGATGCGTCTCAGGGCGAAGAAGTCGAGATTGCATTCATCAAGGAGTATTCTTACGCCTATTAAACAGGCCGGGAACAAATTGAATACGGCAGTTTAAGCCGGTAAACGTTAAAGCGCATCGGACGGCGTGAAAGCGGTACGGTGCGCTTTATCGACATTAAGACAGACTGTTTTTGAAACGGCTATTTGAAAAAGTTATGAGAAAACCATTGATTGCGGTGACGCCGGGGATGGCCCAGGCGGAGGGAAGGTTATACACTTCGGTTGCGTTTTTTGACGCGCTTGAGGCGTGCGGAGCGATACCGGTCATCGTCTCGATGAGAACCGGCGACGAAGATTTTGAAGAGATAGCGAAAAGAGTGGACGGTTTCCTGTTTTCGGGCGGGAACGACGTTTCACCGGACGCGTACGGACAGAATATGAGGATCGGATGCGGGGAAGTGCAGCCTGAAAGAGACCGCGCTGAATTCGGCTATTTTAAGGCCGCGTCGCGTTTTGACAAGCCTGTACTTGCGATATGCAGGGGAATTCAGGTTATTAACGTGGCTGCCGGCGGAACGCTCTACCAGGATATACCCGGAGAGTACAGAGCGGAGGACGGCGCGAACAGGCTTCTCCATTCGCAAAGGTCGCCTGCCAACGTTGCGACGCAGTACGTGAACGTGTCGAAGTCTTCGCGGCTTTTCGAAATTGTACGAGAAGAGCGGATCATGGTTAATTCCCACCACCATCAGGCGGTCGACAGGCTCGGAGAAGGTTTTACCGTAACCGCGAGAGCTGACGACGGAATAGTTGAATGCATTGAAAAGGCGGATATGTCTTTTTGCGTCGGAGTACAGTGGCACCCGGAGCATCTGTGGGCGAAGGATCCGAAGCAGAAGGCCATATTCGAGGCTTTTGTCAAAGCCTGCCGAGGGGAATAGCCTCAGGGGCTTCTTAAGATAAAGGAAGCGCCGGCCCGGTCTTTTCGATGACGAGAGGAGACCGGGCCGGCGCGTTTTTAGCTATTCTTAGGCAAAAATCAGAAGATGAAAAGGATGATGCCGACGACGGAGACGGCGATGCCGATCAGGGAGCCTTTGCTCGGCTTTTCGCGGAAGATCAGGAACCCGAAAACCGCGGAGAAGATGATGCAGGCGGCGCTGATGACGGGGTACTGGAGAGAGGCGTCCATCGTTTTGGCGCAGTTCAGGCTGCAGAGGTTGCCGGCGCCGTTCAGCAGGGCGTAGCAGAAGCAGAAGAACAAAAGGAGGAGCATCAGCTTGGCGCCGGCGGGCGTGCCGGTGCGGGTGTCGGTCGGAAGAGGCGTGCGGGTCCTGTTTTTGATCCAGAAAAAGGCGAGCGCGGCGACTGAGCAGGCAATTCTGATCAGTGTGGCAATCAGGAGAAAGTCGCGGTCGGACACGGCGTCGGGTTCGCGCATCGCGGCGGTCGTGACTATGCTGATGAGACCGTTCGTGACGAAAACGCCGGCGGCGCAGAGGATCACCTTTACACGTGAAGAGACTCCGCACGTTTTGGAAACCGGGCTATCGGAGAAACCCTTTTCGGCGGGGCTTCCGTTGCCTGAAGAATTTCCGCCGGAAGCGGTAGCGTCAGACAAGCCGGTCTGCTTCTTTTTCGCGGAGACGCTGTCTAGAACGAACGGGATGACAAGCGCGGCGACAAGGAGAACGGCGCCGGTCCAGCGCCAAACGGAAGGCTTTTCGCCGAGGACTGCGACACCGTAGAAGAACGGGAGCACGACGCCGCCCAGAAGGGTGTAGAACGTTATCGCCGCGACGCTCGTGTAGACCATGCCGATCAAAGAGGCGACGGTGCAGATGATGCTGCTAAGCGAGTAGACGACCGCGAACAGAACAGAGGAACGTGAGAACGCCAGCGCGAAACCGTTCAGGGCGAAAAATATCGCGAACATGGAAATACCGTTCATGAGGTTGCTCCACATGGCGGCGTGAACGGTTCCGTCGGTGCGCCGCTGGAAGAGCTTCGGGAATATGAACTGAATCGAGAAGAACAGGCATGCGCCCGCAAGAAGGAGATACTGCATAAATAAGACCGCTCCCGTATTTTACTTCGGGGTGTACTTTACAACAAAGGCGCGGATTTTTCAAGCATTTTGACAGCGCTCAGGCAGAAAACGGCAGAAAACGGCAGAAAAATAAAGCGCAAGGGGGCGGCGGTCGCGTTTTTCGCGGTAATTTGAAGGTTTTTCTGAGCGCTTCCGTTTGAGATTCCGCAGATTCCGCTTAATTTTTATAATAATATATTGAAATTCGCGCCGGAAAATGCGAAAATATAAGTTGATGGCGGTTTATTTATCTGAACCTTGGCTGATGGGAGGTGTTCCGTATGAAGACGGCGAGAGTTATTTTTATAATCTGCGCGGTTTTGCTCGGCGTTGCGGCGGCGGCAGCGGCTGTTGTTGCGGCGGTGGAGCCGGTCCGGAACATTGTGCTTGAGGCGGCGGGCGTGAGCACCATCGGGGAGATTTTTGAAAATTATTTTGTGGCTGCCGCTTTGGTCTGCGCCGCGTTTTGCGTGATTTTTGTCGCGTTTGTCGTTTCGCTGATCGTGTTTCTGAGCAAAAAGAAAAAGATGGCGCGCGTGACCGGCCGGACGGAGGATCCCGAGGCGGTGGCGGCGGCGAGAAGAGCGGCGGTTGCGGAGCTTGAAGCGGCGAAGGCTGTTCTGGACGCTATCGAGAACGGCGGCGATGCGGAGACGGCGAAAAAAGGAGAGTGACAAAGACCGGGAAGCGGGCGCGCGGGGGCGGATTTCCGGCGGAACACCGCACGGAATACACCATAAAATGGATTTTTCGGCGCCGTGGCGACGTTTTTTCGGAAATTTTCAGAAAAAAGCAAAAAAACTGTTGACATAACTTCAAGGATTTGTTATCATAATCGGGCGCGAAAAAAGCGCATGACTCATTAGCTCAGTCGGTAGAGCACCTGGCTTTTAATCAGGGTGTCCGGAGTTCGAGCCTCCGATGGGTCACCAATTGCCCCGGTTTGGAAACAATCCGGGGTATTTCGTATTTAGAGGGAGCCGGGAGTTTTCCGGTGACGCGGATTTTGTTCCGGCGCACGGACGCCTCCTGAACCCGAAGGCAGGAAACTATGGAAAACAACGAAAAAAGACAGATCGTCGAGCCGTCGATCCTTGCGGGATTTATGGAACTTCTCCCGCGCGACCAGATCGTTTTTAACGCGATGCTCGACAAAATCAAAAATTCATACGAGAGCTTCGGGTTCGTGCCGATCGACACGCCCGTGATCGAGAGGTCAGAGGTGCTTCTCGCGAAGAGCGGGGGCGACACGGCGAAGCAGGTCTACCGCTTCAACAAGGGAGACAACGATCTTTCGCTGCGGTTCGACCTGACGGTGCCGCTCGCGAGGTACGTGAGCATGCACAGCGGAGAGCTGACGTTCCCGTTCAGGCGCTACCACATTGGCAAGGTGTACCGCGGAGAGAAGCCGCAGAAGGGCAGGTTCAGGGAATTTTACCAGTGCGACATCGACATCGTCGGCAACGGAACGCTCTCCGTTTACAACGACGCCGAGATAGTCGGTGTGATCTACAACACGTTCAAGTCGCTCGACCTCGGCGAGTTCAAAATCATGATCAACAACCGCAAGGTGCTCGGAGGCTTTTTCGCGCAGTACGGCGTCGAGGATCCGACCGAGGTACTGAGGTGCATCGACAGGCTTGACAAGATCGGGCTGAAGGCGGTTTGCGAGGAGCTCACAAAGCTTGGACTTGGTGAAGAGGCCGTGAAGGCGGCCGCGGAGCTCGCCTCGCTGTGCGGAAAGCCGGCAGAGATCATCAGCGGGCTCAGAGAGATGAACGTCGAAAACGAGCTTTTCAAGGCGGGCGTAGACGAGCTGGAGGCGGTTTGCGGCGCGATTTCCGCTTACGGCGTGCCGGAGGAGTGCTTCAGCGTCAACCTGAGGATCGCGAGGGGACTCGACTACTACACGGGAACGGTTTACGAGACGTTTCTCAACGACCATCCGGAACTCGGCAGCATCTGCTCGGGCGGAAGGTACGACGAACTCGCGTCGAACTACACGGTGCCGATCAATCTGACGACCGTCGTCGATGCGGAGAATTTCGCGTCGTGGAAGGTCTACGTGAACGGCGCGGAGGTGCGCGGATTCGTTCCGGAGTATGTGAACGGCGTACTCAAGGCCAAGTTCAAACACGGTCTAGCCACCTTCGTTCGGTAGAATAGAGCCCAGTGTTGCTGGTTGGAAAACAAGGAAG
>CADAZX010000070.1 GCA_902792515.1 uncultured Ruminococcus sp.
CGGAGATTTGCGCCTCTGATGGCTGAACATTATTGTTTATTAACTCGAAAGACGCACTGACGCCGTCAAAACCGATACTGTATGAAGGACGGTCGAAATTAAACGCCAGTTCGATATCCGACAGCGTGGGAACAAACGAATCTCCTTTGCGAACAAGGGTATTGTCGTATTCGACGAAACCGTTGGATGTTTGAAAATGAATGTTGAAACCGTACGAACCGAGAGTGTAGGAGCCGTCATTGAGGCGGAGTGTTTTGGAGTTTGGAGTACGCAACGAATCGTCTTCGAAGAGTGCGTCGATTGTATTATTTGCCGGCGGTTCTTCTGTGAGCATATCCGGATTGGTTGCAGCCATTTCAATTTGCGGTACTGTACCATCTTCTGCACGGAATACCATTCGTGACGGAAGCAGTGTTGCAAAGATAGTAATAACAAGTGTGAGTGCAATTAGTTTCAATCCAAAGTGTCTGTTTGAAGTATTCATGACCAAACCCCCAATGATTCAAGCTCACAAAGAATGTGCGGTTTTCCTTGCTCTAATTTTAGCACTTGCGCCATTTTAAATCAATCCTCTTTCCGGGAATACTGCTCCCCGTGGGGAGAGAGCGAACATCGCCTTTGGCTTGCCGCTAAGGCGTCAAACCTTCGGCAAATGAGACGGGCGGAAGCCCGGACCCCCCTTTGCAAAAACAAGAAAACCTCGAGAAAATGGTGATTCTCGAGGTTGTTCAATGGTGCGGATAGCAGGACTTGAACCTGTATGGAGTCGCCCCCACACGGACCTGAACCGTGCGCGTCTGCCAATTCCGCCATATCCGCATTGGCATGTTTTTTCGCTGTTTTGACCCGGTCAGCGAGATCCGGGAGCGGGGCTTACTTCGCGGCAGCTTTTTTCACCGAGGTGACCGGACCTGAACCGTGCGCGTCTGCCAATTCCGCCATATCCGCATTGGCGCCCGTTTTTAACGAGCAGTGCTATGGTACTCCTTTTTTGTGCCTTTGTCAAGCATTATTTCCGCATAGAGTCACTTTCAAGCCGTCTCATTGAACACCGCTTCCTGATCAACTTCCCGAACGCAGTCGAGACGGCCGCGCAGAGTGCCGTTATCGCCACCGTAACCGGCAGAAGCCGGTACGTTCCCGTGATGCCTGTGTGTACGAAAATATTGACCACGATCATGTGGTAGATGTAGATTCCGTACGTCAGGTCGAACCCGGTTGCGATGCCCGGGAGCGCGTACGCAAACCCCGTCATTCCCGCGATCAGCAGAAGCGTGGTAAAGAACGGGTACGAAAAAGTCAGGTCCCAGCGTGTCAGGTGAAGGACCGCGGCAAGCGCCAGAAAGCCCCACCAGAATTTCGCGAGGAATGGAACGATGCGTTCCCTGTACCTCGCGATAAACATTCCCGCGCAGAAAATCCAAAAGTACACTGGCATCAACTGCAGGTAAAGCTTGTAAACGGTTTCCGGCAGCAGCTTTTTGAGGGACGGTTTCAGCAGGTTCGAGACGATCGAAATGCCCGCAAAAACGAACCACCAGTAGATTTTTTTATTCTTGATAAACCTGTAAAACAGTATCGCGATCAGGTAGAACTGGATTAGCGTGCAAATCGTCCACAGTGAGCCGTTCGGTGTGCCGACGCCGAAGCCGCGCAGTATTCCCGGCGTCCAGAATTGAAAAAAGGTTCCCTGCGTTACCGTAAAAGCCGCGAGATATCCCGCCCCCGCGAGGCTGCTTCTGACCGGCGGGTAAAGAATGATCATTGAGAGCACCGAGGCGCACACTCCAAGCCACAGTTCGGGGTATATTCTGAAAAACCTGTTGAGAAAATAGTGACGCGGGGCGGAGTTTCTCTCAAGGGACAACCATATCGTGAAGCCGCTTATCGCGAAAAAGAGAGGAACGCCGCTGAAAAACGACACAGCTCTGTTTATCCACTCCGGCACGTTTAGGCCGTAATGCGCGACCATATGCCCCCACATGACCGAAAAAGCGGCAAGGTACTTGACCAGCTGCAGCGAGTTCCTTCTGTAATCTGTGATTTCTGCCGGTGAGTTTTTCATAAATGCTGTGGAACGTGAAATGGTCGTGAATCCGGTGAGTTTTTATAAAAGCCGCGCGTTTTCGCGGTTACCGCTGCCCTTCCCGGAGCTCCGCGGGCGCACCGGATGCCGGCCGGTTTTGCGAGGCAAAGAACTCCTTCCAGGTGCTGACACGCGCCTTCATTCCCGCGACGTCAAGCACCCCGTGCGCGAAGCCTTTACGCACAAGCTCGGGCGGAACGAATTCGTCGTACTTTTCGAACACCGGCACTTCCTTCGGGTAGACAAGCTCGATCGGGTCGAATTCCCTTTCCGCCTCTTCGCTGACGATTCTGTAAAACTCCTCCTCGCAGGTCTGCATCGTAAACTGCATATAATACGGCCGCGAGGAGTTCAGTCCCTTCAGACCCAGCCTTGCGGCACAGCGGATCTTCAGGAAGCGTTCGAGAGCGAGAAACGCATAGCTTCCAAGCCAGGGGAACAGTGCCCACATGTTGCCGCCGAGGTTGATGAGCGGCTTCTTTTCCATAAGCGATTTGCGGAAAACTTCCCTCGCGTCTTCAAGGCGGCAGACAGCGTGACGCATCAGGTACGGGTAGTGCTTTTCCTCGGAGAGTACCCCGAACATCCGTTCGAGAATTCTTGTATGTATGTCGCCCGCCACGTCTCCAAAATACGCGGGAACGCTGCCTTTAACAAGTGTACAAAACACGTCGCGGCGGCGGTGGTCCACGTCTTCCACGACCCACACACGGCCCGCAATCGCGATCTTGTCGCCTACCGGCGGCGGCTTCACGATCGTTCCGAGCTGTTCCGAACCGGAGCGCACCGTGTACTCGACATTTTCCTGAAACACGGCGTAAAACTTGAAATTTCCGACAACGCGCTCGCCGGCAAGGCCGAGAATAAGGCCGCCGTTTTCGGTGCGCGATATGTGGCCGGTTTCGATAAGATGCAGTAGAAGTGTCCTGTAGTCGTCCTTCGTTATACGGTGAAAGCAACTGAGCGTCAAAACGCGCGAAGCGAGTTCCGCTGGAGTCATTTCTCCGCACGAAGCGAGAGTACTCATAGTCTGGTGGTAGAGAAGGCTGTAAGGAAGTCTGTCCGTTCTCGGCGGCTCGACAAAACGCTCTTCAATATACAGCTGCACCAGCGCGATTCCCTGGATCAGGTACCACGGAATGCTGTCAGGCAGCATCGCCCTCGCCTCCCAGTGGTCCTCCCTCATAACGAACCACATTTCCGGCGGATCGCCTCTGCGTCCTGTGCGGCCCATTCTCTGCAGAAAGCCGGAAACCGTAAAAGGCGCGTCGATCTGAAACGCCCTCTCGAGCCTTCCCACGTCGATTCCAAGCTCAAGCGTCGCGGTGGCGCACACCGACAGCAGCGAGTCGTCGTCTTTCATCTCCTCTTCGGCGCTCTCTCTGTACGAAGCCGAGAGGTTGCCGTGGTGGATCAGAAAACGGTCGGGTTCTCTTTTCACCTCGCAGTAGTGGCGAAGATTCTGGCAAACCGTTTCACACTCTTCGCGCGAGTTCGTGAAAATCAGGCATTTCCTGCCGGCGGTGTGTTCGAAAATGTAGCCGATTCCGGGGTCAGCGGCCGGCGGCGCGATATCGGAAGGCTTCTCCGCCGCCGGAACGGGAAGCGTCACTGTCCTGCCCTCGTCCGCCTGAGGCGCGGAGTTGTAAAAATGCTCCATCGAGAGGCGCCAGACCTCTTTCCCGCGGTCGAATTCCGGAATGACCGTCTCCCTTCCGCTGCCCGCCGCCAGAAACTTCCCTGCCTCTTCCGGGTTGCCTATGGTCGCGGAAAGGCCTACTCTTCTCGGGTCGCAGCCGGCAAGCCTTGTGAGCCGCTCAATAAGGCAGAACGTCTGAAGTCCGCGGTCGGCGCGCAGAAGAGAGTGTATCTCGTCGATAACTATGAAGCGAAGATCGCCGAAAAGCGAAGGGATCTCCGCGTGTTTGTTAATCAAAAGCGACTCGAGCGACTCGGGCGTAATCTGCAGAATACCCGAGGGCTTTTTGAGCAGTTTTCGCTTTCTCGACTGGGCAACGTCTCCGTGCCACCGGCTGACGTCGATTCCCGCCTCTTCGCAAAGCTCGTTAAGGCGCCCGAACTGGTCGTTTATAAGAGCTTTCAGCGGCGCGATATAGAGAACGCCGACCGTACGCGAAGGATTCTCGTCAAGCAGCGTCAGTATCGGAAAAAAAGCCGCCTCGGTCTTTCCGGAAGCGGTCGACGCGGTCAGAAGCACGTTTTTGTCGGTGCCGAATATCGCCTCGCCGGCCGCGTTCTGGACGCCGCGCAGCGTCTGCCAGCCCGAACGGTAAATATAGTCCTGAATAAAAGGGGCGTAGCGCTCGAAAACGTTCATACGGTGAACTCCAGGAACCCTTCCGCGGCGTTGTCGCTTACGGCCTCCGATTTCGCGAACTCGAAACCGTCGGACTCAAGGAGCGACGCCACCGTCATACCGTGGTTCTGATATAAGATGTCAAGTATCTCGATAAAATCCCTGATGACCTCGCGGGGTGTGATGTTCTGATCGGCGCCTATGCGGCTGTACTCCTTTTTAATGAATACGACCAGGTCGTCCGTCGTCAAGGCACGCGTGTAGCCGTAGAGATCCGCATGCATTTCCGCAAGCTTTTCGCACAAAACGAGCATTTCCTCAGCTGTCAGCGGGTCAAGACGGATCACCGGCGCGAGCAGGTCGCGCGCACCCGGCCTCGAAAACCGCCCCTCCGAAAGCCTCGAGCTCAGCGCCTCGTAGCTGTATATGCCCCGCCTCCTGTCCTCAAGTGCCTGCGGCGTGATGCCCATAATGAAGCCGATATATTTCGCCTTCCCCTGTAGCGCGTCGTTGTAGATCGTCAGGAGCTTCTCGTAGTTGTACTGGCGCGTAACGCTGTTCGGGATCTTGTACAGGTTCACGAGCTCGTCGACCATCACCATCATTCCCGCGTAGCCCGCGAGCCTGAAAAACGTGGCGAAAAGCTTCAGGTAGTCGTACCAGTCGTCGTCCGTGATAATCATGTTTACGCCCAGTGCCTCTCTCGCCTCGCTTTTCGTCGTATACTCGCCTCGGAACCAGCGAATGACCTTCGATTTCGTGTCGTCGTCGCCCACGAGGTAGGCGTGGTAGTAAGCCGAAAGAAGGCGCGCAAAATCAAATCCGTGCACCATCTCGCTCACGGATGACGTCACCGCGAAAATCTTTTTGTCAGTCGCCGCCGCCAAAGCAGGGTCTCCCGGAAACAGTCCGGTCTCCGCCACCGCCTCGCTCTGAACGTTGTTTATCCAGCGGTCCAGAACGAGCGTCAGTGCGCCGCCTTCCGGCTTCGTTTTCGTCGAAAGATTGCCTATAAGCTCGCGGTACGTCGCGAGTCCCTGCCCTTGCGCGCCGCGAAGACGCCTTTCCGGCGACAGGTCCGCGTCCGCGACAATAAAGCCCCTGTCCATCGCGTAGTTTCTGATCGTTTGAAGCAGAAAGCTCTTTCCCGAGCCGTACCTTCCCACAATAAACCTGAACGACGCGCCGCCCTCCGAGATCACCTCTACGTCGCGGAGCAGCGCCTCGATTTCGTTTTTGCGGCCGACCGCTATATACGGAAGGCCTATTCGCGGCACGACGCCGCCCTTGAGCGAGCCGAGGACTGTCTGTGCGATACGTCTCGGCACTTTTTTGCTGTCGGTCATGAGTTCGAGGCTTATCGAGCCGCCGTCGCTCGATACCACGGAGTCGCCGAAGTCGCTGAAAAACTCTTCGTTTATACTGTCCGCGACAACGGACGGCATAAGGTGACGCTCGCGGATGATTGCGTCCGGGCTGCGGTCTTCCAAAAGCGCGCGGAGTATTTCAAACGTTGCGTCGTTTTCTTGATTTTTCTCCGCGTTTTCTTGATTATTTTCCGCGTTTTCTGCCGGTTTTTCCGCGTTTTCCGTTACTTTTTCCTCAATTTCAGTTACTTTTTCCGCAATTTCCGTTACTTTCTCCGCAGTTTCCGTTACTTTCTCCGCGGCTTCATCTGCCTGCTCCTGCTCCGTAAGCAGACTGTCACGCGTCACGTCCGCGTCGCTTCTGATCCTGTCAAGACTTGAAATGTCGACCGTTATCACAGGCCTGGACGCCTCCAGAACCTCATTCGCGTCGACGGCCGTCACCCTTTCAACGTAAGGTCTTGCGATCTCGTCGGATTCTTTTTTGTGGAGGTAGTTGCCCGTTTTAAGGTAGCGGCGCAAAAGGCCGTCCATACCGTGAACGAAAACGGCAAGATCGGCGGAAGGAAAGGTGTATTCCGGATAAGACCGCTCCGTCCACTTCCCCCTTCTGCGCCTGAAAACGTGTACCCCGTTCAACTCGTAAATGACTTCTTCATTTCCGGTAGGAGGAGGTACGAGAGCATTGCCGAGCGGCTGCCACGTGTGAGTTTCGGGCTTGCCGAAGCAGAAGTCAAAAAGGTTCTTTTTGTCATTGGTAAATTCTTTGCTCGCGAGCCTCCACACGTCCGCGAAAAGACGCGCGCCGCGATCGGGATCGTTTTTGATCACCGGCGATTCGGTTATTTTTCTCTTGCTGAGCGCCTCCAGCGCGACGACAATATCTCCGTTTGCGGCTTCCTCCGGATTCCGCAGTATCTCAAGTGAGTTGTCTATCGTCCGGATCCGCGCGTTCTCAACCTCCAGAACCGTTTCCCGCGACAGCCCCTTGACGATCGCGAACGCTGTCATCCACTGTTCGACGTTTTTGCGCATTGTGTCGTCGCCGAAGCCCGCGTCAATGAAGCCGCTCATAAACTCCCGCATTTTCGCGAGCGATTCCTCAGGCGAGGCTGTTCCGATTCCGTTCAGCAGCTCGTAAACGTAAATGTACGCCGCGGAAACGGGTATTTTTTCGAAAACGCCATTCCGTGCCTTTGTGCGCCACGAGAAATAGCCGCGCAGCCTGTCGTCGTCCAGGTCGTTGTACGTCGGATAGTAGCGGAAAAACTCTCCATACCACGGGAAATCGTCCTCGTAGTCCTTCATGAATCTTCCCTGTCTGAGGAAATTCTCTATCTTACCGCGGTGGGTGGAATTTCCGTAGACATAAAGTCTCCGCATCGCCGCGAACCGGCCCTTTTCTCGCGCCAACCCCAATGCGATCTCGTTTAGCGCTCTGTTACCGTACGTCGCGGCGGCAGGCCTCGGAGGAATTCCGGGCGGTTGCGGAACCGGGGGCTGTTGCGGAACCGGAGGCTGTTGCGGGACTTCGGGCGGTTGCGGAATTCCGGGCTGTTGCGGAGCGCCTTTTCTCGGCGGGATGACCGTCTCCCTTCCCGTGATGATGTCCGAACCCGCGGCTCCGTTTTTTTGCTCGAGAACGACCGTAAAGCCCGTGCCGTTGCCGTATTCGACTGCCCTGTCAATAAGCGAGAGCACAAAATCCGGCTTCACGACGTACGTAAGGTTGACGCCTGTCCACTCGCGCCCTCTCATCCTGAACGGATACGAAAGGTACGGTCTGTAGCGTTCTTCGCGGGCAAGCGCCCCGCATTTTATGTCGCAGCAAAAATACTCCGTGCCTGTGTCTATGTCCCACTGCCTCATAAGAAGCGCGATCCATTTTCCCGTGACCGGGTGGCAAAGTACCGAAAACTGAGGAAAATCGGCCCATTTGTGCTGCTCGTCGATACCGTATTTTTGTTTGGCGTAAGCTGTCAGCTCTGAAATATCCACCGTTTTTCCTCCCGGCAAGTCCCTTTTGCGCTCCATTTAACGGATACGGATATTATACCACTTTCCGCCGTCCAAATAAAGTGGCGACATGCCGCCCCGACCGCTTGAAACGCTTTCCTTTTTGGGTTAAAATAATAAACGGTAAACAGAAGACTATTTCCGGCAAATCCATTACATTTCGGAGGACAAAATGAAAAGAAAAGCTCATGTTCTTGCGGGACTTGCCGCCGTTCTGGCGGTTCTCTTGATCTGCACGGTCTGTTCGTGCACGCGCAAAGGCGGCTTCGAAGGGTTCGACCCGTACGAGGTCTACAGTGAGGACGTCGCCGAATACAAGCCGCTTTACGATGGGCCCAACGCGAAAACGGTTTACGCCGCGCGCGACCTCACCAACGGAGTGAACGTTTTCTACCCGGCCCCCGACAGGAGCAAAGTGCGCATAATCAACAGGGACGCCGTCATCGATTACAGGCTGGCCGCAGGCGCGAAGCAGATGACCTCGCTTTCAAGCGTTTCAGGCGCCGAAGGAGGCGTATACCTCGAAAATACTGCCGACGCGTTCATCGAGCTCACCGACGGCACGCTCTATACCTCCGCGGACAGCGACTCGACACCCAACCTGAACATCTACCGCCACGGCAGCTACTACTACGAGGCGCACATTCTGGGTCAGGACTTCGCGAGATTTTCCGAAATAAAGGAAAAAACAGGCTTCGAACTCAGAATGCCCGACGAGACAAACGCTGTCACTGACGTCAAATTCAAGAACGGATCGCTGACATTCGAGACAGGAGGCGCGGACGACCCGTACATCTGCTGGAACGGCCTCGACGTGGACGCCGACAAATTCGCGTCTGTCAGCATTACGATGAAAAACAAAAAATCCATTTCCGGCGAGATCTACGTCGTCGCCGGAAGCTTCGGCAACTTCAACGCCGACCAGCATCGCTCGTTTACGATCGTTCCGAACGGCGAAAGCAACACGTACACGGTTTCCCTCGCGGGCATCGTCGGCTACAAGGGCACGCTCAGAGGGCTCAGGCTCGACATCGGGACAGGCGACAGTGACACCGTCACGATTGAAAAGATCGAATTTTTCGCAAGGGACGAAACGCACCCCCCTGTTCAGCTCGACAAGACGTTCCATACCTACACCGACAAACTGAACTGCGTCGACAGGTTCGCGGCGGCGAAAAAAGCGGAAAACATCGCGGCAGTCGGCTCGTTCACCCGCATCGACAAAAGCAAAGTCGAAAAGGTGGTCGTCAAGGACGCCTCAGGTCTCAAGAATTCTTTCGACGGCGTCGACTGGGAGACCGCGGAGTACGCCGGTTTTGACATTAAAGGCGCAGGAATTTTCGGCTACATTCTGCTGCCGCACGAGACGTCGGGAACGCTCTCGGTGTACGAAGAGGACGGATACTACGTCATCCGCCAGGCGTTTTCGCCATATAAAGGGATAATCAAGAAGGCAACGGTCATCGAAGTAGGCAGGCGGTACTACACGGACACCGCGCACGATTTTGAAGGCTTTTTGCGCGAGGCGGAATTCGAGCGTCACCCGCTTGAAAACGTCAAACACACTTCCCCCTCGTCCGACGGCGAGTATATGGGCTACAACGCGATCCGCGGCTGCTACGAGTTTTCGATAGGCGGCGCTCCGAGTTTTATGCAGCCCTACTATGAGTACCCGGACAAGCATTTCGCGGTTTCGGTGAGCCTTTCCGGCGCCGAAGAAGACAGAACGGTCTACGTCTACACACATACCGGCTATACCGGAGGGCTCGAGTGCGCGGTGGTGCTCGACGAAAACAATCTTGTTCTGCCGGTCAAGACGCAGGTGTCCAAAAACTTCTGCGGCGACGGCGACGATACGCTTTTCTTCAGCGGGGACCCGTCGTATTCCGACACGTTTTTCCCGGTAGTCGTCGAGGCGGGGCGCGAGACGAAGCTGACGGTGCTCAATTTGTACCAGAACTGGGGAAAATTCCCGCTCAAGCAGCTCTCCTCGATCCACTTTTTCACGACGTACTACCACCTCTCGACAGGCGTTACCGAGACCAACTGCATCGCGCCGTTCTTCGTCTACGGCAAGGACTACTGGCTCATTCCCGACTTCAGGCCGATGTCGGCGCCTCTCTGGGCAAGCCAGCCTCAGCACACGAGCGGCGGATGTCCGAGGGTAATTCAGTACACCTCTTCCGACAAGGGCTTCGCGGGACTCGAGCTCGCGACCAAGTACATTGACAGTTCGGGGCCGGTCTACTCGGATCTGCTCCTCAACTACATTTCCGACGACGGCAGGCTCACCGCGTCGTACCGCCACGTGGAAATGCCGCAGACCGACGAGAGCCGCGCCTACTACGACATCGACATCAAGGTTCTCGAAGACATCCCGTTCGAGAACTTCGCGAGAGACTTCTCTTTTTACGGAATGGACGGCCGCTTCGTCTTCTACAACACTCTCGGCTATCTGGACAAAAACAACGCCCCCGCCTACGCGGAGACCAACCGCTCCCCGGAACGGAAGTATTACGTGCTCGGGAAGAACTGTCCCTACGTCGACATCCACGGCTGCGACTCGAACGACTACGTCAACATGGCGGTCCTTGTCGCTGACAGCGACATAACGGTCGGCGGGAAGAAATTCACAGGCAATTTCGTGGTGTCCGACTATGCTTCCTGGGATCTGAACAGAGTCAATCTTTCCCTTAATTTAGGCAAAGTCACGCTGCGCGCAGGCGACAGGATGAAGCTCAGGCTGATAGTGATGCCCTACGGCTCGCAGGAGCTCGAGGGCGATGAGCGCGTAAGGCTCGTCCGCGAAAATACGTGCCTGTCGCCTGTCAGGGCCGAGTCTGCCTCCTGCAGCGTGATCGAAGGCTCGCCCGTTCCGAAGGTCAGGAGCGCCGACGGAAAAACGGCGGAGTTCACGATTTCCGGAGGCGCGGCGAACATTCCCGCGCTGAACGAAAGGTATTACAGAACGTGCGACCACAACATAGCGGTCAGGGTGTACGGCTTCGACTCGTTCGCGGCCCCGGAGATCTACGAAAAGATCGGCGGCGAGTGGGTGCGCTACGAGGTCGCGTCGGTAAACGGCTACGACGGCTACGCTGTCTACTGTGACAAGGACAACTCGTTCTCCTACGCGTTTGTCGTGACGATGAACGAGGCCAAACCGCGGACGTTCAAGGTGGTCACCCCGTAATTTTCCCTATTTTTTGATAAATCGGGTAGGAGGTCACCCATTAGTTGAGTGACCGACCTCCCACACCACCGTGCGTACCGTTCGGTACACGGCGGTTCAATCAGGTATGCAAGGACTC
>CADAZX010000071.1 GCA_902792515.1 uncultured Ruminococcus sp.
CCGACAGTGTCGTCGGGCGTGTCGACAGTGAGCCGCTCCATAGGTTCGTAGAGAAGACCGTCGACCTCCTTGAAAATGACCTTCGGCCTCGAGACCTGGAACTCGTACCCCTCGCGGCGCATGTTTTCGATAAGAACCGTGAGGTGGAGCTCGCCTCTTCCCGAAACCTTGAACGTATCGGGGCTGTCAGTCTCTTCGACCCTGAGCGAAACGTTCGTCTCAAGCTCTCTGAAAAGTCTGTCGCGAACGTGACGGGAAGTAACGAACTCGCCCTCGCACCCCGCGAACGGACTGTTGTTGACACTGAAATTCATCGAGAGCGTGGGTTCGTCGATGTTGACGAAATCGATCGGTTCGATGCAGTCGGGAACCGAAACTGTGTCGCCGATGTTAATGTCGGAAAGTCCGGCCACAACGACGATGTCGCCCGCGACCGCCTCTTCGACCTCGACCTTTTTGAGACCCACGAATTTGTAGAGGTAGTTGACCTTACCGTATCTCACGTGGCGGCCTTTGGAAGAGATAGCGACCTGCGAACCGTTTTTGAGCACGCCGCGGTCTATTCTCGCAACGCCTGTTCTGCCGACGTAGTCGTCGCCGGTGACGTTGGAAATGAGCATTCTGAAAGGCGCGTCGATATCGACCTCAGGCGCGGGAATGTACTTGAGAATCGACTCGAAAAGCGGCTCGAGGTCCTTCTTGTCGCCGCCGTCGGGAGTAAGGCTCGCGTAGCCGTTGCGCGCGGAAGCGTAAACGACGGGAAAATCGAGCTGGCTGTCGTCCGCTCCGAGGTCCATGAAAAGCTCGAAAACCTCGTCGAGAACTTCGGTCGGTCTCGCGCCGTCGCGGTCGATCTTGTTGACAACGACGATAGGCTTCAGCTTCATCGCGAGCGCCTTTGAGAGCACGAACCTCGTCTGAGGCATAGCTCCCTCGAAAGCGTCGACAAGGAGAAGCACGCCGTCGCAAAGCCCGAGTACGCGCTCCACCTCGCCGCCGAAATCCGCGTGTCCGGGAGTGTCGACGATGTTGATTGTAGTGTCTTTGTATTTGACCGACGTGTTTTTCGAAAGGATCGTTATGCCGCGCTCGCGCTCGATGTCGTTGCTGTCCATAACGCGCTCCGCGACGACCTCGTTCGAGCGGAAAATGCCGCTCTGCCTGAGCATTCCGTCGACAAGCGTAGTCTTGCCGTGGTCAACGTGCGCGATTATCGCAATATTTCTGATTTCATTTCTGGTGATAACCAATTTCTTTTTCTCCTTAAACAGGTTTGGTTTGCTTTTATGCGCGCGCTTTTAACCGCGCAATTTATAATTATAGCATTTACAAACGTGCAAATCAATAATCCGGAGATTCAAAAACGCAAAAATGCAAAAATGCAAATAACGCAAAAAATAACGCAAAAAACGTACTGATATTACTCATATAACGCAAAAATCCGGCCTCGCCGAATGACGGGAAGCCGGTAGATTGTTTCGCATTTATGTACGCGGACCGTTATGAGAGTTTTTCGATTACAAACCCCGTAAAGCGTTCTCTCGCGTCAGGCGTAAACCCGCCGTGGCGGCAGCCGTTCATGATTATAAACTCGACGTCGCGGCCGTTTTCGCGCAGAGTTTCAGCAAACCTCTCGAGCTCGCCGCAAGGGAAAAGCTCGTCGTCACCGTCGCACAAAACGAGATACGGGATGTCAGGAAGGCTTGAGACGTTATCCGCCGGCGATATCATTTTAAGCGATTCCTCAAAAGGCTTGTCGAAAACCGCGAGGTGACTTAGAAACGAGCGCGGGATCACTCTGTCGGCGAAAAGCGCGTTTGCGGGGTTGACGCACGGACAAGTGACCGCGCAGGCTGTTATATTATGACGCGAAAGCGCGGGATACATGAGCCCCGCGAGTCCTCCCATGCTCCCTCCTGTCGCGACGACCGGAACGTCTCCCGGAAGACCGTACTTTTCGCGGATCGCGTCAAGAACCAGGTCGGTAAACCTCGAAGTCCCCCTGTTCATCCAGTTCCAAGGCCCGGAAAACATATATACGAGAAGGATTCCCGCGTTTGCGAGCCTCTCCGCGTAATCTCCGCCGTACGGAACCATATCCATCGTGCCGCCAAGGCATGAGCCTCCTCCGAGCCCGGGAAACTCAACCGCGATTCCGCGCGGCGTTCCTTTAAGCAGATGACCGTTCGTGTTGCAGTAAAAATCGAAGTTGTCCTTATTGATATATTTTCTGTCATTTTCGAAAAAAACGTTCATTCTCCACCTCTGCGGATAAATTTCTTACCCGGTTAATTCGCTCCGGGGTATTTAACGGAACTATCCGCGGCTCTTATTATATCATTTTCGCGCTTCGTTTAAAACCGTTTTGAGGGCCTTGAGCCCGCTTTGAGACCGCTTCACCGCCGGCGCCGCGATATTGAACGCGGGATACTTTTGTGGTATAATAATCGGGATGGAAAGCCGGCGTTTTAGCCGGAAAAGCATTTTCGGAGGTCGTGATCCAAAATGGCAGACAGAAACGGTTTAGCAGGTCCGGAGCGCGAAGAGCTCCCTCTGGAAACTCCCCTTCCTTACTACGCGGAGGAGTTTCTCATATACCTTGAGAACATAAAGGGCAAGTCTGGGAACACTGTCCGCGAATACAGGTACGACCTGATAATGTTTTTCGCGTATTTCGCGAAGCGCGAGAAAAAGGAGTATCTTGACGACCTCGACGACTCTTTTATAAAGGGCGTCACGCTTTCCGACCTCTACAGGTACATCAACTACCTCTCCCGCGACAGAAGGCTGAAGCCCGCCACGCGCGCGCGCAAGGTCGCATCTCTCCGTTCGTTTTTCAAGTATCTTCACTCGAAGGCCCACGTTATCGAAAACAACCCGACCCTCGACCTCGAGACGCCGAAGCTCACCAAAAAGCTTCCCGTTTACCTCGAACTCGACGAGAGTAGGCAGCTTCTTGACAGCGTGAGCGGCGAAAACGACAGGCGCGACCTCTGCATCCTGACGCTCTTTTTGAACTGCGGCATGCGTCTTTCCGAGCTCTGCGGGATCAACGTCTCTTCTATTAAAGACAACACGCTCAAGGTCACCGGTAAAGGCGACAAGGAGCGCACAGTCTACCTCAACAGGGCGTGTCTCGAGGCGATCGACGACTGGCTTGAAGTGAGGCCGGAGCTCGACGAAAACGACCCCGACGCCGACGCTCTTTTCCTCAGCGAACGCAAAAAACGCATCAGCCCGAAAACGGTCCAATACACGGTCAAAAAGTACATAATGAAGGCCGGACTCGACCCGCAGAAGTACTCGGTCCACAAGCTGCGCCACACCGCGGCCACCCTACTCTACAGGTACGGGCAGGTCGACATAAGGTCGCTCCAGGAAATACTCGGCCACGAGAGCATCTCGACGACTGAAATATACACGCACGTAAACCGCGAGATGCTTGCCGACGCCGTCAGCAGGAACCCTCTCTCGGACTACGAACCTAAAGAACCCAAAGACAACTGATACTTTGAAAACTATTCGATATATAAAACGCGCCTCTCCGCTTGATCCCGGCTTAAGACTGCCGGCGGAGAGGCGCTTCGTTTTTATTCTTCTTCTTTTTTGTCCTTTTTGACGGATTTTTTCCTGACGCGCGAGTACGCGAACCTTACCGTCAGCAGCACAAGCCTTATCACTGCGTCAACGATCATCAGAATTCCCGCTCCGAGCGCCGCCCACCTGATAAGATTCCTCGGAAACACGAGGAAGCAGATTCCGGCGGCAACCGCGAGAACGCACTCGATTATGTTCAGCACCTTGAAAAACGTCCGCATCTCCTTCCTGAAGCGGTCGATGGCCGAAAAGCCGAGACCGAGGAAAAGAACGCCGAAAAGCGTGCTGCCGAGTATGAAAAGCGCGTTTTCCTTGACGAAAAGAACGGTCAAAAGCGCCGCGAGACCGAGCGTGATTATGATCCTCTCTTTAATGCCGTCGCTCCGGCCGTGGTCCATAATGAGCCTTCTGACGATTATAAATATCTCGAGGCATATCAAAATTATGATGAGCGCGACCGTCGCCGCCTCCAGAATTGATCTTGACGCAGCGGCCATAACGATTCCGCCTGCCGCGATCACTGCGGCGGTTATAAGCTCGAGATGCTTGAGCGTTTCGGGAGCGTCGTTGTTCGAACCCTTAAAAATGTCGTCGAAAATGATCCTTTTCGGCAGGCTTCCGAGCGTTTTCTTGGTATCCGGGCTCTTCCCTTTAAGGCTTATTATGAGATTGCCGAGGTATTCGGGCGAGATCTCTGAGAGGTCTGTTACGCCGTCGACAGACAGCGCCTCGAAAAGCTCGTCGACAAAGCTCTGCCTGCCGGATACGTCGAGGCTCGAGATCCAATTGCCGAGCAGCTCGTTGATCCAGTCGCATGACGGGTCGTTTTTGGGGACGAGAGCGAGCTCGCCGTGGTCGACCATCCAGGAGGCGAGCGAGTGCTGAGTTATTCCCTCCCTGAAGCTTTTGACGATCCTTGTGTCTGTTATTTTCGGTTCGAAAAGCTTGCCGATGACGTCGAATTCGGGAATTATCCTCGTGATGAGATGGTCTATCCGACTAATTTTCAGCGGGTCGATGACCTCGGGGCAGATTCCCGGGCCGTCGAGCATGAACACCCTTTTCACGTATTTCATCTGGAGATCGAGAAGGTTAGTCGCCGCCACGAGTGCGAGGTTGCCGCCTTTCGAGTGACCCGCGATATACCAGTCTCTGCCCACCTTAACGTGTTCGGCGGCGTACTTTTCCGCGAGTTCCTGCGCTTCGGTGTGCGTGAACGAGATCATGAAGTTCTCCTTCCAGCCCGCTATGGAACTGTCGGTACCCCTGTATGCGATCAGGGAGAAAAGGTTACCGCACTCAAACGTGACGCACGAAAACTGGACAGGCGGATCCTGAGAAGCGATGTCTACGTAGTCTTTAATCGTCAGCGAGCCGAAACGGCGGCTCTTGCACGCCTCTTCCATTATGCGTGTGTTGCCCATGTCGCCGCCGGTGATCTTCAGTTTGATAGCTCCCGTTCTCACGAGAAGCGCGCAGTCGGAGAGCTTCGGCTCGGGGCCGAATTCGTTGAACGCCGGCTGAAGGTCGAAGTACGCCACGACGCACAGTACGAGAGCGTCGGCCTCCTTGAGAGGTATCGTATCAAATCCCACGTCGCCGACCCACTTTACGTAGTCGTAGAGCGTGGACTCTTTTTTCTGGAGCGTTACCGCCTCGAGCTCGCGGTCGAACTCTTTAAGGCGGCTAAGCCTTTTTCTTGCGGAATACGTTTTCTTCATGAGCCCGGTGCTCCTTATACAGTTATCTTGTCAGGCGGTCATCAACCATTTTAAAAAATGCCGGCTGATCTGTCAACAGGATCACCCGGCAACGATCCCCAGGAAGTGAGACCAGACAATATTCAGCC
>CADAZX010000072.1 GCA_902792515.1 uncultured Ruminococcus sp.
TCAGAGAGATTTGTAAAACAAAATTACAAATGGAAGTTCCCGCAAGACAGAATTCCACTTCGCGCCCCCTGAAGTGGAAGTTAACTTTTCACTTCACAGAAAATAAAATATTGTTTGAACGGAGGCGCGCATTGTGGTATAATATGTAAGATAAGTTTATCTTATCATATCAAATCGATTGGAGCTATTTATGAAAGTAGTAATACTTGCGGGCGGTCTCGGAACGAGAATTTCCGAGGAGAGCCATCTCAAACCGAAGCCGATGATCGAGATCGGCGAAGAACCCATTCTGTGGCACATCATGAAGCACTATTCCAAATACGGGTTTAACGAGTTCATTATCTGCCTCGGATACAAATCATTTGTCGTTAAAGACTATTTCGCCAACTACTATCTGCACACGTCAGACGTGACATTCGACCTCGGAACGAACGACACCGAATATCTGAGTTCGACGACGGAGAACTGGAAGGTTACGCTTGCAGAGACGGGCCTCAACACGATGACAGGCGGAAGGATCAAGCGCGTGCAGCACTACATCGGCAACGAGACGTTCATGCTCACGTACGGAGACGGCGTCAGCGACGTAAACCTCCACAAGCTGCTCAAATTCCATAAGGACCACGGCAAGATCGGTACTATTACGGCTGTCTCCGCGGGACAGCGGTTCGGAGTTCTCGGGCTCGGAGAGGGCGACGTAGTGACACAGTTCCGTGAGAAAAAAGACGACGACTCGAGCACGATCAACGGCGGCTTCATGGTCATGGAACCCGACATTTTCAACTACCTCGAAGGCGACAAGACCGTTTTCGAAAACGCGCCTCTTGAAACGCTCGCATCCGAAGGCCAGCTGATGGCATACAGGCACAACGGCTTCTGGCACTGCATGGATACTCAGCGCGACAAGAAACATTTGGAGGAGCTCTGGCAGACAGGCCACGCCCCCTGGAAGACATGGAGATAAAAATGGCTGAATCCTGGAAACACTGTGATGAGGGGCTGCCGAGCGCGACCCGGAAATATGTTTACGACGATGACTTTTTTGCCTTTTTTAAGGGGAAAAAGATTTTTATCACCGGTGTTTCGGGTTTCAAGGGCTCGTGGATGCTCAAGATTCTCAGCGACGCCGGAGCGGACGTCACAGGATATTCGCTAAAGAGTCCGACAGATCCCGCGCTTTTCGATCTTATAGAAGGCACAAAGCTCTGCAGGTTTATCGAGGGCGACGTAAGAGATTTCGATGCGCTTTGCAGCGCCGTAAAGGAAGCGGAGCCGGAGATCGTCATTCATCTCGCTGCGCAGCCGATCGTGAGAGAGTCGTACTTAAATCCCGTCTACACCTACGAGACAAATGTGATGGGTACCGTTCACATTCTTGAAGCGGTGAGAAACTGTCCGGGCGTAAAATCCTTCCTCAACGTTACGACCGACAAGGTGTATTTCAACAACGAGTGGGAGTGGGGCTACAGAGAAGACGATCCGCTTGACGGTTTCGATCCGTATTCCAACAGCAAATCGTGTTCCGAGCTCGTCACACACAGTTATAAGAATTCATTTTTCGGAAAGCAGGGATACTCTCTTGCGGCTGTCTCGACGGCCCGCGCCGGCAACGTTATTGGAGGCGGCGACTTCGCAAAGGACAGGATCATTCCCGACTGCGTACGCGCGGCCTCGTCCAAAGAGACTGTTATCGTCAGGAATCCTTACTCGACAAGGCCGTACCAGCACGTTCTCGAGCCTGTTATGGCTTATCTAATGATCGTTAAAGAATCGTATCTCGGCGTTGAAAAATCCGGCTATTACAACGTCGGACCTGACGAAAACGACTGCGTTACAACGGGAGATCTCGTCGACATGTTCTGCGAAAAGTGGGGCGACGGTCTTTCGTGGATCAACAAAGCCGCTGCGTTTTCGCCTCACGAGGCCGGACTTCTCAAGCTCGACTGCTCGAAGATAAAGAGAGTTTTCGGGTGGCGTCCTCGCTGGAACGTATCTCAGGCGCTTGACAAAGTCGTTGAATGGACAAAGGTTTACCTTGCCGGCGGTGACGTTTCCGCCGAGATGAGCAGGGAGATCAAAGAATACTGCGGAACGTGAGATTTCCGCGATTTTATGGAAAGGCATAGTTTTATGTTCGAAAATATGACCGAAGAAGAGGCGCGCAGCCAACTGCTTGACAGCGTTGCCGAATACGCAGAAAAGTATCACAAAAGAAAAGAATTTAAGCGCGGTGACCGCATTTCCTACGCCGGAAGGGTTTACGACAAGGACGAGATGGTCAACCTCGCCGACAGCTGCCTGAAATTCTGGCTGACGTCAGGTGAGTATACGAGACGGTTCGAAAAGAAATTCGCCGAATATCTGAACGTTCCTTACAGCCTGCTTGTAAACTCGGGTTCGTCGGCTAACTTTTTAGCGTTCATGACGCTCACTTCCGACCTTCTGGGCGAAAGAAAGATAAACAGAGGCGACGAAGTGATCACCGTGGCCTGCGGATTTCCGACAACGATCGCGCCGATAATCCAGTACGGATGCGTTCCCGTTTTCGTGGACGTGACGATCCCGGGGTACAACATCGACGTGTCGATGCTCGAAAAGGCGCTCTCTGATAAGACAAAGGCGGTGATGATCGCCCACACGCTCGGAAATCCGTTCGACCTGAAGGCCGTCAAGGATTTCTGCGACAGACACGGTCTCTGGCTAGTTGAGGACAACTGCGACGCTCTCGGCTCGGTTTATACGATTGACGGAGAGGATAAGCTCACTGGCACAGTCGGCGACATCGGAACTTCCAGCTTCTATCCTCCGCACCACATGACGATGGGAGAGGGCGGAGCCGTTTACATGAGGGATCCGCTTCTTCACAAGATCGCTCTTTCGCTCCGCGACTGGGGACGCGACTGCAGATGTCCTTCAGGCTGCGACAACGTCTGCGGTCACAGGTTTGACAGACAATACGGAGAGCTTCCGCTCGGCTACGACCACAAGTACGTCTACTCTCACTTCGGATTCAACCTGAAGGCGACGGACATGCAGGCCGCAATCGGCTGCGCGCAGCTCGAAAAATTCCCGTCGTTTGTCGAAAGAAGAAAGCACAATTTCGCCTATTTAAAGGCGAAAATCACTAAACTTCTCACGGAGAGCGGAGACATCTCTAAGGTGATTCTTCCCGTGGCCGCTGAGAATTCAGACCCGAGCTGGTTCGGTTTTATAATGACTCTTAAAGGCGGCGCCGACAGATCGAAGGTAGTGTCATACATGGAGTCGCACGGCGTTCAGACGAGAATGCTTTTCGCGGGCAACATCATCCGCCATCCGTGCTTCAACGAGATGCGCAAATCCGGCGAGGGGTATAGAGTGGTAGGAAGCCTCGAGGTTACCGACAGGATCATGCGCGATTCTTTCTGGATCGGCGTATATCCCGGAATGACCGACGAAATGCTTAACTACATGGCGGAAACGCTTCGCGACGCTCTCAAAGACTGACTCGGTACGTCGCTATACAGAGATTGCAGGAGATTTTGATATGTTGAAAATAGCTGTTCACGGAATTTGCGGTAAAATGGGCGAGATCACCGCACGGATGATCTCGGAGCGCAAGGATATGTCGCTGGCGTTCGGAATCGATCCGTTTGCAGGCGAAGCTCCCGAGGGCGTTCGCGTTTACAAGTCAGTCGAAGAGGTGCCTGAAAGCGAAAAGTGCGACGTAATCATCGATTTTTCGAACTTTAAAGCCGTTCCCGCGTTGCTTTCATTCGCTGTTTCAAGGAAAATCCCTGTTGTCGTTTGCACGACAGGCCTTGACGCCGAGACGAAGAGACAGCTTGTCGAATCCGCTTCTACGGTGCCTGTATTCCACTCCGCGAATATGTCTATGGGCATCGCTCTGATGAGAGTCCTCGCGGCGAAGGCGGCAGCGGTTCTTGGCGACTCGTTCGATATCGAAATAGTGGAACGCCACCACAACAGGAAGATCGACGCTCCTTCGGGCACCGCGATCATGCTGGCAGACGCGATAGACACTGTGTGGGACGGCAGATACGACTACGTTTTTGACCGTCATTCACGTACGGAAAAACGTTCCAAGTATGAGATCGGTATCTCAAGCGTCCGCGGCGGAAACATTGTAGGCGACCACGAGGTTATCTTCGCGGGAGAAAACGAAGTGATCGAGCTGACGCACCGCGCGCAGTCCAGGGAGGTTTTCGCAGAGGGCGCGATAAAAGCCGCAGTATTTCTGGCAGACAAGGACCGCGGGATTTATACGATGGACGACCTCGTGGGCGGTTTCTGAGTTGTTTTCTAAGTTTTTACGACTTCTCATGGAGGTAAAATAAATGAAAAGAATTATTTCAAGAATAACGTTGGCTGTGGCCGTAATGCTCGTTGCGGCGCTTTCATTTTCTGCGTTTTCTTTTGCCGACGAAACTTCGTTCACGATGCCGGGCGCGATCGTCGATCTGACTACAAAAAAAGGATACGACGATTTCTGCGCTAAGGCTGAGCAATTTGACCTCGTCAACCTTTTCACCGGCGAATATACTATTCACGGAACTAACGGCAAGGTCAAGTGGGAGTTCGCCGAAG
>CADAZX010000073.1 GCA_902792515.1 uncultured Ruminococcus sp.
ATATGTCATTGCCGGATTAATATTCCTCCTTAGCTCAGTTGGTAGAGCGCGTGACTGTTAATCACGATGCCGTTGGTTCAAGTCCAACAGGGGGAGCCACTGAAACACGGAAGTCTTTTTTGATTTCCGTGTTTTTTTTTTCGCGCGCGGCCCGGTTTTCGTTCCCGCACGTGGCCCGGTTTTCGCGCGTTTTTCTTCCCGGGCAGCGTTTTCCTTCGTTAACATTCCTTCGTTAACGTAAAGAAAAAATTTACTTTCATAAAGTTTTCGCTTGAAATAGCGCGGCTAAGGTGCTATACTCCCCCTGCCGCGGGATGTGAAAACCGCGGAAAAGACGGAGGTTATTTATTATGGGCGGTTCAGCTAACGTTTCATATAACAAACTGTGGAAGCTTCTTATCGACCGGAACTGGAAGAAAAAGGATCTCATGCGCGAGACGAGTCTCAGTTCGGCCGTTATCGCGAAAATGAGCAAAAGCATGCCGGTCCACCTTGACACGCTCGTGAAGATCTGCAAGGCGCTCAGCTGCGACCTTTCGGACATCGTCGACGTGAAGATCAGCTCGGGGCCCGTTCAGGAGAGCAGTCCCAATTTCAAGGCGCCCCTCGCGCAGGACGGAAAGGAAGACTGATCCATGGTAGTTACAATAGTGGCGGACGTCCTCGGCTCCGAAAACAACGGGACGACGGTCGCCTGCATGAATCTGATCCGGTATCTGAAATCACGCGGGGATACCGTTCGCGTGGTCTGCTGCGACGAGGAAAGACGCGGTACCGAGGGGTATTATATAGTCAAAAAGCTCTCGCTCGGGCCGGCGCTTGACGCGATCATCCGCAAAAACTGCGTTTCGATCGCCGTTCCCGACAAAAAAGTGATTGCCGAGGCGCTTGACGGGTGCGACGCCGTTCACATTATGACGCCTTTTATTCTGGCGCGCGCGGCTTTGAGAGAGGCCGTGAGGCGGAACATTCCGGTGACCGCCGGTTTTCACTGCCAGGCGGAGAATCTCACGAGCCATCTTATGCTCATGAACAGCAAGCTCGCGAACAAACTCGTATATAAAAACTTTTACAACGGCTTCTATAAATACGTCGACGCGGTGCACTACCCCACGCAGTTCATCCGCGACGTTTTCGAAAAGTCAGTCGGCCGCAGGACGAACGGGTACGTGATTTCCAACGGCGTCAACGAGGTTTTCGAAAAGAGGCCTGCCGAAAAGCCCGCCGCCCTGGCAGGGAAATTCGTGATTCTCTTCATAGGCAGGTATTCGCGCGAAAAGTCCCACAAAGTGCTCGTCAAAGCCGTCGCAAAAAGCAAATACCGCGACAACATCAGGCTCATTTTCGCGGGAAGCGGTCCTCGGAAACGCGAGATTGACGCCTGCGTTAAAAAGGCGGGAATCGCGCCGCCGGTTATGGAGTTCTTCACCCGGGAACGTCTGCTCGAGGCAATCAATTATTCCGATCTGTACTGCCACCCCGCCGAGATCGAGCTCGAGGGGATCGCGTGTCTTGAAGCAATCAGCTGCGGCCTCGTGCCGGTCGTTTCCGACTCGCCGCGCTGCGCGACGAAGTACTTTGCGCCTGACGAAAAATGCATTTTCAAGTGCAACGACAGCGCCGATCTGGCGGCGAAAATCGACTTCTGGATCGAAAATCCGTCACTCCGCGAGGAATACTCCGCGCGCTGCCTGAGCTCCGGCGTCTCGGTAAAGCAGTCCGCCTGCATGGATTCCATGCGCAGCATGATCGCCGAAACGGTCGAAGCCAAAAAGCGGCGCCTCAATAACTCGCCCGCAAAATACAAGGTTTTGTCGTCCGCGGAACGCACCGCGGCGCTTTCGGAAGCGGCCGACCTTCGCGAAAACAGCCTGGACGGAGTTTTCGCCGCAACCGACAATCAAGACTATGAAAAGAGTTCTCTATTACAGTGACCCGCTGAACGACGACTTCGCGAGCAACGGCATCACGACCAAAAAGCTCGGCAACAGCTTTGTATACGTTCACGAGAGCCCTGTCTGGCGCGCGTGCGCTTTCCTTGCGTACCACAGCTTCGCGCGGCCCGTCACTTTTCTGTGGCTCAAAATCAAATTCGCCCACAGGATCCGCGGTAAGAAGCTACTGAAGCCCTTCCGCAACACCGGGTATTTCATTTTCGCGAACCACACCAACGGAGACCTGGACGCCTTCGTGCCCTCGCGGCTCGCCGCGCCTAAAAAGGCCTACATCGTCTGCAGCCCGGACGCCACTTCAATAAAAGGGATCAAGGGGCTGGTTCAGATGCTCGGCGGCATTCCCGTTTTTACCGGAGTCTCCGGAGCGGGTAAATTCAAAGAGGCGATCACCCGTCGCATCCGCGAAAACAAAGCCGTCGCGATCTACCCCGAGGCCCACATCTGGCCGTATTACACCGGGATCAGACCCTTCAAGGACGTCTCGATGACGTACCCGTGCGAAACAGGCGCGCCTTGCTTCGCGGTCACAAACGTTTACCTTAGACGTAAAATTCCCTTCTTCGGAAGGCCGAAGGTGCTCAGCGTCGTAAAGGGCCCTTTCTACCCCGGCAATGATCTTCCGCCGAAGGAGGCTAGAAAAAAGCTCCGCGACGAGATCCTTGCGGCAATGGAGGAGACAGCAGCGGAGTACGAGCAGTACGAATACGTGGAATACGTTTTTAAGCCTAAAAACAGCGAAAATTGAGGATTTTACACCCGGTCTGCGGATAGCAAAAAACATGCGAAACGATAAAAAACACGCACTCTTTCCAACCCGAAAGCAAAGCGGGAAGGACAGAGTGCGTGTTTTGTTTGTTCCACACTGTCCCGCGCGGGACAGTGTGGAGCATTCGATGTGAGCCGGATTCCGGCTGGTAATCGATCAGTTCTCTTTCTTTCTGAGAACTATCGCGACTCCCGCGAGCACGCAAAGAGCAGCAACGCCGCCGCCAACGAAGTTGCCGCAGCCCTTCTTCCCGGCGGGCTTATCGGTCTCGGTGGCAGGAGCCTGGGTGGGCTCTTCAACATGTGCCTCGGGAGTTGCCGTCGCCTCGGGAGTTGCCGTCGGCTCGGGAGTGTCGGTCGGAACAGGGGTGTCGGTCGGTGGAGGCGGATCGCCCGGTGCGACGTAGAAGAACTGCATGTTAGCATTGACTTCGTCCTGGTTCATGTAAGCGTAGTAAGGTTCGCCGTCCTCGCCCTGGATCTTCGCAACCGCTCTGATCTCATGCTCGATGCCGTCCTGGAGACCGGTAACGTCGACTTCGATTTCGATTCTCTGAGCGAACTCGCCGCCTGCCCCTTTAACTTGAGGTTCGGTTGTCTTGAAGCAGTTGTCGACCATAACAGGGTCGTTTTCGTCGATCTGGTAGCCTACTTCGACCATCGGCTCAGGGAAGCCGACCCAGCCGCGGAACGTGAAGCTCGTGTACTCGGCCTCGTGACCGTCGATGATTCTGCCGTACTCTTCAAGCTTTGCGCTTGCGCCGCCGTCAACGTTATTCATAATGATGTTGTCGAGCTGGACTCTGTTTACGAAGAAGGTGTCGAAGCTCATTCCAACGCCGTATGCGTCGGAGAAGTCGAGGATCTCAACGCCGGAAACGGTGTGCTCTTCGCCCTTTTCAACGTCGCGCATAATAACGACCTCGTTGTCGTTGATGCCGAGGGCCTTTACAGACCAGTCAGAGCCCGGCTGTACGGGCAAAGTCGTGTAGCCCTGGTTGCCTTTTATTACCGCGAAGAACCCGCACTTAAGCGTTTTGCCGAGTTTGAACTCCTCTTCACCGTTCACACGGAAAAGCTCCGGAGGCAGATTGACCTCGAAAACTATGTTGTCGCCGTCGGTGCTGAGCGTCTTGTCGAGTACAAGATCGGTAATGTCGGCGCCGGCTGCGCTGTCATCGTCCAGGAGCTGCGTCGCCCAGTTGTGCTGGAGAATCTGTACGCCGTCGGTCTTAAGAACGAAGGACAGGAACAGACCCGGTTTGTCGTCCGGAATGTTGCCCGGGTTAATGTTCAGCTGGTACGTATCGCCCTCGGTGAACGTCTCTTTCGGAGTCACGATACCTACGTAAAGGTTGGAATCGAGAAGCTTATCCGGCGACGTGTCAATGTAAAGGTCGGCACTCGTTTCAAGCGTTGTGTTTGTCCACGTTTTAACGTTGTCGGGTCTCATTTCAAGCTTCGTAACATATTCGCCCTCGGAAATGATACCGTCAATCACGTGTTCCACAGTCGCAAAGCTGTTGATCGCGAAAAGCGAGAACACCATCGCTGCGGCTATCGCTAATGCAATAATCTTTTTCATATTTCCCTCCTATAAAATTTGCCGGCGTTAACGCCAGTTTGTAGCCACATTATACCACATCTCCGTTATTTTGCAAGCGATTAATAATCCGCGCACCGAAAGTGTGAAGTGAAAAGTTAACTTCCACTTCAGGGGGCGCGAAGTGGAATTCTGTCTTGCGGGAACTTCCATTTGTAATTTTGTTTTACAAATCTCTCTGAA
>CADAZX010000074.1 GCA_902792515.1 uncultured Ruminococcus sp.
CGTCCGCTCTGAATCCGTGCCAATCACCGTCATCCGGAAGAATAGCGGACTGTTTGTCTTTCAGGAACTCGGTCAGAGCTTTTCTGCTTGCGAGTGGTGTAAGTCCTTCGCCGAAGCGGAGTGCGTTGATAGCTTTATCGAAGGTCTGTTTGAATTCCCCCGTTTTAAGGTGATCACGGATATCCTCCCATGTGGAGAAGAAGCCGTTGCCGTCGCGGTCGAAATCCGCTCTGAGTTTTCCGATTTGACCGGTCTGTCCGGCGAGCTGCTGCGACTGGCGGTAAAAGTACAGTCTCTCGCTTCCGGACCATGGTTTCAATTTGATTTGCATGCATTTGCTCCTTTCGATTTTTGACAACAAAAAAACCGGCTGAGGTTTTAATCCAGCCGGGATGAATTTCTGAAATAAGAGTGTTTAATTGTGGTTAATTGACCTATATTGCCAGATTTTGGTTCGTTTTTTCAAGTGAAATCTGTTATGAGGTTGTTGCCTCGATACAGCTTAAAAAGCGTTCGAATCCTTCCTACCCCCTGAAAACTGCCTACCCGATCTTTTTATTTCACTCATTTTGTTTGCCTGGAAAAAGTGAGAAAAACGGCGAAAAACGCAGAAAAACGGCGAATTTCGAACGCACTATAGTATACCATATTTTTTTAAAAGTGCAAGCGTTTTTTTGAATTTGCGGGATAAATTTCCGTATTTTTCTTCAATCATTCAAAATCATTCAAAATCCAGTAGTTAGAAGCACGAAAAACCGCGTTCAAACAGCCTGTCACACCAATAATAGACTTAAAATCATTAAATCTTTCTTAAAAAGCGTGAAACAGACGCGTGAAGGTGGTATAATATCTGTCGGCGGCGTGGAGCAGCTCGCCAAACCGTTTTGTTCAAACGGTCACCCGCACTTTCGGGGTAGCCTGCACCGCGCCACGCATATTATTATTTATAACAGGAGATGTTTATCTGTCATGGAAAATACTCACGGCTCGGTGTCGATCAACACCGAAAATATTTTTCCGATTATCAAAAAGTGGCTCTACTCTGAAAAGGATATTTTCATCAGAGAAATCGTTTCCAACGCCGGCGACGCTATCAGCAAGCTTCGTAAGCTCGCAAACATCGGCGAAGCAGAGATAGAGGACGACCCGCACTGGAAGATCGAGGTCATTTTCGACAAGGACGCAGGCACGCTCACGGTCACCGATAACGGCATCGGCATGACCGCGGAAGAAGTCGACAAATATATAAACCAGATCGCTTTTTCCGGTGCCAAGGACTTCATTGAGAAATATGAAGGAAAAGCCGACGCAGACCAGATTATCGGCCACTTCGGTCTCGGTTTTTACTCCTCTTTCATGGTCTCCGACAAGGTCGAAATCGACTCACTCTCCTTCGTTCCGGGCTCCAAGAGCGTACACTGGGAATCCTCCGACGGCATGACGTTTTCGATCGGTGACTCCGAGCTTCAGGAGCGTGGTACGTATATCACGATGCACCTCTCCGAAGACGCGAAGGAGTTCCTTGAAAAGGACAAGCTGTCCGAAGTTCTCGACAAGTATTTCTCGTTCTTCCCTTACGAGATTTACCTCACCGACGCCAAGGATCTTCTCGAAGGCGATGATGAAGAGACGGTAGTTGTTCCCGAAGACGGTTCCGGCGACAAGAGCGAATCCGAATCCTCCGGCGACGGCGAAAAGAAGGAAAAGCCTGAACCCAAGCCGATCAACGATACAAACCCGCTCTGGAACCGTAACCCGAACGACATCTCCGACGAGGACTACAAAAAGTTCTACCGGAAGACCTTCTCCGACTACGAGGATCCGCTTTTCTGGATTCACTTAAACGTAGACTACCCGTTCAACCTCAAGGGAATTCTTTTCTTCCCGAAGATCCGCGACCGCTACGAGCGCTTCGAAGGACAGATCAAAGTCTACTACAACCAGGTTTTCGTGGCAGACAACATCAAGGAAGTTCTTCCCGAGTTTCTCATGCTTCTGAAAGGCTGCATAGACTGTCCTGATCTTCCGCTTAACGTCTCCAGAAGTTTTCTCCAGAACGACGGCTACGTAAATAAGATTTCCGCCCACATCACGAAGAAGGTCGCGGACAAGCTCAACGGCCTTTTCTCGACTGAGCGTGAGAACTACTGCCGCTATTGGGACGACATCAACCCGTTTGTGAAATACGGCTGCCTCAAGGACGAAAAGCTCTACGATAAAATCAAAGACTCGATCATCTACAAAACAACTTCCGGCGAGTATTTCACATCCGCAGAATATCTTGAAAAGACCGCTGACAAGGGCGACGGCAAGACGGTTTACTACACCGACGACAAAGTGATCCAGTCGCAGTATATCAAGCTTCTGACCGACCGCGAAATTCCGGTCATCGAGATGAACGGAGTCATTGACAGTCCGTTTATGCAGTTTATCGAGTACAAGGTAGGCAACGGACTTCGTTTTACGCGAGTCGATTCCGACGTCGCAAACAGCCTCAAAGACTCCGCCGGTGACGGCAACGGTTCCGCCAAGGAAATTGCAGACACGCTTGCCCCGTTGTTCAGAAAGACCGCGTCCAAACCCGGCCTCAACGTCACCTGCGAAAAGCTGTCTGTGACGATGCCGGCAATTATGCTTCTCTCCGAGCAGGCAAGAAGGCTCAGCGACATGATGCGCCAGTTCGGCAACCCCGGATTTGAGTCCGAAAACGACAGCGATTTGACGCTCTGCCTCAACGCCAACAGCCCGGCAGTCCAAAAACTGCTTTCGCTTGTCAGGAACGATGCCGAAACAGCGACCGGAGCCGCCTCAGGCACCTCTAACGATAACGATGACGCAACCGGTACCGCGGCGGACAAAGCCGGTGAGACCCCCGAGGGCAATGCCGCTGAAAATGCGACCGGCAAATCCGCGGAGTCTGAATCCGGATCCGAACCCGCAGCGGAGAAATCCTTCTCTCCCGACGCCGAGCTTCTCGCGCGGCAGATCTACGGTATCGCGCTTCTTGCCCACAAGCCGCTCGACCAGGACGCAATGAGTTCGTTTATAGACGACTGCTCCAAGATCCTCGAGAGAGCTTTTTGATTATACTAAATAACAAATTCCGTTTATTACGCGTCTCCTTTCCTCCGGGATCGGAGGCGCTTTTTTATTCTTCCCGGTTTCCGTGGCGCGCCTCTCTTCTCTTTACCCAGCACCGCCATTCTACGCCTTGTATTATAGAGTAGTAGTTTTTAGTGACCCTCTCCAAGGTCATATGCTATACTGTAGGGGATGCTGTGGATTGGTTACAACTCCTACCGCCCGAC